>CAZYAT010000048.1:0-24609 GCA_964645235.1 uncultured Ferruginibacter sp. | reverse complement strand
AACGGGGTTTAATTTTTTGTGCTTGTTTGGAATAGAGGCTCAGCGCCCAAAATATTTATTCACCGCTTCTATACGGTTGTTTACATGCAGTTTTTCGTAAATGTGGTATACGTGCTTACGAACAGTTTCTGAACTGATAGTAAGTTTATCGGAGATCTCCTTATACAATAGTCCTGTGGAAAGCATTTCAAGGATCTCTTTTTCTCTTTTTGATAATACATCCAGAGCTGAACCTGTTGCAGCACTTGCAGGGGCCGGCTTGCTTTGAAAAGCCGCAACAACCTTCCTGGCGATCTGGCTGCTCATCGGTGCGCCTCCTTCGATCAGTTCAGTGATACCCTCCAGCATTTTGGCGGGGGAAGTTTTCTTCAGAATATAGCCGCTGGCGCCGGCGCTCAGCGCTTCGAATATCTTCTCGTCCTCATCATAGATCGTACACATCATGAATAATATCTCGGGGTGGGCCGCTTTTAATTCCCTTACTACTTCAATACCACTGATGCCCCCAAGGCCAATGTCCATTAATACGACTTTAGGATTCAGGATAGGGATCTTTACAAGGGCCTCTTCACCGCTTACGCAGGAGCCCGCAAGCGTATATTCGTCAGAAGCCTCAATGATCTGTTCAAGAGCCAGACGGATATCGCTGTTGTCTTCTACAATTGCTACTGATTTGTTCATGGCACAAAATTGACGCTTTATATTAGTATCACCAATACCACAAACTGGTAAGGACAGTTATTTATAAGGAACGTAAAGCAGGTATTTTTCCTTGAAGAAATCTTCCTTGAATAGTTTTTCTAGTTCCCAAACCATTGGTTTACAACCACTCTCAAAGATCTCCTGGGCAAGATCACCGCCCTTAAGGCAAACCAATCCGTTCGGCACCCCTTCAATACCCGGCTGGGTGTTTTTTTTGATCAAAGGCCTGCTCCATGCCCAAAGGTCTTTAAGTGGAGCCACTGCCCTGGAAACAACTGCATCGAATTTTCGCCCCTTGATATCTTCGGCACGGCTATGCTGTACGGTAACATTATGAAGGCCGATGGCCTCGGATACCGCTTCAACAACTTTTAGCTTTTTATTGATACTATCCACCATATGAAACCTGGTTTCAGGGAAAAAAATCGCCAGGGGTATACCTGGAAAACCTCCTCCACAACCAAGATCCATCACATCCATTCCTTTTGTGAATTCGAAGGTGGTGGCAATGGCAAGAGAATGCAGCACATGGTGTTCATAGAAGTTGTCCATATCCTTCCGTGAGATCACATTTATCTTTTTATTCCATTCCTCATAGAGCCCTTTGAGTGCTGCCAGTTGTCTTAGCTGCTCATTCGTGAAGTCGGAGAAATACCGGGTTATTATTTCCATTGCTTCTTGGGTTTTTTAAACAGGGAAGGAGCGAAGAGGATATAATAGAAGAACATCCAAATGTCGATGAATGGGAACCACGGATAAAGGTCTTTTTCATTCAGCTTCTTCATGGTGGGAAATAATATGGAAGCCTGTACCACGAACCGTACCCCAAATACGATCAATGGATATTGCCAGTTGTAGAAAATCAAACTGACGGCCAATAAAGGATAAAAGAGAAAATGCGAAACCGAATACAACCCGAGCAGGAACTTATGTGAAGCTTTATAATATTTACCGGTACTGTAATGCCTGCTTTTCTGTTTCATCCACTGCTCCCAGGTTTTGGCGGGTGTGCTCAGGGTAAAAGCATCCTTATTGATATTGATCCTGGTATTATGTCCCGTGGCTGCTTTGTTCACAAAAAGATCATCATCGCCGCTTGGGATATGGTTGTGGGCTGTGAAACCTTTATTACGGAAGAAAATGGATTTCTTGTAGCTCAGGTTACGTCCTACGCCCATATAGGGAGTGCCCGCAAGGGCATAGGAGAGATATTGCAATGCCGTATGAAAAGTCTCCCATCGGATCAGCTTATTCAGTATCCCTTTTCGCTTGTGGAAGGCGCCGTATCCCAAAACGATCTCCGTGTCGTCCTCGTAGGTCTCCTGCATTTTCTCGATCCAGAATTCACTGGCTGGAACACAATCGGCGTCGGTAAGCAGTACCACTTCATATTTGGCAGTTTTGATACCAACACTCAGGGGAAATTTTTTACCAGGGATGAACTTTGCCTCCTGCTTCAACAATACAACATGCAATTGTTTATATTCTTTCTGAAATTCTTCCAGTAAATATTTACTGTCATCGAAAGAATTATCGTCTACCACGATCACCTCGTGTGTGGTCCGGTATTGTTGTATCAATGCCCCCGGCAGATTTTTTACTAAATTTGCTGCCTCGTCCCTTGCACATATTATCACCGATACCGGGTGTGTTTGTGAATTGGTTTTGGGGCGGGGCTTATATAATGCGAGGCGCAGGAAGAAGAAGAGGTAGTAAAAGACCTGTACCAGGGTAATAATGCAGAAAAGATAAAAAAGCAGTTGCCAGGTTTGGGTAAAATTCATTCCGCAAAAATAAGGAATGGAATGAAGCGGAAGCAAGGGGTTGCCTGGTAAATATCAATCGGCACAGGTGCATAACATCAACATCTAATTGTAAAGATCCAATGGCGGCTTTAGAATTCTTCCTTCAACATACTGACGCAAACTCGAAGGCCAGGGCAGGTAAACTGCTGACCGGTCATGGTGAAATATTGACCCCCATTTTCATGCCCGTGGGAACAGCCGGAAGTGTGAAGGCCGTTACCCAGCAACAGCTTGTTGAAGAAGTGAAAGCCCAGATCATCCTGGGCAATACTTATCATCTTTTTCTTCGCCCAGGGCTGGAAACGCTGGCATCGGCGGGGGGGCTTCATAAGTTCAACGGTTGGGACAGGCCCATTCTGACCGATAGCGGCGGTTACCAGGTCTTTTCCCTGGCTAATAACAGGAAACTTACCGAGGAAGGCGCATTGTTTCAAAGCCATATCGACGGTGGAAAACACCTGTTCACACCCGAGGCAGTGATGGATATCCAGCGCTCGATAGGAGGAGACATCATCATGGCTTTTGACGAATGCCCTCCGTACCCGAGCGAATATGCCTATGCAAAAAAAAGCATGGAGCTTACCCATCGTTGGCTAGACAGGTGTATAAGCCGGTTCAATGCCACCCCGGATAAATACGGCTATACGCAGAACCTGTTCCCGATCGTACAGGGAAGCACCTATAAAGACCTGCGTAGCGCTTCGGCGGAGTTCATCGCTTCAAAAAATGCAACAGGAAATGCCATTGGAGGATTAAGTGTGGGCGAGCCGGTGGAAATGATGTATGAATTTACCGAGCTATGCTGCGATATCCTGCCCAAAGAAAAACCACGTTACCTGATGGGCGTGGGAACGCCGTGGAATATCCTGGAGTCAATTGCACTGGGGGTAGATATGTTCGATTGTGTGATGCCTACCCGTAATGGACGAAATGCAATGCTCTTTACAAGTAATGGAGTGATCAATATCGACAATAAAAAATGGGAAAGGGATTTCTCGCCCATCGATGAAGGGATAGGCTGCGGGATCAGCAGTTATTACAGCAAAGCATACCTGCGCCACCTGATGAAGGCCAAAGAAATTCTGGGCCTTACCATTGCCAGCGTACATAACCTCGCTTTTTACCTGTGGCTGGTAGGAGAAGCAAGAAAGCACATAATTGCCGGCGATTACCTGGGCTGGAAAAATGAAATGGTTTCCCGTCTGCAGCAGCGGCTTTGATCCATTCACCAGCGGTTAACAAAACCCTGACCGGCCGGCACAATAATTGAAAATCCAATAAAGTTATTTTTAATAATTATCTTTAATCAGCAAACCATTCAGCACAATGAAGCAAAAAATTCTTTACTCCCTTGTGACGTTAGTACTGCCGGCGATGGTCTTTTGCCAAACCGGGAATGTTCAAAATGCCAGCATACCAAAGGATGCCCCGGTGGATGTGAAAATGACCGACTTCAAGAGTAACATCCTTCCCAATGAGATCGTGATCTTCCGCAGCCAGGCAAACGGAAGGGAATACCAGGGACTGACCGATTCAACCGGCAGATTCTCTACCCGTCTCCCGTCCGGCGATAAATACGAGATCTTCATTCTTGGCTTTAAGGATTCCACCAGTTACAATGTACTTAATATCCCTGCCCTCACCGGTAATGCATATTATAAAAATCCATTTAAGATCGACATCCAGTTCCTGCCCGCAAAAAGTTTTGTGCTGGAGGACTGTAATTTTGAAACAGGCAAGGCCGATTTATTACCGGAAGCTTTTCCCGTTTTGGATGAACTGGTGGCTTACCTGAACAGGAAAGATGATGAACGGATCGAGATACAAGGCCACACGGACAACGTGGGTACTGCAAAAAGCAACCAGGTATTATCGGAGAACAGGGCCAACACAGTTAGAAATTACCTGATCGGCAAGGGGATCGATCCCAACCGGCTTACAGCTAAAGGTTATGGATTTTCTGTTCCTGTAGCAGATAACAGAACCGCAGAAGGCCGGGCACAGAACAGGAGGACTGAAGTTAAGATCCTGGAATAAATTGATGAGATATTGAGCATAAAAAACATCCGCCATTTGGCGGATGTTTTTATTTTAAGAACTAGCGTTATTCAGCTTTTGGGCCTTCTTCTGCAGAAGCGGCACCAGCAGCAGCATCGCTGTCCATTTTAGCTTTAAGGTCGGCAAGGATACCCAGGTCGCCTAAAGTGGATTTCTCCACTTTGCTTTGCAGGTTCTTCACTGCTTTCTTGGTTATCTCGGCTTCCGCTTTCCTTTCTTTCATCACAGCCTGCTTTTCTTCTTCGATCACCTGTTCCCACAGACGGGTATGACTTAAAACGATGCGTTTATCGTTGCGGTCAAATTCGATCACCATGAATTTGGCAACCTCTTCAGCCACGATCGATTTACCGTCTTCTTTCATCAGGTGACGGGCAGGAGCAAATCCTTCCAGTCCGTAAGGCAGTTGCACGATGGCACCCTTATCATCCTTACGGATCACCGTTCCCTCATGTATGCTTCCTACCGGGAAAGTAGATTCCAGGGTATTCCATGGATCTTCTTCAATTTGCTTGTGGCCCAACTGGAGTTTACGGTTCTCTTTATCGATATTCATGATCACCACATCGATTTTGTTACCCACTTTGGTATATTCATTCGGGTTGTTGAAACGCTTCAGCCAGCTGAGGTCGCTGATGTGGATCATTCCACCAATACCGGTAGCCAGTTCAACGAATACGCCATATGGGGTGATGTTCTTAACAACTCCTGTATGCTTGCTTCCTTCAGGGAAAGACGTTTCGATGTTGCTCCAGGGATCAGGGGTCATCTGCTTGATGGAAAGACTCATTTTGCGGGTCTCTTTATCAAGAGTAACAACCTTGGCTTCGTATTCATCACCTAATTTGAAGAATTCTTTTGCGTTGATAGGTGTGTTAGCCCATGTGATCTCACTAACGTGAACCAAACCTTCCACACCCGGCATGATCTCGAGGAATGCACCGTAATCTTCAATATTTACCACTTTGCCTTTTACGATCTCGCCTTCTTTCAGGTTCTCGGTCAAGGTATCCCATGGATGCGGGGTCAGTTGTTTCAGACCCAGGCTGATGCGCTTTTTGTCGTCGTCGAAATCAAGTACCACCACATTCAGTTTCTGGTCCATTTTCAATACCTCGCTTGGGTGATTGATACGGCCCCATGAAATGTCGGTGATATAAAGCAAGCCGTCCAGGCCGCCCAGGTCAAGGAATGCACCGAAATCGGTGATGTTCTTGATCGTTCCTTCCAATACCTGTCCCTTTTCCAGCTTACCCATGATCTCGGCCCTTTGCGCTTCGATATCGCTTTCGATAAGAGCTTTATGTGATACAACGGCATTCTTGATTGCTTCGTTGATCTTAACCACTTTGAACTCCATTGTCTTACCAACGAATTGATCGTAGTCGGTAACCGGTTTAACGTCGATCTGCGAACCTGGTAAGAATGTTTCCATACCAAAAACGTCAACGATCAGACCACCTTTGGTTTTGCTCGTAACCAGGCCGGTAACGATCTCGCCAGTGCGGTGAACTTCCACGATCCTTTCCCATGCACGGGTAGTACGGGCAGATTTGCGGCTTAAATTCAGGTTACCGTCCCTGTCTTCCTTTTCCACCACCATTACTTCCACCACATCGCCCACTTTAACACCACCCGGAATATCCCTGAATTCGTTCAGAGAGATCAGGCCATCGCTTTTAAAGCCGATGTTCACAACGGCATCAGTTTTGGTAAGTGATTCAATGGTAGCCATGATCATTTCGCCATCATTGATCTGTTTGAAGGTATTGTCGTAAACCGTGTCGTACTTTGCCTTTTCATCGGCAGAGTAGCTGGTTACGTTCCTTTTGTCCACGCTCCAGTCGAAATCGTCGTGGGCAGTTGCCACAGGCACATTTGTTTTCGCAGCAGTTTCGGTGGCTTCGCCGCCGGCAACTTCCTGTGCGTCTGCGTTTAATTGTTTAAAAAAATTGAATGACATATAAAACCCCGGGTTTTTAAACGGGAGGGCAAAGTTAGGTAAAAGCGCCCTGATTCGGGTATAAAAAGCCTCCTTTTTGCTAAACAGGCGTGCAGTTACCCAATTCTTTCACTATTAGGAGATTAGTCCCCGGAATCCCTTATTCCGGCGGCAAACTGGTCGGGTTAATCGTCGCAAAGTATGGGCCCCAGGGAACAGCATAAATGGAATATTGGTCAGGGCCAAAAAAACCGGGTATATCTCCTAAGAAGCCCAGGTGGGGCATGCTTATATATAGTATGGTAAAAAAAGTCCCCCGGAATATTCCGGGGGACTGTATAACTAAGTGTTAGCTAGTCTTATTGAACTACTACTCGACACATGGTCAAGCGGTTTCCGTTGGCATCACCAACTTCAACCCAGTAGAGTCCTTTACCATACCTTCTCAGATCCACATGCATGCTCTGATAAGGAGCACCGATGGTGTATCGTTGAGTAAGTACCCTGTTACCGTTGGTATTGTAAACAGTAACGGTTCTTGGTAAGTTGCTGTTGTTGAGTACACTGTAGTACCTGACATCAAACTCGCCGCTGGATGGGTTCGGATAGATGAAGCATCTTCCTACTGCTGAATCCAGGATATCGATCTTGTTTGATGAGTTGGTACAAGTGTTAACATCAGTAACCACCAATTGGTATGTACCGAGTTGATCCACATCCAATGGAAGTGAAGCCAGGGTAGGACCACTCCTGTACAGGGTACCATTGCGGTACCAATCGTACTGAGCTGCCGCAGCCGGAGTCACTGTTGAAGACAGTGTTGTTCTCAGGCCAGGATATAACCTGGTGTACGGTGAAGCAGAGATCACTATGGTTGGCAATGGATTAACTGTCAACAGTACCTGGAACGAATTGATGCTTGCGCAAGGCGCAGCACCCGTGATTGTGCAACGGTACATGTATCCGCTCATACTAACCGGCGGAGCCGTGATAGTAAGTGTAGCGGAAGTTGCACCGGCATAAACACCTCCGTTCGATATGTTGGCCCAGGTATTACCAGTATTGGTACTTACCTGCCATTGGTAACTGAACGGACCTGAACCTGCAGGAACTACATTGAATGTAGCCACCTTATCGGTACAAATAGTTCTGTTAACCGGTTGGGTTTGAACCGTTGTCGGTTCGTTCACTGTTACTGTAACAGTTCTTGGTGCAGAAACGCAACCCGGAGTTGGATACTTGAAGCGGATGCTCCAGCCGTTTGCTATCTGACCTTGGTCACCAGCAACGTCATCAACAACCATGAGTTTCCATTGTCCGTTTACGTTAGCTGTATTACCGAACAGTGACAGTGCAGGAGCAGCTTGGGTAAATGCACCCGGGCCAGGAGCAGGCCAGTTGTCGCCACCACTACCGTCGGCAAAGTTTGTAGGACGGTAAGTACCGGTAGCATTAACTGCAGCTGTATTCATTGCAGCACCATTATCCCTGAAGGTATATGTAACGTTGTTAAGACCACCTGTACCACCTACGTCGGACATCAGGATCACATTTTGTCCGGTCGGTGATTGTAACAGGACGTCTATATCATTGCTCCAGGTATGGCTGAGGCCAGCTATCACAACCTCTTCAACATTAACATTGGTAACCGGCAAGCCTGTTACGTTAATGTTAGACGGATATGGAGTACCGTTACCTGAAGAAGGTATGGTAATTGGAGCACTGTTAGTGAACGTCTGGAATGCATCGAAGCCTACGCTTTGAACAGTTACCTGGTATGGATAAACACCGCTTGGCAGTGGCTTAGCATATACGCAGTTAGCTGTGTCGCCGGCAACATAAGGAATGGTTGCATTGGCATCCCTGTATAATCCTGTTGCAGGAGACCAAACGCCTGATGCAGGAGGACCATATAAGTAGTCAAATGTAATTGACCAGGAAGTAATGGCGCCATCGTCGCCTGTAAAGGCGTCGTACGCAGCCAGTGTCCAGCCACCTTGCGGGTTACCAGTGAACATGGTTGGCCATGAGTTGGTAGTTGGCAGGAAACCGGTAGGACCAGCTGCAGGAGTACCTGTTACAACACGGTCGGCCCTGAAGGTACCGGTATACGGGTTCGTTCCGGTGCTGATTGCAGGAGCAGTGTTGTCTGAAGTGAAGGTAGTGTTGGTAAATCCGGTTGTAGCACCAGTACCACCAGTCGCATTCAGGAAGAAGTCGAGGTTGATGATCTGGTTGCTTGGATTCTTCAATACCATTGCTACGTCACCTACCCATGTATGCGTCATATTCACAGTAACTCTTGCTGCGGTGATCTGCGCTGTAGTAGGCAATGGTACGTTGATGGTATGGTTACCACCTGCAGGTACATTACTGATGATAGGAATGTTTATCGTTCCTGAACTATATGTAGATGTGAATGGTGATGGAGCCAAAGATGATGTTACACATAATTGAACAGCATTGTCACCACGGCACATGGCCACATTGGTCGGGTTAACGGTTGGAACCGCAGGTGTATAAACAACGCCTACAGTAGCAGTATTAGAACATCCTGTTGTTGTATTGGTTCCGGTTACAGTGTAAACGGTGTTAACAGGAGGAGCTGCATATACAGTGGCAAGGTTGGTACCTGTATAAACATTGGCTGGTGTAGTTGTATTGCTGGTATACAAACCGGCAGCAACTGTACCGTTTGGTGTCCACACATATGTATTTGCACCGCTAGCAGTTAATGCTGTACCATTGATACCTGCAACGCCACCGCATGTTGGAGTAGTGGCATTGATGGTAACAACCGGTAATGCATTTACAGTGAGTATTGCACCGGTTGAGTTTGCAGCCGGAGGACAAGTACCACTGATCACACAACGGTAGCGCCAGCTATTCATTGCCACAGTTACTGGGTTAACAACAAGTGTTGGTGTGTTCACACCTGTGTAAGGTGCACCTGCAGCAATGTTGGTATAGGTTGCACCACCGTTTGTGCTCACCTGCCATTGATACGTGATACCCTGGCCTGTGCCGCCTACTGTAAAGGTTGCACTGGCACCCGCACAAGCAGTTACGTTAGCTGGTTGGCTGGTAACGGCTGGGCGTTGGTATACAGTGATCGTTATGTTGGCAGCAGTCTGGCAACCACCCGGGGCAGTACCAACTACCGTATATGTCCTGGTTGATGACGGAGACGCCGCAACAGGGTTGGTAGTCGTAGAGCTTAAGCCTGCTGCAGGAGACCATAAGAATGTCCATCCTACAGGGGCTGGGGCTGGAGGCCATACGAAATTGATGGTATAGCTGGCAAGGTTACCTGCATCACCACCAACCTGGTCGTTGATCCACAGGTTCCAGGTACCGTTCATGGTAGCCGTATTCAATGCAGTAAGCACTGGGTTGGCAACGTTGAGGTTTGGACCTGGGGCCGGCATGATATCATTCACTGCACCATTATTGGTTGGCCTGTACGTACCGCTTGGGATCGGGTTCTGGTTAGGAACGAAACCGGCAGCAGCATCGCTGAATGTGAGGTTACAGTTAACCGCATCATCATTGGCATCATTACCCAGATCAGACAAGAGCATAGCAGCCTGAATGTTGCCACCTCCAACGAAGGTAGGACCGGTAATGGCCACATCGATATCACCTGTCCATGTATGGTTCAGGGCATTCAGCCTTACTGATGACACAGTAGCACCAGCAGGCAAGCCTGAAACAACTAATGGTAATGGATATGGGGCAGCAGTACCAGATGATGGGATGGTCAAACCACCACTTGTGAATGATGCGGCACCCGGAGCACCGATCACGGTCAGCAAGGTTGGATCACCAGCGCAAAGCGGGCCGGTTGGATTGGCCTGTATTGCGATCGGTGTAATAGTTGCTGGCAACGGTGTAATGGTAGCAGTACCGCTGTTACCGGTACCTACGCAGCAAGGATTAGAAGCATCGATCACAGAAACAAGGCTGTAAGTAGTAGCACCTGCTGGTGTTACAGGGATGCAATCGCCGCTGGTATAGTTGCTCACATTGAAGTTACCACCCGGGGCCGCATTGATCACGAGGTTATAGGTTGCACCTGGGTTACCTCCGGCGATATTAACCTGGAGACAGGTGGTAGAACCTGTACAAGTTGTTGGCGGAGGACCCGGAACTGTGGTAGTATAAACAACGTCATCGATACCGATATAATCAGAGTTGGCGCCTGATGGGCCACCGCTCTCAGTAAAATAGCGGAATGCAAGACGGCCGGCAACACCACCTGCGGGTAAACCAGACAGAGGGATCTTGAATTGTGTCCAGCCGGTTGGGTAACCCGTGCTTGTATAGGTTGGGTTGATATCGAGCAACAACGTGCTGTAATCACCCACACTGGTAGAAGTGGCACCCACATTCACACCCTGGTTGGTTGTGTTCATCCTTACCTGTAACCTGTCGGGGAATACACCGGAGGTGGTACGGGTATAGAATGAAAGGGTATCATCATTTTTCAAAGTAACAGCCGGCATGAACAGCCAGTTGCTGATGGTAGCAAGGCCTGAACCGTTGTTGAAGTTAGCAGCAATGTATCCCGGAGGGGTATTGCCTGGAAACACGCCGGTATTTCCCTGGAACCAGCCGGTAACACCCAATGGGCTGCTGAGGTTCTGAGAAGCCCAGCCGGCAGGTAAAGGAATGGCTGTTGTGAATGTTTGGTTGAAAGTTTGAACCGGTATTGATGGACCAGGCATTAAAGACAATACTGATGGTCCGATCGGAGTACAAGGAGGAGGAGGTGTACAGTTCAAACCCGTTACGGTGATCTTGTAGCCTGTCATAGCAGTCAGGTTACCCACACCACCTGCCACGAAAACGATAGTGGCATTAGCAGGAACTGTGAATGTGTAAGTGATCGGCGGGAAGCCAACAGGAACACTGCTTCCGCCATCCGCCATGTAGTTGGTACAAACGTTGGCATTGTTAAAACTTCCGTTATAGGCAACAACAAAAACGTCGCCATTACCTCCGGTGTTCTCATACGTTACAGTAACGCATTGAGAGGCACAGGTCAGGTTCTGCATCGTGTAAGTGTCGTAATATACTGGGCCAGTTCCGTTTTGACCCGGACAGGCTTTCGGAGCGGCACAAGTTGAACCAACACCATTACGTACAATACGGTTTGCAATTGTACCATCACCCGGGCCTAAACTTCCGTTGAATGTACAAACATCGTTGATGAGGTTTGTAGACGGAGGGGTGGGAGTACTTACGAAGCTCTCACCATGAACCTGCTTGATAGCAGCCATCTTTTCGGCTAACTGCTTGTTGATCGCAGGAACATCGGTGGGCATTGCCGTGACTGCATTGGCAGCACCCGGCAACAAACTCCTGTTGGCTTTAACCATTTCTTTGGTCAACCCGGGAGTGTAAGTGACGACAGAACTTTTTGCTTTCTTCCCATCTTTCTTAGGAGGAGAAACAACATTCTGTGCACTCGCGACATAAAATGAAGTGGTCAAAACAAGAACCGGAAGGATCGTTTTGAGCAACAACACTTTAAGGTCTCTTAAAGTAGTTTTTTTGTGCATAATAAATGTTTTAGTTTGATGAAAATAACCAAATACAAATAGCGGGAAAGGATATCCGGCTTTTGCAGTTAGTCAGAAAGATTTTTAAAGGTAACAACTTTAACTTTAAATTAAGTAATTTTTGCCCCTTTTTTTTGACCCCCGAAACCGACGGTTAATGAAGTGGCCGTTTTCGCCGGAACATCTTGTTTTTCAGATGGTCCACACTCCTGGATCGGTACATGTACAGGCAATAAAAAACCCCCTTTAAAAGGGGGCGAAAACATTATATTTTTAATGCCTGTAAAGGGCTTAGCTATTCTTCTTTTTTGGAGCAGCAGGGGTTTGGGCTGCTTTTTTAGGCTCTTCGGCCACTTTTACCGGTGCGGCTTTATCTGCAGCTACGGGCTCGGCAGGCTTGGCTTCTTCTTTTGTTTGCATCGGCTCGGCGGTAGTAAAACTTGGTTGTGCTTCCTGCTTTTTGATGGCTTCTTTCTTTGCATTCAGGGCCTCAGAAGTTTGAGCAGAAGCGGCTGTTCCGATTCCCATCATGATTATAAATGCTAGTAGTAATTTTTTCATCGTGTTTGTTTTTTTAAGTAAAGAAAGTGAATTCAGTTATCCGGTAGTCAAATGTATAATTTTCCCGCATAAAATAATCAGTTACCCTTAATTTTTTTTAGTGCCCCTTCATCAAAATCGTTCAGGGAAGCAAGTTTTAGGTCGGCTGCATCCCATATGGTCCGGCCAAAACCGGAAGGTTCGGGTATGATAACGCACCTCATCCTGGCGGCTTTTGCAGCGATCATTCCATTGAACGAATCTTCAAAACAGATGCACTGGCGGGGATTGACAGACAATTGGCCTGCGCAGTTCAGGTATACTTCCGGGTGCGGTTTACCGTAAGTCAAATTATCCGCCGAAGAAATGGCTTTTAAGTCATCCTGTATCCCAAGTATTCTTACCACTTCATCAATGAGTGCCGGGGCAGATGAGGTGGCCAGCCCGAATTGAAACCCTCTTTCCTTAAAGAAATCGAATATATAAGACACGCCCGGTAAAGGTTTGCCTTTTTCTTTTACCAGTTCCACTACCCGGTTCACGATGCAGCCTTCTGCTTCCTGTAAACGTTCTTCCCCGATCTTAAAATGCATGAACCAATATTGAAGGAATTCCTTTGTACGCAACCCGGTGGTTTTCGCATACTGCTGGGGGGTGAGGTGGATCTGGTAAGTGGAAAACATTTCTTTTGCAGCTTCTTCCCAAAGCGGTTCGGAATCGATCAGGAGGCCATCCATATCAAAGATCACGGTATTCAGCTTCATGGCTGCAAATATAGCCATTGGTGATTGCAGCTGCGCTGAAAAACTGGTGGTGGATGTTGAACATTTGGTTATTTCAAACCCAGATTATATAAATTGCACCGACTAACCTGCAGCGAAAAAAAACGATAAATGAGTAAGTGGCGTACCAGCATCAAACATTCACCTTTCATAAAGAAGCTTGTCTATATCCTTGTCGGCAGTATCTCTTACCCGGGGCTTGCCCTCATCAACAAACTGGAAGTAAATGGAATGGACAAACTAAAAAAACTTCCACGGCAGAACGTACTGTTTGTAAGTAACCACCAAACATATTTCGCTGAAGTGATCGCTATGCTACATGTTTTCAGTGCGGTAAGCTGGGGTAAAAAAAAGAAACTTGGATTCCCTTATTATTTGCTTTGGCCATATACAAGAGTTCAGTTTGTATCGGCCGAAGAAACGATGAAAAAGAACTGGCTCAGTAAATTATTTGCACTGGCAGGTTCGATCATGGTCAAAAGGGTTTGGGTCTCAGATTCACAGGAAACCCGCAAGGGGCTTGATCCCAGCGATACCCGTAAGATTTCAAGGGCCCTCGATAATAACTGGGTCATCACATTTCCACAGGGTACGACCACCCCTTTTGTTCCGGGAAGAAAAGGAACTGCCTTCATCATCAAACACCAGAAACCTATTGTGATACCCGTTGTTATAAATGGATTCAGTACCGCCTTTAACAAGAAAGGGTTGAAGTTTATAAAGAAAGGGACCGGTCTTTCGATCACGTTTAAAGATCCGATGCAGATAGATTTTGAAGCGCCGACAGAGAAGATACTCGATGAGATCATGGATGCAATCGAGCAAAGCAAAAAATTCATGCCTGCCGCCAATACCAGGAAAGAAGTGTTGCCTCATTAATCTTTTACAAAAAGAGCCTTCAGTTCTGCGGCTTCTTCGGGTTTCATTTTACCACCCAGTATCAGGCGCAATTGCCTTCTTCGTAAAGCACCGTCGTACAGTTTTTTCTCTTCTTCTTTTTCAGGGATCACCTGGTTCACTTTGCGGGGTTTGCCGTTCGGGTCGAGCGCCACAAATGTGTAATAGGCCTCGTTGCTTTTATACCGGTATTGCTGAATGGCATCCTCTCCCCACACGTTCAAATGCACTTCCATACTGCTGTTAAACGAACGGGTGAGGCTGGCCTCGATGTGTACGACATTACCCAGCTTGATCGGGCTTTCAAATGAAATATTATCAACCGAAGCAGTTACTACAGGGGCTCCGCAATGTTTCATTGCCGCCAGGGCGGCCGCAATATCCATCCAGTACATCAACCGGCCACCCATCAGGTTCCCAAAGGTGTTGGTATCATTGGGCAGTACCAGCTCGGTCATCACAACCAGCGACTCTTTTACTTTCTTATCCATCTTCGGAATTTTGGCAAAGATAAGTGGTTTATGCCCGCTCCGGGATCTCAACAGGTTGAGTCATCTGCAGTTTTCCTTTTTAAATGTATCACCATCAGTAAAAAATATGACATCAATTAGCTGCTATTATTTGGCAGTTCGTTCGTGTTTTTCGAATTTCGTTTGTACGAATTGCTTTTTATATGAATGAGCCTGCACCTATTTCCTTTGATAATACAGAGTCTGCCTTTGCTGCCAAATCGAACAGCGAATTAAAACAAGCACATTTTCTTTTTAGCATGATGGGGAAACCCTGGCTGGTGAAAGCCGGGCTTACCCTGACCCCGGTGGCTATCAAATGGCACATTCCGTTCACCCGAACGATCATACGCAATACCATTTTCCAGCAATTCGTAGGTGGTGAAACCCTGGAGCAGACTGCAAAAGTGGCAAACAAACTCTCGAAATATAATGTACAGGTGATCCTCGATTACGGGGTGGAAGGGAAAGAAGGAGAAAATAATTTTGATCATGCCAGGGACGAGTTCATCCGGGTGATCGATTATGCATCTACCCAGGATAATATTCCGTTCATGAGTGTCAAAGTAACCGGCTTTGCCCGCTTTGCCCTGCTTGAAAAAATGCATACCGAAATGAACAGGCTGGAGGGTACCCTGATCAAGAGATACCTGAAAGCCGTAAACAATCTATCTGCTGATGACAGGGACGAATGGCACCGTATCCGGTTACGTACACAAAAGGTATGTGAAGAAGCCGGTAAGAAAAATGTAGGTGTTCTCATCGATGCGGAAGAAACGTGGATACAGGACCCGGTAGATGCATTGACCATCCTGATGATGGATATTTTTAACCGGAAAAAAGCTGTTGTGTATAACACGCTGCAATTATACCGCCACGACCGGTTGAAATTCCTGATCGATTGTTACGAAGCTTCCGTTGAGCGTGATTTCATCCTGGGCGCAAAACTGGTACGAGGGGCTTATATGGAGAAAGAAAGGGCACGGGCTGTAGAAATGAATTATCCATCACCAATCCAGCCCGACAAAGAGGCCTGTGATAAGGATTATAACGCTGCCGTTGAATATTGCATAGAACATCTCGACCGTATTGCCCTGATCGTTGCCTCGCACAATGAATACAGTAACCTGTATACAACGCAGCTCCTGGATAAAAAAGGTTTGCCTCACGACCATCATCATGTACATTTCTCCCAGTTGTATGGGATGAGTGACAATATCACTTTCAACCTGGCAAAATCCGGGTGTTCGGTGAGTAAATACCTGCCCTTCGGACCAATCAAGGATGTGATCCCGTATCTCATGCGCAGGGCACAGGAAAACAGTTCTGTTTCCGGGCAAACCGGTCGCGAACTGAGTTTGATAAATAAGGAGATAAAAAGACGGGGTTTATAACCTGCTGTTTCGATTCGTAAGAACAATATTTCCAGTTTCTGGAAACATTAACTGTCATTGACCGGGTTTCCCGGTATTAATTTAATTTGGCCTTCTTTGATTTAATGTTCAAAGATTCTATCTTGTAAAGAAAAAACATGAACCAGGAAAACTTCACCGAAGAAAAAAAACTCCCAACCGGGTTGAATGTACTGACCATATTAACGTTCATTGGCTGTGCATTGGAACTTTATAATACCGTAAGCGGATTCCTTTCCGGGAAAAAAGCGCTTGAAGAAATGGAGAAGGCCCAGGAGAAACTGGCAGAGGGGCCATCATGGGCCAAAAACCTTGCCGGGCCTGAGGTGCAGGAGATGATGACAAAGGCATATGAAAACAGGATCCCGCTTTTGGTAATAGGCTTGATGGCAGTGGCTCTTTGTTTTTATGGAGCATTGCAAATGCGGAAATTGAAAAAAGAAGGGTATGTGTTATGGTTGATCGGGGAATTGCTTCCCTATATTAGCTCGGCTATTTTCATGCCTGTGTTCTTCAAGACGATGTATGCATATTTTGCGATCATACCGGTACTATTCATCATCCTTTACACGGTGCACCGGAAATACCTTGTTAAATAATGGATATTAGTGAACCCGGAGGATCTCCGGGTTTTTTATTGCCACGCTTTGGAAGTCGTTCCATTCAGCAGGCGGATGATATAAAGATGCTTGTTCTCGAAATAATCCGGCAGGGTGTTTTCTTTTTTTACCATTACCGGACGGAAGTTGTAATCGCAGATGACCCGGTACGACCGGTCGTTGATGTTGTTCATAAAACCATCTTTGTATTTCGCCATCAGCTTAATAAATAAATAGGCCGATTCGAATCCTTTGAACACCATGTCCCCAGGCAGTGTTTTGTATTTCTTTTTATAGGTGTCGCTTACCCATTTGCTGTAATCATCGGTCTTGTTATTGAAATACGGTGAGGTATAGTAAATGGGGAAATCGGTAAGGTTATTCTTCTTTAAGACCGATGCAAAGCCATCCCAGGTAGGCATCCCGATAAGCGTGATCGGGTAACCGGTTTTTAATAATTCTGCGCAGGCTTTTGAAATGTTGCCTGCAAATGTTTCGTCCAGGCTTCCGCCGATCAGCACGCTGTTTTGGTTACTATCGAGTTTTGTTTTCAGAAAAGCAGTTGTGAGTGTATTTGCATCAAAGTTGATCGTTTCAACAGAAAGCAGCGGTTTACCTTCCTGCTCATTGATCTGTTTGAAATAGGAAGCCACCATGTCTTCCTGCACGCCGTTTTGCCTGCACAGGTATATTTTCTCTGTTCCGTGTTTCTGCAGTATAAAGCTATAAATGGCCTCGCAATGCGAGCGAAGTGTAGAGTTAACGATGACCAGGAAAGGGTTCTTTGTTATACCGGCATCGTTTGGATAGGTTGCCGATATGAAGGGGATATTTTTTTGCAGGGCAAAGGCAGCCAGTTGCGTATACTCAGCGTCCTTTACACTTCCAATGATGAGCTGGAGGCTATCGAGTTTTTTATTCTGGATCAGCCATGAAACGGGTTGTGTGTACGATTTGCTGTCGTAAATGGTTGCATGGATATAATCGTTGCCGGATTGCAGGCTGTCGAGTGCGAGCTGGGTGCCGCGAACGAAATCGACGGCAGGCATAATGAACCTCGGCAGATTCTGCTTGTACCGGAAAACATTGTTGCTGAAAACAGAATCGAGGTAGAGGGGGGCGAATATGCCTATTTTAACAGGGTCATTTTTTTGAACAGAATCGGTTTGTGCATACAGGCCGGTTGAGCAAAAAATGATAAAGGCTGCAATAAATACCGTTGAAAAAATCCTCTTCATAAACTTCGGTCCGGTTTATATTCTTTTATTCCCATTCTATGGTTGCGGGAGGTTTGCTGCTTATATCATATACCACCCGGTTGATACCTTTTACGTTATTGATGATCTCGCTCGAAATGTTCGCAAGGAAATCATAAGGTAAATGTGCCCAGTCAGCCGTCATACCATCTACCGACGTAACGGCCCTCAGTGCAACCGTGAACTCATAAGTTCTTTCATCTCCCATCACCCCTACACTTTTTACCGGCAACAGGATGGTACCTGCCTGCCATACACTTGAATAGAGATTATGTTTCTTCAACCCGTTAATATATATCGCATCTGCCTCTTGCAATAACCGTACCCGTTCTTCTGTAACTTCTCCCAATATCCGGATACCCAGGCCTGGGCCGGGGAAGGGGTGGCGGTAAAGCATTTCGTGGGGAATACCCAGCTCTGATCCAACTTTTCTTACTTCGTCTTTAAAAAGAGAACGTAATGGTTCTACCAGTCCAAGTTTCATGGTTTCCGGCAGGCCGCCCACATTATGATGCGATTTGATCGTTGCCGATGGTCCATGTACCGACAGGGATTCGATCACATCCGGATAGATCGTTCCTTGTCCCAGCAACTCGACTCCTTCGATCTTATGGGCTTCCTGGTCGAATATCTCAATGAATGCATTACCGATGGCTTTCCTTTTTTCCTCTGGATCTGTTTTTCCTTCCAGTTTTTTATAAAAATGCTGTTTGGCATCTACGCCGATTACATGGAGGCCCAGTTGGCTATATATCTTCAGTACATCTTCAAATTCATTCTTACGCAAAACGCCGTTATCAACAAAAATGCCATAGAGGTTTTCGCCAATCGCCTTATTGATGAGCGTGGCGGCAACAGTACTGTCAACACCTCCGCTTAACCCCATAATGACTTTTTTATTTCCGATACGCGTTTTGAGTGTTTCAACGGTTTCAGTTATGAAATGGGCTGGTGTCCAGTCCTGGCTGCATCCGCATACATGCACCAGGAAATTCTTTAAGATGATTTTGCCTTCGGAAGAATGGTATACTTCCGGGTGAAACTGGAGTCCGTAGAGCGGGTACGTACCATTATTATTATGGCGGAACGCCGCCACCGGGATGCTCTCTGTGGTACCAAGCAGTTCACAGCCTTCTGGTAGTACCTTGATGGTATCGCTATGACTCATCCAGACCTGTGAATTTTCGGATACATGTTGAAGAAGGGTATCTTCCTTGATCTTACTGAAGATGGCCCTGCCGTATTCACGCTTATCACTTTTTTCCACCCTGCCGCCATATAATTTAGCGGTGAGCTGTGCTCCGTAGCAAATACCCAGGACAGGAACATGCTGTGTCATGGACTTGATGTCAACAACAGGAGCATTCTCTTCATTAACTGAAAAAGGAGAACCGCCCAGGATGATGCCCTTTAATTCGGCGCCGTATGAAATTTCTTTATTGAAAGGAATGATCTCACAATAAACATTTGCTTCCCTGACAGTCCGGGCAATCAATTGTGTGTATTGGGAACCAAAATCAAGAATGAGAATCTTTTCTGTCATAGTAGGCTGCGAAGGTAATCAATTACCGGCAGGATTTTACCCACTTACTGCCCGCACAGACGAATGGAATGATTATATTTACGTAAACTTTTACGCCATGAAACAAGCATTGCTATTCTTCTCAGTTGCTTTTATTTTCTTCTCCTGCGATTACACAAGAGGTAGCGGGGACATCATCACCGAGAACCGGTCGGTGGAAAGTTTCACAGGCATTTCTGTAGGTGGGGATTTTGATGTGGAAGTGAAGATCGGTCCCGATTCCAAACTCGTTGTGGAGGCAGATGATAATATTATGAAACACATCGAAACCCGTGTTTCGGGTAATACACTTAAAATAAGGACCGAGGGCATGCATAACTACCACGACGTGCATATGAAAGTATATGTCACAACCCCATCCATAACTCGTGTTCATGCGTCGGCCAGCGCCCGGGTGGATATACTGGATCTCCTTAAGTCTGATAACAGACTTACTTTCAATGCTTCCAGTTCTGCTGATATTCAGGCAGATGTGGATGCTCCGGAGGTTGAAGCCGATGCCAGCAGTGCCGGTACGGTTCATCTTCGTGGCCGCACCCGTACTTATCACGCACAGGCATCCAGCGGGGCAAATATCAGGTCGTATGAGCTGCTGAGTGAGAATACAAAGGTGCAGGTAAGCAGTGGGGCAGACGCCCAGGTGCATGCAAGCATTAACCTGGACGCCCAGGCCAGCAGTGGCGGTAGTGTTAATTACCGGGGCGGGGCAACCGTTAGCAAGTCGGAAAGCAGCGGTGGCAGTGTATCTCAAAAGAATTAACCTGCCTTCTTCCGCATAAAAAATCCCTTCTTCTCCGTAGCGGCAAAGTCACACTGGTGTTTTTTAAAAAAACTTCTGTCTTTCCTTTGCTGTTTACATGCCAACCCCTACCTTTGCACTCCAAATTAAAAAAAGGTATTTTAAAAGTTCTTTTTATATGTCACAGAGAATCAGAATCAAACTGCAGTCTTACGACCACAACCTGGTGGATAAATCAGCTGAAAAGATCGTAAAAACTGTACGCAGCACGGGTGCCGTGGTAACAGGTCCTATTCCTTTGCCAACGCACAAGAAAATCTTCACCGTTCTGCGTTCTCCTCACGTAAATAAGAAAGCGCGTGAGCAATTCCAACTCTGTACACATAAGCGTTTACTGGACATTTACACCAGCAGCAGCCGCACAGTGGATGCACTGAGCAAGCTGGACCTGCCAAGTGGTGTGGATGTTGAGATCAAGGCCTGATGAACTCCCGAACCTATTCGGGAAGCAACAGGTAAGCTCTTAAAAAGAAAAAATAATGAACATCTAACTCTTTCATGTAAAGGAGCGCTGGATATAAATAAGATACAATGAAAAGTATTATTGGAAAGAAGATCGGCATGACCAGTGTCTTCGATGCTGCCGGCAAGCAAACAGCCGTAACGATCATTGAGGCAGGACCATGCGTGGTTACTCAGAAAAAGACCGTTGAATCAGACGGCTACAATGCGCTCCAGATCGCGTTCGGCGATAAAAAGGAAAAGCACTCCACCAAATCAGAGGTTAATCATTTCTCCAAAGCGCAAACCTCTCCCAAACGTTTCGTAAAAGAAATCCGCGATAGCGAAATTGACAAGAATGTTGGTGAAACCATCACTGTAGACATTTTTACCGAAGGTGAAAAGGTGGAAGTGGTAGGTACAACCAAGGGTAAGGGTTTCCAGGGTGTTGTAAAGCGTCATGGATTTGGTGGTGTTGGCCAGCAGTCGCACGGTCAGCACGACCGTCAGCGTGCCCCGGGTTCGATCGGTAACTCATCCGATGCCAGCCGTGTATTCAAAGGGATGCGCATGGCAGGCCGTCTTGGCCAGGACAGGGTGACCATGAAGGGCCTGAAAGTGGTGAAGATCTTCCCTGAAAAGAACTATATCCTGATCAGCGGATCGGTTCCGGGCCATAACGGTTCAATTGTTTTAATTCAAAAATAACTTCCTGGTTCGTTCGGGAATTTAAATGATCAATACAATGCAAGTAGATGTTTTAAATAAAGAAGGAAAGAAGACCGGTAGAACGGTTGAGTTACCGGAAGAGATATTCGGTATCGAACCAAACGACCACGCCATTTACCTGGCTGTTAAGCAATACCAGGGCGCTCAACGCCAGGGTACGCACAAGGTAAAGACCCGTATGGAAGTGCACGGCTCTTCAAAGAAATTGCACAAGCAGAAAGGTACCGGCGGTTCCCGTAAGGGTAATCTCCGTAACCCGCTGTACAAAGGTGGTGGTACCATCTTCGGGCCCAAGCCCCATGGTTACGATATTAAATTGAACCGCAAGGTGAAAGACCTCGCCAAGATGAGCGCCCTTTCCTACAAAGCAAAGGATAATGCGATAGTGGTGCTGGAAGATGTGCAAATGGATGCCCCTAAGACAGCAGCCTTCACCGGTATCCTCAGCAACCTGAACATAGCCGGCAAGAAGACCCTGGTTGTGTTACCTGAGTACAACGATAACCTGTATTTGAGCTTGCGCAATGTACCCACGGTTACCGGAACACTTCTGAGTGACCTGAACACCTACGATATCCTGAATGCAAGTGTACTGGTAATGACGGAAGGTGCAGCCAAGATATTTACTGAGGAAGGAGTTGAAGCGTAAGAGAAATAAAACTAACATTAAAAATCAAGAGACATGAAACTGTCTGACGTACTAATAAAGCCGATCTTATCAGAAAAAGCCAACAAGCAGGCTGAAAAATCCAACCGCTATTCTTTTGTGGTGGATAAGAAAGCCAACAAACTGGAAATTAAGAAGGCTGTAGAAAGTTTTTACGGTGTGCAGGTGGATGATGTGAACACCATCGTTGTTCCTTCAAAAGCAAAAGCACGCTACACCAAAGCCGGATTCATTGTGGGCCGTAAGCCTTCAAAGAAGAAAGCGATTGTGACCGTTGCCAAGGGGGAAACCATTGACCTCTACGGCAGCAGTATTTAATAATCAAATGAATGGTGGTCAGCACCGCAAAGTTTTGACAAATAAAAGTTTTTAAAATGGCATTAAGGAAATACAAACCAACAACAGCAGGAACACGGTGGAGGATCGGAAATGCATACGAAGAGGTTACCACCAACGTACCTGAAAAATCATTGCTCGAAAAGCAAAAAAGTACAGCCGGGCGTAACGCCCAGGGACGCCGCTCTATGCGCTACATGGGAAGCGGGAACAAAACCATGTACCGTGTCATGGACTTCAAGCGTGATAAGAAAAATATCCCCGCAGTGGTGAAGACGATCGAATACGATCCAAACCGTACCGCTTTCATCGCCCTGCTGGCTTATGCAGATGGTGAAAAACGTTACATCATTGCACCGCAAGGTCTGCAGGTTGGACAAACCGTATTAAGCGGTGATGATGTGGCCCCTGAATTAGGAAACGCCCTGATGCTGAAAAACATGCCGCTTGGTACCAATGTGCATAACATTGAAATGCAACCAAGCCACGGCGGTATCCTGGTACGTAGTGCCGGTACTTCAGCCCAGCTGAGCAATAAAGAAGAAAAATACGCTATCCTGAAAATGCCGAGTGGTGAATTAAGGAAAGTGCTGATCAACTGTTACGCAACAGTAGGTGTTGTCAGCAACAGCGATCATAATCTCGAAAGCATGGGTAAGGCCGGCCGCAACCGCTGGAAAGGCATCCGCCCTCGCAACAGGGCCGTAGCCATGAACCCGGTAGATCACCCCATGGGTGGTGGTGAAGGAAGGGCTTCCGGTGGTCACCCGCGCAGCCGTAAGGGTAAATATGCAAAAGGTGAGATCACCCGCACAAGAGGAAAAGGATCAGATAAGATGATCATCCAGCGCAGGAACGGAAAGAAATTAAGTAACTAATTAATAAATGTTAAAATGGTTTTCCGCTGAAGCGGTCGACAAATCAACAAAAAAATAAAACATGGCTCGTTCATTAAGAAAAGGACCTTACGTAGAAACAAAGCTGAATGAAAAAGTTCTGGCTGTTAACGAAGGAAAAGGAAAAAAAGGAGTAATCAAGACCTGGAGCCGCAGGAGCACCATCACCCCTGATTTTGTTGGTCACACATTCGCAGTGCATAACGGGAACAAATTCATCCCGGTTTATGTAACCGAGTTCATGGTGGGACACAAACTGGGTGAGTTTGCGCCTACCCGTCAGTTCAAGGGTCACTCAAGTAAGAAAATCGCATAATTAAAGCTGAAGGTGGCAGGTGGAAGTACCAAACTCACATCCGGTAACCTTCAACCAATAACTAAATAAAATGGAAGCAGTAGCAAAATTGAATAATTACCCCACGTCGCCACGCAAAATGCGTTTGCTGGTAGACCTGATCCGTGGTATGGAGGTTGAAAAGGCTCTGGCCGTTTTGGAGCACAATCCGAAACACCCGGCTGTTCCTTTACGCAAACTGGTTTTGTCGGCCATCAATAACTGGAAACAGAAAAATGAAGGAGGCGATGAAACAGGGCTGGTGGTAAAGCAGGTAATGGTAGACGGTGCCCGTGTGATCAAGCGCATGCGCCCGGCCCCGCAAGGCCGTGGTTACCGGGTGCGCAAGCGCAGCAACCACGTCACTGTTGTGGTAGATACTAAAGCAACCAATAATTAATTTATAAAAAGAATTAACCAATAATATGGGTCAAAAAACAAATCCGATAGGTGCCAGGTTGGGGATCATCCGTGGATGGGACAGTAACTGGTTTGCAAGTAAAACGGATTATCCGAAGAAACTGATCGAAGACAATAAGATCAGAAATTACCTGAATGCTCGTATCAACAAAGGCGGTATCTCCAAGATCGTCATTGAGCGTACGCTGAATAAACTGATCGTTACCATTCACACGTCAAAACCAGGTATCATCATCGGTAAAGGCGGTGGAGAAGTGGACAGGATCAAAGAAGAGCTGAAAAAGCTGTGCGGTAAGGATGATGTGCAGATCAACATCCTCGAGATCCGTCGCCCTGAGC
>CAZYAT010000047.1:0-24894 GCA_964645235.1 uncultured Ferruginibacter sp. | reverse complement strand
GGTTCGAACCCTTCCCCTACAGCTTTAACGCCTTCGCTACCTGCGGAGGCTTTTTTATTTACAGAATAACGAAGACGATTTTTAAAAACATCCCGTTCCCTGTTCATCAATCAACCTTCTTAACAATCCCTTTCATGCCTTTAACAAAACCTTTTTAATATCGTACTCCATTCCTGCATCTAATGGGTAAGAACGGAAACGATCTTACTCACCGTTAAAAATCCAGGATATGAAAAAGGATCTACACCTCACCGCCTCGGTTGACCATCCCGAAATGATGGAAAATATTATCGAAAAACTGGCCACCCGTCATTACGATACCAGGCATACAACGAAGATGCCGGCTCCATACTGGAGCCCGGTTCATACCTCTTCTGTAGAGTCATACATCAGCGGAAGGGTGGAATTTGATTACAATGAAACGCAACGCATCAGGATACCTTACATAACCAGTTTTTTATTCAGCTGCACCACCAGGAAGAAGAATGAGTACGAACTAAGCTGGAGCATTTCGCTGAGCTGATGAATGCAGGACCTACCCGCACAGACAGGAAACAAGGGATCAGGAATATTGAAATCATGATCCTGCTGCTTCTTTTATTCCGTTGAGACCTTATAAACAGTCTTTGAAAAATATTTATTCCCGGGAGACAATATCGTGGAAGGAAACGCAGGCTGGTTGGGAGAATCCGGGTAGTGTTGTGTTTCAAGGCAAAGGGCCCCGTATTTGGTTACCGGTTTGCCATCCCTGTTCTTAAAACTTCCGTCAAGCAGGTTGCCGGTATAGAGTTGTAATCCGGGCTCAGTGGTGAAAACAGACAGCATCAACACGTTGGAAGGATCGGTAAGCGTTGCAGCCAACGAGAGTGCACTTCCATTCTTGTTTAAAACAAAATTGTGATCATAGCCCTCCGGTTTCGCCTGATCAATATCGGTCCGGATCGGTTTACACTTCCTGAAGTCATTAGGTGTATCATGCACACAAACCAGTTTGCCGGTGGGTATCTGGTGTTCGTTCAAAGGGGTGAAGTAATCGGCATTCAGCCGGAGGGAATGCTCGAGAATGCCTCCCTCTGTATTTCCTGCCAGGTTGAAATAACAGTGGTTGGTGATATTAACAGGCGTGGGCTTATCTGTCGAGGCCGTATAAGCGATTACCAGCTCATCATCATCGGTATACCCTATCTCTGTCCATACATCCAGGTTTCCCGGGTAGCCTTCTTCTCCATCCCGGCTGAGATAATGCAACCGGAGAACAGGTTCCTCTTCCCCTGTTATCTCAGCATCCCAAACCGCTTTATCAAATCCCTTGTACCCGCCATGCAGGTGATTCTCCCCGTCATTGCGGGCCAGCCGGTATTTGTGGCCGTTGATTGAAAAGCTTCCGTTCGCAATACGGTTAGCGTACCTGCCAACGGTACTTCCAAAATAAGCGGTATCTGCCAGGTATGCCTGAAGGTCGTCCGACCCGACCACGATATTCCGGGAGGAACCTTCTTTTTGCTGTATTATCCAGGATGTGATCGTTGCGCCATAGTTGATGACCGAAACCGAGTTCCCCTTTTGATTAATAAGGGTGAACCGGTAAATCTCTTTATCCGCATATTTCCCAAATATTTCTTTTACGATCCTCTTCATTATTTGGTGATCTTTCGGTTATTGATCTATGCCTCTTCGAGTGAACGGCTGATACCTAACTCAAGTCCTCTCAATTCCGCCAGCCCCCGCAAACGCCCGATGGCACTGTACCCGGGGTAAGTCTTTTTCCCCAGGTCATCCAGCATCTGGTGCCCATGGTCGGGGCGCATGGGTATGGAAACGTTACGTCGTTTCATCATCCGCACCACTTCTTTCACAATGGCATACATGTCGGCATCACCGGCAAGGTGATCTGCTTCATAGAAATTTCCTTCTTCATCCCGTTTGGTATTGCGCAGGTGAAGGAAATGGATATTATCCGAGAAACGCTGGATCATACTCACGAGGTGATTATCGGCCCTGGCGCCAAATGAGCCGGTGCAGAAGCAAAAACCATTTGCGGGGGAAGGAACAGAATGTATGATATCGAGTGCATCTTCTTCGGTGCTGACAATTCTTGGTAAGCCGAGTATCGGGTACGGTGGATCATCGGGGTGGATGGCCATTTTCAATCCGCATTCTTCAGCCACAGGAATCACCTGTTTCAAAAAATAAAAAAGGTGTTGTTTCAGTTGCCTTGCATTGAGGCCCTCGTATGTCTTTAGTGCAGCAAGCACCTGTTCCGCCGTGAATGCTTCATCGCTGCCCGGCAGGCCAAGCATGGCATTATGAAACAGTTTTTCCTTTTCCACCTCATTCATCTTCCTAAACCGCTCCTTCGCTTTATCGATCTCCTCCATTGTATAATCTTTTTCCGCATCCGGCCGCTTCAATAAAAACAGGTCGAATGCAATAAAAGCAGATCGCTCAAAGTAAAGTGCTTTGCTTCCATCGGGCATGGTATAGGAAATATCTGTTCTTAACCAATCAAGTACGGGCATAAAGTTGTAGGTGACCACTTTCAGGCCGCAGGCCGCCGCATTGCGTAAACTTGTTTTGTAGTTATCAATAAATTGCCGGTAGTTGCCGGTTTGTTTTTTTATGTCTTCGTGCACCGGCAGGCTTTCAATCACCGTCCAGGTTAACCCGGCATCTTCAACGAGCTTCTTTCTTTCGTTGATGGCAGCAACGGTCCATACTTCGCCAACGGGCACCTGGTGCAATGCCGTTACCACACCGGTACATCCGGCCTGCCTGATATCTGCCAGTTTAACCGGGTCGTTTGGCCCGTACCAACGCATCGTTTGCTCCATCATCATAGATCGTACTTCTATCTATTTTACCAGGGTGAATTTTATGCTTTCTGTTTTATCCGATGCGGTACCCACCATCACGGTGAAATCTCCCGGTTCTGCGATCCACCTCATGTTCACATCATAAAAAGAAAGCTGTTCTTTGCTGATCGTAAAATTAACCGTTTGTGTTTGACCCGGATCAAGCCATACCTTCCTGAACCCTTTCAGCTCTTTCACCGGCCTGGTGACGGAAGAATAATCGTCGCGGATATACATCTGCACCACTTCGGCACCAGCCCTGTTACCTGTGTTTCTTACATCCACGCTTACGGTTACGGTTCCATCCATTTTCATCCGGGAAGAAGATAGTTTCAGGTTGTTATACCCAAAGCTGGTGTAGCTTAACCCATGGCCAAAAGCGAACAGGGGACTTACTGTAAAACCAAGATTGTATCCCCTGCGTGCTGATGGCTTATAATTATAATAGGCAGGAATGTGCCCGGTTGTTCTTGGAAACGAGATCGGCAGCTTGCCGCTTGGGTTGATATCCCCAAAAAGCGCCTCTGCCATGGCATACCCGCCTTCCTGGCCCAGGTACCAGCATTGCATCACGGCAGGCACCGCGTCAACAAGATTGCCAATACTCAAAGGAGGGCCGCTGTTTACAAATGCACAGGTTGGTTTACCTGTTGCCACAACAGCTTTTATAAGTTCATCCTGCCCGTTCAATAATTCCAGCGAAGGCAGGTCGCCGAGGTGTTCGGTACCCCAGCCTTCACGGCTCATGCTTTCATTACCGCCAACAAACAACACAACGACATCGGCCTGTTTCGACACTTCCACTGCTTCGGCGATCTTTGCTTTAACATCGCCGTTATTGGCGAGGCTGATCGTATCCGCAAACCAGTTATTCTTATCGGTGAGTCTGACACCTTCAGCATACAATACCCTGATATCATTGCCGTATCTTTCCCTGATCGCCTGCAGGGGAGAGATACAAACACGGGGTTTGCTTGAATAACCGCCAAGTAAGCATTTGTCAGCATTAGGACCGATGAGTGCAATGGTCTTCACTTTATTCCTGTCGAGAGGAAGAAAATTATTATCGTTCTTCAGCAACACCATGGCTTCCTGTGCTGCTTTATGGGCAATGGCTCTTTTTGAGGCGCTGCCCACGATCTTTTCCGCATTTTCAGGATCGACATACGGATCATCAAATAATCCAAGGCGGAATTTTGCGACAAGTATCCTCGTAACAGCAGCGTCCAGTTCGGCGATCGATATTTTACCTTCATTCACATATTTTTTCAGGTTTACAAAACCATCGGGGTCGGGGGTTTCCAGGTCGATCCCTGCCTTATAAGCCAAATAACCTGCCTCATCGTATGTGGGTGTTATCTTATGCAGCGTACTCACATCCCTGACAGCAAAGTAGTCTGATACCACCACCCCTTTGAAGCCCCATTCCTTTCGTAAGATATCCGTCAGTAGATATTTATTGATATGCGCCGGCAATCCCCAGAGTTCATTATAGGTAGCCATCACATTCATTGCCTTGCCTTCTTTCACACAGGCCTCAAAGGACTTAAAGAATATCTCCCTTGCGGTACGTTCATCGATATTACTTGGTGAAACATTGATGCCTCCTTCGCTTTGACCATGTATGCCGAAATGCTTAAGTGTGGCAGCTACATGTTTTTTGTCCAGGTATACTGCATCGCCCTGGTAAGCCTTTACCTGTGAAACGGCCAGCCGCGAAACCAGGTACGGATCCTCTCCCAGTGTCTCTTCGGTCCTTCCCCAGCGGGGATCGCGGGTGATGTCTACTACGGGTGCCAACACCTGGTGACCACCTCTTGCACGAACCTCTTCCGCAATATTGGAAAATATTTCTGCCATCAGCTTCTCGTTCCAGGTGCTGGCGAGGCCTATGGGAACAGGAAAGTTGGTCGCATCCTGTGTTTGCTGACCATGCAGGGATTCTTCATGCGTCATCACCGGGATGCCCAGTCTTGTTTTCTCAACAAAATAGTGCTGTATTTTATTATACAGCTCTGCCGCCTGTTTCGGGTGATATCCCGAACTGTTGGGCCCTGCATTTTCATTCAGCCTACCCAGTTCACCCAGCCCGTTCTTCAGCGCCTCTTTCGCTTTGGCTTCATCGAAATCACCGTTTGCATCCAGTATCCTCGATTTCTGTATCCACAAACATTGGGTCTGCATGATCTTCTCATCGAGTGTCATCAGGCTTAATAAATTCTTCGCCCTTGCTTCCGGGCTGAGTGCCCTGTTCTTATACGCTGGTTGCTGTGCATACAGATTCAATGTGCATGCAGCAGAAAAAAGAACTATGATTGTTTTTTTAAGGTTCATCATTTTATCCGGCTACGCCTAATGGTGAGAAATAAAGAAATACAGAAACAATAAAAGCCACAACGATCAGCGACAATACCACATCCCATTTATTCCAGCTTGCCCGGCTGGCTGCCTTGTCCTCTGCCACTGTTGTGGCAAACGTGAGGCCGTTGATCTGTTCCTCGGTTGGCCTGGGGGTAACCAAGCTGACAACCACCATTACAGTAACTGAGAAGAGGAACAGGTATATACAGAAATAAAGGAAGTTGATGGTGGCAAACTGGTGCAATAAGCCGCCCCCGGGCAGATCGTTCTGGACCAATTGCAGGGTTAGTTTCAGCAAGCCAACGATAAAGCCGGCTACCATGGCCGAGTAGGCCCCCTTTGCATTCAGCCGTTTGAAGAACACACCGAATAAGAACACCGCAGCGATCGGTGGCGCCAGGTAAGATTGCACACTTTGCAGGTAATCGTACAGGCCGCTTGAAATGCGGCCCATCAACGGTATCCATGCCATCCCGAGCAGTACAATGATGGCCGTCGCGATGCGTCCTACCCTCACCAGTTTTTTTTCGCTTGCTTCGGGATGTTGTTTTTTATAAATATCGATCGTATACAACGTAGAGCATGCATTATACACCGATGCCAGTGAACTCATCAGGGCGGCCAGTAAGCCTCCTGCCAACAAGCCTCTCAATCCTACCGGCATGATCTGTTTTACCATTTCAGGAAAAGCAGCATTGGTATCTGTCATCTCCAGTTTACCCTGTGAGTGAAGCGCATAAGCGATCAGGCCCGGGATAAGGAAAATAAAGAAGGGCATCAGTTTCAGGTATGCAGCAAAGATGGTTCCCCGCCTTGCCTGCTTTTCATCCCGTGCGGCCAGGCAACGCTGAACTATGTGCTGATCGGTACACCAGTACCAGATCCCTACTATCGGGGAAGCAAACAAGATGCCCAGCCATGGATAGTCAGGGTCGCTCATGGAACGGAACATATTGAGTTGTTCTTTCGGAACAGCATTCATCAGGTTATCCCACCCTCCGATTTCCTTTAACCCGAATACCAGTAATACCAGGGAGCCCAGCAAGAGTACGATCGCCTGGATCGCTTCGGTATACATCACTGCATGTAAGCCGCCCATCACGGTATATACGCCGGTAACAACAACCAGAATGATGGCGCCTGTCCAGAAGTCTACTCCAAGGAACTGATTAAAAACCAGCGCTCCTGCAAAAATGGTCACCGATGCCTTGGCGATAACATAACTGAAAAGCTGTATGATGGATAATAACCTTCTTGCCTGGGGATTGAATCTTCTTTCGAGGAACTCGGGCATGGTATACACCATGCTGCGCATGTAAAAGGGAACAAATACCCAGCCGAGTATCAATACTATATAAGAATGCAGTTCATAATGGCCCAGTACGGTTCCAGATTTGGCGGCAGAGCCTGCCAGGCCTACTATATGTTCCGATCCCACATTGGATGCCAGGATGGAAGCGCCTATTACAAACCAGCCCAGGTTGCGGTTCGCAAGAAAGTAATCGGAGGTGGTTTCTTTGCTCTTACGGATACTCCATATGGATACACCGGCGATGACCACCAGGTAAAGAATGACGAATATCCAGTCGATGGGACCTAAGAAATGCATAGTGTTGGTTTTATTGATTGTTATTCTATATATACCGGTTGATGATATTTTCCAGGTACTCCTGTCTTCCGCTTCTCACGGCAGGCTCTCCATGTTCAATTGCATAATTCCGCAGGTCTTCCAGTGATAGTTTGCCTGCTTCGTATTCCCTGCCTTTTCCATCGTCGAAAGAGGCATAACGTTCTGCCCTTATTTTTTTATATTCCGATTTCTGAAGGATATTATCTGCAACGATCAGGGCCCGGGCAAAAGAATCCATCCCGCCGATGTGTGCATGGAAGAGGTCTTGCGGATCGGTGGAATTCCTCCGGATCTTAGCATCGAAGTTGATGCCGCCTCCTTTAAAGCCTCCTGCTTCCAGGATCACCAGCATGGCTTCTGTCAGCTCATTGATATTATTAGGGAACTGGTCGGTATCCCATCCATTCTGGTAATCGCCGCGGTTGGCATCCATGCTTCCGAGCAAACCAGCATCAGCTGCCACCTGCAGTTCGTGCTGGAAAGTATGCCCGGCCAGGGTGGCGTGGTTCACTTCTATGTTCAGGCTGAAATCATTCAGCAGGTCGTGCTGGCGAAGGAAACCGATCACGGTCTCGCAATCGTAATCGTATTGGTGTTTGGAAGGTTCGCAGGGTTTGGGCTCAATGAAGAATTTTCCTTTGAATCCATTTTTCCTTGCATAATCTTTTGCCGTATGAAGGAACCTTGCAAAATGTTCTTTCTCCCTTTTCATATTGGTGTTGAGCAGGCTCATGTACCCCTCCCGGCCTCCCCAGAAAACATAGTTCTCTCCGCCCAATGCAATCGTGGCATCGAGGGCAGCCTTTACCTGTGCGCCCGCATGGGCCAGTACCTGAAAGTCGGGGTTGGTGGCGGCCCCATTCATGTATCGCCTGTTTGAGAACAGGTTGGCGGTACCCCATAAGAGTTTTACACCGCTTTCATCCTGCTTTTGTTTTAAATAAGCAGTGATTGCCTGTAATCTTTTTTCATTACCGGCAACATCATTGGTATATTCTACAGCATCCACATCGTGAAAACAATAAAAGGGTAAGCCCAATTTGGTGATGAACTCAAATGCGGCATCGGCCTTATCTTTTGCTTTTTCCACCGCGTCTGTTTTTTTATCCCAGGGAAAGATATGCGTGGGCTCCCCGAAAGGATCGGCACCGCTGCCCACGAAAGAATGCCAGTAAGCGCAGGCAAAACGCAGGTGGTCTTTCATGGTCTTTCCTGCTACCATTTTATTTTCATCGTACCAGCGGAATGCCAGGGGATTGTCGGTTTCATTACCTTCATACCTGATCTGCGGAATACCTTTAAAAAATTCGTTTTGTCCTGTTACGATCTTCATCTTCTCTTTTTTTTGTTACACTAAATTGATTAATTGACCTTCCATACTGCCAAGCTTATCGTTTAAGAATTCTTTCCAGTTATGATAAAGTTCTTCATAGGTATCTTTATCGCCGGGTTCTACAGAACCGATGGGTTTTCTTTTACTGAAGGCTTCCCGTGCGTCTTTAAAAATCCCTGCACCGATACCAGCGCCGATAGCGGCACCATAGCTGCCATCGCCGTCATAGAACTCGACAGCAACCCCGGTACTGTTGACGAAGGAACTGGTGAATACATCACTCAGGAAAAGATTTGCTTTCCCTGCACGTATGACGGAAGGGTACATGCCATTCTCCCGCATGATATCGAGCCCGTAGCGGAAAGCAAAAGCAACCCCTTCCTGTGCGGCCCTTACCAGATGTGCACCGGTATGGGTATTGAAATCCAGGTTTTGAAAATGGGCACCCACCACCTGGTTATTAAGCATGCGCTCGGCACCGTTGCCAAATGGCAATGCCAGCAGGCCGTTCGATCCGGCAGGTATCCCCGCCGCTGCTGAATTCAAGTCCTGGTAAGAGCGATTGCTGCCAACCAGGTTTTTTATCCAGCGGTTAAAAATACCGGCACCGTTGATGCATAACAAAATACCGATACGGTTTTGCCTCTCACTATGGTTGACGTGAGCAAAGCTGTTGATCCTTGATTTGCGGTCGTACTCCAGCTGATCGCTTACGCCATAGATCACACCACTCGTTCCGGCGGTTGCAGCCACTTCACCGGGTTGAAATACGTTCAATGACAGCGCATTATTGAGCTGATCGCCTGCTTTATATGAAACCGGTATGCCGGGCCTGAGGGATAATCTTGTTGCGACGGTATCTTTTAATGATCCATGCGAAGAGAACAATGTTCGTATCTCAGGAAAGAGCGAACGGTCAAAGCCGAAATAGCTCAACACTTCTGCAGAGAGGTTGTTGGTGCGGAAATCCCAAAATATCCCTTCCGATAATGCAGAGGAGGTTGTAGTGACTGAACCGGTGAATTTCATGGCAATGAAATCACCGGGTAACATGAACTTATCGGTCTTTTCAAAAAGGGCAGGTTCGTTTACTTTTACCCAGGCAAGTTTGGATGCGGTGAAGTTTCCCGGGGAGTTCAGCAGGTGATATAAACATTTTTCGTGGCCGATGGCCCCGAATGCATCCTCCCCGGTCTGCACGGCACGGCTGTCGCACCAGATGATCGAATTCCGGAGCACATGCTGCTCTTTATCCACCTGTACCAGTCCGTGCATCTGGTACGCAATCCCTATGGCTGCAATGTCTTTCGGATGGTACAAATCCGTTGCATTGCATTTGATGATGGCCTGCTTTATATCCTCCCACCATGCATCGGGACTTTGTTCGGCCCAGCCCGGGTGTAAAGAAATGATATCCGCTTCCGATTCCGGATGCTGAACAGAGGCAATGGTTTTTTGTGTTGCTGCATCCACGACAGAAACCTTGATGGAAGATGTACCCAGATCGATCCCTAACAGCAACATAGTTTTAATAATTCTTAAATTTATTCAAACCCCCTGATAAAAGTTAAAACAAAAGAAAGGGTGGGAAAATCCACCCCTCCCTTTAACGACTGCATATATGAGAAAACTAACTGCCTCAGTTGCTTTATGTCTCTCCCAGCCCGTTAGTATCCCGGGTTCTGTGGATATGGAGGACCTTCAGTAACACGGTTGATCTGGTCTTGCGGTATCGGCCTCAGCATGAATTCGGCTTTAACATATGTACCTGCTTCGGTCGGGTTCCAGGCCTTCACACGGGTAACCAGTGATTTCGTTCTTACCAGGTCCAGCCAGCGCATTGATTCACCATAGAATTCACGTGTGCGTTCATCAAGAATAAAGTCCAGCGTAACATCTCCTGCAGTGATCATCATAGCTGCTTCAGCAGTTGCTTGTGTCTGACCGGCAGGATACATATCCCCTGTAGTAGTGGAAGGATAACATGTTGGGGAACCCAATGCGCAACCTGGTGCGTAAGCTGTATTTGTACGATAGGCGGCCCTTTTCCTTACCACGTTTATCATGTCGGCTGCATTCTGCATCTGTCCAAGTTTGAAGGCTGCTTCAGCCGCAATCAGGTAAACATCAGAAAAACGTGCAACGATGGTTGGTCTGTAAGACGGATCGTTTTGATTCACCCTTCTAGGGTCCACCAGTTTTTTCATGTATGGAAAAATGATGTTGTTCTGGAGGCTCGGTGTAACGATGATGCCTTTGAAAGGTCTTGCACCGAAATTCTGTGGAGCGCCAGCAACATCATAATCAGGGAACCATATGGCAGTATCGACCCCGGCCTGTAACTGGCCACGGGTGCCTGTTACACTTGGACCCGAATAAGTGCCAACCACCACCTGGCTGCCGCCACCACCTGTTCCACAGTTTGCAAGCCAAATGGTCTGGAATGTTTTGTCATAACGTGAATCGATCCCCCTGTTCACAAATGCCTGGTCGAAGAGATAGCTTTTACCTGCATTAGGCCCGGCTGTCAGTTTGGGCATATTGGGTCGAATACGGGTGTATGGCCTTCCGAATTGAACATCCCTGTTTATCATTGTTGGCCCTGAACTGGCGAGCACACCTGCACCATTGACATTTGTATTCACACCCAGCACACCCGGAGCATTGAACAAACCCATCCACGGACTTACATTGATGAAATCTCCACCCGCTTGTCCGCCACCAGGATTGTAATAGCCGTATTTGGGATCATTGGTATGATCAACCACAAAGATGGTTTCCTTGCCATAATCGTTATCCAGTTTAAGAGCATCGTTGTAATTCTGCCAGAGGTCCAGGCCATATGTTGCCCTGTTAGTGATGAGTTCACTGGCAGTAGTGTATGCAGACTGGAAGTCGGCATTTGAATTATTCAACCATCCCCTTGTGAGATAAACTTTCGCAAGAAGCCATTTTGCTGCACCTACAGTGGCTGCCTTTCCGAGGAAAGGCGACGTAGGCTGGTTTGGAAGATTGCTGATAGCATCATTGAGGTCCTTAACGATCTGTGCATATACATCATTGGGTGCTGCCGGAGCTGCTGCCAGTGATGGTTCTGTGATAAACGTAGTGTTCAATGGAATGTTCCCGTAAGTCTGGATCAGGTAGAAATAAATGAACGCACGCAGGAATTGAGCCTGGCCGAGGTAGGCTTTTAGTGTAGCTGCATCCAGTCCCTGAACCTTTGGCCCAAGTTCAAGGATACCATTCAGCGAATTAATGCTTGAATAGAGGTTGAACCCTCCGCTGAAATCGCTGCCGGTAATACCATTGTAGGAAAATACACGTGGGTTGCCTGCACTACCGCCCATCAGGTGTTCGTCTGTTCCGGCCATTTGATTAATGGTGAATCCCTCTGTTCCCCAAGACCTGCGCAGGTCGTTGTAAACACCAGAGATGCCTCCCAATAAGCCCTGCGGGGTAGAAAAAGCCGCCGGGGTAACGTTTGATTTAGGATTTTCTTCGAGGATCTTTTTACAACCGTTATTCGTTAATAATAGAACACCAAGCAGCAGTACATAACCCGGTGCAAATTTTTTTATCAGTTTCATATATGAAGATTTATAGTGTTTAGAAGTTGAGGTTTACTCCAAAAATGAATTGTCTTGTTGCCGGGTTATTGGCATTCACGGTTATCTGCCGTCCAACAGTACCCGATTCACTTGTACCTTGTGACCTGATACCACCGCCGTACCCATTTCCTTCAGGGTCGGGTCCATATCCTTCTTTTACGAAAGGTGACCACACTACAAATGGGTTCACAATAGAGATATAGGCTCTGAATGAATTCACGCCCACCCTTCCCAGGATGTTGCCCGGTATCTCATATCCAAGGTTGATAGCCCTGCATTTAATGAAAGAGCCATCTACATAAGAAAGCGTGGAACTGTATTGCGGTGTTCCCAATGCGTCCGGTTGGGGGAATTTATTCGTCGGGTTGGTCGGTGTCCAGTAATCAACTTTCAGCATATTGTTCCTGCCTGTGAGGAACCAGTTGTACCCTGTAAAATTGGCTCCGCCCGATTCGCTTGACAAATAAGGAACCACCACTTTCATACCTACCCTTGCATACATGCTGATAGAAAAATCAAATCGCTTGAATTTAACCGTGTTAGACAAACCCATTTCAAACTTCGGTTGGAAGTTCCCAACGATCACACGGTCATCCGGTGTGATCTTTCCATCTCCGTTCACATCACGCAGTTTGATATCACCGGGTTTCTGAACAGGTGAGGTTTGTGTGGTCAGGCCGGGATCGCCTGTTTGCCAGATACCAATCTTTTCATAATCGTAGATCACAGTGATCGGCTGGCCCACAAACCAGCCATTCCCGATATCATTTTGCTGAGTGGATGTTGTGAGCTGGGTAATTTTTTCACGATTAAAGAAATAGTTGAACTCGGTTGACCATTCTAACCCATTTGACCTTTTGATATTCACCGTATTGATGGTTAACTCCAGCCCGCTTCCTTTCGTTTTACCAAGGTTCTTAACGATCGTAGTCCCACCCTGGCTTGGCGGCAGTGTTTGTGGCAGAAGGATGTCTTTTGTTTTCTGGCTATACACTTCGAGACTGCCTGTTATCCTGTTCCTGAGCAAAGCAAAGTCCAATCCGAAATTGAATTGCGAAGTGCTTTGCCATTTAAGGGTCTTGTTGGGCAGGTCACCAATCGTATATGCCCCTTGCTGGCCACCGGTTCCTTGTCCATAATTATAAGCAGCGGTACTTAACCCGCCTAATGTTGCATAAGGGTTGATTCCCTGGCTTGCAGCAATTCCCCAGCCAACCCTGAGTTTAAGGCTATTTACAAACGATAGTTTATTGGCCATGAACTTTTCATTCATGATATTCCATGCTGCAGCTAAAGCCGGGTATGTGAAATATTGGTTGCCTGGTGACAGTACAGAAGATCCATCCCTCCTTACAGTTGCTGTAAGACTATAACGGCTGTCGTAACCATAGGTCAGGCGACCCATAAAAGAGATAAGGCCCCTTTCCCAGAAATAGTTACTTCCGGGGCTTCCGGCATTCACGCTTGCAGCCTGGTACAGGTCGGCATTCTGCATGTAATCGAACGGTATTCCTATCCCGCTCGCAAATGAACTGGTTGATTGTGATTTTTGAACACTATAAAGTGCCGTTACTCCAATATTGTGTTTCTTAAAGGTCTTGTTATAGAATAAAAGGTTCTCAATAGTGTATTGCCAGTACTCTGTATTACGAATATTGCCATTTGATTGAGACTGGCTGAGTGCTGAGTTCACAAAAGTTCCCGGGCCTGAATAACCATCGGCCTTATCCTGGTAGAAGTCCAGTCCTATATTTATTCTGTACTTTAACCCCTTGATGATATCCACCTCACCATAGAGGCTGTTGAATGTTCTCAACCTCCTGTTGCGGGCCAGGATGGCATCGCTTCTTGTTTTTAATGTAAGCGGATTGAACAGGTTATCCGTTGAACCGGTCAGGATCTGCAGGTTAAGGCTTCCGTCTGGGTTATAAGGCGAGGCAAGAGGGGTTATCCTCATCAACCCATTGGTAACCCCGCTTCCGCCAGGTGTATTTTGATAGCTCACTGAATTATTGGTGGTAAGTCCGATCTTGATCCTGTTACTTACCTGGTGATCCATGGCACTGCGTATGCTGAATCTTTTGTAATCCTGCTTGGGGATGATACCGCCCTGGTAAAAATATCCGAAGCTCATTGAATACCTGCTTTTATCGGAACCTCCGTTTATGCTTAAGTTATGATTGGTGATGGGAGCGTTCTGGTATATTAGGTCCTGCCAGTCGGTAGAAACACCCGCAGTCAAAGCTGCCTGTTCAGCAGCGGATAATGGCCAGGGCTGTGTTCCCGGAGTAGTACTGTGCCCGGCTGCAGCATCGGCTTTGAGTTGAGCATATTCTGCACCGTTATAGACACGAAGCTTCTTCATTATCTTAGAATTGCCGTAATAGGCGGAATAGTTGAATGTTACTTTTCCGGATGTCCCTCGCCTGGTAGTGACCAAAATAACGCCCCCGGCACCTCTTGAACCATATATTGCAGTAGCTGAGGCGTCTTTCAGGATCTCCAGGTTAGCGATGTCATTGGGGCTGATATCATTCAGGTTTCCCGAATAAGGTATCCCATCTACAACTATCAATGGCGCATCAGCCTGGTCTGCTGTAGCGGCCTCAGTAGAAAAGGTTGATCCAGTAATACTGTTATAAGCCGTGCTGCGCAGCATGGTCCGGTTACCCCTTATCCTTATCTGTGACCCGCCTCCGGGAACAGCGCTGGTGGTTGTAATATTAACACCAGCAGCATGACCTTTTAGTTGATCCAATACATTATGTGAAGCTGTTTGCAAAAGTGTTTCTGAGTTCACCCTTGTGATGGCTCCGGTAACGTCTCTCCTTCGTTGGGTACCGTAGCCTACCACCACCACTTCGCCAAGGTTAGTTTCCGAAGAGGCCAAAACAATGTTGATAGCTTTTCTTCCATTGACCCTGACCTCTTGTGGACTATATCCCACAGAAGTTATTACAAGTGTTGCATTGGATGGGGCGGAGATCTCAAAATCTCCATTCGCTATAGAGCTGACCCCTGTGTTTGACCCCTTCACCATTACGGAGGCATTTGCTACTGGGTTGCCCGAAGCATCTGTTACACGCCCTTTCACCGTGATGGTATTTTGGGCAAATGCCGGATGCTGGAATAATGCCAAAACAATGCAACAAGTAGTAAAGAAGCATTTGAGTGGCAGTGTTTTTGAAAAGATCGTTTTGGTAAACCGCTTCATACGTTGTTTTTTAATTTTTTAAAAGACGTTTTTGTTTTTAATGCCCCGAAGGGGAAGAACCATTTTGGTAGTTTCCGGAAAGGGTGGATCAAATGAAAAACAGAGTAGATTGAACGGGTAAAACAAAGCGGCTATGCCTGAACAAAACCACATGACAACAGGATTGAAGAGGAAATTCACAAGCATTCAAGTCAATCGTTGGTTTGGTAATAGCAAGACAATTTTGCCGCTTGGCAATGCTAATATAGAGAAGTTTTTTAAAAATGCAACCGATTGCAATAAATTTTTTAAAACGTGCCTATCTAAGTGATTTCCTCCAGGCCCCATAAATATGATGAATTTGAACTACTATGCAGGTGTAGCAGTACAAATCAATATACAAGAGGCATTGGGAGGAATATCTATGATTTATTAATTGGGTTTTAAATAAGATTTCCTATTTTTAGGGTTACTCATTGGCATATAATCAATGTAACCGATTGCATATGAAAGTCAAAAAAGAGGTCACTATATATGATATTGCGCAGAAACTGAACCTCTCCTCGGCCACTGTAAGCCGGGCATTACAAGACCATTCTGCCATCAACAAAAACACCCGCAAGCGCATCCAGGATGCGGCCAGGGAAATGGGTTACCGGCATAATAATTTCGCCAGCAGCCTCCGCAAACAAAAGACAAATACCATTGGGGTCATCATACACGAGCTGAACAGTAACTTCATTACATCGGTACTCGCTGGTATTGAAAGGGTCACTGCAGAAAATGGTTACGACCTCATCATCGCACACTCGTCCGAGAGTTTTGAAAAGGAAGAAGCCAATGCGCTTAACCTTTATCATAAAAGAGTAGATGGCCTGCTTGCATCACTTGCCTTTGATACAGAAGGACTGGAACATTACAAACGCTTTGAGGAAAAAGGCATACCCGTTATCTTCTTCGACCGTGTAGAAGAGAATATCGAGAACACCAAGGTCATCATAGACAACTATAAATGCGGCTACCAGGCAACCCAACATCTTATTGAACAGGGTTGCAGGCGGATAGTAATGCTGACTGCCAGTCTGAAAAGGAATGTTTATGCCCAGCGGTACAAAGGCTACCGGGATGCTTTGTATGACAATAATATCGCCCTCGACGAAAATCTTGTTCTTGTGAAAGACCTTTCCGAACAGCGCAGTGTGGAAGCAGCATACGAGATCCTTAACATGAAACCGATGCCGGACGGAGCCTTTATCACGAACGATTTCTCCGCTGCCGTTTGTATGCAAACATTGAAAGAGCATGGTGTTCGTATCCCACAGGACATTGCTGTAGTTGGCTTCAACAACGATGCGATCTGCAAACTGATCGAGCCGCAATTAAGCACCATTCAATATCCGGGTAACGATATGGGTGAGATCGCGGCCCGTAACCTCATTAATCACCTGAAAGGTATTTCCAACATCAAACACACCAATACCATTGTGGTAAGGTCCGAACTGATCATCAGGAAATCATCACTAAGGAAAAACAAATGAAATACGGACCTGTGTATATAAGAACATGCCTTATCGTTATTGGAGCCTTGCTTCTTTCCACGCCAATCCGTGCGGAAGACGGGTACAGGTTATGGCTGAGATATGATAAAATAAGCGATCAGGCACTGCTTGGCCATTACAAAAAAAATATTCAGTCAATTACCATCAAAGGAAGTTCACCGACCCTGGACATCATTCGTAAAGAATTAAGCAACGGCATTTCAGGTTTATTCGGAACAGGCATTCAGTTTACCAATAATGCAGGAGCCTCTGTATGGATCGGCAAAGTGTCCGATATGCCGGTAGATCCCTCAACTTATGCTCACCTCGGCAAGGAGGGCTATATAATATATACCAGGCCCATCAATGGCAAATGGGCTGTTGTACTATGTGCCAATACCGATATCGGGCTTCTTTATGGATCCTTTCATTTTCTTCGCCTCCTGCAAACACAACAACCGATTGAAAAGCTGGCTGTCCAGTCGGTTCCCAGGCTGAACCTGCGTCTGCTTAATCATTGGGACAACCTGAACAGGTTCGTGGAAAGAGGGTATGCGGGCATTTCAATCTGGAACTGGCATACATTACCAGATTATATCGATCAGCGTTATCTTGATTATGCAAGAGCAAATGCATCCGTCGGTATCAATGGTACGGTCCTTACAAATGTAAATGCCAACGCTACAATACTTACCAGGCCTTACCTGGAGAAAGTTAAGGCACTGGCTGATGTATTCCGGCCTTACGGGATAAAAGTTTATCTCACTGCAAGATTCAGTTCGCCAATCGAAATCGGCGGACTAAAAACAGCTGATCCATTGAACGATTCTGTCAGGAACTGGTGGAGTGAAAAAGCAAAAGAGATTTATTCTCTTGTCCCCGACTTTGGCGGTTTCCTGGTGAAAGCAAATAGCGAAGGCCAACCTGGCCCGCAGGAATATAACCGATCTCATGCCGATGGGGCGAACATGCTTGCTGATGCCGTTGCTCCGTTTGGTGGAATAATCATGTGGCGTGCTTTTGTATACGATGCAAGGGTGCAGAAGCGGAATGAGAATTTTGATTCCTCCAGGGTTGATCCAAATGCACAAAGCATCGCTTCGGCCGACAGGTTCAAACAGGCCTACAACGAATTCAAGCCGCTCGATGGAAAATTCAGGAAAAATATTTTGATACAGGTTAAAAACGGCCCGATAGACTTTCAGCCGAGGGAGCCATTTTCTCCATTGTTCGGTGCCATGAGTCAAACACCGGTGATGACGGAATTCCAGCTAACAAAAGAATACCTCGGGCAAGGGACGAACCTTGTTTACGAAGCTCCCTTATTTAAGGAAGTGCTGGATGCAGATACTTATTCAAGAGGCAAAGGCTCCACTGTTTCAAAGGTCATTGATGGTACCGTCGATAATTATCCGCTTACAGGCATGGCTGCCGTTTCAAATATTGGCAACGAACGGAACTGGACAAACCATCCTTTCAACCAGGCCGACTGGTACGCATTCGGCAGGCTTTCCTGGGATTACGATATGTCTTCCGCACAGATTGCAGCAGAATGGATAAAACAGACTTTCAGCGTCGATCCCCATTTGGTTAAAACAATCTCGGACATTATGCTCACATCCAGGGAAGCGGTTGTTAATTATATGACCCCACTTGGTTTGCATCATATCATGGCAACGGGGCATCATTATGGCCCGGGCCCGTGGGTCGACAACCTGGCCAGGGCCGATTGGAATCCTGTTTATTATCATAAAGCAGACACTTATGGCATCGGTTTCAACAGAACATTAACCGGAAGCAATGCGTTGGCACAATACCAGCCTGCGGTTGGTGACCAATGGAAAGATTCAAACACCTGTGATGAAAAATTCCTGTTGTGGTTCCATCATGTTTCCTGGAACCACCGAATGAGATCGGGCAGAACGTTGTGGGAAGAGCTTTGTTATAAATACCAGCAAGGAATAGATTCCGTGCGCTGGATGCAGCAGCAATGGGACCTTGTTAAAGGCTTTATTGATGAAGAACGGTTTCAGCAGGTAAAGATGTTTTTGGCTATCCAGGAAAAGGATGCTGTGTGGTGGCGTAATGCATGCTTGCTGTATTTTCAAACCTTCAGCAAAATGCCAATGGCTTCGGGCTATGAACAGCCTGAAAAAAACCTGCAATATTATAAGAACCTGCGCTTCCCTTTTGCGCCGGGCAACTAAATAAACCATATATGGGCGACCAACGTAAACAAGTGGCTATTGTAACCGGCGGTGGCAGCGGACTGGGATTTGCCATTGCACAAAAATTCACTCAAAATGGTATCACCACCGTCATTGCGGGAAGGGATGTGGAAAAACTGGCTCATGCAAAAGAAAAGCTGGGCCCCCTGTGCCATGCCGTTGCCTGCGATGTAAGTGACCTGAAAACAATACCCGCATTCATACAAAACATCGCGGATCAGTTTGGCCAGATAGATATACTGGTGAATAACGCCGGTATCAATATGAAAAAAGAATTCACGGAGGTGACCGATGAGGATTTTCAAAAGGTGATCACGACAAACCTCACGGCGGTATTTACCATCAGCCGGGAAATCGTAAAACATATGCTGGAAAGAAAAAGCGGCTGCATCATCAACATCAGCTCTATGGCAGCACAGTATGGTTTACCAAAGGTCATCGCCTACTCTGCCAGCAAAACAGCCATCGACGGTATGACAAGGGCCATGGCGGTTGAACTTTCCCCAAAAGGGATACGGGTGAATGCGATTGCACCTGGTTTTATTTATTCAGACATGACCGCCAAAGCGCTGGACAGTGACCCGGAAAGAAAGGCAAAGGTTTTTTCCCGGACACCGATGGGTGTGATGGGACAAGCTTCCGATATCGGTGACGCAGCCTATTTCCTGGTCAGCGATGCGGCTAAATATATCACGGGAGTAGTGTTGCCTGTTGACGGTGGCAACTCCATAGGGTTTTGACCGTTCTTGTATTTTCTAATTACTTGCTTGCATGAAAAGGTGCTTGTTCTTTTTACTTCTTTTTTTATTCCCGGTTGCAGGAATCATGGCGCAACGGGTGGTTTCGGACAACCGCACAGCTGGCTCATTTTCCATAATGGATGCGGTCATTTATGTCGATACCAGTGATTATCCGCTGGTAAAAAGATCGGTGCAGTTGCTTCAACAGGATATTGAACAGGTGACCGGCAAGAAACTAGCTGTGACAAACTCTCTTGATAAATCTTATCAGAACATCATCGTAGTCGGCAGTATAGAGAAGTCTCGCCTGATCAAGGATCTAATAAGCAAAAAAAAGCTGTTGGTCAACAGCATCAGTAATAAATGGGAGGCTTTCAGAATATCAGCAATTAAAGCACCCTTCAGTCATGTCGGCAACATGCTGGTGATTGCCGGGAGTGATCGAAGGGGCACTGCATATGGGGTGTTTGAATTATCGAAGCAACTGGGAGTGTCTCCCTGGTACTGGTGGGCAGATGTGCCGGTTGTAAAGAATAAAAGTCTTTTTGTTCAGGCAAACATTTCAATCAGTGATGCACCAAAAGTAAAATACCGGGGTATCTTCATCAATGATGAAGCTCCGGCCTTAAGCGGATGGAGCAAAGAAAAATTCGGGGGCTTTAACCACCTGTTTTATGAAAAAGTATTTGAACTGATGCTTCGCCTGAAAGCAAATTATATCTGGCCGGCGATGTGGGGAAATGCCTTTTATTACGACGACTCCCTGAACATCAGAACTGCAGACGAATATGGTATTGTGATTGGTACCTCGCACCACGAACCCCTCATGCGGGCGCACGAAGAATGGAAATACCATGGCAAAGGCCGTAAATGGAATTACGATAGTACCGAAGCGGGGCTAAAAGAGTTCTGGAAGGGAGGCATGGATCGGGCCTGGAATGAAAAGATCGTAAGCGTTGGAATGCGTGGAGACGGCGACGAGCCCATGACAAGGGAAACCGCCACAGCCTTACTCGAGCGCATCGTAAAAGACCAGCGGCAGATCATTGAAGAAGTAACGGGTAAGCCTGCTGCTGAAACTCCACAGCTCTGGGCTTTATACAAGGAGGTACAGGATTATTACGATAAGGGTATGCGTGTGCCCGACGATGTCACCCTTTTATTATGCGACGACAATTGGGGTAATATCCGCAAATTGCCCCGGCCCGGTGAGAAACCGAGAAAGGGTGGTTATGGTGTGTATTATCATTTCGATTATGTAGGTGGGCCCAGGAATTATAAATGGCTAAACACAAACCCGATCCCCCGCATATGGGAACAAATGCACATGGCATGGGAGTACGGGGCAAGGCAGATATGGATCGTGAATGTGGGAGATATCAAACCGGTGGAATTTCCCATTTCCTTTTTCCTTGACTATGCATGGAATCCCGAAAAGATCGGTGCCGGTGACCTGCAAAAGTATACGGAACAATGGAGCGCTGAACAGTTCGGGGAAAAACATGCAAAAAAAATTGCCGGTATCATTTCGAAATATGCCAAGTACAATGGCAGGAGAAAGCCGGAGCTGCTGGATGCAAATACCTACAGCCTGAATAACTATTATGAATTCGAGCGGATGAACCGTGAATACATATTGTTATATATAAATGCAGAGGAGATATACAAAGAATTGCCAACCGAATACCGTGATGCATTTTTTCAGCTGGTTCTTCACCCGGTAAAGGCCTGCAGTAACTTACATGAATTATATTTCAAAGTGGCGCTTAACAGGGATGCTTATAAAAAAAGATATGCCATTGCCAATGCTTATGCTGATGAAGCGAAAGCAAATTATACCCTCGATTCACTGATCACGACAGAATACCACCAACTGAATCATGGAAAATGGAACCACATGATGGACCAGGCCCACATAGGTTATACGTATTGGCAACAGCCACCTAAACAAAAGATGCCCGAGGTCATGTATGTGCCGATGGATTCCGTTATAGAAAAACCGGCTGTGCATATATATGATGAAGAAACAGCTCCGGTCCCTCCTGGTAAAAAAGGTAATGTCTTTGTCGAAACTGCAAAGTATGTTTCAATAGAAGCCGATCATTATACCAGGGCAATGAACAGTAATGGTATCACCTGGAAGGTTCTTCCGGATCTTGGCAGAACAGGCTCGGCCATAACTCCATTCCCTGTTACCGCAAAAGAACAGCAGCCCGGCGGGAATGCCCCCAGGCTGGAGTATGAATTTTACACGTACAGTAAGGACAGCCTGAAACTAATGGCTTACTTTTCTCCTACGCTCAATTTTCACAACACCGCTGAAGGTTTACAGTATGCTGTTTCGATTGATGATGAAACGCCGCAGATTATCAGCATCAACAAAGAGGACAAAGCCACCGGCAGCGGCATCTGGAACAAATGGGTGGCCGAAAATATTATTATCAAGACAACATCACATAGCATATCCCAACCCGGAAAACATATTTTGAAATACTGGATGGTAAACCCAGGCGTCGTCCTGCAGAAGTTGGTCGTCGACCTGGGTGGAGTAAAGTCCAGCTATCTCGGTCCGCCCGAAACAAAAGCTGATTAACAGTACGAACTTTAAATAAAATATCATGAGAACAGCGATCTCCTCCATGCTGTTGGCCATTACTTTGCTTTTTGCAGGGCAGGGCCGTGCGCAAAACGGAAAAGCATTCCCTTACTGGAACACGTCTCTACCCATCGAAGAAAGAGTGAATGACCTTGTAAATCGCCTGACACTTGAAGAAAAAGTGGCGCAAATGCTTAACGCCACGCCGGCGATCCCAAGGCTGGGCATTCCAGCCTACGATTGGTGGAACGAAGTATTGCACGGTGTGGCCCGGACACCCTTTAAAGTAACGTCCTATCCCCAGGCTATCGGTATGGCTGCCACCTGGGATACCAATTCGCTGTTCCGCATGGCTGATTTCTCTGCCATGGAAGGCAGGGCCATCCACAACAAGGCTCTTGAAACAAATAAAACCGGCGACCGCTACCTGGGTTTGACCTACTGGACTCCCAACATCAACATCTTCCGCGACCCCCGCTGGGGCCGTGGACAGGAAACCTATGGAGAAGACCCATTCCTGACAGCTATGCTGGCCCGTGCATTTGTTCACGGCCTGCAGGGCGATGATCCAAAGTACCTGAAAGCTGCCGCCTGCGCCAAACATTTCGCTGTGCATAGCGGTCCTGAACCAACCAGGCATTCTGATAATTTCAACCCTTCTGCCTATGACCTGTGGGATACTTATCTACCGGCGTTCAGGGAGCTTGTTGTCAATGCAAAGGTTGCTGGGGTAATGTGTGCTTATAACGCTATCAATACACAACCATGCTGTGCAAACGACCTGCTGATGAACGATATTCTCCGCAATCAATGGAAGTTCACCGGGTATGTGACAAGCGATTGCTGGGCAGTTGACGATTTCTTCCGCTATCACAAAACGCATAAAGATGCCACTTCCTCTGCCATAGATGCGCTTGTGCATGGTACGGATGTGGAATGTGGCAACTCTGTTTACAAAACACTGCTGGATGCGGTAAAAACAGGGCAGATCAAAGAAGAACAACTTGATGTTTCGCTCCGGCGTTTGTTTATGATCCGTTTCCGGTTGGGAATGTTCGACCCGAATTCCATGGTTAAGTATGCAGAGGCCCCTATTTCCACCCTTGAAGCTCCGGCTCATAAAGCACATGCGCTGAAAATGGCACAACAATCCATTGTTTTACTACGCAATGAAAACAACGCCCTTCCCCTGAAGAAAACCATTAAAAAAATTGCCGTGGTTGGCCCGAATGCCGACAATAAGATCTCCGTACTGGGGAATTACAACGGTACTCCGTCCCGGGTGGTCTCGGTATTAGAAGGCATCAAGGAGAAACTTGGAAATAAAGTGGAGGTGGTCTATGAGAAGGCCATCAATTTCGCCAACGACACGCTGCTTGTACACAAAGACATCACTCCCCTTTATCAATACGACGGGAAGCCGGGTGTTATGGCCCAATATTACGACAATGAAAAACTGGAGGGAGTTCCGGTTTATACAACCATCGAAAGGGAGATCAATCACCACTGGCCGGAAGGTGAAATACCTTACGCAGGAATGAGATCGATTCATTACAGCGCCCGTTATACTACATTCATTACCGCTTCAAAAGACGAGGTCCTGAATTTTGAATCGGAAGCAAACGATGGCTATCGTGTAAAGATCAACGACAGCGTGGTCGTAGATGCCTGGGAGCGTAACCGCTGGGGAAGCAAGCTGTTTAACCTGGCAGTTAAAGCAGGCAATACATACAAAATTGAAATGAGTTTCAGGCAGTCAGAAGGCGATGCAACGGTTAAGTTGTTTGCAGGCAATTATGTAAAGACCGATTTTAATGCTTTGGCCAATCGGCTGAAGGATGTCGATGCGATCGTATTCGTGGGCGGCATTTCTCCCCAGCTTGAAGGAGAAGAAATGCCTGTTGCTGTTCCGGGATTCAAAGGAGGCGACAGGACCAGTATTCTTTTACCGGCCGTTCAAACTGAATTAATGAAATCATTGAACGCGACCGGCAAACCGGTTGTATTTGTAATGATGACCGGGAGTGCACTGGCCACTCCTTGGGAGTCAGAGAACATTCCTGGCATCATCAATGCCTGGTATGGCGGGCAAAGCGCCGGCACTGCCGTTGCCGATGTGCTCTTTGGGGATTACAATCCGGCCGGCCGCTTACCGGTTACGTTTTACAAAGCAGATTCCGACATTCCGGATTTCAGCAGTTATGATATGACCGGGCGAACATACCGCTATTTCACCGGCGAGGCCCTGTATCCATTCGGGTACGGACTCAGTTATACCAGTTTTAAATACGATATGCTTTCAGCTCCCACTTCTTCTGTAAAAGGAAAGAGTATTACAATAAAGGCAAGGGTCACCAATACAGGCAAAATGTATGGTGAAGAAGTTGTTCAGTTATATGTATCCCATAAGAACGTATTTGCCAAAGCACCCCTGAAAGCATTGAAGGGCTTTCAGCGCATTGCATTAAAGCCGGGCCAAAGCAAAACAATCTCTTTTAAGCTTACCGCTGCTGATCTATCACTTGTCGGCGAGGGTGATGGGAAATTGTACCAGCCAACCGATAAACTGGAAATAAGTATGGGAGGCGGACAGCCGGGAATTAAAATTCCAACCACTTCTGATGTTGTGAGTAAAATCATTTCTATAAAATGAAAACAGGATCAGCTGCTCTTCTGCTCGTTATGCTGTACATGAGTGGTACCGCCCAGGTTAAATTACCCCGGTTGATCCGGGATAGCATGGTTTTACAGCGAGACACAAAACTGAATCTCTGGGGCTGGGCTTCCAAAGCTGAAAAGATCAGCATCCGTT
>CAZYAT010000046.1:0-27059 GCA_964645235.1 uncultured Ferruginibacter sp. | reverse complement strand
CGGCAAACTGGGCCCCACAAAATCACAGTTGCGATCCCAACACCCGATATGAAGGTTTAAATGTAGTTGCCTTACGAAATATTTCTAAGGGCGAAGAACTAACCCTCAACTACGCAGACTTCCTGGACGAACACATGGAGCCCTTTGATTGCCGCTGCGGAGCGCCTAATTGTCGCGGCCGGGTTACCGGGACGGCCAACAACTCGGTAACAGAACGAGAGGGCCGTCACGATTAAACGAGTCCGCCTACTTCCCGTCTTACTAACCACATTACCATTTTCTGTCCATTTTGGGCTTTCGTAACAGGTGATTTAAGAATCAAAGAGCAGAATTATGTCACGATTTCAGATTTTACGCACATTAATGATGAAGCATAAGTACCAGCTGATCATAACTTATTTTTTGTTTTCGCTGGAAATGCTTGGGGGGTTGCTTCGGTTTTATTTCTTTGGTGAAGCCATCAATGACATCATAAAGGAAAGCTATAATGGCCTGTTGGTTTTGGCTGTTGTTCATCTTTCTTATTTATTGATAGGCACCATTCGCCACATGTACGATACCCGTACATATACCGCTATTTACACCTCGCTTGTTACCAAATTTTTAAGCCGGCGGTTTAATAAGATCGAAGTATCAAAGCTTAGTGCTCATTCGACGCTGGCCAGGGAGTTTGTCGACTTCCTGGAGCATGACCTGGTATACGTTATCGAGGCCGCTTACAATATTTTCGGTTCGTTGATCATCCTGTTTTTTTACGACAGGTTGATTGTTGGTGTTTGCCTGGCGATCCTTGTCCCTATTGTTGTTATCAGCATGTTGTATGGAAAAAAAATGAAGCGGCTTAATAAGAATAAGAATGACGAACTGGAAAAACAGGTTGATATTATCTCTAACGGAAACCATGCAGAGATCCGCAGTCATTATAGCAATTTACGCAAGTGGCAGATACGCATTTCCGACAAAGAGGCCTGGAATTTTGGTTTCATGGAAGCAATGGTATTGCTGGTTGTGGTCGTTTCCCTCATGGTGTCTAAAAACATGCACAGCAATACGGTTATGGCCGGCAGTTTATTTGCGATATACAGCTACATTTTAAAATTTGCTTCTGGCCTTGATACCATACCCTATACATTGGAACGTCTTTCTTCATTAAGTGATATTACGAGGAGGATCGAGCTGCAATCCGACGATTTTCCACAAGAGCAGGGGGTTCTGGCCAAATCGATCAAGATATTGCACAAGGGAGTAAAGCCCGAGTTTTCAATGTAATAGTCATCGAATAATAATGACAGATCCCCGCTCCACCCTTCTCTGTATTCCTTTATATATAAAGCTGGCAAACCAGGTATAGCTTCCGGGTGCGTTCATTTTCCCCTTGTACGCTCCATTCCATCTTTCGGAAGGGTCTTTACTGATAAATACCTGTTGTCCGTAACGGTTATAAATAACAAGTTCATAATTACTAATCGCCGAAATATTCCCCAGTGGACCAAACTCATCATTTTTAGCATCGCCGTTCGGGGTAATTGAATTGGGAAAATACACATCGCCGCAGGTACCAGCCACGGGTTGCGTGATTGTAACCGTAGTTGTGGTGTTACATCCACCGTTGTCATGAATAGTTACGGTATAAACACCGGCAGGCAGGTTGCTTGCTGTTGCCCCGGTTTGAACCGGGTTGCTGTTCCAACTATATGAATAGGGTGCTGTTCCCCCTGTGACCTGGGCGGTAGCAGACCCATCGCTCAGCCCAAAACAGGTTACGTTCTTGGTGTTTACTATACCGGCCGATATTGGGGGTACGTTTGCGATAATTATATCGATCTTTTCAGTGCATGAATTATTATCCGTAACTGTTACTGAATAATTTCCCGGGGCGAGGCCCGAAGCGGTGGATCCCGCGCCTCCTGCCGGCAACCACAGGTAGCTATAGGGCGGGGTTCCTCCCATGGGGCTGACTGTTGCCGTTCCGGTGGCAGACCCGCATCCCGGCTGCGTGATGCTTAATGTATGTGAAAGTTTTGCCGGCTCACCTATGATGACAATGGTGTTTGCCTGACAGCTGTTTGCTGCGCTTACAGTTATTGTATATATGCTGGCTCCCAATCCGGTGGCTGTGGGGGTTGTTTGTATCGGGTTTGTATTCCACGAATAAATGAATGGTGCTGCTGAGGCGGGAACTACATTTACTGTTGCAGAAGCATTCTTATCACCAAAGCATTTTATCCCGTTGATCTGGGTGGTCGTCAATCCAAGTATATTAATGGTTTGGTTTGTTGTTGATGGTGCGTTATCGGGACCGGTTGCATACAGGGTGATGGTATAAGTTCCTGGCGCAGAAAATGTGTGTGTTGGATTTTGCAGGAACGATGTGTCGTTCGCTCCCGTAACAGGATCTCCAAAGGTCCATTTAACATTAGGGCAAAAAGCAGATGTGTTTGTAAACGAAACAGAATTGCTGCTGATACAAGAGTAAGTAAAAGAGGCGTTGTTAGGTGGCGCTTCCCCGATCTGGATATCGTCGATAGCAAACCCGTCGTAGTTGTTACAGGTGGTTCCGGCGCCAAATGCGAAACGAAAGATCACGTTGGGAACGCCAGCAAGATTGGGCATTGTATGTTGGGCGTTCACCCACCTGCCGCTACCCCCTGTGCCCTGGCAGCTTCCAACCGTGGGCTGGGTGGTCCCCGACCAGCCTTCCCGCACTGTTGCAATCGGATTAAGGCCGGTGATCGGTGAAAAATTGAACCAGTTATCGTTCAGGCAGTTTGCCGGATCGGACTGGCTGCCGACATTTGTCCAGGTGGTTCCCAGGTTTGTTGAATATTGAAAGGTTGCGCCATCAAACCTTCTTTCGGTTTCCCAAAAAACAGCAAAAGAAATATATGGATGCTGAACTGTTGTAAAATCAAAACATGGGCTTTGTAGCCATGATGCCTCCCCGTTACTGTACGATCCCGGAGTCAGCCCTCCAGTAATCCAGCATTTTGTTCCGCCCGCGGCCGAAGTAATTGTTGTTTTTGCTGGTGTACCCCAGGCCCAGTCTGAACCGGAACCCCCGGAAGTCCATCCGCCGTTCGTTGTCTCAAAGCCTTCTGTGTAAGGATATATGGAAACGGGGGCCGTACATTGTGCGTTTGACCAGAAGGATAAGCAAAGTGAATAAAAAACAAATCCTATCAGTCTTACCGCTTTATATAAATGAGGTCGAACCATTGTTATTCGGCCTGTAAAAATACTTCAATATTCCGGCATGTGAATGAATCGGGGTATGTAAAACCGTTGAAGTTGTGCTTCGGAGAACCGCTTGAAATGGCCTGTTTCACAGAAATATCCGGGAAAATTATTTTGTTTTGTGGTGTTAATCTCTTTTTCTACCCTGCTTCAGCTTGTATTATTGTCTAATTAATAACTGCCCGTCGGGTTAAAAATTGTTAAATATGCAAACTCTTCGAAACAAGGTTCAGCTTATAGGAAACCTGGGGAATTCTCCAGAGATAAAAAGTACACAAAGCGGAAAGAAACTGGCCAGGTTCAGTATCGCAACCAATGAGGTCTATCGTAATACAAAAGGAGAAAAGATAAAAGAAACAACATGGCACAACCTTGTTGCCTGGGGTAAGATAGCAGAAGTGGCAGAAAAATATCTTAATAAAGGAAGTGAAGTGGCAATTGAGGGCAAGCTGATAAGCCGCAGTTATACCGATAAAGATGGGACCAAAAAGTTTATTTCGGAGGTCGAGGTGAACGAGTTGCTGATGCTTGGCAATAAGGCTCTGGATAAGTAATAAGGAGTATCCATGCTGCGTGTTTGGGGTGAAATAATTTTTATCTGCCGAAGTCATCCTGAATACGCACAATATCGTCTTCGTTGCTTGGGTTGTTGGGATCTGTATGCCTCCAGATCTCGGCAACAATTCCCCAATTATCCAGACCGATCAGACGATGGCGTTCACCCTGTTTCAGTTGGACAATATCCCCAATGCTGAGATACTTGGTTTCTTTTTCCTGGTCGGTATCGCTGGTAACAACCGCAGCCGTACCTCCTATAAGCTTCCATATTTCTGCTCTTCGGTGATGGTATTGCCAGCTCAATCTTTTTTCGGGGGCCACGACCAGAATCTTGGGGCTTAGTTTTCCTGAAATGCTTAACTCTGCTTTGGTTAAATGCGGAAAGTAGAGCTGGATGAATTTATCGGCCTCTTCTTCTTCAACAACAAAAAAGCCGCCCCAAGGCCTGGAGCTGTCTTCTTTATTTATTCTGAGGTGTTGTTGGTGTAGGTATTCCCCTATATTTTCAAAAATAAGCTCTTTGGGTGTGTTTGTTTGGAAATTCAGCTTCATGTTGGTTCTTTTATCTACCCATGAACACCATCAATATCTGAACGTCGCTGGGATTTACTCCAGATATTCTTGATGCCTGTCCCAGGGTTCTGGGTTTTATTTTAGTGAATTTTTGCCGGGCTTCGGTACTCAATGATACTAATTTATCGTAATTAAAATTATCGGGGATCGCCAGATCTTCCAATTGACTCATTTTTGCAACAAGTTCTTTTTCTTTTTCGATATAGGTGTCATACTTTAATTGTATCTCGGCTTGCTCAATCGTTTCCTTATCAAAACCCGCCAGAGCTTCATTGACCTTAAGAATACTCTTTTTCATTTCTGACAATCCGATCATGGGTCTCAAAAGAAGCTGGGCGGCCTTTTGTTTTGTAGAAATCTGGGATGAATTAATATTTTCAAGGAAAGCGTTGGCGTCTGCTGGCTCAAGGTTCAATGAAGACAACCTTTCTTTCACTTTGCCGACATTACTAATTTTTTCCTTTACCTTATCCATTCTTTCTTGTGAGGCCAATCCAATTCGATGGCTTTTTTCAGTCAATCTTAGGTCAGCATTGTCTTGACGCAGGAGGGTTCTGAATTCTGCACGACTGGTAAACATTCTATAGGGTTCCTCGGTCCCTTTATTGATAAGATCATCAATTAAAACACCTATGTAGGCTTCGCTTCTTTTAAGAATAAATGAATCCGCTTCTCTTATTTTCAAATGAGCGTTAATTCCAGCCATCAGCCCTTGACAAGCAGCCTCTTCATATCCCGTGGTTCCGTTAATTTGACCTGCAAAGAACAGATTATCAATTACTTTCGTCTCTAAATTAAATTTCAACTGTGTTGGGGGGAAATAATCGTACTCTATGGCATATCCCGGTCTAAACATTTTACAGTTCTCAAAACCAGGAATTAATCTAAGTGCCTGATATTGAATGTTTTCTGGAAGTGATGTAGAGAACCCATTTACGTATATTTCAATGGTATTCTTCCCCTCTGGTTCAACAAATAGTTGGTGCCTATCCCTTTGAGAAAATCGGCTAATCTTATCCTCTATGCTGGGGCAATACCTGGGACCGGTGCCCAGAATCCTTCCTTGGTACATAGGGCTTTTGTCAAATCCGGTTTTTAGAAGCTCGTGCACCGATTCGTTGGTATAGGTGATCCAACAGCTTCGTTGTTCGCTTGAGTCAATCCGCTCTACATCTAAATAGCTAAATCCCACTATTTCATCATCCCCCTTTTGTTCCTCCATTTTTGAATAGTCTAAACTGCGGCCATCAATTCTTGGGGGCGTTCCTGTTTTTAGTCTCTGTGACTCAAACCCAAGTGAAATCAGTTGTTCAGTTATACCCTCGGAGTTTTTTTCGGCAATCCTTCCTCCTCCGAAGTTCTTTTCACCAATATGGATCACTCCGTTAAGAAATGTACCGTTCGTTAAAACCACAGCAGATGCATTTATCTCGTGTCCGAGTCCGGTTTTCACCCCTATGACTCTGCCATCCTTGGTCAATATTCCCTTAACCGTGTCTTGGTAGAAGTCAATGTTTGGAGTTGCTTCAAGCATTTCACGCCACGTGGTTGAAAATAAAGCCCGGTCGCTTTGAACCCGCGGGCTCCACATGGCCGGCCCCTTTGACCTGTTAAGCATCCTGAATTGGATCGTGCTTTTGTCGCTTACAATTCCACTGTACCCGCCAAGTGCGTCTATTTCTCTAATAATCTGGCCTTTAGCAATCCCCCCCATAGCTGGGTTACAGCTCATTTGGGCAATAGTTTGCAGGTTCATTGTAACCAATAAAATTCTGCTACCAAGATTTGCGGCCGCGGCCGCGGCTTCACAACCCGCATGCCCTGCACCAACCACGATAATATCATAATGAGGAAACATTAGGCAAAGTTAGCACATAGGTGTTTATCGGGTCGTGGTTTCACGTGAAACTACCCATTACTCTTGGCGAAATTGTGGTAGGTAATGTGCTAAGTATTCATTTTCCTTTTTTCGCATTAATTTCTTGTCAGCCCTTTTCTTATCTGAATATCCACACAAATGGAGTGTTCCGTGAAAAACAATCCTACAAAGCTCCTCTCTTTGAGAAACGTTCATATTTCTGGCATTATCCAACACGCGGTCAATGCTTATATATATTTCTCCCTCTATTTTTTCCTTTTGGTTAGACATATCAAAGGTTAGGACGTCTGTAAAATAGTTGTGCTTCAAATACTTCTTATTCATTTCCAATAAATAAGCATCCGAACAGAATATGCAATTTAGGCTTGTCAATTCTCTTCTCTCTTTACGAATCAAGTGTGCGATTGCCTCTTTTATTCCTTTCCTATCCCTTATATTGTATTTACAATTAATAAAGTAAAAGTTGATCTTTTTCATTAGTCTATTTCTAAAGTCGAAATTATATAACAATCTTGATTTGATAACTTTGTGTTTCTGAATATGCTACTTGAATGAAAAAAAGACTGTCAGAAATATCTATAGGACAAACGGTTACAATCAGTGAGTTTGAAGACGACGAGATATTTTTAAAACTCATGGAAATGGGTTGTATACCTGGCGAAGCAATTAATGTAGATCAGATTGCTCCCCTCGGGGATCCAATTTCAATTTCGGTTGCTGGGTATCATCTTAGTCTGCGATTAGATGAGGCGGAAAAGATTTGGGTAGAGGATTTAAATATATAATTAAATAAATTAATATATATTTTACAACATTTCCATGAAGATTGGTCTATATTTTGGATCGTTCAACCCGGTGCATGTGGGCCATTTGATCATAGCCAGTTTTGCTGTAACCGAAACGGACCTATCCCAAGTTTGGTTTGTTGTTTCGCCTCAAAATCCCTTTAAACACTCAAATTCGCTCTTGAACGAATACCATCGGATTCATTTAATAAAACTTGCCATTGAGGGTGAAAATAAGTTAAGGGCGAGTAATGTAGAGTTTTCCCTTCCTAAGCCATCATATACCTGCGATACGCTAGCGTATTTGACCGAAAAATTACCAGAAAATGAGTTCTGCTTATTAATGGGAAGCGACGGTTTTCAAAATATTGACAAATGGAAGAATTATGAAAGCATTGTAAAAAACCACTCGATTTATATTTACAAAAGGCTCGGGTTTGACGTTACAGAAACTTTTGGCGCCTCTATCACAATCCTAGAAGCGCCCTTTCTTGAAATTTCGTCAACTCATATACGCAATCTTATTAAAGAAAAAAAATCGATACGATTCCTTGTTCCAGACACTGTAAAGGCGGAGATTGAAGCTGCGGGGTATTATAAAAAATAGTCAAAATATCCAGCCCAGCAATAAACAGAAAACCACAATAAACGGTGTGGGGATTTTTGTTGTCTGAAGGACCAAAAAGGTTACAACAATAACAGCAAGGCTTATCAGGCTATCTGTATTAAAACTAAATACTGAAGTGCTTCTTAAAAGATAAAACGTTGCTGCAATCATAATTCCCACAACTGCGGCATTAATTCCTTCGAGCGAACGATATACAACGACATACTTTTTTAATGTCTGCCATACTGGAAAAAAAAATAGGACCAAGAGGGCGCTGGGCAAAAAAATAGCAATCGACCCTATTATACAACCAAGAACCTGGCTTTTTGTACCATCCTTTTTCAAAGCCACCCCGCCAACAAATGAAGCAATTGAAAAAACCGGGCCCGGTATTGCCCTTACCATTCCGGCGCCTGTTAAAAGTTCCGATTGATCAATCTTTATGATATCAGGATTCCTTTGTTTTACTTTTTCGGATGTTGGTCTTGCAACGTACTGATCAACCATAAGTGGTATCAGCACATCTCCGCCACCAAACACAATACTTCCAAAACGGTAAAAATTTTCAAATAAATTATAGGGCCTCCTGTTCTCCCATTGTTGCTTTCTGGCCGTTTCACTCAATATCCCCGCAATTACAAAAATTACCACAAACAACCATATATTGGTCCACCTGATATGCCTGGGTTTTACAATTTCCTTTTCTGGAATTCTTTTGTTACTAAAATTTGTGGCTATGCCCCCACTAACAATCAACGCGGGGATTATCCAAGGCGCCTTAAACAATACAAAAGTTACAACAGCAGCAATAACCATGATAATTCTCGTAATGTTGTTAGTAACACTTACCTGGAATGCTTTAAATGCCGCATATGCCAGGAACCCGATCGCCATAGGCTGTATAAATCTGAATATATTGGTTCCTATTCCAAATTGTTCAATATTTCCCACAATAAACGATAGGGTTCCCATAAAAAAACAGGCAGGAAATATCCAAATTACCAAAGTTATAATCGCCAATTGCACACCCCCTCTTTTATAACCAATCAACGTTAGGGTTTGGGTTGAAGAAGCGCCCGGTAATAACTGGCAAAAAGCAATGTATTCCATCAGCTCTTCTTTAGTCAGGTCCCTCCTCCTGTCAACAAATGTTTTTAGTACCATGCCGGTATGGCCCTGTGGGCCGCCGAAGGCGGTTAAGCTATGTATAAGTACCGCTTTTAGAAAGGGTATATGCCTGATTAGTTTATTCAATACAGTCAATAACCATTATTGGCTCCCTAAGATAAAACTAATTCATTGGCAATACGAATGTTCTGGGCTATTGGTGCAAAAGAAATTATTATTCGAAGGTATATGCTGCCACAGTATTAATAATCTGCTTTCCACATTCATTTATATAAAACTGCTTTGCTTTCTTAAATGTTGTTGTCGCCTTCATCACACCCATATCAGAAATCATCTTCCATTTATCTTCTTTATATATGTACTTCTGAAGAGAATATGTGATGCTATCCGGTGGATAAACACCCTTCAATTCAATTCTTATCTTTTTTATTCCTTCTATTAATCCTTCCGGTGTTGTGGTAAATTGTTCCAGGTAATGCATATTTGGGTACTCTTCTGTTATGTAATTACTCGACAATATTTCCAATTTATTATCCTTATAAAAAATAACCTTTCCAAACATATTTTTCGACAGAAAATCTCCTAAACTATCCTTAAACCCGACCGTTTCAATGAAAAAAAGTGTACGTCTTTTTTCTGATTTATCAAAACACCCTGATATCATAAACACAGAAATAACAAGAGAAATACAGCTAAACATCACTTTTTTATAAACCATATTGGGCACTTATTTTTAACATTAAATCAATAGGCTTTTTTGCCGCCAGCCTTAATTTCTCATCCATCTTAATTTCAGGCAATTCATACTGAAGGCATAAATACAACTTCTCAAGCGTATTTAATTTCATGTGCGGACAATCATTACAGGCGCAGTTATTATTCGGTGGCGCAGGAATAAAAATCTTATCAGGGCTGTTTTTCTGCATCTGGTGCAGGATGCCTGTTTCTGTAGCAACAATAAATTCACCGGCAGGGTCGGATTTCGTATACTTCAACAATCCCGTTGTACTTCCTATATAATCTGCCTCAGCCAGTACAGCATCTTCACATTCCGGGTGTGCAATAAACTTCGCTTTCGGGTGACGTATCTTAAGCTTCTTAATTTTCTCCAGGCTAAATATCTCGTGTACCATACAGGCACCATTCCAGAGTATCATATTTCTCCCTGTCTTCTTATTAATATACGCTCCCAGGTTTTTATCTGGCGCAAAGATTATAGGCTGATCAGCTGGTAAACTTTCCACAATCTTCTGTGCGTTCGAGGAAGTGCATATTATATCACTCAATGCTTTTATCCCAGCTGAACAATTAATATAACTAATAACCTTATACCCAGGGTATTTATCTTTAAAAGCCTTAAAAAGTGGCGGTGGTGCTGAATCGCTTAATGAACAACCCGCTTTCAAGTCAGGAAGTAATACTTTTTTTGAAGGATTCAGGATCTTTGCTGTTTCTGCCATGAAATGGACTCCGGCAAAAACAATAATATCAGCACTGGTCTTTTCCGCCTGTTGTGCCAAACCAAGACTATCTCCAATATAATCTGCAACATCCTGTATATCCGGCTCCTGGTAATAATGAGCAAGAATGATAGCATTCTTCCTTTTCTTTAACTGCTCAATTTCCGAAAATAAATCAAGGGTTGGGTCAATATCAATATTTAAAAAACCAACCTCCTCAATTCTTGATTTTGCAGTGTTGATTTCAATCATAATATCTATTAATAATTATTATTTATTTAATCACTTACTATTATTAGGGGTGTTGATATGTGGGGATCTTTTATAAGAATTACTAAGCAAAATTAAAGTCTTTAGTTTATTAACTCACATCCACATGAAATTAACATTTAAAAAACTTTATACATTATCATAAGAGCGTTATTTTATCAGGGTATTAAGCCTAATACATAAACTTTAATAACATCCGTTAATAAAATTTGAAGTGGAAATAAATCTTACAGCAGTTCATAAAGAAGCGGTGAGTAAATAAATAACAACTAGGTATTTTGGCACTACCAGGGCCCACGACCTCCCGGATCAAAAAAGCTATTATCATTTTATCCAAGTGAGTCCGATTATCCATCCCGGCGTTTTCAACAAATCCTAGGCGATATTAACAGTGTATGTTGATATCGTTTGTTATCGACCCAAGACCGTTAAATACCGGCATTATTCTACTTCATTGGAACACCCAGGGACTCTTTAAACCTCGTTATTTTCTATTATAATTGGTTAATATAAATATCGTAAAATGCAGTAAATAAGGGCCTTTTTAGCCTTAATACTATCATTTTTCTTGATTTTTTACCCTATTTTTGCCCTCCATTTTAATTTTAAACAATTATGCAAATCATTCAGGGAATTCGTGAAAAGGGTGCTGCAATAGTTATTGTAATTATTGCACTAAGTCTTATAGGATTTATTTTAATGGATGCCAAGCAACAGGGCAACCAGATATTCGGTTCCAGGTCGCAAAATGTGGGCAAAGTAAACGGCTCTGCCATTAGCTATACAGAGTTTAAGAAAAAGACAGAATTTATTGAGCTCCAGGAAGAACAACAATCAGGTAAGAAACCAAACGGAAGCCGGATGGCCGCCATCAGGGACCAGGTATGGAACCAATTGACCGCAGAAAAGGTTTTTTATGACGAAGCGGATAAGCTTGGAATTAATTTCACCTCAAAAGAATTAGAGTCTATCCTGAAAAGCAACGACCCCTCCAATCCCCTGATGCAGGAGAAGGATATGGTAGACCCCCAAACCGGAAAATTAGACATTGCAAAAGTGAACCAGGCGATCAGCAATATTAAGAAAGCCAAGGATGAACAACTGGATTTGATTAATGCACAATTGATAAGCCCTCAAAAAATCGCAAGTGTTTCAGGAAAATATTTTGCCATGCTTAATGCGAGCGCATACTATCCATCCTGGATGGAAGAGCAGGATAAGACAGACAAAAAGAATTTCGCGAATATATCTTATGTGGCCATCCCTTATAGTGTGATCAGCGATAGTACAATCAAAGTAACCGACGCAGAAATTGAAGCTTACGTAAAAGCACATAAAGACCTTTTCAAGCAAGAAGCGGGTCGCACCATTTCCTATGTTAGTTTCAGCCAACTGCCCGACGCAGCCGATAGCACACGAATAAGGTCTGCCGTTGAATCGCTGAAAGGCGCATTTGCCAGCGAAACAAACGACAAGAATTTTCTGGCGAGAAATACGTCTATCATTGACTATGATTCCAACTATGTTCCCAAATCAAAGATCAATAGCATAGCAACCGACTCCATTACAAAATTGGCCCCCGGCTCTGTTTATGGGCCCTATATTGACAGAGGTGGTTATGTACTTGCCAAATACCTGGGTTCAAAAACTCTTCCAGACAGTGTTACTGTTAGACATATACTGATCGGAACGGTTAACAGCCAGACGGGCGAACGGATTTTAGAAGATAGCGTAGCTAAAAAAAGGGCAGACAGCATCCTCGCAGCAATTAACGGCGGAGCCAATTTTGCAGCATTGGTAACCCAATACACCGATGATCCCGGAAGCAAAGAAAAAGGCGGGGAATACGCAAACGTACCTTATGGCCAGATGGTTGCCGAATTCAACGAATTCATGTTTACCAAACCAGTTGGTGCAAGGGATGTGGTAAAAACACAATTCGGGTATCATATCATTGAAGTAATGGGTCAAAAAGGATCCAGCCCCGCCTATAAAATTGCATTCCTCGGGAAGGAAATACTGGCCAGCGAAGCCACTGTTGAAAAAGCCAGCCTGGAAGCAACCAAACTGGCCGCACAAAAGGACACCAAGAGCTTTGATGCATATATCCAAAAGAACGGATTAAGAAAAATAAACTCGGCAGCGCTTATAAAAGAAAATGATGCGCAGGTCGGCGATCTTCAGGATGCCCGTCAGCTGATCCGCTGGGTATTTGAAGCAAAAAAAGGGGATGTCAGCGACCCATATAATATCGGGGATATGTTTGTTGTGGCCGTTGTTGACAAAATATTTAAGGAAGGAACACAAGACCCCGAAACAGCCAGGCCGATGGCCGAAGGCGCAATACGGGATAAGAAAAAAGCCGAGCAAATCATCAAAAACCTTGGACCGAACCCCGCATTGGAAAAAGCGGCGTCGGCTTATGGGAAAGAAATACTAACAGCCGGCGCAGACTCTTCGATCGTATTTACAAGTCCCATCATTAATAATATCGGCAATGAACCCAAACTGATAGGTGCCATATTCAATAAGAACAACATGAACAAAGTTGCCGAACCGTTAGCGGGCAAATCGATGGTGTATGTTTTTAAAGTAAATGGAATGGCAAGCAAAACACCAGATACGGAGGCAGAGGCCGCCCAATTCAGAACACAGCAGTTAACAGCTCTTCGCACCCAGGCTTCTGCCAATTGGTTTGAGGGCCTGAGAAAAAAAGCTTCAATTAAAGACAACAGGAGCGAATTTTATTGATCGTTCTATTAAATACCTCATCTCGAAAACGGCCTGCTGTATTACAGCAGGCCGTTTCTGTATCTTTGCAACGTGAGTGACCCGATTACAAATAAAGTTTCCGAAAGCGGTTTGGTAACGCTGGACCTGGAAGAACTTCTTCCCAAAGAGGACGTTGCTGTATTTGATATGAAAGACCATCTTTTTATGGGGCTCATCCTGAAAGAGAAGGAGTTCAGGGAAGCGCTTAAAAACCTTGACCCGGCAGCGTACACAGGGAAAAACGTTGCACTCACCTGCTCTGCAGACGCCGTAATACCCATGTGGGCATATATGCTTGTTGCAAGTTACCTTCAGCCGGTAGCAAAAGAAATCGCCTTCAGCAACGAGAGCTCGCTCAGACAAAACCTTTTGTTGAAAAAAATTTCTTCGATCAACCCGGAAGAATACAGGGATCAGCGTGTAGTGATCAAGGGCTGTGGCGAAGAGCCGATACCAGAGGCGGCTTATGTAGCGGTTACCAGCCTGTTGCGCCCGGTTGTGAAGAGCATTATGTACGGAGAACCCTGCAGTACCGTTCCGATCTATAAGAAGAAACAATGATCAGAACCACCCACGCCCCCGGAACACCCGCAACATAACGATTGGAATAAAAAGCATTAAGCCCACCGAAATGAAAAACCCCCATTTGTTATGAATCAATGGTATGGCTTCGAAATTCATGCCGAATATGCCGCCAATGACGGTAGCCGGCGCCAGTAAACAGGTTACCACAGCCATTACCTTCATTACCTCATTCATCTTCAGGTTCACATTACTCAGGTACAGGTCATGCATGTTCATCATCATATCCCGGTAATTTTCTACCAGATCATTTGCCTGCAAAACGTGATCATATACATCTTTGAAATATTTCTGCGTGCGGTCTTCTATCAGCTCGCTTTCGCTTTTAAGGATACCGTTAACCAATTCCCGGACAGGCGCCACGCTTCGCTTTAATACGATCATCTCTTTCCTCAGCAGGTTGATCTTTGCCAGGCTTTTTGTATTGGGTTTCCGTACGATGTCCTCTTCCAGTTCTTCTATCTTTTCACCCAGTTTTTCCATTACAACAAAATAATTGTCAACGATCATGTCGATCAGCGAATAAAAGAGAAAATCAGCACCGTTTTGCCGGAGCTTGGTGTTATTGATCTTTAAACGCTCACGGAGGGGGTTAAATACATCCCTTTCGGGATCTTCCTGGAAGCTGATCACAAAATTCTTACCCAAGACAATGCTGATCTGTTCGAACTCAACAGCCGAATCCTTTTCATTGAAATAAAGCATGTTCAGCAGGCAAAACAACAAACCGTTTATGTCATCGGTCTTGGCACGCTGGCCAAGGCTTAAGATATCCTCCATGATCAGGTTATGGATGCCATAGTGATTACATATGGTCTCCACATCGTTTTTTCGAAGACCATCCACATTTATCCATGAAACAGCCGGGCTGTTGATATAATCAAAGCATTCGGGAACAGAGCTCATTTGTTTAAACGAGATGCTGGCGGCGTTATAATCGTACACAAAAATGGATGTCCGGCCCGGCTCTTTTCTTTCTGCAATCACCGGCTGGTTGACCTGCAGGACCTTTTTTGTACGCAACAATTCCAAAGGGTTCAGCAAATACGAAAAATATTTTTGCGGGGCCATAATAAAGTGATCGTTGTTGGCTAAATGAAAGTAGGATTTTTTTCTTTTTAAAGAAAGCAAATCGGGAGGGGGCCAATTAGGCATCAATTTGTACTTTCGTATATAATAACGCCATGTCAACCCTCACCCTCACTACTATACAAACAAATCTTGTCTGGGAAGAGAGATCAGCCAACCTGCGCCTCCTTGAAAAAAAGATAACAGACCTGAACGAGAAGACCGAGCTGGTAATTCTTCCCGAAATGTTCAGCACCGGGTTCAGCATGAACCCAACACAGCTGGCCGAGGACATGGAGGGAGATACCATGCAGTGGATGAGGCGGGTGAGCAGGGAAAACGGAATAATACTCACCGGTAGTTTTATTGCCGCTGAAGCGGGAAAATTCTACAACCGCCTCGTGTGGATGTTACCCAACGGCCAATACGGGTATTACGATAAAAGACACCTGTTTGCATACGCCGGAGAAAACAAGCAATACCAGCCGGGCAGCAAAAGACTGATCGCCTCGGTGAAGGGCTGGAGGATCAACCTGCAGGTTTGCTATGATCTTCGTTTCCCGGTTTGGGCAAGGCAACAGAAAACAGGCGAGCAGCCGGAATACGATATCCTGATTTATGTGGCCAATTGGCCCGAGCGCCGAAGCCATGCCTGGAAAACACTGCTTTGCGCCAGGGCGATCGAGAATCAGTGTTATGTGGTTGGTGTAAACAGGGTGGGGGCCGATGCAAACAATATCTACCACAGCGGGAACAGCCTGGTGATCGACCCTGCCGGCCAGGTATTATACCATATGGCTGATGAGGAAGACATATTTACCATTACGCTGCAAAAAGAAAAACTGGAAGAGGTAAGAGAAAAGTTCCCCTTCTGGAAAGATGCAGACCACTTTACTATTTCCTGATCTTATTTCCTGTTGTTGCTTTCTTTGATCATCTGCATTACCACAGCCATTTTTTTATCAATCCCCTTTAAAAGCGCCTGGTAATCGGTGCCAATATAAACATCGGGAACCACCCCACGCCCATCCTTTGCTACATGGTTATACTGAACAAGCCGGAACAGTGGAAGCCTCACCCGAAGACGTGTGTTTGGTAAGATAATATCCGGGATCAGGATGCCGTTATTCCCATGCCACCCGCCGCCGGCCTCTTCTCCAAGAAGGGTAATACCGGGCTGCCCCCTGACTGAATTGCAGAAAATGGTGGAGGCTGAAAAAGTTGAACCATTTATCAGTACATAAAGATTCCCCGAAAAATGGTTGGTATTTTTTGGCTTGTACAGCTTTCGCTCCCAATGCCCGAAGTGAAACAGGCCATCGTTGTTTCGTTTTGTAAGAAAGAAAAGCCCCAGGTTGTTTATGAAACCATTCCTTATGTAACGGGTGTATGGCCTTAAAGAACGGGCCACCGCAAAAGCAGTATCGGCAACCTTGAAATTCCTCCTTGTAACATATTTGGTAAGCAAGGTAGACAGATTGATCCTTCCCCCGCCATTGCTTCGTAAATCGAGTACGACATTGCCGATCCCGGCCTTTCGTAAATACTTAAATGTTTTCTTGTAAAACAGTCGAAGCCTTCCGGAGGAGAAGGTGTTAAGCGTGATTATAGCTGTATTGTTTAGCGTGTCGATGGCCAGGGAACGCAGCTCCAGCAAACGTTTTTTATTGGACTGTTTTTTTTCTTTCCTGGCCGGTTCAATTGTTTTTATCTTTTGTGTACTATCTTTCTTTTGCTCAAACAGGGGAACCGAAACCACCCGCTCCCACCCAAGGCTATCAATATATCCTACCATATAATTCTTGCTCAGCCCGACAATATTCCTGTGGTAATAAGGAAAATTACTGCTCAGGCGTATATAGTTAACATTATTGGCATCACCGTCTTCGGTCATATAGTTGAAGAGCGTGTTCTTAAGAGCCATACTGCTCATTCCGTTTACAGACCGGATGATGGTCCCTCTTTTTAAAACAGAGTCCTTTCTGTTAAGGTTGTTTGTTACCACCATGGTATCGTTCCAGAATTTCATGAACAATGGAAAAGAGGAAAAGCGTTTATTGGCTGCCCAATAATTGAACGACCTGCTCATTCCAAAACTGGTGTGGCCACAGTGGATCTTATCGGTAAGCGGGGCAAGTATTTTCCAGCCAAATTGCTGCTCGGTCATACTATCCGTGATCTCAGCATAAAATTTATCAAAATACACATCCATGCTGTCCTTGTTGGTATACCAATAAAGGGAGGGGTGTTTATTTTCCAGGATGTTCCGCAGGATGGTATAATCTTCCTTAAGCTGTTCCCGGGAGTATTTTTTTGCAGGGTCGTATGTTTTGCCCGAGGGGGCACAAGAGAATAAAAAGAAAACCGGGAAAAAGAAAAAAAAGAATTTCAGAAATTTCATTTTCAGGTTTGAGACAGGTCGTGTTGCAGCAACGGATCACTTCATGTGGTTCCAGCCCTGCGCCACAAGTTCATGTTTATTTCCACCCCGGGTTATGATCGTTTTTCCTTCCGAGGCATCTGTAATATACCCAATTATACCGAGGCCGTTATTTGCGTTTATCTTTTCATAATCTGCCTGGCCGATGGTGAACAAAAGTTCATAATCCTCACCGCCGCTTAAAGCACACGCCGTAGGGTCCAGCTCCAGCTTATACGCAAAATCCTTGCTTTCTTCGTTGATCGGCAACTTGTCTTCATACAAGACACAACCCACGCCACTTTGCTTGCAAATATGCAGGAGGTCGCTGCTCAGGCCATCGCTGATATCGATCATGCTTGTAGGGGTGATTTCGTGTTTAGCGAAATATTCGATCACATCTCTCCTTGCTTCAGGCTTGAGCAGGCGCCCGATAATATAAGCACGGTTCTCAAGATCAGGCTGGGCACCGGTTTCCTGGAATATTCTTTTCTCCCTTTCCAGTATGGTCAGGCCAAGGAAAGCGCCGCCAAGGTCGCCGCTGACACAAATCAGGTCGTTTATCTTTGCCCCGCTCCTTTTAATATAGCTGTCGGGGGCCACCTCTCCAATGGCTGTCACGCTGATGATAAACCCTCTTTGTGAGGAGGTGGTATCGCCGCCTACCAGGTCAACATTATATTTTTCACAGGCCGTATATACGCCATCGTAGAACTCATCAAGCGCCTCTACGCTGAATTTATTACTAACGGCTATGCTCATCACAATTTGAGTTGGGGTTGCATTCATCGCATAGATGTCACTGAGGTTTACCACTACGGATTTATAGCCAAGATGCTTCAGGGGGGTATACATCAGGTCGAAATGAATACCCTCAACCAGCAGGTCGGTGCTGATCACGGTTTGTCTTCCAAAATGATCGATCACAGCGCCGTCATCGCCCACCGTTACAATAGTAGATGCATTTTTTGTTTCGTTGTTTTTGGTGAGGTGGTCGATTAGGCCAAATTCACCCAATGAAGAGATTTCTGTGCGATGTTCCATTTTTTCCTGAATTACACCAACTGTTTTCTGTTATGTATTACCTCGATCAGTTCGTCGTGTATCAACCCGTTCGTAGCAACCAGCTTTTTCTGGTAGGGCGAATATTTGTTGCCATTCATATCAGTTACCCTTCCACCGGCTTCTTCTACGATCAGGTAGCCGGCAGCGGTGTCCCAGGCACTTAGGCTGTGTTCAAAGAACCCATCAAACCTTCCGGCAGCCACCCAGCAAAGGTCAATGGCTGCACTGCCCAGGCGCCGAACAGGTATCCCTTTCCGAACAAGCCGCTCGAACACCTGCAAAGGACCGTTTTCTATATCCAGGTAAGTGTAAGGAAAACCGGTAACCAGGCAGCTGTGAATCACGTCCTTTTTCTTACTTACGCTTATGCGTTTATCATTAAGGGTAGCCCCCATTCCCTTTTCAGCCAGGAAGAGCTCGTTAATAAATGGATTGAATACCGCCCCAAAGATCATTTCGCCGTTCTTTTCCACTCCTATGCTCACTGCACAAATGGGAATACCGCTTGCAAAGTTTATGGTGCCGTCAATGGGATCTATGATCCATTTTGTATCGCTTGGCGTTGCCATTTCGCCAGACTCCTCACTTAATATAAAGTGGTCGGGGAAATCGGATTTGATAACATCCATGATCGCTTTTTCGGATGCATGATCGGCTTCAGTAACCCAATTGTTGATACCCTCTTTATTACTGATCTTCAAACCATCGTTATTAAAATAACGCCTGAGCTCTGTTGCGCCGGCCTCAACAGCTTTAAGCAAGGTTGATTTTAGCATGGCACAAAGATACAAAGGCTTCTTTACTATATTTGAATATGCGATTGTCGGTGATCATAGTGAACTATAATGTGAAGTATTTCCTGGAACAATGCCTGTATTCTGTTCTGAAAGCCTGCACCAAGCTTGAATCCGAGATTATTGTAGTAGACAATCATTCGTCCGACGGCAGCCGGGAGTTTCTTGAACCGGCCTTTCCCGGGGTAAGATTTATCTGGAACAGCAATAATGTAGGTTTTGCAAAAGCAAACAACCAGGCTTTTGCACAATCGATCGGCGATTATGTCCTTTTCCTGAATCCCGACACGTTGATCCCGGAAGATTGTCTTGAAAAATGCATCCGGTTCCTGGAATCACATAACAACAGGGGCGCATTGGGGATAAAAATGGTTGATGGCTCCGGCAAATTCTTAAAAGAAAGCAAGCGTGCGTTTCCATCTCCGTTAACATCATTGTATAAACTATCGGGGCTATCTGTTTTATTCCCCCGGTCCCCAAATTTTGCCCGCTACCACCTGGGGCACCTTTCTGAAAACGAAAATCATGAAGTTGATGTCCTGGCTGGAGCTTTTATGATGGTGCCGAGAAAGATACTCAACGAGGTCGGCTGTTTTGATGAAACCTTTTTCATGTATGGCGAAGATGTAGACCTGAGTTTCCGGATACAGAAAGCCGGGTGCAGGAATTATTATTTTTCTGAAAGCAGCATCATTCATTTCAAAGGAGAAAGTACCAAACGAGGGAGCATGAATTACGTGAGGTTGTTTTACAAGGCGATGAACCTGTTCGTTCAGAAACACTATAAGGGAAGCCGGGCTACGCTTTTCACTTTTCTTATACAAGCCGGCATATTGATGAGAGCCGCCCTTGCGGCGTTCACCAGCGTTCTCAAGAATGTGGGCTTGCCGATACTGGACGCAACGATCATTCTTACCAGCTTCTGGACAATAAAATATTTCTGGAGCAGCTACATCAGGCAGGATGTGAATTATTCTCCCAACACATTACAGATCGCCTTCCCGGTATTTACTGCTGCGTTCATGCTGGTAGCATATTTTTCTGGTCTTTACGATAAAGGGTACCGCCGCTCACAGCTCGTGAGATCTACGGTGTTTGCCGCCCTGTTTATCCTGAGTGGCTATGGCTTACTACCCGAGCAGATCAGGTTTTCAAGGGGCATTCTTGTTTTTGGAATATTCCTGGCATTTGTAATTATGAGCCTTTTGCGGCACCTATTCATCTATTGGCGTTTATTGGAAACAGATGATGAAGAGGAAGAAAAAAGGCAAACCATTGTCGTTTCAAACGAAAAGGATTTTTCTACCATCAACCACCTGATGAATGAGGCGGGCATGCAGGAACGGGTGCTCGGCAGGGTCGGGGGTGGAACCGATGGACCATCAACCACGCTTGGCAATATTTCGCAGTTACCTGACCTGGTAAACAAATACCGGATAAAAGAAGTGATCTTTTGTTCTGATGGGCTGGAGTTGAAAGATATTATTACACAGGTTGGGTTACTCCCCCCGGGGGTGAGGAATAAATTCCACGCCTCTGGCAGCAAAAGCATTGTCGGGAGCGACAGCAAGAACCTGAGCGGCGATTACGTAGCGTCTATTAAAAAGTATCGCATAGCAAGATCCATAAACGGGCGAAACAAGCGACTTGTTGATGTTCTTGTATCCTTATTCTTTATCGTCAGCTTCCCCGTTCATTTATTCCTGCAAAAGAAACCCGGGCGCTTTATGAAAAACTCCATTGACGTGCTCTTCGGGAACAAGACATGGATAGGGTACGCGGCAGCAAACAACGGCCTGCCAAAAATCAGGCCCGGAGTTATCACCAGCACCAACCTTCCAGCCATAATGAATGAATTACCCCAGGAAAGTTTGACTAAAAGCGATGAATGGTACGCAACCGGACATTCGGCGATCCTCGATCTTAGAAAAATAAAAAGCGGGTATAGATACTTTTATTGCTGATCACTGCTCAAAAGGGAGCGTACAAGCCGGGCCAGCACCTGCTTATAATATGCCGATCCGGGATTGAAAGAAGAAAAGGAAAAACCACCAGCCCTGTCAAGCGCTTCTATTAGCGAAAATTCATCTTGTTCAATACAGTAAAACAATTTCTTCTGCGACAAATATCCTGATAGATATTCTTGCTCTGTTTGCCCTGGAGTGGGAACCAGGATTGCTTTTTTCTGCAGCGCAACCAAGTCCATGATGGTGGAATACCCACAACGACTTATTATCAACTCCGATTGAAGAACCACCTTGTTCAATTCCTCTCCATCCAGATGGTCAAACACATTTACCGATGAAGGGAAAACCTCTTTTCCGGATGACTGAATAGGTAGGCCCCGAACGAGAACAGTTTTTCTATTAAGCCGATCAATATCTTTCAACACCATCTTTTCAAAAATGGTCCTTTGCGGTTCAGGCCCGGACAGGATAACAGCCAGGCCGAATTTTTTTTCTGTAGTAAAATTAGTGAACCGCGATAGGGGGCCTATGTAAGTGAGCTGAGCTTTAGGTAACGACACCGGATGCGAAAGTTCTCCCGCCAGTGAATTTTCTTGTTCGTTGTCAGGAACCCAGCATTCATTATACTTATCAATGAACCAATAATGGATCTTGCGGGAAAGCCAATCGGTTATCCGGCTGCCGGTTATGATCTGTAATTGATGTGTAATATAAATGCAGGTTATTTTTTTATTGAACAAACCCATACGATTGTCGCTGATCACGGCATCTATCGCATATTTACTGATCGCATTTTTAAGCCAAAAATGCTCTCTTAGTATAGTATAAAGTATCCCGGGAACCTGCTTTATCAATGTAAAAGCCAGCCAGGATTTGTTACGGCTATAATGGATATTGTAACCCCTGATATTAATACAAATCAGGCTTGGAAACTCTTTTTGAAGTAAGGCCAGCCCAGACCCCGAGGCGGCTATAATTACCCTGCAGTTTGCCCCTAAAAGACCTGTTATTATTGGAATACAGCGGGTTGCATGTCCAAGGCCCCAATCCATGGGAGCAATCAATATAAGAGGGTTGTTAATTTTTTTGTCTTTCATTAAACGAAAACAATAAAGTTTTCTGAAAAATGTTTAACTTGGAAACCTGAAAATATGCAACAAATAACTAAAAAAGCATTATTCGTGCTGGTTATTGCCGTTTTAGTGACTGCTGCAGGATGCTCTTCTTCGAAGAAAGGCCAATGCGGTTGTCCGAATAAACAGGGAATGGTCGGGTACAAGTAAGGCGCCAAAATCCCCCAACGTCTATGAACAATCCAAACAGGGACTTACTTGTTTTGTTCAATCATGAAGTCATGACTCAAAAAGCAATTGAACATGAAGTAGAACAGCTTCATCAATTGCTGTATAGTATTGAGGGGATAGATAATCTGATAATCGCTCACGAAATACTTGACCTTAATAAATATAAGGTCATCAATAAAGCCCCGCTTCTTCGAAGGCTTATTCGCCAGAGAGAATTAAAGCCCTTCGTTTTCCTGAATTGCAAAAATTGATCTCAGCTTAGTTTCTGTAATGCTTTTTTGAGAGAGCCCAGCATCTGGTCAATCTCTTCTTTCTTACACGTTCCCACACTCAGCCTGTACCAACAACTTGATGCTTCTGCACCAAACGCATAAAAAGGAACAATCGCAAGCCTTGCTTCGTTGAGCAGGTAATTGGTAACGTCCGATTGTTTTTGCAGCAGTTGCCCATCCGGCGTTGTTTTACCAACCAGGTCGATCTGTATAGTAAGATAAATGGCCGCCTGGGGAGCAATAGCGTCCACGCGGAATCCCTCCGCCTTTAATTGCATCAGCCCGCCATAGATACGGCGAAGCCTTTCCTCGATCTCGGCCTTGAAATGAACGAGGTATTTCTTAATTGCCTCCTCCTTGGGTAAATATTTTGCAACAGCCTTTTGTTCCGCCATAGGCGCCCATGCGCCCATGTGCGACAAAATAGACTTCATCTTTGCAATTACTGTTGACGGGCCCGTTGCCCAGCCCACCCGAACGCCCGTTGCCGCAAATACTTTACTTATAGCATCCACACAAACGGTGTAGGCTTTCATTTCGGGCCTCAGCGCAACAGGGTGATAGTGTTTAATTTCGCCGTAGGTGAGCGTCCAATACATCTGGTCGAAGAAGAGGTACAGTTTTTTTTCTCCTTCACGGCGGCGTTTATTCTCTTCTATCACCAGGTCGCAGATTTTTTCCAGCTCCTCTTTGCTTAAGGTTGTGCCTGTCGGGTTCTGCGGGGTGCAGATGGCCAGCAGGGCAGCCCCCTTTATATGTGGTGCAATATCAGCAGCCCGGGGCATAAAATTATTCTCCGGCGTGGTGCTGATCATCACATGCTGCGCATTGCAAAGGTGAACATAATGATTGTTATTCCAGCTGGGAACTGCATAGATGACCTTGTCTCCTGCATCCACGGTTGTGCGGTATAAGGAATAAATCAAAGGCCTTCCACCGCTGGCTATTAAAATCTCGTGAGTATTGTATTCAATTCCCTGCCATGTTTTTATAAAGGAAGAAACAGCTTCCCGCAGATCTAAATTGCCCTCTGCGGGTGGATAGGTGGTAAAGCCGTTATGGTAGGCATTGATGATCTCTTCTTCCAGCTCTTTTGGAATGGGGAAAATGGAAGAATCAAAATCACCAATAGTATAGTTATAAATGAATTCCCCCTGGCGTTTGCGCTCTTTTATTTCGTTGCCAAGTTTTACGATTTCAGACCCGATAAGGGTTTCGGCAAGCAGACTTAGTTTTCCTGAACTCATAGACAGCGCTTATTACAGGGGCAAATGTATATTTTAAAGGGGGGATGACAAAGAAATAAATGCCATGAGCAATCCATTGTGAACAAATAAAAAGCAGCTATGAAATTAGCTGCTTCTTAAAAATTTCCGGACAAACCGGACCTACTCAATAGGCTTGTATTCTTTGAACAGGTTCACCTTTGTTGCTTCCACCTGCTGGCGATAGTCTTTCCATTTTCCTGAATAGAAACCATTGATCTTTTCAATAATAACATCGATCGCTTTCTCTGCATTTACCACCAGGGCCTCTACCTGTTGACCGGGAGCCACCATTTTACTGGTGATGGATTGCTGGGCCGTTCTTAGTGCTGTCATTACTGTTATCTCAAATGGATTTCCGGAAATACCCTGCTTATCGCTTGTTTTGCCGTTTATGAGTTCACGGAACGATTTAATGTCATCCTGCAATTTATTACTGGTCTTTCTTAGCGAGTCTACCTCTTTACCCTCAACACTCTTTATCTGTGCCAGAACCTTATTCAACACCTCTTCACTTTCCGTCAGTTGATCCATTGCTGTGGTAAGCTTATCCGAAGATTTCCTTACCCGGTCATACATCTTGCGCTGAGCAATCTTTACATCATTCCGGTTACCGATCCTTGGATCGTCTTTCACCGTTATCAAGGTGGAATCTGAGCTGCCGGAATAAAATATTACCAATTTATAAGTACCCGGTAATACTTGTAAACCACCGGGCTCTGCCGACCCCGGTTGTGGTTTTGCCGATCCGGGTTGACGATACCCCCGTTCTTCCATACCCCAATACAACCGGTTGAAACCCGAGTCAACCCCCCAACGCAAAGACCTGATCTGCTCGTTGTTTGAATTATAAATACGCACCATCACCGAGTCGGACCTTCTGCCTGTTCCTCCCCCGCCAAAACCACCACGTCCACCACCGCGGCCTCCACCGGCAGGCCGGGAGGCGGGAGCAGCAGCTGGCTCTGCAGCATTAACTACGGGTTGTTGTTTTGTGGCGCTGTCCGGTTTTGGTTTGTTTATGAAGAAAGATACAGACGCACCTCGCCTTTTATTCTCTGCTTCATACAAACCATAAATGCTCCAATCATATCCATTGGCCTGGCGATATTGAGCCTGGTATACTTCGGGTCCGGGAAAAACAGTGACGGGGGTCGTAAACTTCATTCCCTTATTAGCTGCCGCCCTTCGCAATGGACGGATGTCATCCAGTACCCACAATGCCCTGCCAAAAGTTGCAATGGCCAGATCGGCCTCTCGTTCCTGTATTGCCATATCATAAGTTGAAACAGAAGGATAACCATTCTTTAACTGTTCGAAAAACGCACCGTTATCCAAGCTGACCCACAGGCCGTTCTCGGTCCCAACGAAGATCAGGTTGGGTTCAACAGGGTCTTGTAACACGCAAAGCGCATATCCACGTACTTTACCCTCATCAATCATTCTTGTCCATGTTTTTCCGTAATCAGTTGTTCGGAAAACATAGGGTTTCATATCACCTCGACGGTAATCGTTTGCCACAACAAAGGCTTCGCCTGAATTGTGAACAGAGGTTTTTATCTGTGGTATCCAGCAGCTCAGCGGCATACCGGGGATCTTCCCCCTGAAATTTGTCCAGGTCTTTCCGCCATCCCGGGTGAGTTGTACGTTGCCGTCATCTGTACCAGCCCAAATCGTTCCTTGCTCTTTTGAGGAAGGTTCGATGGTGAGGATGGTGCAATGTGTCTCGGCCCCGGTGATATCCATTGTGAGCCCGCCGGTGTTTTGGTATGCAGCGATTTTTACAGAATCATTGGTTGTAAGGTCGGGAGAAATAAAATCCCAGGTTACGCCTTTATCTGTACTCTTGTGCACAAACTGGCTGCCGAAGTAAATTGTTTTTTTATCGAATGGGTCCTGCGCCAGCCCCGAATTCCAGTTGAAACGTAGTTTTAAAGAAGGATCGAGTGCCTGAGGCTTGATGAACCAGCTCTCACCGGTTTTCCAGTTCCTTCTCCCAATAGAACCACCCTGGCTTTGAGAATACACCCAACCGGCATCTTCCGCATCGGGCATCACATCAAAACCATCGCCGCCGCCTACATTATTCCAATAATAATTTCTTATCCCGCCATTGATCCATGTATAAGCAGGGCCATGCCAGGTCCCGTTGTCCTGCATGCCGCCCATGATGTTATAAGGAAGTTCATTGTCGACATTTACATGATAGAACTGCCCGGCAGGAATTTTATCATCAAAGGTCCAGTTCTTACCGCGATCGTGAGTTATGCCGATGCCACCGTCATTCCCTTCGATCATAAAATTGGGGTCTTTCGGGCTGATCCACCAGGCATGGTGATCGGGGTGAATGCCCGAATAGGGGAGCAGGGTACTGAATGTTTTACCGCCGTCTTCACTCACTTCCACCATATCGTGGATATTGTACAGGCGATTTTCATTCTTTGTATCCACCCTTATGTCCTGGAAATAAAATGGCCTGTTGGTTACCCACCTGGCATCATTGCTCACCAGCTCCCACTTCATACCCCCATCATCGCTCTTGTATAAACCATTTTTGGTTGCTTCCACCATGGCATAAACACGCCGGGGTTCGCTGTAAGCAAATGCCAGACCAACCCTGCCGTAATTTCCATCCGGGAGGCCATCATCCTTGGCCAGTTTCTTCCAACTCTTTCCACCATCAACTGTAATATACAAGCCACTGCCCTGACCGCCACTTTTAAAGTCCCAGGGAGTGCGTCGGTGCTGCCACATACTGGCGATCAGTTTGTTTGGGTTGGAGGGATCCATGACCAGTTCAGCACAGCCTGAAGAATCGTTCGTAGACAATATTTTATTCCAGGTTTCTCCTCCATCGGATGATTTGAATACACCCCGTTCCGGATGAGCAGCAAAGGGGTTCCCGATAGCAGCAGCATAAATAGTATTTGGATTTACCGGATCTATGATGATTCGATGAATATTCCTTGTTTTCTCCAATCCCATGAGCTTCCAGGTTTTCCCTGCATCCATAGATTTAAAGATGCCTTCGCCGAGATTGAGGGAATTCCTTGGGTT
>CAZYAT010000045.1:0-27246 GCA_964645235.1 uncultured Ferruginibacter sp. | reverse complement strand
CCTGCCATTTAGCAAAGAGATTGGTAAAAAATCGTTTCTTTAAAGATATTTGAAATCCAAAGCTACAATAAACAAGCAACTGAAAACGCATTGATGGGGGATTTAGGGTTTTATTTTGAATTAGGCTGGCACCATATCATTGCCTGGAATGCTTTGGATCATTTGCTCTTTGTACTGGCCCTGAGCGCCATCTATCTCCTCGGCAACTGGAAACAGGTATTGGTATTGGTAACTGCTTTCACCATCGGGCATTCACTCACATTGGCGTTAAGTGTGTATGATATTATCCGCATTGATGACAAGTGGGTGGAGTTCCTGATACCCTGCACGATTGTGATCACTGCCATTATCAACTTACTGGAGAAAGATTATGAGCCAAGGTCACTGCGGCTGAATTATTTTTTAGCTTTGTTCTTCGGCCTGATACATGGTTTAGGATTTGCAAATGCACTCCGCTTCATGCTTGCAAAAGGTCAGGGGATCGGCTGGAGTTTGTTTGGGTTCAATATCGGGTTGGAAGCAGGACAGATTGTGGCGGTGACCGGGATATTGCTGGTTTCGTATCTCGTAGTGAACCTGGCCGGGTTAAGACGGAAATGGTGGGTATGGAGCTTGTCGGTCGCTGCATTCAGTATTGCAGTGAAGATGGCATGGGACCGGTCCCCACTTTAAAAAACAAAACAAATAAAAACTCAATAGTCTAAAATGAAACAAGTATCAGCCATTGTGCTTTTGTTGTTTGCAAGCATTTGCACCAATGCACAGGACATCAAAAACAACCCGGGAAGCAATCACGGTAACCGGTTTGAACAACTGGGTACCATCCTTCCCACTCCGAATGAATATCGTACGGCCAGCGGGGCGCCGGGACCGAAGTACTGGCAACAGCGTTGCGATTACGACATTACCTGCGAACTCGATGAACCCAACCGCCGTTTATTCGGTAAAGAAACCATCACGTACTACAACAACTCCCCGGATGTGCTTACTTATCTCTGGCTGCAACTGGATGAGAACGAGCACAGCAATACCAATAACTCCGGGTACCAGAACAGCAACCCTATGCCCCGCTCCATTACCGAGCAGGACATCACCCGGTACAGCGGAAAGATAGATAAGGACAGGGAATACGGCGATAACATCACCCGTGTGGCCGACGCTAACGGAAAGCTGTTGCAATATACGATCAACAAAACCATGATGCGGATAGAATTGCCTGTACCGCTCAAGCCAGGCCAGAGTTTTGTATTTAAAGTAGACTGGAATTATAATATCATCGAAAGAACAAGATATGGAGGCCGCGGAGGTTTTGAGTACTTTGCCGAAGATGGTAATGACCTTTATACCATGACCCAATGGTACCCGCGTCTTTGCGTGTACAGTGATTTCCAGGGATGGCAGAACCATCAATTCGTGGGATCAGGTGAATTCGCCCTTACGTTCGGCAACTTCAAAGTGGCAATGACCGTTCCGGCCGATCACGTCGTAATGTCCACCGGCCAGGGACAGAACTATCAGCAAGTTCTTTCCCCTGCGGAATTTGCACGCTGGCAAAAAGCACAGACCGCTTCCGATGTTACCGAAATTGTTACCCTGGTGGAAGCTAAAGCAAAAGAGAAAACAAAATCAAAGGCCAAGAAGACATGGATCTTCAAAGCCGATATGGTGCGTGACTTCGCCTGGGGCTCTTCCCGTAAATTCATCTGGGATGCAATGCCTGCTACGGTGGAAGGGAAGAAAGTGATGTGCATGAGCGCTTATGGGAAAGAAGCATATGCGTTGTACCGCAGGTTCAGCACCAAAACGGTGGCACATACCATCAAGAGCTATTCTAAGTTCACGATTCCGTATCCGTATCCCGTTGCACAAAGCTTGGAAGCCAATAATGGTATGGAATACCCGATGATCTGCTTCAACTTTGGCCGTTGCGAAAAAGAAGCTAATGGTGAGTATACCGCCAACAGTACCTACAGCGAAGGAACAAAGAACGGCATGCTGGGTGTTGTGATCCACGAAGTAGGGCATAACTTCTTCCCGATGATCATCAACAGCGACGAAAGGCAATGGACATGGATGGACGAGGGCCTGAACTCATTCGTTGAGTACCTGACAGAAGAATTATTCGATAACAAGTACCCGGTAAGTAAGGGACCTGCTTATAAGATCGTTGACTATATGAAGCTTCCTAAAGACATGCTGGAACCGATCATGACCAACAGTGAGAACATCATCCAGTTTGGTCCGAATGCTTACAGCAAACCGTCAACGGGCCTTAACATCCTTCGTGAGACCATAATGGGACGTGAGTTGTTCGATTATGCATTTAAAGAATACGCAAGGCGCTGGGCTTTCAAGCATCCGACGCCTGCCGATCTTTTCCGTACCATGGAAGATGCCAGCGGCGAAGACCTTGACTGGTTCTGGCGCGGATGGTTCTATGGTACTGAGCCATGCGATATCTCCCTGGATACCGTTAAGGCAGCGGTGCTTAATACGGACGCACCCACTCCCCCTAATGCCACAACAGCCACCCGGAAGGTGCCGGTAGCCAAGCCACAGCTGAATACGTTTGACGATATCTCAAAGATCCGCAACAGGGAAGACAAGAAGATCGTGTTTGCCACCGACGCAGACCAATCGCTAAGGGATTTCTACTGGAAGTACGATCGTGGCCTTGTAAAAGTGGATACTACCCCGTTCGAGATCACCCCGCCGGCAGTTGCAGCCAATAATTATTCAGAGGCTGAGCGATTTGCCATTGCCGGAAGCAAGTACATGTATGAACTTACTTTCAGTAACAAAGGAGGGTTGGTAATGCCGATCATTATTGAGTGGACATTCAAGGATGGAACTAAGCAAACCGACCGGATCGCCGTTCAGGTTTGGCGTAAGAATGAGAACAAAGTGATCAAGACCTTTATGAAAGACAAAGAAGTGGCTTCCATTCTTATCGACCCGATGAGGGAAACCGCCGATATCAATACAGCTAACAACACGTGGCCTTCTTTCAGCGGCGAGCCAACTAAATTCCAGCTGTTCAAAGCGGTCATAGGTGCATCGAGAGGGCTCGCTGGTGGTGTGAACCCGATGCAGAAAGAGATAAAGAATTGATTACATCAATCGCAAATAAAAGGCTGTCCCAACACAGCAGCTTTTTCATTTCTACCCGGAGGATTAGGAAACGATACATTCACGGCAGCATTTTGCTTATACTCAAAGCTTCTGAATCAATATTGCTTCAAGACTTTCGGGATTAAGGTTCCTGGCTATTATATTCCCTTTCATGTCAATTAAAAGATTGAACGGGATCGCGAAAACAGCATAGTGTTCCACCATTTTATTATAGATGCCTTTCAGGTCGCATACATTTGGCCAGGCGATGTTATCTTTCTGTATTGCTTTTACCCATGCATCTTTTGAAATATCAAGGGAAATGCCCAGTATCTCAAATCCTTTGCTTTTGTATTTGGCATATAGTTCCATTAATGCAGGGTGCTCTTCCCTACAAGGTGCACAGTTACTGGCCCAAAAACTCACGAACAGGTAGTTATGGGCAAGCTGCGAAATAGCCAATTTTCTCCCTGCAGAATCAGGCATCTCAATATAAAAGAACTTACTCCCTATTTCAGTAGCTTTAAGTTGTTTGAGTAGGGCTTCAAATCCGGTTTTGTAACGTCCGTTCTGCTGTGCTTTTGACAGGTTATTATGTACCAGAGTTACTTGGTCAACGGATAGGATGCCTGATCCTATAAGCAACTCACTGGTCAGGTTTGAATTTGGATATCTCAGTGAAAAGAAGAACAGTTTACTAAACACCAGGGAGGATTTCAAGGAGTCACTGACCTTTAGTTTATCCAAATCCTGGTAACTTTTTTTCAGATCTGTATATAGGTCTTCAATAGCTGACCCGGTTACTTTGATTAATTCAAAACTATTGCTTCTATGATCCTTTTTGTTTAATGTATCCAGCCTGGCATCAAGATGTATTTGTCCTGTATCTATGTAAAAAGAAACACTGGCCGATTGACGTTTAGGTAGCGTCAGTATGAACAATGACGGTTCCTCAATTAACCCTTCCAGGGAAAATCTATTATTGACCACGACAATATCCTTAAAGATCCGATTCCCATTTCTCCAGTATGAAATATTTAATCTCTCCTGTGTTGAACATCCATATATGGTGCCTTGCAAAGCGAATGGGTAAGCCTGTGTTTGGGAAAATGCCTGCGTTGATGATGCAATCAGAAAAAAAAATGTGTATAACTGTATGATAAATAGTGACTTAAAATATATCATAAAGGAGAATAATTAAATTATTAAATAAATAAATTTTGTAATTCTGAAATAAAGTATATAAATTTATTAAAACTTTTAATTATGAAAAAAATACTAATCAGGTTTGCCTTTGTTATAGGAATAACCTTGGTGAGCAATGACACATTTAGTGACCCTCCTGGTACTGGAAATTGCTACAATCCAATGGGCAATTGGTGGTGCTTGATTTATCCGAATGGCAACAGAAGTTGTCAAATTGTTCAGGAAACTGATCAATGTTGTGAAAGTAATTGGTAAAATAATCGGATAGAATTCCTTCTTTCATCAAAAAATTTACTCGGAAGAGTAAATTTTTTATTTTAATCTTATATTCAATCAATGCTCATACGTCTTTTTATTATATTCTTTTTATGCATAATGATATCTGGATGTGGCGAATCTGACAAATATGATAATATCGTTTATTTCAAATCAAATTCAGAGGTATTTAATGACTCCCTAACCTTTAAAACGGCCGGTAAATCAACGTTACCTTTAGACAGTGTAACCACAATGTCCTCACCTTCATTACAGGTTTATTATAAGAAGGATTCAACCAGATTATTTTCCATATTAAATCCCCACAATAGCGAAATCGCTGTATATGATTTCGATTCCCGCAAACTGCTATATAAGATTCCTGTGATGAGCGACAGTGTGAATGGCGTTGGTAAAACAGGAAGTGCTTCTGCACATTTTATGATCAACGAAGACAGTATTTTCTTGTATAACGGGAAAACATTAAAAGCTTTCTTGTTAAATTCCAAGGGGCAGATCTATAATAAGTATACTGTAATGGATGGGATTGACCGGTTGAGTACTAATTCCATACCTGTACCATCCACAGAGAAACCTCTGTATGTTAAAAATAATAAGGTATATATGATCTGTGCCTGGGATAATCTCAGGCTTAGAGACCAGACAAAAGTACCAATGGTACTAATACTTGATCTGGTGACAGGTAAAACGGAAAGACTTTTCCCAAAATCAATTGTTTATAATTCCGGTAACTGGGGGAGGAATTATCTTTTTTCAAATTTATATGGTACCTATAATATGCATACAAATAGGTTTGTATATAGTTTCGCAGCGGACCCTTATTTGTTCGAAACCAGTAATGTGCCAGGTGACAGCATAATAAAACACTATGTCGGAAGCAAGTTTTTTGAGAAGATTATCCCCATGACTCATGACAGGAAGAAAAAAGTATCTACAGAGAAATCTGTGATATTCGATTTTACTAATCCCAGCTTTTTTCAGATCATCTATGATCCGTTTAATGACCTGTACTACAGAACAACATTTCTTCCACTGAAAAAAGAAGAGGTTAGGGATCCTAAAAAACTGGCTAGCAGACAGGTGACGATCATCATTATGGATAAAAACTTCATTAAGCTGGGTGAGTATTTAATGCCTAGGGGCAGGTATATGATCTCCAATTTTTTTGTGACTAGGGAAGGGCTCCATTTTTTGTTCAAGCCTGAGTTGCATAAAACACAGGACAGCATGGTGTATGAAATATTGAAACCGGCAAAACTAAAATAGCATGTACAACACCTTTATAAAGAACATTCTTTGGTTTTTGATCTGTTTTCCAGTGACCAGTTGTAAACAGACAAAATCTCCTATGAATACAACCTTGATCGGATTGCTTGGTGGAGATTCTGCAGCGAAGACCAACAAGATAAAAGCATGTCTAGTGATACCAAGAGCTGGATGTACTGGTTGTATTGCCGAAGCATTGCTTTATGCTAAACATAACATCGACAGTATGAAGTATTCTAAAGTAATCCTGACTGACATAAGCGACAGAAGGCTTGTTACATTGCAGGCTGGTAGTGATTTTATGCGACACAGAAATGTGATATTAGACTCTTCAAATGCCTTATTATCATTTTTCAACAGTGCCTACCCAAAAGTATTTTATTTTGATGATCTGATGAATATAGAAAAGGAAGTCAATTTTAACCCCCTGACGACAGATCTGATGAAGGTGAAATGATCCATTCTGCTGGAGAAACTAATCGCGTTTCTATATTTTATTCAAAAAATAGGACCAATCCTAGCAAAACTATTGCATGTCGGACCAATTTTGGCACTTATGTTCCCGAAGAAACTAATTTACCGAGTAAACAAGACAGCATGAAATTCATTGGGCGGTATTTTATTCTTTTTCTTCTTTCCGGTTCTGCAAGGGCAGGTACGGTAGACACCACTGTCATCTACAGTTACAGCATGGATAAGCCGGTTAAGGCCGTAGTGATAAAACCCGGGAGCTATAAAGAAAGATCAAACCGGTTCCCTGTAGTTTATCTGCTCCATGGGTATGATGGCTGGTACAGCAACTGGATGATTCGTGAACCGAAACTGAAAGAATATGCCGATGCCTACCAGTTCATCATCGTTTGCCCTGATGGCGCAAAAAGCAGCTGGTATTTGGATAGCCCTTTGGATCCTGCATATAAATACGAGACCTATATAGGCACGGAGGTGGTCCGTTATATCGACGGGCATTACCGTACCATCGCCGATAAGGATCACCGAGCCATTACCGGGTTGAGTATGGGAGGCCACGGCGCTTTGTTCATCGCTCTGCGTCATCCTGATATTTTTGGGGCAGCCGGCAGCATGAGCGGCGGGCTGGATATGAAAGAAGTGGGCTACCGCTTTGATGTGCCGCTGCGTATCGGTGATTCACTCACCCATCCGCAGAACTGGATTGATTATTCTCTGACCGGTATGATTGATAAGTACAGCCAGACACCCGTTGCCATTTTATTCGATTGCGGCATCGGAGATATCTTCATCGAAAGCAACCGGAAACTTCACCAGCGTATGCTTCAACTGAAGATACCTCATGTGTATACCGAGAAGCCGGGGATGCACAGCTGGGATTACTGGCGTGGCTCAATTCCTTTTCACCTGCTCTTCTTCCGGGAATTTTTTAATAAAAAATAGTCGTGTGTAAATTTTACACATTAATGTGTTAGATTTATGCCCTAAAACGATTGTCATGTTATTAAAGAGATTCTTCCTTGTTTCCATTCTTTCTGTTTTTTTCTGCAAACTCGACGCACAGCGCACCACGCTGAGTTCGCCGGATAAAAACCTGGAACTGGGTTTCTGGCTGAACGATAAAGGAACCGCCATGTATGAACTTGCCTATAAAGGAAAAACAGTAGTACTTCCTTCTTCCATGGGTTTTGATCTGAAAAGGACCTACGATGATTCTCCTTTGCCCACATTGAAAGAGGGGCTCGTGGTTACTGCGGCTACAAAGACAAGCAACGACAGTAAATGGAAACCCGTTTGGGGCGATGTAAAGGAGATCAGGGATAATTATAACCAACTGAGTGTTTCACTTTCACAGAAAGGAGATAAAGCCATCCAGTTCAATATCATTTTTAAACTGTTCAATGACGGGCTGGGGTTCCGTTTCGAATTTCCTGAACAAAAGAATATTCAGCATTTCATCGTAAAGGAAGAGTCAACGCAGTTCCGTATGGCGGGCGACCACAAGGCCTTCTGGATCCCCGGCGATTTCGACAGCAATGAGTTCAACCCTAATACCAGTAATCTCAGTGAAGTGAACTCGGAGGACCCGAAGTTTGCTGCTAACATCTATGCCCATACCTTCTTTGACAAGAACGCAACGCAAACACCGCTGATGATGAAATCAAAGGAAGGGCTTTACATTAACATCCATGAAGCTGCCCTGGTTAATTATCCCGCCATGAACCTGCTTGTTGATAAAGCAACAAATACACTGATCTCTGTGCTCGTTCCTGATGCATTGGGCAATAAAGCCTATTTGCAAACCCCTGCAAAGACACCATGGCGTACGATCATCGTTTCCGATAAGGCCACCGATATGCTGGCTTCCCATACCATACTTAACCTCAATGATCCTTCGGTTATCAAAGATCCTTCCTGGATCAAACCCACGAAGTATGTGGGCGTTTGGTGGGAGATGCACATCGGTAAATCCACCTGGGATTATGCCGGCAGTATGAATGCCACCAGTTTTGATGCGGCGGGTCTGAAACCGACAGGGAAACACGGTGCCACCACGGCCAACGTAAAACGTTATATCGATTTTGCTGCTAAACATGGATTCGATGGTGTGCTGGTGGAGGGATGGAATACCGGCTGGGAAGACTGGTTCGGCCAGTTCAAGGAAAATGTATTTGACTTTGTGACCCCTTATCCTGATTTTGACGTAAGAGAGCTGCAGCGCTATGCCGCTTCCAAAAAGGTGAAGATCATCATGCACCACGAAACATCTGCTTCGGTTACCAATTACGAAAGGCAGATGGATACCGCTTACCGTTTTATGAAGAAATTCGGTTATGATGCTGTAAAGACCGGTTATGTGGGTCATATCATTCCACGCGGCGAACACCATGACGGGCAGTGGATGGTGAATCATTACGTTCGTGTGGCGAAGAAAACGGCGGATTACAAGATCATGCTCGATGCACACGAACCTGTCCGGCCAACCGGCTTATGCAGGACCTACCCGAATTGGCTGGCCTGCGAAGCGGCAAGGGGAATGGAATTCAATGCGTGGAGTGATGGCAACCGCCCCGAACATGATGTGATCCTTCCATTCACCCGTTTCATGGGCGGGCCAATGGATTATACTCCGGGTATTTTTCAGCTCGATTTGAATTATTGGGATAAGAACAAGAAGGAAACTATTCACACCACGCTGGCAAAGCAGCTGGCCTTATACGTGACCATCTGCAGCCCGCTCCAAATGGCAGCGGATCTTCCTGAATCCTACGAAAAGAAATTAGACGCCTTCCAGTTCATCAAGGATGTGGCAGTTGACTGGGACGACAGCAGATACATTGAAGCAGAACCCGGAGATTATATCACGGTAGCAAGGAAGGCAAAGGGAAAGGACAGCTGGTTCCTTGGTTCCATCACTGATGAGAATGCAAGGACAACCACGGTGGACCTTGGTTTCCTGGATGCAGGTAAAAAATATACGGCGACCATTTATGCCGATGCGGATGATGCCAGTTACGACAAGAATCCTGCTGCGTACAAGATAACAAAGCAGGTGGTTGATAATAATACCAGGCTTACCCTGAAGCTGGCAACAAGCGGCGGTTGTGCAGTCAGCCTTGTTCCGGTGAAGTAACCAGAGCCATTGGGTAAATGGCCTATATGATACAGGTAAAGAATACAGGGAGATTTTTAATTGTGATGGCTATCGGCTATGTACCCCTTATTGGTTTTTGCCAGGGTGTCGAATCATTCTTGAAAGCGGGGCGTATGAAGGACAGCCTGCACGATTTTAAGGCAGCTGTTGCTGAATATACTAAGGCCATTACGGCCGATCCTGCAGACATAAGGGCTTATATCAAGCGGGGTATCGCCCGGGATAGCCTCCAGAATTATAAAGGGGCATATGAAGATTATACCAGGGTTATTTCGATTGAACGGCGTCATGCAGGTGCCTACCTGATGAGGGCGCTCTCGAGGATTTCAATGAAGGATTACCGGGGAGCCATCGACGATTGTGACTGGTCGCTTGCTTTTTCCGCAGCCAATGCGGAAACATACAAAGCGAGAGGATATGCAAAATATAAGCTGAAAGATTACCTCGGCGCTATTGGTGATTTTGATGCGGCAATAAAGATCGATCCCGGGTACGGCGCTGTTTATAAGATCAGGGGATATGCAAAAGCAGACCTGCGTGACCTCGAAGGCGCTATCGCCGACTACAGCAAAGCCATTGAGATCGACCCGACCGATGCAAGTGCGTATTATAACCGCGGGGTGATAGAAGTGATAAAAGGAGATAAGCCCGCCGGTTGTGCCGACCTGACAAAGGCAGGTGAACTCGGTCACGATGAAGCTAAGCAGCGACGCAAAAAATATTGCAATTGATGTTTTGCGTAAAAGGTGCTGGTTAAACGCGTTTTTTATGTGAAAGGCAACTGAAAAGTGAAGTTGTTATCCACCCGTTGTTCTTCCATCCCTCAATGCGTTCTTCTTCCCCTTGTTCTTTTTTTCCCATTCAAGCATTTCGGGGGTTTTTTCTGCTTTCTTGTTTTTATCAGGCGGAGCCGGCGCTGCATTCACTGCGGCGGCCGGATCTTTTTCGAGATGACCTTTGAAGTATTTTTCCACCCGGATGAGCCTGCCGCCGGCAACAGGGTCATAATATTTCCATTCTCCGTGTTTTACACTGTACTGCTCGGCTTTCACAATTTTGTAATCTACGATCTCATTATTGCCTTCGCCGTATACGGGAATGGTATCATAGGGTGCATCCGGGTCATAACCCAACCATGATTCTTCCCGGTATAATTCGCCCAGGTAAGTATAATATTGCTGTATGCCGTGCTTGCCACCCAGTTTATAATTCTCCACGGCTATAAGGTCACTGTTGAGGTTATATACCCGCCAAACGCCTTCTTTCTTATCGTTCTTAAAAACCCCTTCTTCTTCATACCCGGGTTCTCCCCTTACTTCGTCAACATGGATCATCCATTTGCCCTGTTTCAATCCCTTATTGTCAATGGCATTCAGCGTATCACCACTGTCTGACAGTTTATACGTTTTATATTGTGCGGCGCCATTCATCAAAAACAAAAACTGGATGATGATAACTAACCACAATTGCCGTATTTTTAGAAACTTCATAGAATAAAATTTGTGTTTACATTACCAAAACTTCCTGCAATGAAACGGATATTCAAATTTACATTAATCCTCTTTTTCGTAAATGTTAATTACGGTACAGCCCAGGTGAAACCAAGCACCACCGCCGAAAGATTGAACGGTTTGGAGAAAAGAAAATTGCTGGAAGAGAAGGCTGTTTTGAAAGATATCAAATTCCGTAACGTAGGCCCCAGCATTATGAGTGGCCGGGTGGTGGATATGGATGTGAACCCGGCCGACCCTACCGAGTTCTATGTGGCTTATGCCACCGGCGGGTTATGGTATACCGTCAATAACGGCCAGAGCCTGGTTCCCATTTTCGAAAAGGAGAATGTACTGGGTATTGGTGATATCGCTGTTAACTGGAAAACAAGAACCATCTGGGTGGGTACGGGTGAAGCCAACAGCAGCCGGTCTTCCTATGCCGGCCTGGGCGTTTATAAAAGCAGCGATAATGGAAAAACATGGCAATGGCTGGGGCTGCCCGAAAGCCACCACATCGGTAAAGTAATGCTTCACCCTACCGATGACAATACTGCCTGGGTGGCTGTGCTTGGCCATTTGTATTCCCCGAATAAAGAAAGAGGCGTTTACAAAACCACGGATGGAGGTAAAACATGGAAACAGACCCTCTACGTTGATGACAATACGGGGGCCGTTGACATGGATATGAATCCCAGGAACCCGGATGAATTATACGCAAGCATGTGGTACCGTACCCGCCGGGCCTGGAACTTTGAAGAGAGCGGGAAAACCTCAGGCATATATAAAAGCACGGATGGTGGAAATAGCTGGAAGCTGGTAACTCCTGCCGGTAGCGGCTTTCCAACAGGTAATGGCGTGGGCAGGACCGGGGTGGCTGTTTTTGCATCCAATCCCAATATCGTATATGCAACGGTGGATAACCAGGACCACCGGCCGGATACAGCGCAGAAGAAAACAGACAGCAATTATGTGCTGAAGAATTTCAAGGACCTGACGAAAGAAGCCTTCCTTGCTCTCGACGATAACAAACTCGATACTTTTTTAAAAAAGAACGGCTTCCCGGAAAAATACAAAGCTGCTTCTGTAAAAGAACTGGTTCGTACCGATAAGGTGAAACCGACGGCTGTGTATGACTATCTCTTCGATGCCAATACGGCTTTATTCGAAACGCCCATCATCGGTTGCGAGATCTACCGCAGCGATGATGCCGGCGCCAGCTGGAAGAAAGTAAATACCAGGGAACTGAACCTGTACAATACCTATGGCTATTATTTCGGGAAGATATCTGTAAGCAGTACCAACGAAAATAAGGTTGTGATCAGCGGGTTCAACCTAATGCTGAGCGAAGACGGGGGTAAAACATTCAAGTCAACAGACAATGATGCCACGCATGCCGACTGGCATGGATGCTGGATGAATCCTGCAAGGGATGGTCATTGGGTGGCAGGAAACGATGGAGGCTGCAATGTTACATATGATAATGGCAAACATTGGTTCAAGGTGAATACGCCTTCTGTAGGCCAGTTTTACAAGATAACCGTGGATGATGCAAAGCCATACAATATTTATGGCGGTTTGCAGGATAACGGAACCTGGTTCGGTTCGGTCAATACAAAGGATATCGATCAGTGGGATTATGAAGGCATCTATCCCTGGAAGCAGATCGGGGGAGGAGACGGCATGCAGGTGGAGGTCGACACGAGGGATAACAAGACTGCCTATACCGGTTCGCAATTCGGTTTTTATAACCGAAGGAATACCGATGGAGGAAGGGGTATGCCTATTTATCCAAGGAATGACCTGGGTGAACCCAAACTGCGTTTCAACTGGCAAACACCCATCTGGCTGAGCAAACACAGTCAGGATGTTTTTTATTATGGTACCAACAAATTCTTCCGCAGCCTGCAAAAAGGTGAAAAGCTTGAGGCATTGAGCGGCGACCTTACCAGCGGCGGAAAAGAAGGAGATATCCCTTTTGGTACTGCGACAACCATTGCAGAATCATCCATGAAATTCGGGCTGATCTATTTCGGCACCGACGATGGTAATATCCATGTGAGTAAGGACGGGGGGTATACCTGGACAAAGATCAGCGGCAGCTTGCCAAAACATGTTCAGGGTATGTACATAAGCCGGGTAACTCCATCCGCTTATAAAGAGGGGAGGCTGTATGTAACTATGAATGGATACCGCAATGATAATTTCGGTGCATACCTGTTCGTAAGTGAAGATTACGGAACAAACTGGACCCAGCTTGGCGCCGATCTTCCTGCCGAACCATTGAACGTGGTGAAAGAAGATCCGAAGAAAGAGGCAATTCTTTATGTGGGCAGCGACAATGGCTTATATGCTTCCTTCGATATGGGTAAGACCTTCATGACACTTGACAACAGCTTGCCACGTGTACCTGTGCACGATATTGCCATCCAGCAGCGGGATAACGAGATCATCATCGGTACACACGGTCGCAGTATCTATGTAACAAAACTGGAAGCGATCCAGAAATCGTATGATAAGATGAATGCGGAAAACAAGTAAGCTGGCTTAGTGCAGTTCGATCGTTTCTACTTCAGGTATGTCGTGTAGTACGAGTTGAATGTGACGGTTACGGGCCTTGGCCTTAAAATCCTGGAAAATCTCGAGTACATCCCGGTCGATATAGACACTTTTTGATCCGTCAATTTCCACGATGGAATATTCCGGGAACGCATCCAGTGTTTCCATGAATTTTTTCTTGTTGAGAAAACTCACGTTGAGCGCCAGCTCAAGCGTATAGTGTATGGTGTGGCCTTCGGTTCTCTCCTTCAGCACGAAGCCGGCCCGGTATGTGTGTTTCACTAAAAAATAAATGGAATACCCGATACCGATCAGGACGCCGATCAGCAGATCGGTGAAAAGGATGGCTACTACCGTGATGATAAAAGGCATGAATTGTTCACGTCCCTGCTTATATGCCGAGATGATCATTTTCGGTTTTGCCAGGTTATACCCGGTGCGGATCAGGATCACGGCCAGTACGCAATAAGGGATGAGATTGATGAGGGGTATGGCAATAAGCACTGCCGCCAGCAGCCAGAGCCCATGGGTGAAAGAAGCTAGTTTTGTTCTTGCACCGGCTTCTGCATTGGCTGAGCTGCGTACGATCACGGCCGTAATGGGTAATCCGCCGAGCAGCCCGCTGAAAAAATTGGCCGTACCCTGCGCCAGCAGTTCCCTGTTCTGTGGGGTGATGCGGTTGTACGGGTCCAGTTTGTCGATAGCGGCAATGCTCAGAAGTGTTTCAAGTGTTGCCACAAAACAGATCAGGATGGCATTGCGCCATATTTCCATATTGTTGAAGAGGGCATCGAATTCCGGGAACCTCACCTGAGAAAAAATATCCTTCGGCACCGAAACATACTGGGTGGGTTTGAGCGCCAGTTGAGGAAAATAGCGATCGAAAACAATTGCCAGCAGCACGCCAAACAACACGGTGATGAAGGAAGTGGGCAGGAAGCCGATCTTTTTTGCAAGGGTGTTCTTCCATACATAAAGAAGTATGATGGAGAGTACGGCAATCAGGATCACTCCGGCTGAAGAATGTTTGTAGAGGCTGTCTACATTGCTCCATACATTCTTGAATGAAAGGATGTTAAACAATTCATTCGACCAGAAATCGGGCTTATCGTAACCGATAAAAGACGGAATCTGTTTGGAGATGAGTATGATACCGATGGCTGCCAGCATGCCTTTGATTACTGCCGAAGGAATGAAGTGGGTGAATCCACCCAGTCGTAAAATACCCAGCAATACCTGCATCAAACCCGCAACTGCTACGGAAAGGAAGAATATTTCGATGGCACCCAGTTCTGTGATGGCTGTAGCGCAGATGGCGGTTAGCCCTGCGGCAGGGCCACTTACACTCAGTTCTGACTTGCTGATGATGCTTACCACGATCCCCCCAATAATGCCAGCGAGCAAACCGGAATAAACCGGTGCACCCGAAGCCAGTGAAATACCCAGGCAAAGAGGCAACGCTACAAAGAAAACGGTGATACTGGCCTTCAGGTCGTGCTTCAAAAAGGAGAGAAGATAAAACCTGTTCTTGCGGGATACTGCACTCATGGTAGCATAAATTTCGGAATAATTTATGGCTTGCCGGTTATTTTTACAGGTGCAGTTGTACAAGCGCCCATACGATTGACTTACTCAGGTAAAAATATACGACAATGTTCACTGCCATTGAGGTAAGTAAACGAAGGAGCAGTAAACGTACTTCATACCGGCGGTAGATATCGTACCCTGCATATAATACCCAGGTTGTAAATATGACGGTGGTGGTGATATCGAACGCATCCGTTTTGTAGTTGATGCCGAACAGTAACGACAAGATGAACTGGGTCGTGAGAAGGATGAACAAGAAACTGGTGATGTAAAAAGAGACGGTAAGTACCTCCACGTAATTGAGACGTGGCCTGGCGAGCATGAACCAGGAAACAAAGGCCGTAAAGGGTAATATCAGTATTTCGATAAGGCTCCTGTAACGGGCCAGTACGTTGGACGTAAGGTCATTATTGGTAATGAGTGCTGAAACGCCTGCCCGTGAAAAATGAGTGATGTGGTTGGCCAAGCTGAATATGACCAGGAATATGGTGATCCAGATGAGGAGGAAGGCAATAGGTTTCTGGTAACGTTTGCGCTTGCCATCAAGATAATTTTTGCAGAGTACTCCCGGGCGGGCTACAAGCTGGGCCGTGGTCTTGAGAAACCCTTTTTCAATGTGTGTAAAAAAATGAAAGACCTCTTCCAGCAGGCTGTGCCAGTTGAGTTTTTTTACAGACGCTTTTTGCCCGCAGTGCGGACAAAACCTGTCTTCCACATCGGCTCCGCAATTAAGGCATTCGGATGGCATAAGCGGCAAATCAATAAGGAAGATAGGAATTTTCGGGATCGTTTTAAACTCATACTTCCCTATACAAATTATTTTATCATAGCTTAGCAAAAAATACTACTCTAATGGAACTGAAAGAACTTTTTGAAAAAGCCGTGGCGGAAAGCAAGACATTATCAGAGAAACCGTCGAACGAGACCTTATTGCAGCTTTATTCTCTCTATAAACAATCCACTGAAGGCGATGTAAGCGGGGAAGCCCCTTCCAACCCTTTCGATTTCGTGAACAAGGCAAAATACGAGGCATGGTCATCCCTTAAAGGAAAATCACCTGAGGCGGCCATGCAGGAATACGTTGGGTTGGTGAATAAACTTAAAGGCTGAACAATAGGGAAATGAAGATACAAGACGTCATAACAGTTCTGGAAGATATAGCCCCTCCTTTCCTGCAGGAAAGCTATGATAATGCAGGCCTGTTAACCGGCAAACCCGACTGGAATTGCACCGGCATTGTGATCACCCTTGATGCGACGGAGGAAGTAGTGCTGGAAGCTATCGAGAAGAAGTGCAATCTGGTGGTGGCTCATCATCCCATCATCTTCGGCGGACTAAAAAAGATCAATGGCAAGAATTACGTGGAGCAAACGGTCATCACAGCCATCAAAAACGATATTGCTATCTACGCCATTCATACCAACCTCGATAATGTGGTGCATGGCGTCAATACGGCCATTGCCGATAAACTCGGGCTTATAAACCGTTCTGTTCTCTTTCCGAAAAATGAAACACTAAAAAAACTGTATACGTTTGTTCCGGTTGAACATGCCGAAAAAGTACGGTCGGCCATTTTTGCAGCGGGCGGCGGGCATATCGGGAATTACAGCGAATGCAGTTTTAATTCAGCCGGCCAGGGGACCTTCAAGGCCGGGGAAGGAACCAACCCTTTTGTCGGGAAACAGGGCGAGCGGCATATAGAAGAAGAGATAAAATTGGAGATGGTCTTCCCTTCCTGGCTGGAAAAAAAGGTCATTATTGCCCTGCTTGCGGCTCACCCTTATGAAGAGGTGGCGTATGATATTATTGCTTTGGATAATAAAAACCCTCTTACCGGAAGCGGCCTGGTGGGGGAACTGGCAACCCCATTGCTGGAAGAGGTATTCCTGCAATTGCTGAAAGCCCAGTTCGGATTAACGGTCATCAGGCATACCCTTTTGCTGGGGAAACCAGTAAAAAAAGTAGCCCTCTGCGGGGGTGCCGGAACGTTCCTGATAAGGGCTGCAGCCTCGGCCGGTGCTGACTTCTACATTACAGGGGATGTGAAATACCACGAGTTCTTTGACGCCGACGGCCGGATGGTTATTGCCGATATCGGGCACTACGAAAGCGAGCAGTTCACCACGGACCTGTTGTTTGCCGTTTTGACCCAAAAATTCCCTACCTTTGCCGTCCTTAAAACAGGGGTAAAAACCAACCCGGTACGTTACTTCCTGTAATTCTTAAAATAAACTTCAATACAAATGGCCGCCGTTAAAGAATTCTCTATCGAAGAAAAATTAAGCGCACTGGTTATGTTACAAAAGATCGACAGCAAGCTGGACGAGATCCAGATCCTGAAAGGTGAACTTCCAATGGAAGTAAAGGACCTGGAGGACGAGATCGAGGGGTTGCATGCCAGGCAGACAAGAGTGGAAGAAGAGATCAACGGTATCCAGGAATTCATCGAGCAGAAAAAGAACGGTATCAAGGAAGCCGAATCCCTGATCAAGAAATATGAAAAGCAAAGCGAGAACGTAAAGAACAACCGTGAGTTTGAGGCGATCAACAAAGAGATCGAAATGCAGACGCTGGAAGTGAAACTTTGCGAAAAACATATCAAAGACGCCACCGAAGAGATCGCAGAAAAAGCAAAGCAGCTCGAACTGGCCAAAAAAGCGGTAAGCAATAAAGAATCGAATCTGGCAGCCAAGAAAGGTGAATTGGAAAAGATCATTGCTGAAACAGACAAAGAAGAAAGGCATTATAACAAAGAGGCTGAAACTGCCCGCAAGAATGCCGACGAACGTCTGTTGAACAGCTATGACCGTATCCGCAAGAATTATCGCAATGGTTTGGCCGTGGTGGCTGTGGAAAGGGACAGTTGTGGCGGTTGTTTCCACGCCATTCCGCCGCAAAGGCAAAGCGAGATCAAGCTGCGTAAAAAGATCATGGTTTGTGAGAACTGCGGGCGCATTTTGGTGGACGCTGACCTGAACGATTCGGTTGTAGTAAAATAAAGAACATACCTGAAAAGATAGTCGAAGAGCCCACATACGTGGGCTCTTCTCTTTTAGGGATAAATATTTAGGATTGCTGAATCGAAATTTGCTAATTTGCCTTTATCATAAAATAGTATGCTTCGAAAACTCCAGGTACAGAATTATGCCATCATCCACGAGTTGGAGATCGATTTTTCCGGGAGACTCAACATTATTACAGGGGAGACAGGTGCAGGAAAGAGCATCCTGATGGGCGCCCTCAGCCTGGTATTGGGCGACCGGGCAGATACTTCTGTATTGCAGGATAAAGAAAAGAAATGCTTCGTGGAAGCGGTATTTGCCCTGAATTCGAAAGAGGGCATCATTGATTTTTTAAAGGCTAATGACCTAGATGCCGGTGAGGAGCTGGTCATACGCCGCGAAATAGCCCCCAATGGCAAGTCGCGGGCATTTGTAAATGATACCCCTGTAAATCTAGCCCAATTAAGGTCTTTGAGTACCATGCTGGTCGACCTTCACCAGCAATTTGATACGCTCGAACTTAATTCAGCCGGTTTTCAACAGGAGGTCCTGGATGCATTGGCCGGGAATGTTGAATTACTTAAGGAATACCGGCAGGCCTTTCATTCCTGGCAGGAGGCAAAAAAAGAGCTTGAAAATCTAAGAGAGCAGCAGGCAGCTGCCAATGCTGCCCTGGATTATAACCAATTCCTTTTTGATGAACTCGATGAAGCCGGGTTCAAAGAAAACGAGCTTGAAGAACTGGATGCTGAATTAAAACTGCTCAATAATGCGGAAAATGTAAAACTGCAGTTGGATGCTGTTTGTTATGAGATGAAGGAGAGTGAACAGCCGTTGATTCAGCAATTGAGATCATTACAGAGCAAATTACATTCCCTTGATGAGTACCATGCCGGGATTGCGGAACTGGCCAGGCGGTTACGAAGCGCCCAGATAGAACTGCAGGATATTGCCGACGAGATTGAGCATACCAGCAACAGCGTTCAGTTTAGTGCAGAACGTATCCAACTGGTGAGCGACCGGATATCCCTTGGTTATAAGCTGCAGAAGAAACACGGGGTTAACAGCACAAACGAATTGCTGGGGATTAAAGAAACGCTTCAGCAAAAGCTCACCGGTATTCTTCATATTGGCGATGCAATCGGGCAAAAGGAAAAAGAGGCTGATGAACTTTTGTATCAGGCCGGGCAGCTGGCCAAACATATTTCAGAGAACCGCCGAAAAGTATCAAAACCTTTTTTCGAACAGGTAAACGAATTATTGGTGAAAGTGGGGATGCCCAATGCCAGGTTCAAAGCGGATGTATCACCTGTGAATGAACTGACAGAAGGGGGTGGCGACAGGATCGAATTCCTCTTCGATGCAAATAAAAGCAACCAGTTCGAACCCATCGGTAAAGTAGCCAGTGGTGGTGAGTTAAGCAGGCTGATGCTCTGCATCAAATCGCTGGTGGCCCGAAAGCTGCAGCTGCCTACCCTGATCTTCGACGAGATCGACACAGGCATCAGTGGCGAAGCTGCACGCCAGGTGGGCAATATCATGAAAGAGCTTGCCGCCTCTCACCAACTTATTTCGATTACTCACCAGCCACAGATCGCTGCAAGGGCAGATGCTCATTATTTTGTCTATAAAGCCATCAATAAAGATAAGATCGTTACGTCCATACGCCTGCTCGGTAACGATGAGCGCATAACGGCCATTGCACAGATGCTGAGCGGGGAAAAACCCACTGCAGCTGCCTTGCAGAATGCAAGGGAGATGGTGGGGAACTGATGAATATGATACTGCTCCTGATATATCCATTGATACAACTGATCATACCGGCCCTGATGGCACTCCCTTTTTATTTCCTGAATAAATACCTCGTGCGGAAGATGAGACCAAGGGAAAGCGGCAGAAATCTCCTGCTTTATTTCGCCACGGTGGTTTTGGCTGCATTTGTTTACATCGCCGCGGGGGTGTTCCTGATAATTTGGGCTGGTGTGCTGCTTAAATAATTCATTATAAAGAGTTTTTCTTTAAAAAAGAAGATTGTTACTTTTACTGCTCAATATGTAAACAAACTACTTATGGCGTATAACTTACTGAAAGGGAAGAAAGGGATAATATCCGGGGCATTGGACGAACGTTCCATTGCATGGCGTACCGCATTAAAATGTTATGAAGAAGGAGCTGAGATCGTTCTGACCAACGCACCGGTTGCGATGCGTATGGGTGAGATCAACAAGCTGGCTGAAATTGTGAAGGCACCTGTTATCCCCTGTGATGTGAGCAATACTGAAGATGTGGCAAATCTTTTCACCAAAACAGTGGAGCATTTTGGCGGCGGGGTTGATTTCATCCTTCACTCGATTGGGATGAGCCTTAATGTGCGTAAGGGAAAACACTATACGGATATCGATTACGCATTTAATTCAAAATCACTCGACATATCGGCTATAAGTCTTCACCGGATGCTGGCAACGGCCATGAAAATGGATGCCATCAATGAGTGGGGCAGCGTGGTGGCACTTTCCTATATTGCTGCACAAAGGGCATTCCCTGATTACAACGAGATGGCAGATGCCAAGGCGCTGTTGGAAAGTATTACCAGGAGTTTTGGATATCACTATGGGGTGAAGAAACATGTAAGAGTCAATACCATTTCCCAATCACCGGTGCGTACAACGGCAGGCAGTGGTGTGAAAGGATTTGACGGGTTTATGGAATATGCGGAGAAGATGAGCCCGCTTGGCAATGCCAGCTCCGATGATTGTGCCAGCTACATTGTGATGATGTTCAGTGATATGACAAGGAAGGTGACCATGCAGAACCTCTTTCACGACGGCGGGTTCTCCTTCACGGGTGTTACGGAAGCGGTCATTGCGCAGATGGAAAAATAAAGCATTAAAAAAGGCTGCCACCCGGCAGCCTTTATCTTATCAGTTTGGTTTGCTAATATTCATCTTCATTGAAGAAGAAGTCTTCCTGGCTGGGATAATCAGGCCAAATGTCTTCCAATCCTTCATACATTTCTCCTTCATCTTCCAGCTCCTGCAGGTTCTCAACAACCTCGATCGGGGCGCCGCTGCGGATCGAATAGTCGATCAATTCATCCTTTGTTGCGGGCCAGGGTGCGTCTTCCAAATGAGAGGCTAATTCTAAGGTCCAGAACATCTCTTAATGGGTTTAATTTTTTGCAAATGTATACGTTCGTACGAAATAACCAAAAGTGTTTTTTAAACGGGTTTTCCCGGAATTTATTTTGCCCTTTTTATTCTTTAACCCTCCCTTGTAAACACCCAACCATAACTTGTAATTATTAACTATTTTCGATGCATGTTAGCAGCCACAAATATTCATAAACGCTATGGCCAACTGGCTGTATTGAAAGGCGTTGATATCAATATCAATAAAGGCGAGATCGTATGCATCGTGGGGTCTTCAGGAGCCGGTAAAAGCACCCTCTTGCATATCCTGGGAACCCTGGATAAGGCGGATAACGGGAAAATTGTAATGAATGGACAGCAGGTTGAAAAGCTCAGTGGAAGGAAACTGGCAGCCTTTCGGAATAGGCATATCGGATTTGTGTTTCAATTCCACCACCTCCTTCCGGAATTCACGGCATTGGAAAACGTTTGTATACCCGGCTGGGTGGCCGGCAAAAAGAAAAAAGAAGTGCAGGCCAGGGCTACTGAATTACTCAATGCTTTAGGGTTGGGTGAGAGACTGGACAATAAACCACAACAACTTTCCGGCGGAGAACAACAACGGGTGGCCGTTGCAAGGGCGTTGATCAATGGACCCGATATCGTGATGGCTGATGAACCCACCGGGAACCTCGATAGTACCAATGCAAGGGAATTACACGAATTGTTCATCGATCTGAGAAACAGGTTCAGCCAAACTTTTTTGATTGTTACACATAATGAAGAACTGGCCCGGATGAGCGACCGGGTCCTGCATATGAAAGATGGGCGGATAATTTGAAAATGAACCAGGCGGACCTGAAAATGAAACAATCGTTCAAAACATCGGTACATTCCAGGTCGTCCAATTGACTAATTGATCCTTGGTTTCCAGGGGATGTCTTCTACCCCAACCAAATGCCCGGCATACCTGGCCAGTACGAACAGGTAATCACTTAAGCGATTCAGGTATTTAATAATGAGCGGTTCAACGAACAGTTGATGCTCCTGCATATTCACACAAAGACGTTCGGCACGGCGGCAAACGCACCGGGTAACGTGGGTTATGGACACGGCTACATGCCCCCCGGGGAGAACAAAAGATTTCATTGGAGCCAGTTCCTCATTCATTTTATCGATCTCCTTTTCGAGCAGGGTGATATCAGTTTCTTTCAGGTCGGGGATCTTCAGGGAAGGTTCTTTATCCGGGTCACAAGCCAGTGAAGAACCAATGGTAAACAAACGGTCCTGTATCTCTTTCAGAATCTCTTTCGACGGTTGGTGGGTAAGATGGTCGGCTGTTAATCCAATGAAGGAATTCAGCTCATCGATCGTCCCGTATGCTTCAATGCGGATATTGCTTTTGGCAACCTTTGTACCGCCTATCAGGCTTGTCTTACCCTGGTCACCCGTTTTAGTATATATTTTTATAGCCATTGTCCTTCAGCATTTGTTATGTAAAGCAACAAAAAATTACGGGAATTGGTTTACAGGCTGAAAAATCAGGCATGAACGATTGCCGACATCGGATTGGCATTGATCTTATCTGTTTCGATCACCCCATCCCTTAACCTGATCACCCGGTGAGCGTATAACGAAATGTCTTCTTCATGTGTAACCAGTATCACGGTATTTCCTTCTGAATGGATCTTGCTCAATATTTCCATTATCTCGTAAGATGTTTTACTGTCAAGGTTACCGGTGGGCTCATCTGCCAATATGATGGAAGGGTTGTTGATCAATGCCCTTGCTATGGCTACCCGTTGTGCCTGGCCACCACTTAGTTCATTGGGTTTGTGATGACTTCTGTCTTCCAGTTTTACCCTTTTCAATACTTCGAGGGCCCGCTCCTGTCTTTCTTTCCTGCTAACGCCGCTGTAAACAAGCGGCAGGGCAACATTTTCAGCAGCTGTTAACCTGGGCAACAGATTGAATTGCTGGAAGACAAAACCGATCTCTTTGTTACGAACTTCTGCCAGGTCATTATCAGGCATCCGGCTTACGTCTTTGTCGTTGAGCAGGTATTTGCCGCCGGTAGGGCTATCGAGACAGCCCAATATATTCATCAGGGTGGATTTACCGGAACCACTCGGCCCCATCAGTGCCACGTATTCATTCTTGAATATGTCGAGCGAGATACCTTTCAAAACCGGCAATTCCTGCTTTCCCAGGTAGTAGCTCTTGCGAATATCTTCAAGGTGTATGATGCTCTGCATCTGTTGTTACTGGTTAATTCGTTTATTGTTGGCGGGAACTTAAGCCTATTATGTTTTTTTGATCACTTTCGGCACTTTGAAAAACTGCTCATCATGAACAGCAGCATTCTTCAAAGCCTCGCGGCGGGAAATACTCCCTTTTACTTCATCGGCACGCAGGATGTTCACGTTATCACTCATATGCAATAAGGGCTCAACACCGGTTGTATCCAGTTCATTGAGTTTCTCAACAAAGCCGATCATTTTCTGCAGGTCATTCCTGATGGCAGCCTTTTCCGAATCGGCGAATTTAAGCCGGGCAAGGTGAGCAAGTTTATCTACCAAAGCTTCATTTACTTCCATTAAACAAATATAGTTGATAGTTGCCAGTTTATTTGAGGCAGTTGGCAACCGGGCAATAACGGGTATGAATGGGATTTTTAGCCCGGGGCCACCGCTAAGCGTTCAGTTTCCTTATCTTCGCCACTCATGGAAAAGAAGAAAGAAATAGTAATGAGTGGCATCCGGCCGACTGGTTTCCTGCACCTGGGAAATTATTTCGGTGCTATTCGTAATTACATAAGGATGCAGGAGGAGTACGACTGTTATTTTATGGTGGCCGATCTTCATTCTCTCACCACTCATCCAGATACAAAAGAGCTGAAATCGAATGTTTACCGGGTACTGGCTGAGAATATCGCTTGTGGGCTCGATCCAGGCAAGGCAGCTTTCTATTGCCAGAGCCATGTACCTGCAACGGCTGAACTGTACCTCTATCTGAATATGCTGGCTTATAAGGGAGAACTGGAAAAAACGACCACTTTCAAGGATAAAGTGAGGCAGAACCCGCAGAACGTAAATGCGGGGCTGCTGACGTACCCCGTATTGATGGCAGCTGATATCATCCTGCACAGGGCCAAATATGTGCCTGTGGGAAAAGACCAGGAACAGCACCTGGAAATGGCAAGGACGTACGTTAATAGGTTCAATCACCGCTATGGGGAGGTTTTCCCGGAGCCGCAGGCCTTCAACTATAACCAGGAACTGATCAAGATACCGAGCCTGGATGGGACTGGTAAAATGAGCAAGAGTGAGAACCAAATGGCGACCTTGTACCTTGCTGATGACGATGAATTGATCCGTAAAAAAGTGATGAAAGCAAAAACGGATAGCGGACCCACAGAGCCCAATTCAAAAAAACCGGATTACATCGAAAATATTTTCCTGCTGATGAAATTGGTGAGCGGGGAAGATGTTACACAGAAGTATGAGGCCGATTACAATAACTGCATGATCCGCTACGGTGATATGAAAAAGCAACTGGCCGAAGATATGGTCAAGTTCATTGCCCCGATACGGAACAAGGTGAACGCAATACTGGCAGACGAAATGGGATTGAAACAGATCATGGAACAGGGGGCGGAGAAAGCGAACAAAAGCGCTGATATTACAATGAAAATGGTGCGGGAAGCAATGGGGTTAAAGTATTATTAATTGATTTGATTTTTTAAGTCGAATATTTATTATTTTGTGCAAACGTCAGTGATGGGCTGGCGTTTTTTTCGGGGTTAAAGTAAGTACAATGGCAAAAACAAAGAAACCAAAGCATATTGCTGTGGCCGGTAACATCGGGGCAGGCAAAACCACCTTGACGGAGATGCTGAGCAAGCATTATAAGTGGATCCCCCAGTTTGAAGATGTAGACCACAACCCTTACCTGAACGACTTTTACGAGGATATGCCCCGCTGGAGCTTCAACCTCCAGATATTTTTCCTTAACAGCCGCCTGAATCAACTGCTTGAGATACACAGGGGTACTGAAACGGTGATACAGGACAGGACTATTTACGAGGATGCAAACATTTTTGCACCCAACCTGCATGATATGGGCTTGATGAGTAAGCGGGACTTTGATAACTATTACAAGTTTTTTGAGACCCTTAAGAGCATGGTACAGCCGCCGGATCTGCTGATCTACCTGAAAGCATCGGTGCCTACCCTGGTGGCTCAGATTCAAAAAAGGGGGAGGGAATATGAAGAGAATATCCGCCTGGATTACCTGAAAAAACTCAATGAATTTTACAATAACTGGATCGATAATTATAAGGAAGGCCCTTTGTTGATCGTGGATGCGGACAAGAACAAGTTCGCAGAGAATGACGAACACCTGGGGCAGATCATCAATAACATTGACTCTACCCTTTTTGGGCTTTTTTAAAGGAAACGCTAGTCGATCAGCGAATTTTTCATTGCATAAAATACGAGACCTACGGAGTTTTTGACGCCAAACCGTTCCATCAACCGGTCTTTAATGGCTTCAACCGTACGTGCGCTGATGTCCATTTTTGCTGCGATCTCCGCTGCAGTGAATTCCATGCAAACAAGTGTAAGTACCTCTTTTTCCCTTTCACTCAATACCACTTCGGAAGTGAGGCTGGGGTTGAATTTCTGTTTTGAATAGTTCTTTTTGATCAGCACCTTATTGACAAATGGATTGAGGTAGAAACCGGTCCTCATCACGTCCATAATGGCTTTTTTTATCTCTGCTGGTTCAGTGCTTTTCAGGAGGTACCCGGCTGCACCGCAATCCATCAGGTGGCCTACAAAGCGTTCGTCTTCGTACATGGTGAGTATGATCACCCGGATATTGGGATAGTTCTTTGTGATCAGTTTGGTGGTGTCGATACCGTCTTTTACAGGCATTTTAAGGTCGCAGAGAATAACATCGGGCTGAGATTCGGGTATCTTGGCAAGGAGGTCTTCGCCATTATCGGCTTCCATAACGAATTTGATATTGGTGTATGACCGCATGGATAAGATCACTCCTTTTCTGAAGATCTTGTGGTCATCCGCAATGGCAACTTTTATTTCATTCATAGTAAAGCAGTCGGGTAAAATTAAGAAAACTAGGGCCATTTACAATGGGCCGATTGAGCAATAGCCCTTACAAGTGATCTATGTTGCAGACATGGGGCTAAAATCATGCCTAATCCGAGTTCAGATGGCGGGTTCTCTGGGTATTTCGATCGTCACTTTATAGTATGTATGACTAGGGTCGATCTCAAAGAATATCCTGCCATTGAGTACTTTAATGCGGCTGGCAATGTTCTTAAGGCCCAGGCCGAGGGTGCTGTGGTTAAGTTTTTCGAAATCAGCCTGAACAATACCGGTGCCGTCGTGGTGAATACGGAAATACATTTTCTTGCCGCTTACGTTTTGGGTAAGGTGTATGAAACCGGCATTACTGTGTTTCAATATGTTGTTTACAAGTTCCTGGATGATACGGAAAACGAGTAATTCCTGCTCAACTTTCAACCGGGTGCGGTAATCGTGGAAGCGGGCGCTGGCATTGAGGCTCCCGCTGGCCCCGATCTTTTGAAAGAGGTCGGTGGAGGCGCTTTCGAGGCCAAAATTTTTGAGGGTCGGGGGCATCAGGCTATGGCTGATGTTCCGGATGAGCAGGATGGCGTCGTCCAGTATTTGTTTGGCACTGAAGATACTTTGCAACTGTTGGGCCTTATCCTGGTTTACCAGGTTCTCATTGAGGTAAAGGCGGGCGGTGGCAAGCAATGGGCCTGCATCGTCGTGCAGGTCGGCGGCAATTCGGTTTCTTTCTTCTTCCTGGAAACGGATCGAGGCGTTCAACAGGATCTGCTGCTTTTCTTCCTCCAGTTTTTTTAACTGGTTATTATAGCGTATTACTTTTCGCTGGTGAAAGATCACGAAACCGACGATACCAATTGCTAAGGTAAGCATACCTAA
>CAZYAT010000044.1:0-27882 GCA_964645235.1 uncultured Ferruginibacter sp. | reverse complement strand
CGAGAGGCTTCACTTTCAATAACCCCAATGCCAGCAAGACATGCGGTTGTGGCACCAGCTTCGCCGTTTAAACGATTTCGATAGCTCCGGAATAAAAAGACCCTGCCATGGCAGGGTCTTTTAGTATAACTCAGAAATTGATCTATTTCTTTTTTTCTTCGATGGTATCGGCTGCACCTAATGGCTTGTTCTTTGCAAAGTCAACCAGTACGGGGGCTCCTACGAATATAGAGGAATAGGTACCGGTGATCACACCGATCAGCATGGCGAAGGCAAAACCTCTTGTTACTTCACCGCCGAAGATGAATAAGATAAGCAAGGTGAGGAATACCGTCAACGAGGTCATGATGGTACGACTCAGTGTATCGTTGATCGCCCGATTGATGATGGTGGTCTTGGTCGCCCCTTTCATATCCCTGCTGTATTCACGGATACGGTCGAATACGATCACGGTATCGTTCATAGAGAAACCGATCACGGTGAGCACCGCAGCAATGAAGTGCTGGTCGATCTCCAGAGGGAACGGAACAATGTTTTTAAAGAAGGAGAACACTGCCAGGGTCACCAATACGTCGTGAAGCAGGGTGAAGATCGTTCCCATCGAATACCTCCAGTCGCGGAACCGGATGAAGATATAAATGAAGATGATCAAGATAGCAAATATCGTTGCTTTGATGGCACCACGTTTCAGGTCTTCCGAAATACTTGGCTGCACAGCGGAGAATCCTTGTATGTTGTTCCTGGCAAACTGTGCTTCACTTACGTTTGCAGGAAGTAGTTTCTTCAGCCCTTCATATAATTTAGCGATCACAGCACTGTCGGCATTGTCCCTTTCCTTCAGGTAAGCGGTGGTGATGTTCAGGTGACGGGAGTCGTTAACGGTCTTGATGGTCGGATTGTCTCCTTCCAGCGCCACTTTCAGGTCATCGCGGATCTCATCAGGTTTAACCGCCCTATCGAACTGAACCGTATAGCTGCGCCCGCCTTTGAATTCCACACCAAGGTGGAAGCCGTTGAAATATGAAGCGATGCCGGCGATCAATACCACCACCGAGATCATATAGGCGTATTTTCTGAATTCGATGAATTTGTAACTGGCGTGTTTGAATATCTTTCTTGACAGGGCAGTGAAGTAATTAAAGTGTCGGTTCTTATTGGTCCAGAAATCAGTGATCAGCCTTGATACGAGGATGCCGCAGAATAATGAAAGCAGGATACCGATGATCTGGGTAGTAGCGAAGCCAAGTACAGGTCCCAAGCCAAAGTAGAAGAGGATCACGGCGGTAAGCAATGAGGTAACGTGGGCATCGATCACGGGTGCCAGTGACCGGCGGTAACCATCGGTTACAGCCAGCTGGTACGATTTGCCTTTCTCCAGTTCTTCTTTGATCCTTTCAAAGATGATAACGTTCGTATCCACAGCCATGCCAATGGTAAGTACAAGACCTGCGATACCGGCAGCAGTAAGGGTAAAGCCCATTGCTGTAAGTACACCAATGGTGAAGAGTAAGTTTAATATCAATGCAATGTTTGCAACCCATCCTCCGGTATTGTAATAAACCAGCATGAGGATGAATATTACCAGGAATGCAATGCCGAATGAAAGCGCACCGCCTTTGACAGCTTCCTTACCTAAGGTAGGTCCTACCACCTGCTGTGCAACGATTTTGGCAGGGGCATCCAGTTTACCCGATTTGAGTATGTTGGCTAGGTCCTGAGCTTCCTGTACAGTGAAGTTACCTGCGATCTCGGAGCTTCCGCCTTCTATGGCTTCGTTCACATTTGGTGCAGAATATACAATATCATCAAGGGCTATTGCAACAGGACGGCCAACGTTCTTACCAGTAAGCCTTGCCCAGGTCTTGGCACCGGTCTCTGTCATTTCCATTTTAATGGCTGGCCTTCCTTTATCGTCAAAATCCTGGCGGGCTTCTCTTACTGATTCACCCTCAAGCGGCGCTTTTTCCGTTCCCGTTTGCATTTTAACTGCATAGAGAGGGAATATGCGTTCAGAACCTTTAGCTGCTTTCTCTTCGATGCCCAACAGGAATTTGCAGTTGGCAGGAAGTGCATTCTTAACAACTTCTGTATTGATGTATTCGTAGAAAAGGCCGGTATCTTTTAGAGCTACCACACCCAGGTTGGGTGAGAAGAACACCTTGCCGGTGTTATTATCGCGTTGGGGCGGAATAACATTGATCACCCTAAGCAGAGGGTTCTCATTTGCCGTTACTTTATTTGTATCGATAACCTTTGTCGTATCTGTTACACCATTCAGGTAATTCTGGAGGCTCTTATCGGCATTTGCAATTGACGCATCCAGTTCATCCAACCTGTAAACTTCCCAAAACTGCAGGTGAGCAGATGCCTGTAAGAGTTTACGAACCCTGTCGATATCGGTAACACCGGCCAGTTCCACGTTGATGATCCCTTTGTTCTCATCAAAGTTGATGTTGGGTTGAGCCACACCGAATTTATCGATACGACGAACCAGTACTTTGTATGTTTCTTTGATGGCGCCCGCTGCAACCGTTTTCAATTTAGTGGTAACAGCAGCATCATCGTCCCCGATCTTAACATCTTTACCGGCACCTGCAAAGAGTGTTGCCAGTTTACCAGCGCCATTTTGTTTGATATATTCCTTGGTGAAAAGGGTAATGAAATCACCTTCTACCTGGCCCTTTTGCTGATTGGCAGTACGCAGGGCGTTGAGCAGTTGGGGGTCTTTGGCATTATTGCTTAAGGACTTTACCAGGTCGACTAGGTTTACATCCATGGTTACGCTGATACCACCCTGGAGATCGAGACCCAGGTTCAATTCATTGGCCTTGCATTGCTGGTATGTGGTTCCAAAAAGAGGGTAAATACTTTTTTCACCCGTGCTGTCCAGGATCCTTTTTTTCCTTGCTTCCACTGCGGCCTTACGCTCATCAGGCGTCGTGTTCGGCATAGCTGCCTTTACGATCTTTTCGGCTTTGGCCGCCACTGAGTTTTCATAGTTACGCACAACCCACGTATAGGACAACTCCCAAAGGGAGATAACTATCAATGCAATCGTGAAAAACCACACCAAACCTTTTAATTTCATAATAAGTGACTTTTAGTAGCTAGTTTGTTGAATTTTAGAAGTGTGCAAAGATAGGGGAAAAACCCGTTGTGTGCTGTTGGGGGTTAATTTTAGAATTTTACAGATTTTGCATATAAATCGGCCATATGACCCTTAAATACCATGGTTTTATACATTTACTGGCGGGGATCGCCTTCCTGCTTTCCTGCAGTCTTTCCAAGCAGTCTGCTGGCAGCGGGCAACGGCACGTAACAATAACTGAGGCGAGGCCGGCCGATACGGTCAAAACCGGTGAATTCCTGGAATCACTACTGAAGCAATATCCCCAGTATTTCGATTCGATCCTGCAGAACAGGAATGCCCTGAATGTGCAGGTGATCTACACCCAGGTGGACAGGGGGGCAAATGGGATAGCCTCTCTTAAGAACTATTATTTTAATGTGAACCCTTCCCGTTATTTTTACCCGGCTTCCACGGTCAAATTTCCCATCGTGCTGCTGGCATTGCAAAAGCTGAATGAACTCAAAGGGAAGGGGATCGACCGGAACACGGCCATGGTCACAGAAACCGCCTTCAGTGGCCAGTCTCCGGTTTACAATGACCCCACTTCCGCCGATGGCAAGCCCTCGATCGGACATTATATAAAAAAGATATTGCTGGTCAGCGATAACGATGCATACAACCGCCTTTATGAATTTTTGGGCCAGGAGTACATCAATAACGAATTGCACAAAAAAGGATATGCTGATGCGCAGATACTTCACCGGCTGGATATTTTCCTGACCGAGGAAGAGAACAGGCAAACCAATCCCATTGTTTTTTTGGATAGTAATGGCAATGAACTGTACCGCATGCCGCCGAAAAGGAATGCCGCCACCTATATGCCCAGGAACGACAGTATGGGTAACGCTTATTACAGGAGGGGTGAACTGGTTAATGGCAAAATGGATTTTTCAAAAAAGAACAGGATCAGCCTGGAGGACCTGCATACCATCCTGCTGAGCGTGATCTTTCCCAATAAAGTACGTTTGGAGAACCGGTTTCAAATTTCGGAAGACGACCGGCAATTTGTTCTGAAATACATGAGCCAATATCCAACGGAGAGTGTTTATCCTCCCTATGCAGCAGATACCGCATCTTATTGGCCATCTTTTTGCAAATTCATTCTCTTTGGCGGTACCCGGGATACGTTGCCCGGTTCAATACGTATTTTCAACAAGCCGGGTGATGCCTATGGCCACATGATCGATGTTGCCTACGTGGCCGATTTTAAAAACAATGTCGAATTCTTTGTATCTGCATTGATCTACTGTAATTCAGATGGTGTGCTGAATGATGATAAATACGAGTATAAGACACTCGGGCTTCCTTTCATGAAACACTTGGGCGAGGTACTGTACGAACATGAGTTGAAAAGAGAGCGAAGGCATAAACCCGATCTTTCCCCTTTTAAGTTTACATACGATAAATAAGTATTTTTGTTTGAACCAAACGACTGCCCATGCAATTATCTTCTCTTCTCGACCGATTCAACGAACCGGAAACCCTAAAAATGGCCAAACTGGGCAGGGAACTGCGGGCAAAGGGGCTCGATATTACCGATCTCAGCCTCGGCGAACCCGACTTTGATACCCCTGATCATATCAAAGCTGCTGCAAAGAAAGCGATCGACGATAATTACAGCCATTATACTCCTGTTGCCGGTTACCTCGATTTGCGGGAGGCCATCTGCGCAAAGCTCAAAAGAGACAACAACCTGGAGTATACTCCCGACCAGGTGATCGTAAGTACAGGGGCAAAACAAAGTATTTTCAATACCGTTATGAGCGTGGTGGATTCCGGCGATGAAGTGATCATACCCACCCCGTACTGGGTTACTTATTCCGAGATCGTACGTATGGCAGGAGGCGTGGTAAAGTTTGTGAACACCTCACTGACAAATGGATATAAGATCACCCCACAGGAACTGGAAGCGGCCATTACAGCAAAAACAAGGCTCTTCATGTTCTCATCTCCCTGTAACCCGAGCGGGGCAGTATATTCCAGGGAAGAACTGGGTTCCCTGGCAGAAATATTCAGGAAGCATCCGGGTATTTTCATTATGAGTGATGAGATCTACGAGTTCATTAATTACGTCGGCAAGCATGAAAGCATCGCCAGCTTCGATTTCTTAAAAGAAAGGGTGATCGTCGTTAACGGGCTCAGCAAAGGATATGCTATGACCGGCTGGAGGCTCGGTTATATTGCCGCACATCCTGCTGTTGCAAAAGCCTGTGAAAAGATACAGGGCCAGACAACCAGTGGCGCCAATGCGGTGACACAACGATCCGCCATCGCAGCTCTTACAGGCCGTATGGAACCATCCATTAAGATGGTGGAAGAATTCGCTCATCGCCGGAAAAGAGTAATGCAGTTGCTGAAAGAGATACCAGGCATTGAATGCAACGAGCCGCAGGGGGCCTTTTATGTGTTCCCGAATGTGAAGACCTATTTTGGCCTGTCGGATGGAGAAGAGAAGATTGCGAATGCAGACGACCTCTGCATGTACCTGCTGAATAAAGCCCACGTGTCGACCGTAACAGGGAAGGCTTTCGGGGAGCCTGATTGCATACGCATCTCATTTGCCAACAGCATGGCGAATATTGAGAAGGGTTTCGCAAAGATCAAAGATGCCTTATCCAGGTTGAAATGACCTTACGGGCCCGATGGGAATGAAAAATGATCCCGGGTTCACCAAAGCCTCTTTTATTCGAATAACTCCAGTTTGTTTTTTGGCCGCCGGCTATCAAGCCACTTGAACCCCTTCAGTTTCTTTTGATCATCGGGTATCTGCTTTAGGGGATATAGAACGCCATCGACATTGTTGATGAACTTCACCTTGTTCAGTTCCTTTTTCACAAAATAGATGTCGATCACATCACCGCTGCTCCGGTTCATCCCTATATAGGCGCTGTCGTCGTCCTGCGGGTAATAAATACTTTCTGCAGGCGATCCTTTGATACGTACATAGTCGATTACCCCGTTGACAAAATAACCATTCAGCGTCCGCCCGGCGATCTGGTTGTACATCTTTTCGTTGGCCTTATTCACGATCATGCCGTTATTGAATACATACAGCCGCTTTGCTTTCTGGTTCTCGGTGTACATATAAATGGTATCACCCGTCACCTGCGATTGTGCATTCCAGACGACCGGGTCGCCGAATAATTTGAATGTAGAGTCAACGGTAGAGTAGTGAAGGCTGTCGCTCACTGCCTGCAGGGAATCATTGAATATCCTCACATGGCGGAAAGCCAGGAAATACCGTATCGATGTATCCTGTGCACTGGTATTAACTGCTGTGGTTTTGTTGATGGTATCCTTCATTGTCACGATCTTTTTTTCAAGGCTGTCGTATTTGCGCAGGCCGGAAAAAAGTGTGTCTGCAGCTACATAGGTACTGTCACCATCACGGTGAAAGATCATTACGGGTTTATTGGTGGCCAGGAAAGAATTCAGTTCAGTGTTGCCGAAGATTTTCCCGCCTACCACGGTTACCTGGTTCACGCTATCGACCAGTTTGGCATTGCCTTCCATCTGGAACGTATTGTTCTTTTTATCGAATGCAATGGCATTCGCGGTACCGCTGTGGGTACTGTCGCTGAAAGAAGGCCGGCCCGTGAAGAATGCTTCGCCGGTCGCCAGGTTATAAGTTCCGCTGTTGGTGGTAATGATACTTCCATCCTTGCCAACAATGCGGGTGGGTGCAATGAAAGTAGCAATATTGGTTTTGAGGTTGTATAGCAGACTGTCTGTCCAGATATCCCGGTCGGGATCTTTCAGGTGCACGTTCTTTTTAAAATAAACGTCTTTTGTATCGGCCATATACACACCATCTTCACTGGTAAGTACTGTCCTTTCGTTGGTGATGCGCCCCCCGTTCTTATAAGTGGCAATACCTGTTCGGAGGTTGTATTCCAACTCATCAGTATAAAGGGTGCCCTTCTTATCGGTAAGCTTTACGTTCTTCTTCAGGTATGCAATGCGTTCTGCACCTACGTACCGGAGGCTTTGGGCATAGGTGTGAATGCTGTCGTTGTCGTTGATGTGGATATTCCCGTACGCTTCCAGGATATTTGTTTTCCGGTTGAGTGATGCGCTGTCGCAGTAAAAGGTGGTCAGTCCTTCTTTGATGATCACGTTGCCTGCAATGGTCTCCAGTACCGTGGAGTCGAGGGTTTTCTGCCGCAGGTTCTTTCCCTGGACAATATTAATGGTCCGGATGGTATCGGAAGGAGAGGAAGCGTTGATGACGACCTGCTGAGCAAAACCATGGGTGCTCAACAAAACAAAGAGTAGAAAGATGCTGATGGTAAATTTAAATCGCAATGCTCCGCTTTTATTCGGCTGTAAATTGAGGTTTTATTTTGTAACAGAATGATAAAATTACTTCTGCTTGATATAAGGCGCATTCACCGTATCGGGAAGCGGCGTTGTTAAACCTGCATCTTTATTCTTTTTTCCAAACACAGAGATGTTCACGTAACGTTTAGGATTGGTCTTCAGGTCGTCGATCAGGAGGTTGAGTTTATTGGCAGTTGCAGTCAGGTTATTATATAACCGGGTGTCGTTCAGCAATAATCCTACCGTTCCCGAATTGCTGTTCAGTTTGCCAATGGTCGCTTTCAGGTCGCTGATCGTGCTGTTGAGAATGTCCAGTGTTTTTTGCAGTTCCAGTTTCGAAAGGTTTCCGGCGGTCTTATCAAGGTTGCTTACCAGGCTATTGATCTTCTCATTATTCTTATCCAGGTTCCCGGTGAATGAATGGAGATTATTCAGCGTTCCGGCCAATGCACCTGTTTGTGTATTCAGCAACTCGGTAAGTGATGCAGAAGCTGTGATCAGGTTGGCTGTTGTCTTGTTCAGGTTGCCTAATGTTGCGCCGATATTGTTTTTGGCGGAAGGGTCCAGGATTTTGTTGAAATTGCCAAGGACGGAATCGATGGAACCTACGGCACGTTTTACTTCCAGGAACACCGGGTTTACCTTTCCCATGAATTCGGTAAAGATGCCCATGGAAGGTATGGTGGCAATGGTATCTTTTGAAGCCAGGTATTGATGAGCATCGCCCAGGTGTATGACCACGCTGATCTGTCCAAGCAGGTCAACTTTGATGGTAGCTACCGAATTCCTGGGAATGTCCACATCTTTTGTAAGCGTCATGTTCACCAGGATCTGCTTCATGCTTTTATCGGGGGTGATGCTGTAGACTGTGCCTACCTGCAGTCCATTTATCATTATGGGGTTGGAAGGGGCCAGCCCCTGCACGTCTGTGTAAACAGCGTAGAGGGTATGGCTTTTACCAAAGAAGGTCTTCCCCTTTAGAAAATTAAATCCGAGGATCAGCAGGGTAATGGCAAAGGCAGCGAGGACGCCTATTTTGGTTTCGTTAGAAATTTTCATTTTACTTGGTATGCTTCCACTGCAAATTTGCGTAAAGCTTACGGAAATTAGTTATTATTTTTTAACTCGAACCGTATAGATGCATTATTCTTCATGTCGGCGCTGAGGCGTATCTCGTGCCGGCTTGTCCCGTCGGTGATTACCATTAGCGCAGTGTTCGGCGGTATGGAGCCGAGGTTTTCGGCAACCAGAACCAGTTCATTTGTCTTTCCCGGCGCCAGGCTGAGGGTAAATGAATGTGCCTGCGCAGTGAGAGATCTTTTATCCACCACCAGCGCATTGTTGAAATATACCGATACGATGTCGTTGTCGATCTCTCCATCGTCGAAAAGGTCGATTTTTACTTTATTGCTTTTTACTTCAAGTATTTTACTGTCCTTTACCGGCCTCTTTTCGAGCGCCTCCACCGGCTGTTCGGCAACTGTTTTAGGTTTGTCTTCCACCTGACCGCCGGCCCCGTTGCTGTTGGGTTTGCTGTTGAGGTTCTCTACCTGATCTTTATAACGTCTAACTGCCTTGGTAATTGCCTCGGCAAGCTCTTGCTGGCCTTTTTCACTGTTCAGGTAACGTTCGTCCTCGGGGTTGTTGATGAACCCGGTTTCGATCAGGATGGCCGGCATATTGGTAGCCTGCAGCACCCATATACCTTTCTGACGCTGGCTGACGCCCAGTGCCTGGCGGCCGGTGGTCTCCACTTCTTCATTTACCATGGTTGCAAGCCGGTCGCTTCTTTCCTGGTAGCGTTTTGCATAGATGCCGGCAATGATCTTTCCTTCGGGTGTGCTGAAATCGAAGTTGTTCTCCAGCGAATCCACTCCATTGGCTTCTATTTCGAAGCTCTCGTCGCCGTCCATGATGGCTTTGAGTTTATCACTGGTCTTATGTGCAGCGAATATCCAAACGCTGGTACCTGTGCGGGTGAGAGGCAGTTTGAAATATTCATATACCGGTTCGGTTACCTGGTAAGGTGTTCGTTTCTTTTTCTTTCCCCTGCCGCTTACCCTGTATCGTGTAACGGTCCGGGTACCAATTTGCCTTCTCCCTTGCTTCAACGGCCCACTGTCGGCATGGATGCAAAGAAAGAGATCGCCTTTGGCTTCATTAGCGATGCGTGCCTTTTCCCTGGGATCCTGGTATATATCAGTGGTACGTGTGGGTACGATGTTCACGCCTGGTAATTCTTTCTTTAATTCATCCACCAGTTTGAGAGCAATGGCAAGGGTGATGTCCTTTTCTTTTGAGCGTAAAGAATTTTCATACTGACCGGTGGCGCCGGGATCTTTTGTTCCGCCGTGACCTGCATCCACCACAATGGTCTTTATCTTTTTGGTTGTCTGTGAAAATAAATCGGGTAATATTAACAAATGAAAAGCAGCAATGAGGAATAGAACGGGCACTTTGTTTCTCAGCATACTCGATCCGTTTTAAAAGGGGTTAGTATAAAACAATATTCACAAATTCTACCGATAACAATCGGTACTTAATGGCTATTTTTGTCCATCTTAACTATGAACCAACTAAACAAAGGTAAGGCAAAATACAGTTCAGTATGGATAGGCGCACTGCTGTTGTTGACGATAACGCTTTACTTGAGTGCCGCTGGTTACAACGCCGGGTACTTTCACAGTTTTTTAACGGCAGATACGGTTCCGGTGAGACCGGCAACGGTCATCGATTCTTCAAAGAATAAAACGGGCATTACCAGTAACGTTTCTGAAGAGCCGTTGCTGATTAAGAAAGCACCCGATACCAATATTGTTGTCAAAAAAGATACTTTCGAGATCAGGTCATCCAAGGATTCGCTCGATGCGCCGGTAACGTATCATGCAGACGATTCGATGATCATGGATATACCTGAGAAGAAGATCATCCTGTACGGCAAGGAAACAAAAGTGAGTTACCAGGATAATAAACTCGTTTCTCCCCGGATCGAATTCGATCAGCGAACCAACCTGGTGAAAGCATATCTTATCAAAGACAGCAACGGTAACGTGATCAACTTCCCGAGGTTCAGCCAGGGTGATTTCAAAACACAAAGCGATTCCATCTGGTACAACATGAAAACAGGTAAAGGGCTCACGAAGGGAACCTATACCCAGCAGGATGAAATGTTTGTTTACGGCGTCCGTATAAAGAAGGTGGATGCAAATACTTTTTATGCCTATAAAGGAAGGTTCACCACCTGTAACCTCGATACCCCTCACTTCGCATTTGTAAGTAAGAAGATAAAATTCATCAACAAGAAGATGGCCATCACCGGCCCTGTCCATCCCGAGTTTGAAGAAGTTCCTGTACCCGTGGTTCTGCCTTTTGGTATCTATCCTCTGAGCCAGGGGAGGCATTCTGGAATTATAGCTCCTACTTTTTCGGCAAACGAACAATTGGGTTTGGCACTGGAAGGATTGGGTTATTACAAAGTGCTTAGCGACCGGTGGGACGTTGTACTGAGAGGGACCCTCTATTCCTACGGCGGATGGACAGCCAACCTGAGTCCCCGTTATTACAAACGATATAAGTACCAGGGCAACCTTGCATTGGACATCCAGCACCTGCGTGACCTTGATAAATCAGGAAGCCGCTCTTTCAACATACGCTGGGCCCATAGCTCCGATATGAAAGCAAGGCCGGGGGTAAGTTTCAATGCAAGCGTGAATGCGGGAAGCAGCGGTTTCAACTCATCGGTGCCGAATAGTCCGCAACGGAATTTCCAGAATATCCTCAGTTCCTCTATTACCTATTCAAAAATATGGAAGGACAAGCCCTTCAACCTGAATATAAGCGCCAACCATAACCAGAACACCAACTTAAAGCAATTCAATATCAACCTGCCGGGCATCACTTTCAACGTGAACACATTGTATCCATTCCGCAGGAAAGAGGTCATCGGGGAATACAAGTGGTACGAGAATCTTGGCATTGCCCTTAATACAGATGTAAGGGCCCTTTCTACGTTTTATGATACGAGCGGAAGTTTCTTCAAAGAGTTCACAAAGAACTACCAATGGGGTGCCAGCCATGTTGTACCGCTCAGTTTATCACTGCCACAGGTGGGCAATTTTCAACTTTCACCCGGTGTGAGCTATACAGAAAAATGGTACCAGGAGAAATTCATCCGTAGCTGGGACCCCGTGAACAGGAAACTCGATACCACCATCAGCAAAGGATTTTATACAGCCAGGCAGATGAGTTTCAGCATGAGTGTGGCAACGAGGATATTCGGCCTGTTCACATTCGGCAAAAGAAGCCCGGTGAAAGCGATCCGGCATGAGATCCGTCCGCAGGTATCCGCAAGTTATTCACCCGACATGAACCGGAGGTTCTGGTACAGAACCCAGGTAGATACATTCGGAACCGTACTTCCATTCTCCGTATATGAACGTGGCATCTTCGGGGCATTTTCAGCAGGCAAATTTGGTGGACTGAATTTTTTGCTGGATAATAACCTGCAGATGAAGGTGCGTAACAGGAAAGATACCAGCGCCGGGGCGGTTAAGAAAGTGACTTTGCTGGATGGATTCAGCATTGCCACCAGCTATAATTTTCTTAAAGATTCATTTAAACTGGAGCCATTCGTGATCAACGTGCGTACCAACCTGTTCGACAAGATCAGTATTTCAGCCAATGCATTGGTGGTGCCTTATCTGACCAATAGCCGGGGCGAGTTCATCGATAAACTGGTATGGTCAAAAAAAGTATCCCTTGGCAAAATGACCAGTGGAAGTATTTCGGTGCAAAGTCAGTTCCGGGGCGGGGACAAGAATGAAAAACTTCCTAACACGACCCCGGTATTGAACCAGGTGAACCCGATCACGGGAATGCCACTGGATGAATACCAACAAGAGGCTGCCTATATCAGGAACAACCCCGGTGAGTTTGCCAACTTCAATATACCCTGGAGCATCAGTTTTTCCTATTCATTGAGCTATGCACGGGTTCCGAATGGACTAAACACAGGATATACCAGTTCGGTTTCACAGAACGTGACCTGGGCAGGCACACTTAACCTAACTCCCAAATGGCAAATCGGTATAAATGGATCGTATAACATCACACTGAAAGAACTTGGCCTTATCAGCATGTACCTGACAAGGGAAATGCACTGCTGGCAAATGGCCATCAATATCTCTCCTGTAGGCAAATACCGTTCGTTCAATATCAGCATCAGTCCGAAATCAGGATTGCTCAGGGACCTGCGGATAAACCGCACGAGGTACTTTTATGAGCTGTAAGGAATTCAGGTGAAGGTCTGCTATGAGTGTGATGCGTTGTTTCCAGTAAACTCCTTCAGCATGATATTGTAAACTTTCTCTTTCAATTCTTCTACAGAGACGCCTGATGAAGATACAGGCGGGAGGAACTGCATTGATAACCTGGTCGGGAAGAGATAGAATTTCTTGGTTATCGGCATCGCTTCTGTCGTTCCTTTGATGACACAGGGCACGATCTGTTTCTGCGATGCGACAGCAAGCCGGAAAGCGCCGTCGTAAAACGGTTTCAGGGGTTTGCCTGTTCGGTTCCTTGTTCCTTCGGGATAGATGCTCATGTGCATGCCCGATGCCAGTACGTTCTGCATCGCTTCGAAACTTTTGCTCCGGCTTTTTTCATTTTTACGGTCTACCAGTACGGAGCCTTTGCTATAGAACCAGCCGAAGATGGGGATCTTTGCAAAAGATGCTTTTGCAATGGTTTTATTCGGGCCCGGAACGTACGGAGCTGATAAGGGTACGTCCAGCAATGCATTATGATTGAACACCACCACGTATGTTTCCCCGGTTTTGAAATTTTCCCGGCCCTTTACTTTTACCGGGCAACCCACAATGAACAGCCATATATTCATCCACATCCTGCTGAGGCGGATGAAATAATCCTGTCCCTTAGGATCTTTTACCAGATAAGTAAGCATGGCAGGAGTGATGATGATGAGCAGGCTGCTGATAAAAGTGATAAGGGCCCAGATCGCCCAAATAAAACCAAAGATATTTTTGAATGTCTTCATCGATACAAAACTATGGAGTTAGCAGTTTCCAATCGATCGGACTTAGACCTTGTTTTACCAGCAGTTCATTTGTCTTTGAGAAATGCCTGCAGCCAAAAAAACCTTTTTCTGCCGAAAAGGGGGAAGGATGGGCTGCTTTTAAAACAAAATGTTTGGTTTCGTCGATGAGCGCTTGTTTATCCTGTGCAAACCTTCCCCAAAGAAGGAATACGATGCCTTTTTTTTCATCTGATATTTTTTGAATCACCCCGTCGGTGAATTCGGCCCAGCCGCATTTTGCGTGGCTGAAAGGTTCGTTGGCCCTCACAGTCAGTGCCGCGTTCAATAACAACACACCTTGTTCGGCCCAGCGGGTAAGGTTACCATAAGAAGCAGGCATAGCAACCCCGATATCGTTTTCGATCTCTTTGAAAATATTTACCAGCGAGGGGGGTGGTTTTATGCCGTTGGGAACTGAGAAACTTAAGCCATGTGCCTGGCCGGGGCCATGATAAGGGTCCTGTCCGAGTAACACTACTTTGACTTTTGAAAAAGGCGTCTGATTAAAGGCATTGAAGATAAGTGACCCGGGTGGATAGATGGTCTTGCCCGCTGCTTTTTCCGTTTTAAGAAAGGTGGCCAGTTGCTGGAAGTAAGGTTTGCTGAATTCGTTCTTCAATACTTCTTTCCATGATGGTTCTATTTTTACATCCATTGCAACAGAGATTACATGCAATGTAAAAATTTATTAGCTTTGCGGCTGCAAAAAATCGGTCCGGTAGCTCAGTTGGATAGAGCATCAGCCTTCTAAGCTGAGGGTCATTGGTTCGAATCCAATCCGGATCACCAGAATCATTCAATGCCACGCATATGAACAGCTTGTCCGCTTAAAGAACGTTGCAACCGGCAATGTAAAGGAACCAGGTTCTTTCTTTAAGTCTTACTTATCTTACTTTTTCACAATCCCCTTCGGGGCTTTTCCTTATTTTTAATTCTTTTGATCATGACTGAATCCATAAATCAGTATAATAAAACTTCATTTTTCACTTTATTCAAGCAGGCTATCCGAGGCGATGTAAAGGATTTTACCACGGGCAGCATCGACCGGGCCATTTTTCTGCTGGCTGTACCCATGGTGCTTGAAATGATCCTTGAGTCGTTGTTTGCCTTGGTGGATATTTATTTTGTAAACAAGGTCAGCCCGGCTGCTGCTGCAACGGTGGGGCTGACAGAATCCTCGCTTACCATACTGTACTCCATAGCATGGGGTTTGGCCATGGGAGCCACGGCACTGATCGCCAGGCGGGCGGGGGAGAAGGACTTTAAAAGCGCTTCTGCTGTTGCAGCACAGGTGATACTCATTGCAGTTGCGTTTTCCATCCTGGTCAGTATTGTTGGTATTCTCTTTCCCAAAGAGATCTTGCATTTCATGGGTGCTGATGCTGCGCTGGTGGAAGAACATTATGGGTTTACCCAGATGATGTTAGGCACCAACGTTGTGATCATGTTATTGTTTGTGAACAATGGTGTTTTCCGTGGGGCCGGCGATGCTTCTATTGCTATGCGGGCATTGATCCTTTCCAATATCATCAACATCATACTTGACCCGCTTTTGATCATGGGTTATGGGCCTTTTCCGAAGATGGGTTTGATGGGTGCAGCTTATGCAACAACCATTGGCAGGGGAGTCGGAGTCGTATACCAGTTTTATCATTTGTTGGGAGGCAAAGACCTGATCAAAGTCGCCCTTAAACAATTCCGGGCCGACGTTGTGATCATCCGCAACCTTCTGAACACTTCTTCAGGAGCCATGTTTCAATTCCTTATCGGCAGCTGTAGCTGGATATTCCTTGCAAAGCTGGTAGCAGAATCAGGGGTAGAGGTGACCTCCGGGTATTTTACCGCTATCAGAATTTGCATATTTACCATATTGCCGGCGTGGGGCATTGCCAATGCTGCTGCAACCCTGACCGGGCAGAACCTGGGGGCCGGTCAACCCGACAGGGCGGAGAAATCCGTATGGAGGAGTGCTTTCCTGACCCTTTGCTTCTTTGCCTTCGTGGCGCTTATGTTCTTTTTCCTGGGAGAATTTTTCATGCGCTTTTTCACCAGTAACGAACTGGCAATAAAAGAAGGAGCAAAATGCCTGAATATCCTGGCCATCGGATACATATTCTTTGCATATGGGATGGTGCTTACCCAGGCATTTAATGGCGCCGGGGATACCCGTACGCCTACGTTCATTAACCTGTTTGTGTACTGGCTATTCCAGATACCCCTGGCCTACTTTATGGCGAGGTATTTCAAAATGGGGTCCACGGGGGTTTATGTGGCCATAAATATTGCGGAAACGATGCTGGCCGTCATCAGCATTATTATCTTCCGAAAAGGCAAATGGAAGCTGGTAAAGGTTTGATTTTGACTATTTTTGAGTAAATAATAAAATTTTGCCTTTCCATTTATTTAACATTATATTTGCACATAACTCAGACAAAATTTTTAATAAAATTGAAGTTTATGAAACAAAAACTAACGCTATTTCTGGCATTAACTCTTTTAGCCACAAGTGGTTTTTCCCAGAAAAAAATGGGTAATGACAGTAAGAAGGGGACCCTTCTTGGCTTGCATTTCAACATGGCCGATTTTAATGCCCCTGCAGGTATTAAAAACCCGGAAACAGGTAAAGTGTATTCCAGGTTCAGGGACCTGAATAAAGGTTTTTCTATCTCTTATTGGAGAGGGCTTACATCCAGGCTCGATTTCTCTTTGAGGCTGAACGGTATGTTCCGTGACTACAATGCATTGACCTATGGTACTCCAAAGCAAAAAACCGAATTCGGAGCTGAATTGGAGCCAACTTTAAATGCTCGCCTTTTCCCTGATGCAGCGTTAATCAATCCGTTCTTAACTGTAGGTATTGGTGGTGGCCTATATACCGATCACTTTGGTGGATATGTGCCTGCAGGTCTGGGTGCACAGGTAAATTTCAATAGTACTACATATCTTTTTGTACAGGCTCAATACAGGTGGACATTGACCAAAAAAGTACTGGGCGACCACTTATTCTATTCAGTGGGTTTAGCACAGAACATCGGAAAGGAAAAACCAAAAGTAGTTCCTCCTCCTCCTCCTCCGGTAGTTGAACCTCCTAAAGACAGGGATGGTGATGGTGTATTGGATGTTGACGACAAATGCCCTGACGTGAAAGGTCTTGCTTCTCTGCAGGGTTGCCCTGACAGGGATGGCGACGGAATCGCTGATGCTGACGACAAGTGCCCTGATGTAGCCGGTCTGGCCCGCTATCAAGGTTGCCCGATCCCTGATACTGATAAAGACGGTATCAACGACGAACAGGATAAATGCCCGACAGTTCCTGGTGTAGCCCGCTATCAAGGCTGCCCGATCCCTGATACTGATGGTGATGGTGTGAACGACGAAGAAGATAAATGTATCAACGAAAAAGGGCCTGCTTCTAACTATGGTTGTCCTGTAATCGACGAAAAGATCGTTGAGCGTGTGAACAAAGCTGCTCAAAACGTATTCTTCGCTACAGGAAGCTCTAAGCTGCTTGCTAAATCATTCCCTAAACTGAACGATGTGGTTACCATCCTGAAAGAGAATCCTTCTTATAAAGTACAGGTTGATGGTCACACTGATGACGTAGGTAAAGATGAAAGCAACCAAACTTTGTCTGAGAACAGGGCTGCTGCTGTTAAGGCTTACCTGGTAAGCAAAGGAATCGACGAAAGCCGTCTTTCTTCTGCTGGTTATGGTGAAACAAAACCAGTTGCTGATAACAAAACAGCTGCCGGACGTGCTAAGAACAGGAGAGTAGAAATGACCGTTAGGAACTATTAATCTGAGAACGGATTTTAAATGATAAAAAAAGTCCCCGGTTAATTGCCGGGGATTTTTTTATGCATGTTAGTTATTTCGATTTTAAAAATCCAATAAGCTATTTCAGTTTTTCTTCCATTTCCATCATCTTTTCAAACGCTGCTTCGTATTCGGCTGTAGTTTTCTGGATATCCGAGAGTGTGTTCTTGTAATTGCTTTCGGTCTGCAGGAACAGGTTCTTGTCATTGTAAACAGTTGGGGAAGCCAGGTCTGTTTCCAGTTGAGTTTTTTGCTGATTTAGGCGGGCAAGTTTTTCTTCCAGCAGGCTGAATTGGTTCTTATGTTTCTGGAATTCTTTTTTTAATTCCTTGTCAATAGCATTTTTTGGGGCAGGTCTTTCAGGTTCTTTCTGCTTTTTCTCAGGCACTATTTCAGGCTCCGGCTGTTTTACGGATGTTTTGTTTTCTTTGTTCTTCTCAGCATCACGCCGGGCTTTCCATTCTTCCCATTCTTTATAGGTCCCTTTGAATTCACGGATCTTATGATTTTCGATCTCCCAAATCTTATTTGCAATCCGGCTGATAAAATACCGGTCGTGACTTACGAGCACAATACTTCCTTCGTATTTGTTCAGGGCCTCGATCAGCAGTTCAACCGAATGAAGGTCAAGGTGGTTGGTGGGCTCATCGAGCAGGAGGAAGTTTGCTTTGCTGACGATCGTCTTTGCCAGTGCGACCCGGGCTTTCTCGCCACCGCTCAGGACCTTTATTTTTTTGTCAATATCATCGCCGCTGAACAGGAAACAGCCCAGCAGGCTCCGAAGTTCCAGGTCGGTTTTACCGCTGCGGCTGCTCTGCATTTCTTCCAGTATGTTGTGGTTGATGTCCAACGCTTCCAGCTGATGCTGAGCATAGAATGAATCGTCTACATTGTGGCCCCAGATCCGTTCACCCAAAAAAGGTTCGGTACCTGCAATGATGCGCAGCAGGGTTGATTTACCCTTTCCGTTCGCACCGATCAGTGCAACTTTATCGCCCCGGTCGATCTCAGCGCCAGTATCCTCGATGATCTTAAGTTCTCCAAAACTTTTGGAAACATGTTTCAGGGTGCAGAGCGTCCTGCCCGGTTGTTTGTCAACAGAAAAATTAATGCGGATGTTCGGCCGTTCAATCTCCACGTCTTCGATCCTCTCTAACTTGTCTAATCGTTTTACAATACTTTGAGCCTGTGCCGCCTTACTCGCCTTTGCTTTGAAACGCTCCACGAAACGCTCCTGCTGCCGGATATAATCCTGCTGGTTCTCATAGGCCTTCTTTTGAATATCTATTCTAAGTGCTTTCTCAGTTTCATAAAAGGAATAGTTGCCGGAATAGAAATGCAATTGCTGCTGGTAGAGCTCTACGATCTTGGTGACCATCCGGTCCAGAAAGTACCGGTCGTGGCTTACGATGACTACAGCGCCGGGATAATGCTGAAGGTACTTTTCCAGCCATTCGATACTGGGAAGATCAAGGTGGTTCGTGGGCTCATCAAGCAGGAGCACATCCGGGTGCATCAATATCATCTTTGCCAGCAAGACCCGCATGCGCCAGCCTCCGCTGAATTGCTTATAAGGCCTCTGGAGGTCGGCGTTGGCAAAACCAAGGCCCTGCAGTATCTCTTCGGTTTTGTGGTGGATATTATACCCGTCCAGTACCTCCATTTCATGGAGTCTGTCGGCATAATCGTGTGCCAGGCTCTCATCACCGGTCTCTTCCAGTTTTTTGCCGATCTCCTCGATCTCTTTTTCCAGTTGGTTTACCCGTTCAAATGCTCCCATGGCAACATCAAGGATCGAATCATCTGTATCAAAACTCAACAGGTCCTGGTGAAGGAAACCGATCGTGGTTTCCCTGCCTTTTTCAACCGTCCCGCTGGCGGGACTGTATTGTCCTGTGAGAACTTTCAACAGTGTTGATTTGCCGGTACCGTTATAACCGATCAAGCCGATACGTTCATTGGGTTGAATATGCCAGGTGGCATCTTCAACAATGGTTCGGGCGCCAAATTCAAATGTCACATTCTGTAATCCCAACAACATATAGTGATCAGATTTTTACGGCCGCAAAAATAACGATTATCAAACCTTAAAATGTAAATAGTGTTATAATATCAAAAAAACCCTGTTAACAGCACGATCGTATGTTCGGAGGAAGTAGATTTGTGTAAAATTGAATAAACATGAAAAAACTACTTTTTGCATTGTTACTGGTCGTTTTAGGGGTGGCTGGGTTCTACTGGTACAGGTTCAATAATGCCGGAAAGGGGAGTGATGATGGGGCAAAGCAGCTGGCACTGACCTTGAAAAAACACTCGGAAGCATTCAATGCAGCGGTCGCTACCGCAATGGGAGCGTATTTTGAGATGAAGGATGCATTTGTGGACGCGGATACTGCCAAAGCAAAAGAAGGTTGCCGCAAATTCATTCAGCTGATCGACAGTATCCCGATGAATGAACTGAAGACAGACACCCTCAATGTGTATGATGCGGCCATGTCTGATCATTCGAATATCAAAAGCAATGCACAGTCTTTGCTGCAGCAAACAGATATCACTGAAATGCGAAAAGACTTCAGTATGATCTCGGAGAACCTGTATCCTTTCTTCCGTACGATCAATTATGAAGGTGAAAAAATGTACTGGCAGAACTGCCCGATGGCATTCGGGGAAGATAAAGGAGCAAACTGGATAAGTAAAACCGTGGATGTGATCAATCCTTACCTGGGGAAGAACCACCCGGAATTTAAGGGAACCATGTTGCACTGCGGCGAACTGAAAGATACCATAAAGGCAAAATAGCCTGCGCATTCCATGCCATTGAACAAACGTCTATGAAAATTCTCCGGCTCCTTCTTTTTTTACTGTTCTTCAACTCTGTATCTGAGGCACAGAAAAAATACACGATCAGTGGTTATATCAAGGACTCCCTGAACGGGGAAACCCTGATTGGGGCCACCATTACGGTAAAAGGCCAGTCGAAGGGGATCAGCAGTAACCAGTATGGTTTTTATTCTATTACCCTCGATGAAGGGGATTATACACTTGTCTGTACGTATATAGGTTACCGGGAAAAACAATTACAGGTTAACCTTAATAAAGACCAACTCCATAGTTTTCTTATCATCCCCCGGTCCTACCAGATCGAGGAAGTTGTGATCAGTACGAAGAAGCGGGACGCAAATGTGAAGAACGCTCAAATGGGAAAATTTGCCCTTCCCATGGAGCAGATACGATCGGTGCCGGCATTTTTAGGTGAGGTTGACCTGATGAAAACGGTTCAGCTCTTGCCAGGCGTCCGCAATGCGGGAGAGGGTAGTGCAGGGATCTATGTTCGTGGTGGTGGGCCTGACCAAAACCTAATTTTGCTCGATGATGCACCCGTATATAATACGGGGCATTTGTTTGGTTTCTTTTCCATATTCAATGCCGATGCGATCAAAAATGTTTCACTTATAAAGGGAGGAATGCCTGCACAATACGGGGGGCGTTTATCGAGTGTGCTGGATGTATCGATGAAAGAAGGGAATAACCAGAAATGGCAGGTCGATGCCGGGCTGGGGGTGATAGCGTCGAGGTTATCCATTCAGGGCCCGCTGAAAAAGAATAAATCCTCGTTCATCCTTTCAGGCCGCCGTACCTATATTGATGCGTTGGTAAAACCATTCATTAAAAAAACGAGCCAGTTTCATGGGTCGGGTTATTATTTCTATGACCTTAATGCCAAAGCGAATTACATCTTTTCTGAGAAGGACCGGCTTTACCTTAGCGGGTATTTCGGCAGAGATGTGTTCGATTTCAGCAACAGCAAGCAAAGCCTTGTAATCAATATACCCTGGGGGAATGCCACCGGGACACTGCGATGGAATCATGTGTATAACCAAAAACTGTTTGGAAATACCACCCTGGTGTACAACGACTATAATTTTACGTTCAATGCAGCCCAGAATAATTTCGAATTCAAACTTGCTTCCGGTATCCGGGATATCAGCCTTAAAGAAGACTTTGACCTGTACCCGTACACAGGGCATAAGCTCAAGTTCGGGGGTATTTATACCTACCATAAATTCACTCCTTCTGTGGTCAGCGGAAAACAGGACTCCACTGTTTTTAAACCCAATAATGCACAAGTGAAATACGGACATGAAGCTGCCATTTACCTTCAGGACGATTGGGAGATCAGCGATAAATTAAAAGTAAATGCAGGGCTGCGCTACAGTTGGTTCCAACAGGTCGGGCCCTACAAGATCTATACAACGGATGATAGTGGCAACCGCACCGACAGCATAGTGTATGGAAGCGGGAAGGGGGTAAAATCGTATGGAGGATTGGAACCAAGAATAACGGTTCGCTATGCGCTGAATGATGAAACGTCTTTCAAGGCATCCGTAACCAGGAACCTTCAATATATACACCTTGTAAGCAACGCTGGAACAACTTTGCCAACAGATATATGGGTACCCAGCACATATAAAGTGCGTCCCCAGCTAAGCTGGTTGTATGCCATGGGCGTATTCAAGAACTTCAGGGATAATATGTACGAGACCTCAGTGGAACTTTATTACAAGGATATGCGTAACCAGATAGAGTATAAAGAAGGTTATGTGCCCAGCACCATCGACGACACGGAAAATTCATTTGTATTCGGCAAAGGATGGAGTTACGGGGCTGAATTCTTCATTAACAAAACAAAGGGCAGACTCACCGGCTGGTTGGGGTATACTCTTAGCTGGACCTGGAGAAAATTCCCGGCCCTCAACTTCGGGAACAAATACCCGGCCAAGTACGACCGCCGGAATGATCTGAGCATCGTCGCGATTTATGAGCTAAGTAAAAAATGGCGTCTTTCCGCTTCCTTTGTCTTTGGCACTGGTAATGCCGCTACATTGCCTGAGCGTTTTTATATCGTCGATGGTATCCTCACGCAGGAATACAGTAAGATCAACGAGTATAGGCTGCCTGCATACCACCGTCTTGACTTCTCAGCCATCCTTACTCCTAAAAAGAATGCAAAACGAAAATGGAAAAGTGAGTGGGTATTCAGCGTGTACAATGCCTACAGCCGAAAGAATCCTTATTTCATTTATTTCGATCAGACCGGAAGCCCCTTCAACGGAACCCTGGAGATACAGGCAAAACAGGTTTCCCTTTTCCCCATCATCCCCGCCATTACCTGGAACGTACGGTTTTAAATGAAAAACGACCCTGGAGAGGGCCGTTCAAAGTATGACTTTGGGGGTTAGTTATCGTACAAAAGTCTGGTATCTTTCAACAAGGGCCCCTGGGTATGCAGGATCTGACCCCGAACTTACAACCGTAAACAATACATTGGTGAGCGTGAGCATCTTCCAGCTGTAGCTCAATGGCAGCGAGTTGGATACGAGCATATTTGAACCTGAGAACTGGTAGGTACCGGCATCGGGTGCATATGTGTTGAAACGGTATTCAAAGCCTCCATTTGCGTCGAATTTCACATAATTGGTTGGGTGAGGCGTTTGCTTAAGGATGGTATCCTTAATAAACACACCTCCCTGGTATATGCGGAGCTGTATGCGTTGAATCGTCCAGGTTCCCACAACCTGCTGTTCTTTGGGAAGATCGGCACTGTGATCCGCTTTGGCACAGGATCCGGAAACGACTATAATAGAAAATAAGCTGGCAGTAATTAATAAGGCACTGAAAAAAGTTTTCATCTCAAAATGTAGATATTGGTTATGCTGTATAACGCAATATTTACCCTTTTATTGCCCTTTTCCGGGCTTGTGGATAAAGCGAATTACGCCACTTTTTTGTAGATCAGATGAGATCCGCACCTCGTAGCGGTTGTCGCCGTCGTGTACCACCATCAGGGCGGTATTTGGAGGGATGGTTCCGAGGTTTTCGGCATACATGACCAATTCATTAAGGTCACGACTTTCATCCACATTCAACTTCAGGCTGAGGGCCTTGTCGCTGAGCCTCTTATGAGAGAGGATCAGTTTGCCGTTGAAAAACAGGGAGATACTGTCGCCATCGATTTCCCCATTGTCATAGAGGTCGACTGTAAAGGTCTTATTATCGATTTCGATCGTTTTTAATACGTCGCTGTTCCTTTTTTCGAATTTAGAATCAACTGGTTTTTTCTCTTCGGGTTCCTGCTTAGGGTTAGGCTGACGGTCCGTATCTGGTTGATCTGTATTATTCTTCGTTACCTCCTTGTTTTCAATCACCGGATTGGTTCTGACCGGTGGGGGATTTTTGGCCACAGGTGGGCTGGTTCTGCTGCCCGTTTGCGTTTTTGGTTTTTCTGTAACGACCGGTGTTTGTGGCCTGGTCACTTTAACAGTGTTGTTATTATTCTTTTTGTTATAGAAGGCTGAGTTTTTTTGCAGCATCCTTCGGGTAAGAACAGTGGTGCCGAACCCACAATCTCCCTGGTTGGGGGCAGGTACCCAGGACCCTTCCAGGGTCTGCTGGTCACCTTGCTGGAAAAAAGTAAGTTTATGGATCTGGAAACAGTTGCGGATACTTACGGGTACATTGGTTTTGGTCCTTTCAAACTCGGTCACTTCAATATACTTACTGGTTTTGTTAAGAGTACCCTTCAGCTTGCAGATGGTATAATAACGTTTGCCGCCATCAGAGAAATAAGTATAGGAGTAGCCTGTCACATTCTTCCCGTTACATTCTATCTCGAGTACGTAATCGCATTTATCGCCGCCCCATCCGGAGAAGGAAGTGCTTTTATCGATGAATTGACCTTTCCACTGACCAGTAAAATCCTGGGCCTGGATATTGGTGCTGGTAAATAGACAAAAGAGCAGGTATAAAATTCTTTTCATAGTCGCTGATGTACCTCGTTTCTTCTTGCTGCGATGTATTCGCAGTCAGACAAAGTTATTTCAGATAAATTTTTCAGTCGCCAATACTTCGTTAAATTTGCAGCCTGAAAGCCTGTATAAGACTGGCTTATAAAGATATGATAAAGATAACATTGCCAGATGGTGCAGTAAGGGAATATGAACAGGGTACCTCTGCTTACAGTATTGCTAAATCGATCAGTGAAGGGTTGGCAAAAAAAGTATTGGCCGCAAGTGTGAATGGAGAAGTGTGGGATGCGTCAAGGCCTATCAATAATGATGCATCACTCAGGTTGCTGACCTGGGATGATACAGATGGAAAATCCACTTTCTGGCATTCATCGGCACACCTGATGGCCGAAGCGGTAGAAAGTCTTTTCCAGGGCGTGAAATTCTGGGTAGGCCCGGCAATTGAAAAAGGTTTCTATTATGATATGGACCTGGGCGATCGGAAGATGACCGAAGAAGACCTGGCTGAACTGGAGAAAAAGATGCAGGAACTGGCCAGGCAGAACAATTCTTACCTGCGGATCGAAAAATCCAAAGCGGATGCCGTCGCCTATTTCACCGAAAAAGGAGATGAATACAAGCTCGACCTTCTTCAGAACCTGGAGGATGGGAATATCACATTTTATACCCAGGGGAATTTTACCGACCTGTGCCGGGGGCCGCATATCCCTTCAACCGGGGCCATAAAAGCCATTAAATTAACCAGTGTTGCCGGTGCATATTGGAAAGGGGATGAGAAGAACAAGCAACTTACGCGGGTATACGGGGTTAGTTTTCCGAGCCAGAAGGAATTGGATGAATATCTGGCAATGCTTGAAGAGGCGAAGAAAAGGGATCACCGTAAACTGGGTAAGGAACTGGGTATTTATACCATGGACGATCATGTTGGCCCGGGGCTGATCCTATGGATGCCGAATGGTACGGTTATCATTGAGGAACTGGAAAAACTGGCAAAGGAAACGGAAAAGGCTGCCGGTTATCACCGTGTGGTTACGCCCCATATCGCCAAAGAGAGCATGTACCTCACCAGCGGTCACCTGCCTTATTATGCCGATAGTATGTTTCCACCGATGGAAATGGATGGCGAACGGTATTACCTGAAAGCGATGAACTGCCCCCATCATCACAAAATATTTGATGCGGAGCAACGGAGCTACAAAGACCTGCCTTATCGCATTGCCGAATACGGTACCTGTTACAGGTATGAGCAAAGCGGGGAATTGTTCGGGCTCATGAGGGTTCGGTGTCTTCACATGAACGATGCGCATATCTATTGCAGCAAGGAACAATTTGCCCAGGAGTTCAAGGCAGTGAATGATATGTACCTGAAATATTTTAAGATATTCGGTATTGAAAAATACATAATGAGGCTTTCTCTTCACGACCCGGAGAAGCTCGGACAGAAGTATGTAAACGAACCTGAACTGTGGAAGGAAACGGAAGAACTTGTTCGTAATGTACTGATCGAAACAGGGGTGCCTTTTATTGAAGTGAAAGGAGAGGGTGCTTTTTATGGTCCAAAGATCGATGTACAGATATGGAGCGCTATCGGCCGTGAATTTACCCTGGCAACCAACCAGGTGGATTTTGCCCAGTCACGCAGTTTCAAATTGTCCTTTGCCAACCAGAATAATCAACCGGAAGTGCCCCTGATCATCCACCGGGCGCCTTTGGGAACCCATGAGCGATTCATAGGCTTCCTGCTGGAGCATTATGCCGGAAAATTCCCCACATGGTTGGCTCCTTTACAGGTCAAAATCCTGCCCATCAGCGACAAATTCATGGATTACTCAAATACTATTTTGCAAACGCTGAAAAATGCAGATATTCGTGCAGAGATCGATGACAGGAACGAGAAGATCGGGAAAAAGATCAGGGATACAGAAATCGCCAGAGTTCCTTACATGCTGGTGATCGGTGAAAAAGAGATGAACGAAGGGAAGGCATCGGTACGCAGGCAGGGTAAAGGCGATCTTGGAGCAATCGAACTTGAAAAATTTGTAGCAGATATTTCTGCAGAGATAAAGGAAAGAAGAGGTGAATGATTGGCAATCAGAAATTTGAAATATGGTATTAATTTCCATCTTTAAATCATCTTGTTCCCAATCGAAATAAATAACAACATTGTAAACTAAAACTTGTAAATGGCATTTCCACCCAGACCTAACAACAACCGAGGAGGTTTTAACCCCCGTTTCAGAAAAGAACAACAACAGGAACACCGTACCAACCACATGATCAGGGTTCCGGAAGTACGACTGGTAGGCGACAACGTCCAGGTTGGTGTCTATCCCACACAGGAGGCCCTGAAGATCGCTCAATCCCTTGAACTAGACCTTGTAGAGATTTCTCCCGGAGCCGTTCCGCCCGTGTGCAAAGTGATCGACTATAATAAATTCCTTTACGACGAGAAGAAGAAAAAAAAGGAAATGAAAGCCAGGTCAAAGACCAGCGAGGTGAAAGAGATCCGTTTTACACCCAATACCGACGACCACGATTTTGAGTTTAAGGTAAAACATGCAGAGAAGTTTTTGACCGATGGCGATAAAGTAAAGGCGCATGTGCAATTCAAAGGCAGGGCCATCATGTTTAAGGAAAGGGGGGAATTGTTGCTGTTGAAATTTGCCGACCGGTTAAAAGACATCGGGGCGCTGGAAGGGTTGCCTAAGATGGAGGGAAAAAGGATGCAGGTGATGTTTGCTCCTAAATCGACAAAAAGCCCCAAAAAGAAACCCCAGCCAACGGCTGAAAGCAAATAGTTATACAGTCTTTCAATCTTATGTATACATTTCAGGGGCCTGTTTTGTGATTTTGCCAAGGCGGCAAAGTGGTTCATGCCAAAGAATGGCGAAGACCATCATTCCCGGGAAGATATCTTACAGCAAGTAAATGGCTGGTTTTTAGCAGAGCTGCTCACTTGAAATACATCCTTGGAGTAACAACCATAATTTATTGATCCCGATAAATCTGGTAGTGTAGGCCAGGTTATATGGCCATAATGCAGGTTTTAAAGTAATCCGAAGCTCCGGAAAGCGGAAAATGCATAGAAGAACACCCGTACCGGGCAAAAAAAGCCTCTGATTCTTCAATTTTCCCTTGTTTTCCCTTATCTTTGCGGCCCGAAAAAGAAAAGCTCTTTTTCCAGACATTTCCCACAAGGCTCAAAAAGTTCCCAACCGTTTGGGGCGCCAGTAGGGAGTAACTAAAAAAAGTTATGTAATGCCAAAGGTTAAAACCAACAGCAGCGCCAAGAAGCGCTTCAAAGTTACCGGTTCCGGTAAGATCACTCACCAGTAAGCTTTCAAACGTCACATCCTCACCAAAAAGACCAAAAAACGCAAGCGTGCCATGCGTAAAGATGGGATGGTAAGCGATGCCAACCTGCATTTTGTAAAGAGATTACTTGCACTTAAGTAATGCACCACGATCAGGGGAACTGATCATCTTAACCATCAACCATTAACAATAAACTAATTCAAATATGCCACGTTCAGTAAATGCAGTAGCCAGCCGGGCCCGCCGCAAAAGAATATTAAAAGCCGCCAAAGGCTTCTATGGCAAACGTAAAAATGTATATACCGTTGCCAAAAACGTAATGGAAAAAGGCTTAACATACAGCTATGTTGGCCGTAAAAATAAAAAGCGTGAATACCGCACTTTGTGGATTGCACGTATCA
>CAZYAT010000043.1:0-30573 GCA_964645235.1 uncultured Ferruginibacter sp. | reverse complement strand
TACAAAACGGGAATACGGGTATTGGTACAGTTTCACCAACTGCCCGGCTGCATGTGAGCGAGGGTGCGGTGCTATTCTCGGCCAGTGGAGACATACCGGTAGCACCCGCCGCTATTCCCGTATCCGGTGCGGGCAGGAGGATGATGTGGTATGCTGATAAAGCAGCTTTCAGAACCGGCTACGTTACTGCCGGCCAATGGGATGCAGCCAATATCGGGGATTATTCCATCGGGATGGGCGTAAATACCATAGCATCCGGCGATTTTTCATTTGCTTTTGGGGCCACCGCAACTTCTTCAGGTGCTTATTCAATCACGCTTGGGGGTGGTGGATCTACTTCCTCATCATTTTCATCCATATCCATCGGAATTGCAAATGTTTCATCGGGGATACAATCAGTCGTTATCGGTGCCAACAGTACTGCATCTGGAGGTAATGCAATAGCTGTTGGAAGCAATAATATAGCATCGGGTGGTGGGGCAATAGCCCTTGGCAACGGAACCATTTCCTCCGGGTCATATTCCACGACAACCGGCTATCAAACAATGGCACCAGGTTATATCTCAACAGCATCGGGTTTAGCTACTAAATCCAAATCATATGCAGGAACAGTGATTGGCATATACAATGACAGTACGAATGCTCCTAATGAATCGGGGCCAAATGCTCTCAACCGCATCTTCCAGGTTGGTAACGGAACCGCCGACAATGCAAGGAGTAATGCCCTTACCATTCTGCAAAACGGGAATATCGGTATCGGTGAGCTGAATCCTTCGGTGCCGCTGAACTTTACGTCCACGCTCGGGAATAAAATTGCCTTGTGGGGCAATGGCGCCAGCCATTATGGACTGGGTATACAGGCTTCTTTATTGCAGATGTACACCATGGATAACAGCAACGATATTGCTTTTGGTTATGGCAGCAGCGGCGCTTTTTCCGAGAACATGCGCATCAAGGGGAATGGGCGTGTAGGCATCGGTGAATCAAACCCTGGCTTCCCGCTGAACTTTGCTTCCACCACCGGGAATAAAATTGCGTTGTGGGGTAATAGCGCCAATCATTACGGGTTGGGCATACAGGCCTCACTGATGCAACTATACACCATCGATGCCACATCGGATATTGCCTTTGGTTACGGAAGCAGTACTTCGTTTACCGAGAACATGCGTATAAGAGGCAATGGCAATGTGGGTATCGGAACCAATAATCCTTTGCAGCGGCTTCATGTTGTGGGTAATATCTGTTACACCGGAACCATCGGCGCCTGTTCGGATATCCGCTACAAAGAAAACTTTTCTTCCCTGGAGAATTCATTGCAGAAGGTCCGTTCACTCAATGCCATGTATTACTATTGGAAACAACACGATTTTCCGGAAATGCAGTTCAGCAATGAGCGCCAGCTTGGTTTCGCTGCACAGGAAGTGGAAAAATTATTTCCCGAACTGGTGATCACAGACAGGAACGGGTATAAATCGGTGGACTACGGAAGGCTGACACCTGTATTGGTAGAAGCTATCAAGGAGCAGCAAGCCATGATCGATTCTCTTATTAAAGAAGTAAGAGCCTTGAAGAAGGAATAGACAGTATTATTATTTCACTGAAACCGATTCTTTTTCGAATGGCCCTTTGAACGTGGAGGGATCGATCGGGAAGTGACGGGTGTAGATATTATTGGTCTCAAACAGGTTCTTTAGCCAAATCGCAGTACGTTCAAAGGCCTTGCCATCCCTTACGTCATAATCATTAAGTATCAAGCCTTGTGCTTCTTTCATCATACTTTGCGGATCGTCAAGGTAATAATACAATACAGCCAGGTTATAATAGCTGGCATAGCGCATCTTCCGGTCGTGCTTGCTGCTGCTGCTGTATTCGGTTTTCAATTTTTCGAAATAAGCGATGACAGGTTTCAGCTTTTCCCTGGCCTGGTCAATAGAGCTATCGGCATTCATGCTGAATAGTACATCAGTGATGGTCCGGAAAGCTTCCCGGTGTGCATCGTACTCAGGATGTTTCCTGCTGTCAACGATCCACATCTGGTCTCTTGAACTCACTTTGCTGAAGCCAAAGTCTTCGGTGATGTCTTCACTGAGCCTGTGCATGGCGTTGTTCACACAGGCACGGAACAATTCTCCTGTTATGCGTGCCGAATTGAGCATGAAATATCCCTGGGCCAGGGGTCTCAGGGCAAACTCTGGGCTATTATATGTGTATTTATCACCCCGGCTGGCAAGGTTCAGGTCGAGTACATGGGCGCCTCTATAATCGGTGATCACCGCCCTGGCTGCAAAACTGTATCGTACTTCCTCCCGGTAATAGGTCCGGGTTCCTGTTACCTGGCCGTTCCTGTCTTTGATGCTTTCCGCTCTTTCTCTGACCGCAACCGATTCGGGTAACAGATCTTCCAGGTTTACCTTAATGGTAATATGGCCTCCGGCAGGTAGTTTCTTCCAGCCTTCGAGTATCACGGTTTCTTCAGGTGTCAGCTCATTCAGGAAGGTCTGCATCAGCCGGGTTGTTTCCACATCCACATTATAGGTACGGTACGTGCTGTCGATCTTCATGGTTGGAAGTGACCGCCAGTGAACGGTAAAGCTATAAGGGTCCAGGTCTACTTTCTTCTGGGCAAGAGCCGGTAAACAGGAAAGGCAAAAAAGGGCAGTGTATAGATTTCTCACAACGGATATTCTTTGGTTTAGATAACGGAAAGCGAGCGGAAATATTACACTAAAGGAGGCATTTGACTCAATAAATACCACCCGCCAATGCGACTGACAAACAGCATGCAGCTTGCAGATTCTCATCAGTTTTACCCCTTCGTGTAACAATTGTTACATGGTCACCCGGGATGCCAATGGAACTTTACATCAGCAATTAAACAACACCAACTTTAAAAATATTTGTTATGAAAAAGATCGTAGTAGTAGGAGGAAACTTCGCAGGGTCTACAGCAGCCCTTGAGCTCAAAAGAAAAATGAAAGGCCAGGTACAGGTTACCGTGATCGACCGGAATGAAGATTTTCTGTACATACCTTCCCTGATCTGGGTTCCCACCCATCGGAGGGAGCTAAGCGATATCTCTACCCCACGCCGGCAGGTTTTTGAAAGCCACGGCGTGGATTTTGTGTGTACCACCGCTCTCAAAGTAGATCCGGATGAACAACTGGTTTATACCGAGAAGGGCAACTATCCCTATGATGAACTGATCATAGCCACAGGCCCGAAAGTTAATTTTGACATAGCCCCCGGGGTAAGGGAACATGCATTATATATAGGTACTCCGGCAGGAGCCATGAAGACCCGGGAAAAAATGGATGAATTCAGGAAAAACCCTGGTCCGATCGTGATCGGGGCAACACAAAATGCCGGATGCATGGGTGCAGCCTACGAATTCCTTTTCAACGTTGAAAAATGGCTTCGTGACGAGCACATCCGCAAGAAAGTGGATCTCTACTGGATCACTCCGGAGGATTACCTCGGTCATTTCGGTATCGACGGCATGCCGGGTGGTGAATCCATGCTTAAAATGTTCATGAAGATGTTCAATATCCACTATCGCCTGCAAGTGGGAGTGAAAGAAGTTACTGCCGAAGGCATCATCCTGAGCAACGGTGAGACCATTGCCAGCAAATTCGTTATGCTGATGCCGCCGTTCACTGGGGTGGATTTCATACGCAATTCCCCCAAACTCAACCCCCAGGCAAATGGATTCCTTGATGTGGAGGGAACTTACCAGCACCACCAGTACAAGAATGTGTGGGGTGCCGGATTGACCGTAGATGTGCCTGCTCCGTTCTCCTGCCGTAAAGTACCTTACGCTGCGCCGAAAACAGGGTATCCAAGTGATGAGACAGGAAAGATCGTTGCGGGGAATATCATACGCATCATGCAGGGTAAGACCAAACTGAAATCAAAAAAATGGGGACAGATCGCCGGGCTTTGCGTGATGGATGCCGGTAAAAAAGAAGTACTGATCGTAAGTAATCACCTGTTCAGGCCAAGGTCTTTTGCTATCATGCTGCCCAATGTATTCTATGACTTCAACAAGGTTTTGCTTGAGAAATATTTCATGTGGAAGCTAAGGCATGGTTATTCTTTTCTGCCTTGAGTAACAATATGAATGAAAACTCCCGGATTCCCGGGAGTTTTTTATTATTCCAAAAGCACCTTCTTCAAGTAAAAACCTTTAGGATCGATCTGTATGGGCGTCTTGCTTGTTACGCTTACCTCTTTTTTCTCCAGCACGAGTTTCTGAATGCCGCTATCTGTTGCTACTTCAATCGGCAAGGGCATATCAATATTAAGAAGTTTGACGAGGTATTTTTCCTCCGTTGTTTGCCTAACCGATATTTCCAGTTTGTCAGTTGTATACAGGAATAACCGGAACAGCGGTTTCAGGCTTTTGCCATTTTCTTTGCTGAATAATTGTTCTACGTCGGATGTCATCACTGTATTGTCGTAGGTATATTTAGGGTCGGTAGCCAGTTTCTTGAGGGCAGGGAAGAAGATATCATCGCCCATCACGTACCTCAGCGTGTGCATGAAGAAAGCCCCTTTGCCATAGATATCACCTTGGTAAGCGCTGTCCGAATCCACCTCATCGCCCCGTACCACCGGGTATCTGTTCTGCGTGGCCCTGGCTGTTTGCTGCATCCGCTTGATATAAGCATCTTCTCCCGCCAATTCCCTTGTCGCCATAGCATCCCCAAAGCTGCAAATACCTTCCTGTATCCACATATGCCCCCAGTCGCCGTTGGTAACTTTGTTGGCCCACCATTCATGCCCGAACTCATGGTGCAGGAGCCAGTCGAAATCTTTATCACCAAGTTTGGTATACCTGTATTTATTGCCATAGGCGATATTGGTCTGGTGCTCCATACCCAGGTGCGGCGTTTCTGACGCTGCGATCCGTTCTTTTGCCCAGGGATATTCTCCAAAATATTTTTCCAGGATGCGGCAGCTTTGCTCATACAGGTCGAGCAGTTTCTCTGCCTTATCAAAATTTTCTTCTAATACATAGTATTCCATTGGTACTTTGTTGCCATTGCAGGTAGTATATATCCGTTTTGCCACTTTGTATTTACCCACATTGAATACGAGGCAGTAATTGCTGATGGTATAACTGGTCTTATAATGGTAGGTCGACTTTTCCTTCCTGCCGGTCACCTTCTGCAACATACCCGGGGCGGCAACCACCAATCCTTTAGGAACAGTAATGATCATATCGGCGCCTTCATTGGGTTCATCGCTGGGGTGGTCTTTGCAGGGGAAATAAATTTTCCCTCCTTCTCCCTGGCAGGTAATGGAGATCCATGGGTTTCCCTTACTATCCTTTTCCCATTGAAAGCCTCCGGTCCAGGGTGGCCTGGTTGCAATGGCGGGCTTGCCTCCGTAGGCGATCTTCACTTTTACTTTCCCCGGCAGCAGTTGTTGAGGCAAGGATATTTTTACCAGGTCATCGTCGCTATGCGTATAGTTCGTTTGTTTGTTATTCACCCACACCTGGCTGACTGAAAGGCCATGCCAGAAGTCGAACAGCAAGCTATTGGCAGGTTGAGAAAGATTAAGATCGATCTCGGTATATCCGTTGATCGATTGTTGCTCCGGGTCCACATCCAGTGCGATCGTATAATGCCGGATATCCATGATGGCCTGTTCCGGTTTAAGTTTGCCACCTGATTTAAGATTTTGTGCTGTTACAGCCAGCGTAAAGGTTGCTAAAAAGAAAAGGAGTAATATTCGCATCGGAGTTGTTTTGGCAGAACAAGATAGGTTTTAGTGAACAATTTCCATATAATGCTTTTATGAACGGCTTTCTTATCTTTAAAAGTAATGAATATACTATGGATGTACTTTTCAGGCAGATTTCCGAATATTACTCCCTCAATTCCGAAGCGCAGAATAGCCTTCATAATCATTTTGAAAGGATCATTCTTCCAAAGAGCGAATACCTTCTATCAGAACGGAATGTGTGCAGGCATTTGTATTTTGTAGAGAAGGGTGCTTTAAGAGGTTATTACAACCTTGATGGGAAGGAAGTGACACACTGGTTCGGTTTTGAAAATGACTTTGTTACTTCCTTTCATAGTTTCATCACCAGGGAGCCGGCCGTTGAGAATATCCAGTTGCTGGAAGGAAGCATTCTCTGGGCTATCACGAAGGAAAGACTTACGGAGCTGTTCAACCAGTACCATGAGATAGAACGCCTGGTTCGTATCGCCTATGAAAAGTATTATATCCGCCTTGAAGAACGCTTTGTGAACGCCCAGTTCAAAACTGCTTCGGAAAGGTATGAATCATTACTGCAGCATTCTCCCCACATACTTGAAAGAGTACCACTTGGCTATATTGCCTCTTACCTGGGTATTAGTCCGGAAACCCTTAGCCGCATCCGAAGCAAGCTTTAACATTGGCAATGCTGGATTTTGACAATTGTCAAATGTTACCCTGCTGGCGGCGTATAGATTTGTTTCAAAACTAAAGTCTATGCAACAAAAACAAATTCAACAACCTTCTGCTGCTTTTATCGCAGCATCCTGGTTCGCCCTTTTAGTAGGCACCACTGCCTTCTTCATCGGTCTGTGGAATGCTGATATGGAACTGAATGAAAAGGGGTATTACTTCACCGTACTGATGTTCGGGTTATTCTCTGCTGTGTCCGTACAAAAAGCTGTACGGGACCAGTTAGAGGGTATCCCGGTTACCAATCTATATTATGGTATTGCCTGGTTCACGACCTTGTTATCCATTGTGCTGCTTACAGTAGGTTTATGGAATGCCGATATAGCCCGAAGTGAAAAAGGGTTTTATGCAATGTCATTCGTGCTGAGTATGTTCGCGGCTATTGCTGTTCAGAAGAATACTAGGGACACGAAGGCAGTAAAGGAACCAGGTATGAACCCGGAGGAAAGATAAAGAGATAAAGGAACCCGGGCCTAAGCCGGGGTTCCTTTTTAAATGCAGGGCATTTGATTATGCCTTATTGCAAACAGGCATCGGACAGCAATTGGAAGGCTTGCATTCAGCCGGTTTACAATTTTGCTGTTGTGTGCATTGTTTGTTCTTCTTGTTCTTCTTTGTTTTGCCATTATTGGCGAAGGCTCCGGTAGCCAATGTGCATACCATTGCCAGCATCAGTATTTTTTTCATAATGTAATTTTATTGATTCTTAAATGTGTGTTCTTTCAGCTTATGAGACAAAGCCATCGGGCGGCTTCCACACACTGCGTGGATAATCGGAAATATGACCTTTATGTTCCAGGTTGTATGTTTTATCAGAATAAAATTCTTCGGGATTCCATTCAAATGGCTGCTGGGCTATAAAAATATAACAGACAGGGCAGGTGCTGCAATCGGGGTTGTCATCACAATCTTTGCCTGAAGAACTTTTATCGCAGGTGCCGGTACTTTGGCAACTCTTCGGACTGCTTTTCCTGCTGCATTCACCTTTTGCTTTTTGAGGACTGCATTGCTTTTCTGAAGTTTTACGGTTACAGGTTGTGGCAGCTTTCTGAGAAGAGCAGGTATTGGCCTTCACTACCTTATTATCTGAACCATCCCAGCAAGGAAAAATGCTGACTGTTTCAGTGAAAAATACAGCAAGAGGGATGAATAATATGAATGCCTGCGTTTTCATTTATGTACTAAAGATAGTAAACAATTGGGGCCAGCAACAGTATATGGATCTTTTTTGATAGGCGGTAATGAACCAGCAGGGAATAATTTGATTCTTATAGTTTTTTTTAACAAATTCTGGTAAACTTGTTGGGTAATAAGGGCAAATCCCCGTTATGAGCAAGATCTTTTTTTACAGTTCCGTCCTTATGGTTGTTCTGTCAGCTGTTTCTTGCAGCCATAAGACAAGTCCTGCCCCATCCACGAATTCTGCAACCACAAAACCGGCCGAATCCAAACCGGTGAAAAAGGCAACTGTTAAGACGGCCCTTCCCAAAGTAATTGTAGTTAATGATAGTGTTGCCAAGCGAAGCGTGGACGGACGTTATTATTACGACCTGGAAGGCCGCCGCTACTGGCGCAATAACCGGGATGGGAAATATTATCTCTACTACAGGGGCATATTCGATAACCCCGACTTTAACCCTCCTGTACCTCAATAACATCCTGGTATTTTGTGTATGCCCTTTCGTAAAATGTCTACACCAGATTCCTATCAGTGTCTATAACCCAATTTTTATGTTATCAGCATATTTGTGCTGTTAAAGAATCCAAATATCCAAACCTCTGAAACAGATCCTGTCCTGTGAAACCGGTGAACCATTCCGGAATGGCACCTAAAAACTACTAACTCCTGTGAAAGACCTTCAGCAATGAAGGTTTTTTTATTTGACATCAGCGAGTGATCCCTGTAATACGATGCAATGCTGAAGCTGACGGATATATGCTTCATCGCTTTTACTCCATGCAGCCGGTAGCAACCTCATTTCTTTTTTTTCTGCCGGTGGCCATTGTTCAATGTTGGGGATCAGTTTGCATAAAAGGCCCAACTGGCCCATCCATGGATGGTCGATCATCCGGCGGCTGACATTTATCTTTTTGATTAATTCGTTTTTACAAGCCAGGGCTGCTGCATGCCTGTCGGCACCGAACTCTTTTACGATCATTTCTGTTATACGGCGGCTGATCCGTTCCGGGTCGATATCCATTTCGATCCTTGGCTTCAATCTTAGTTCCAGGTTCGACCGGGTAAACCGCTTTAATAAAGCTGCATCAGATCTTCTGCTGCTCTTCCATTCCTGTTCAGCAAACTCTGCCAGAATATGGTCCTGTGGGCGAAACCCCAGCTTATAATAAAACCAGAATGCTGCACTTTCGATCCCTTCCTTATTTCCCTTGCCAAACTGATAGGGCATGACCACAAAGCGTTGGATATTATAAAGCTGCTGGTAAAGCCGTACGATTTCAGTAAACAAAAGCGCTGATTCGCCTTTCCTGAAAGGTGGGTATACATTCAACCCGATCTTACACCGTTCGCCAAATATCCAGGCGCCGCCGTAGGCAATCGGTACCTGGTTCTTAATAGCCATATACCCGATGTACGATTCAAGTGAAAGCCTTCTTTCTTTCCTGATGCCGAAGAGAGCAATGGAAAGCCCCCTTCCGCAATGGAACAACCTGGTATTTCCTGCTTCGGCCAAAGTAATGGTCTCTGTTTCCCTTGAATAGAAAGCAAGGGATGCCCTGGCTGCATCAAGTAAACGTACCTGCTCTGTTTTGGATAGATGGATCTCTGCTGGAGTTCGACCGGAACTTCTTAAACCAATGTCCGGCTTCCTGATGAGTTCCTTGTGGAAATAAACTTGCTGTTTACCCATCCGGATGAAGCTCCTGTTAAAAGCTTCGTCATTTAGTTGCCATGTGGTGAATACCTGCAAAGAATCGAATAATATTTCACGTGTGCTTTCGCCAGCGATCTTCTTTTCAAATAAATACAGCATCGGTTTCAACGGATCTTCTTTTCCAGTCAGACAGCGTAGCCTGTTGTCGAGTTTCATCTTTCCCTGTGTGGTATAACCATACTCGATCCTGGGGAACAGTTGGTGCAACAGGGTTGCCCCCGCGATGGGATCCCCGGAAGCAGAATGGAATGATACATCGGCCGGGAATCTCTTTGAAAGCCATCGTGTGATCGGGTAACTGAATTGGCAGGTGACAAGGGTGCCGGGTAGACCGCTGCCACTTAATTGCATCTGCTGACGGTGCGAACCGGACCGCATGACAGTTTCCACCCAGGTTTTCAGGCGGTACATTGTTTTCTCAACCAGTTTGTATTCTTCCTTCGAGAATGGATAGGCAAGCAGGAACAGCAACGCTTCGTGCAATGAGAGGCACACCCGTACATTTGGGATGAGAGAACGATTAATGGTTTTTAATGCCTTCTCTAATTCCAATGATGCACCTTGCTCACGCTGTAAGGATAGCTGACGGATATGTCCAACCTGTTCCAGGGTCACAAGCGGTTCTTTCATACCTGTTTTTCGGCCAAAGTACCCGAGCCGTGGCTAAACACAAATGACCGGCATCATGCGGGAACTGTATCCTGGTCATGTGTACCGGTTGCGAAAGACCTCAGAAGTTTTTTACTGCTATCTTTAACACATCATGATCACCAGGCTGGCACCAACACCAAGCGGCTTTCTTCACCCCGGGAATATCTTTAACTTCCTTCTCAACTGGCACTGGGCACGAACGAATGGAGGAAAAGTACTCCTTCGAATCGATGATGCAGATGCTGAGCGAAAACGCATAGAGTATGTGGAAGACATCTTCCGTGTTCTGGAATGGCTGGGCCTGGATTGGGATATTGGCCCTTCCGGGCCCGATGACCTTGAAAAGAACTGGTCGCAGCTTAACCGGAAAGAACTTTATGATGAGCTATTGAAGGACCTGGCGGGTAAACAGCTCGCCTATGCCTGTGAATGTTCACGGACACAGCTGGCATCTGCCCCGTGTGCATGCCGGGATAAAAATATCCCGCTTGACAGGATGGGAGTTGCCTGGCGCATTCAAACAAAGGGAGAGATCATCTCATTCACCGACCGGGTGATTGGTGAAGTGAAACACTATTTACCGTTGCAAAATTCCTTTGTGGTAAAAAGGAAGGATGCGATCGCAGCTTATCATCTCGCTTCACTGGCTGATGACCGGCATTTTAAAATAACTCATATCGGCAGGGGAGAGGACCTTCTTCCATCCACTGCCATGCAGCTTCACCTGGATGGTTTATTGGATTCTGCCTACCTGAACCAATGTACATTCTGGCATCATCCATTACTTACGGGTGAAAGCGGCAGCAAACTTTCTAAAAGCGCCGGTGAATATGGAAGGAGTGTGATGACCTATTTGAAAAAAGAGCAACTGCTGCTTTCTTTTGAAAAATGGATCGGCCTGGATAAAGCAACCAAAGAAAAGAAATTCGGCTGACGCTTTCGAAGGATAACAACCTTGCCTGTTGCATTCACATCTTCCTGGCAGCAGGTAATTCCATATGCAGTATGGGATAAGGCTTACCAAGGCCATCCACTTCGGAGCGTGAAATGGTCTCGAAGCCAAAATGAGTATAGAAGCCCACCGCCTGTTCATTCTGCTCGTTGACATCCACTTTGGTGATCTTCAATTCAATAACGGCATGCGTAAGCAGCATTTTTCCGATACCTTTTCCCCGTTCGGCAGCATCAATGAATAACATTTCAAGATTTTCGCCCGCCGTTCCCAGAAAACCTCCAATACGGCCACTTTGATCACGGGCACATGCCAGGTTCACCTGGCCGAATACATCTTTTTCCTGGATAAAGTTTTTAAAGAAATCTATATCTCCATCGTTGAGGAAATGGTGGGTCTCCCTTACTGAGGATTCCCACACCTGCAGCAGGTCGGGAAATTCGTTTCTGCTCACTTTGTCGATCCGGTACATGCAAGGGTCTATGTTTTATCGATCATCACCGAGGTCATCGTAAGAGAGCCTCCTACAGCTTTATCATTGAACAGGCTTACCGCATCTCCTTTTTCTTTCAACGCCAGTGTATAGAGTAAAGGAAGGTAGTGTTCCGGTGTTGGAACGGAGAGCTGGAAGGGTTTTCCCTGCGCACTATAGTTGATCAGTGATTTATGGTCATCGGTGAGGATGAAATTCTTCATCTTTTCCCTGGCTTCGAGCGCCCAGTCAAATCCGTAATCATCGGTATTCAATTTGTCCCAGGCAACAAGGCGCAGGTTGTGTACCATGTTGCCGCTGCCGATGATAAGTACACCTTTGTTCCGGAGCGCAGCAAGCTCTTTGGCAAGTTCATAATGGTATTGTGGTCCCTGGTAGTAGTCGAGGCTCATCTGTATCACCGGTACATCGGCATTGGGGTACAGGTGTTTAATCACGCTCCAGGCGCCATGGTCCAGCCCCCATTTATCGTCCAGTTTTACTTCTGCTTTCTTTATCAGTTCCTTGGTCTGGTTGGCCAGTTGTGGACTTCCCGGTGCAGGGTACTGAACTTCATATAGCTCTTTCGGGAACCCGCCAAAGTCATGAATGGTCAAGGGTTGTTCCATGGCGGTGACCATTGTGCCCCTTGTCTCCCAGTGGGCAGAAATACAAAGGATGGCATTTGGTTTTGGAATTCTTTTAGCGATGTTTCGGAAGCCTGATACAAATTCATTCTCTTCGATGGCGTTCATCGGGCTGCCATGACCCAGGAACAGTACGGGCATTTTTTCCGTATAACCCAATGGTTCGGCTATTTTATTAAGTACGTTAAGTTTCATGGTTAATCCTGCTATCGGTAATACGGCCAGAGATTGCAAAAATTCTTTTCTATGCATATTATGTGCCGTTGCTGGTCCTGCAAGTTAACCAAATTAAGCTTGATTACTCCAAGGTCAACAGAACCTGTCGGGTTCTCAGAACGTCATCTTGAACGTATCCGGTTTACTGGTGAGCGCATATACAATGGCCGCTGCCAGTATCACCAGGATCAGCACCAGGATGATCCCGAACTCTTTTTCAAGCACTTCTTCGTCTTCATCCTCCTCCGTCTTCCTTTTAATGGTCACCGCCTTTTCGTGGTGGGGGAGCATTTCGGCGATCAGTAAAGTGATCAGCAGCCCGAAGGCAACAATGCTCAGCCAGGGCACATTCTTATACATGGGCCCGATCGGCGTGAGCAGCAGGCCGACAGCCGCAGTGAACAGGAATATGATGGCAAAGAAATAAAGGATGCCATGGAAAGGGCCTGGCCCGCGGCGTTTAAAGAAATACGTAAGAATGAAAGCAAAGATGATACTGCAGAAAAAAGCAAATAAAAATCGTATCAGCATGGCGTTTGGTTTTTAGAAAGTTACGTCGGGCGGAACTTGAAAAAGATGACAGCAATCAGTACAGTCGCTAAGCTCCGGCATGTCTGGCAAGGCAATAAAACCTGGAATAATCCCTTCAGATATTTCCCTGTATATTTTAATAAAAAAATGACCAGGATATTTTTTCTGCTACTGCTTGCAACTGGTATGCTTACTTCCTGTAGCAACAGAACTCCAGAACAGTATTTTTCTCAGGCTGCACTTAACAGCAACCTGCTGTATGGTTTTGCTGGGAACGGAATGCATCGTGAATTAGCCAGTCCTTCAGAAAAACTGATCGACGTCAACTCTGGAAAAACAGCTCCCATGAAAAGAGAAGAGGTTATTCAGATAAAACTGGATGCAGTAGAGAAGCCATATAAAAAAATAAAGTCACTGAAAATCGCCGATGATAGTAAAGAGATGGTCAGTGCTTCGCTGGCCATGTTTGAGTTCGTGATACCCGTTTATAAGGGCGAATATAGAGCTTGCAGCTCTCTACGATAATGGAGCCGGGGCAGATAAGATTACGGCCATGTAAAGTGCTATCAGTGACAAATACTCCGCTAAATTCACAACCCTCTATGAGTCTTTACATGCCGCCGGGAAGGCCTATGCAGCCAGGCATGGCATTAAAGTAATGGACGTTGATCCCAGCCCGGCCGGGGCGCAATAAAACTTATTTCTTGTAAACAGGAGTGCGTTTAAGTAAATACTTGACTGCATTTTTATAGGCGTCGGGCGTGCTCCAGAATGCCGTATGGTCATCGCTGTAGATCGACGAGCCTTTATCGGTGAAGATGATCAGTGTAACACTGGTCTTATAATTCTGGTAAGTAGTTGATGAAGATGAACTGGATACCGTTGTCTTCCTGTCGTTACCCGATTTGCCCGTGTTGTTCTTTGTATCGATCGATCCGCTGTTCGATTGGGTTGTGGTAGCGGTAGTTTTGTTTTGAGTAATTGTTCCCTGTATGATGTATTCAACCCCAAGTACATTACAGATCTCCGCGGGCGTAAAGGCCCGGTAGGTAGATTGGTTGATCCCTGCTTTCAACAATAAGGCATTTGTTGTAGCGGTTGCCTGCAATTCCAGTGTGCCTGCGTGATTACTTAATAAACTGAACGCTTCATCCTGCACCTTATAACTCATTTCCTCGTCGGCCGATTGACGGTCGGCTATGAACCGAAAGGGCAGTATGGCCAGTTTGTTCTTCCGGGCAGCGGGGTCGCTGGCGGTTTGTGCCGAAGCGGGTTCTTTATTTGATTCTGCCGTCTGTACCCTTGTAATGACCTCCTCCCGGCCGCTGGCGAATTTGATCTTCAGGATATCCGATTTCTTAATGGTATAGGTAAGTGTTTCACCTTTGTAAATGAATTTGATATTGTTGTCATTGATTTCCGTAACTTTTCCCGTTAGTTCCTGGCCATTCAGTTTGATCACAACATCATCGGCTGTTTTTTGTGCCCATACGTACAGGGTAAATAATATTGGTAACAACAGGCAGAATATTCTTTTCATAGAAGGTAGTTTTGTTAAGATTTCTTTACAAAAAGCAAAATAATTCTTTTTTGATAAAACCTGTATAAGGAACTGATCCCAGTTACTTTAATCTGACCGATCATCTACAAACGAAACGATGAATTCCGGGTAAATCCAATGGGGAAGCGCTCTGCCTGGATATTTTACTGATCTATTTTTTTGATGAGGTCCCTGATGATCTTTTTCAGGTCTGTTTCGATTTTCTTTACATCATCCATACTTTGAACCGTAAGCAGTTTTCTCTTGTCTTTGAACTCGCCTGAGAGTATTTTTTTCGGGTCGGTGGCATCGGCCCCACGCAGGAAGATCAGGCGGATGGTATCCTGTTTGTAAAAATTGAAGCCAACGATGTAACGCTTATATTCCTTCGCGTCGAAGGGTTTCATCTTTCCGGTATAATAGAACGTAGGGGCGTTCCAGTAGATCCCTTCGCCAATGGATGTATCAGCGCTCAAAATGACGACACGGAGGTATTTGATCAGGTCGGACAAGGGGTGTTTGAGTTTTTCCAGGAAGGCATCCACGAGTTCGGGCTCCGATATGCCAGCAGCCAGGTTGTTTTCTTTTTTCATGAGTGAGAGTTTAATTGAAAGTACATCAATTTATCATTTAGAGGTGCTGGGGAAGATGGCTGCCTGGATCTCCATGCAGCTATGTGAACAAAAAAACAAAATGGTTGAGGGGAATTAATTTTACATTACCAGTAGTTTCTTATTCTCTACGCATAACATAATCATATCTTTTTATGAAAAAAGGCTTCATTACCGCACTCCTTTTCTCTTTTTATGTACCGGCAGTTTTGGCACAAAGCCTCGCTGTTAATACCAGCGGTGCTGCGGCAAACGCCAGTGCCATGGTTGATATTGCCAGTACCAGCAAGGGGCTCCTGATTCCCCGGATGACGGCAGCCCAGCGTACCGCCATCGTTACCCCGGCAACCGGGCTGTTTGTATACCAGACCGACGGAACAGACGGGCTATACCAATACGATGGAGCAGCCTGGTTATATATTCCCAATGCAACCGAGAGCTGGTCGTTGCTGGGTAATAGCGTGGTGCCTGCTTCGAATTTCATAGGGAGCACCAACAACGTCGACGTTCCATTCCGCACTTTCAACACCGAAGTATTCCGTATGACCAATGCGCAGAAGATATTGATTGGGGTAACTACACCCACAGCCCCGGGAACACAGCGGCTGGAGGTGAACAGCCTAACGGGCGATGGTATTTATGCGCACTCCAACAACATCGGTGGTTGGTTGGGTTATGAAACCAATTTCAATTTCGGCAACCCGATACAGAGTATAAATGGCGCAGGAGTGTACAGTACTACGGCCCTGGCCGGTTATATCGCGAGCTTTTGCAGCTCATCGGGCGCTGTCACCCATGCAGCCCATATCAATTATTCGAATACATGGATGGCAAACTACAACCTGGTGGATAACAGTTCCGCCACCTTAAATCCGGCTTCATCATATAATCAACTCACGATTTCCAATGCTGCTCTTGGGGGTACAAAAATAGCATTGCGTGGATGGGCCGACCGGGGTACAGTAACCGGTAATCCTGGCTATTTGGTAGGTATACAGGGAATTGCCAACTCACAAAACGAAGATGCCATTGCCGTTGAAGGCATTTCTTTCGGATCCAGCGGAGCTATAAGTGTCGGTGGGTACTTTGAAGGATTAAACTTTGCAGGCACTTCTATTGCCTATGCCTATGTGGGTGGCTGGACCAATGGCGTCACCGCCCGAAAGATATTTGGTACCGGATCCGTTTCCGAAATTGTACCTACTGCCCGGCATGGAAGAGTGACATTGACCTGCCCCGAGTCCCCGGAATACTGGTACCAGGATTATGGGTCGGTAAAACTCGTCAACGGCAGGGCTCATGTAGAACTCGATCCCATACTTGCCGACATCATCTTTGTAAACGAACGGAACCCCATCCGGGTATTCTGTACGCCCGTTGATATGCCCGAATACAACGGGATTACTATTGCCAACCGGTCTGCAACAGGATTCGATATCATAGAGATCAATGGAGGAAAGCATTCAGGTACCATCGACTACCAACTGGTGGTGAAGCCCAAGACCAATTATGGTGAAGGGCGTTTCCTTCAAGCGCCAGGTCCGGCCTGGCTCAAGGCCGATAAAGAACCAGCCTCCGCCAAAGCGGCAAACCAGCCAAAATATGAAAACGTATTTCACTGGCCGCAAGACTGGGAAGTGTACGGTTATGACCCCGAAAAACTGATGGCCCCGGGTTCCAAAATACCCGTGGGCCCCAACAAGGGGAAATTCAAAGTAGCTGAAGGAGTGTTCATGGATAAGATGCCGGCTACCAAACCCGATATCAAGTGAACTGATGAGCCGACTTCCGGTTAACTTTTCGTAAATTGCTTCAAACGATTAGCATGTCGAAAAACCTCGGAGAACTTGCTGGAAGAAAGGGGTTCAAGGTCAACCTTTTTGAGTCGCTCGGCACAGCAGCCGAGCAAACAGGGACTCCTTCCCGGGAACACATGGAGGAACTTTCAAAAGAATTCCTCATGGGCAAGGCCAATGTATTCGGCACTGCCAGTTTTTACAATTTTCTCAAAGAAGACAATAAAGGAAAGAAAGTATATGTATGTAATGGGAGCGCCTGCCTTACTGCCGGCACACAGGCTGCACTGAAAGAAACGCTGGGTAGCCAGTTCAACGCTTCAGAAATTGGTGAAATGTGCTGCTTAGGCCGCTGCCATGAGAACAATGCTTTCAACTTCAATGGCAGCAACTATTCGGGCAAGGCGGCAGAACGCATAGAGGATATAAAAAACCAACGACTCAAAGTTGAAGACAGGTACCATGTTGCCGCTGACGGAACAGCGGTGCTCACGGCTCCGTTCAGCAACATCAATGATTATTACCAAACGCTCGCTTCTGCTCTGAAAAAGTCTCCCGAAGCATTATTGGCAGAATTAAAAGAATCGGGGTTAAGGGGGAGAGGAGGAGCCGGTTTCCCGATCGCTTTCAAACTCGAATCATGCCGCAATAGCCCTGGCGAACAAAAATTCATTGTGTGCAATGCCGATGAAGGCGACCCGGGGGCCTACAGCGACCGCTACCTGATGGAGCATCGTCCGCACAGCGTATTGCTGGGCATGATGATCGCAGGCTATATCGTAGGTGCGGATACCGGTGTACTTTACATACGGGCCGAATATCCCGAATCGCAACAGGTCATACAGGAATCAATCGATGCGCTGGTAAAAGCAAACTTGCTTGGCGATCATATTCTCGGAACATCCTTCAGGTTCAATTTCAAACTGATAAGGGCAATGGGTGCTTATATCTGCGGAGAAGAAACCGCCCTGCTCTCGAGTATCGAAGGCCAACGGCCTGAAGTCAGGGTACGCCCGCCTTACCCCACACAGGAAGGTTTGTTCAATAAACCTACCGTGGTGAATAATGTAGAAACACTTGCTTGTATACCTTATGTGGTACAGCATGGGGGAAAACAATTCGCCTCGATTGGTAAGGGAAGATCAACCGGGACCAAACTCGTTTCACTCGATGGCTTCTTCAATAAACCCGGCATTTATGAAGTGGATATGGGTACGCCCTTGGAAGTAGTTGTGAATGGCCTGGGAGGCGGATTCAAGTCCAAGGTCAAGGCCATGCATATCGGCGGGCCACTGGGTGGACTGGTTCCCGTACACAAAATAAAGGAACTAACGGTGGATTTTGAGTCCTTTAATCAAAACGGGTTTCTGCTGGGGCATGCTTCCATTGTGTGCATCCCGGAAAATTTTCCGATGATCGATTACCTCGAACATTTGTTCGCATTCACTGCGCATGAAAGCTGCGGCAAGTGTTTCCCCTGCCGGCTTGGCTCAACAAGAGGGTATGAACTGATCAACAAAGCCAGAACATCGGCGTATAAGATCGACAGGCAGCTGATGGATGACCTCGTGGATACGATGGAAACAGCTTCGCTCTGTGCTTTGGGTGGTGGATTACCATTACCAATAAAGAACGCGTTGGAGTATTTTGAGTCGGAGTTATCACCGTACTTTAAAAGTAACTGATCATGGGTATTGTTTACAGAAAAGAGGAAAAACAAGGGCAGGCCGCACAGGGGGCAACGTTTACCTATGGTTCCACCAATGGTAAAACAAAGGCCGGCATTGCTTACATTGATAACAAGCCTTATGATATCATCGAAGGCGAGACCATCCTTGCCTTCATTAAACGGAATTTCGGGAAGGATTACGTGCCCACGCTCTGCGATGCGCCCAACCTAGAGCCTTTCGGCTCCTGCCGCGTTTGCAGCGTAGACGTTGCACTGGCAGAAAACGGCCAAACAAAAGCACAGGCCAGCTGCCATACACCGGTGATGGCAAATTCCTATATCTATCCACATTCCGATAAAATCCAGAAACTCCGCAAGAATATTATCGAACTGGTATTAACCGATCACCCGCTTGATTGCCTTACCTGCGAAGTGAATAACAATTGCGAATTGCAGACGGTTGCTGCCAAAGTCGGGGTGAGAGACGTACGTTACCCTGAGGGGAAAAATCATCTCAACAGGGAAAAAGATCTCAGCCACCCTTATATGACATCCGATTTCTCCAAATGCATCAACTGCTATCGTTGCGTCCGTGCCTGCGACGAAGTACAAGGTGAATTCGTATTGAGCATGGCAGGCAGGGGATTCGACAGTCACATCATCAAAAGCTTCGACACAACCTTTGAACAATCCGATTGCGTGAGCTGCGGCGCCTGTGCACAGGCTTGTCCGACTTCGGCCATCTCCGATGTGTTCGAATCCAAATCCATTGCCGTTGACAAGAAAGTGCGCACCGTTTGTACCTATTGCGGGGTGGGCTGTAACCTGGATGTTGCGGTAAAGCAGAATAAAGTGCATTCCATCCAGGCTCCTTACGATGCCGAAGCCAATCAGGGGCATACCTGCCTGAAAGGGCGCTTTGCATTCTCCTTCTACAACCACGCCGATCGGATACGGACGCCGTTGATCAAAAAAGATGGGGTGTTCGTTTCAACTACCTGGGAGGAGGCCTATGATTTTATTGCAAACAAATTAACAGAGATCAAAACTAATTATGGTCCTGATTATATCGCCGGCATTTCTTCGGCCCGTTGCACCAATGAAGAGAATTACCTGATGCAAAAATTCATCCGGGCGGTCATCGGCACCAATAATATCGACAGTTGTGCCCGGGTATGCCATTCGCCAACTGCCATTGGCATGCAGCGCACTTTCGGCACCGGTGCTGCCACCAATTCGATCAAGGACCTGAAATACACCGATTGTATGATGGTGATCGGTGCCAACCCCACCGACGCACACCCCGTGACCGGCGCCAAGATCAAGCAACAGGCCATCAGGGGGAAAACACTGATCGTGATCGATCCGCGAAGAACCGAACTGGCCCGTTATGCCAATTATCATTTACAGTTAAGGCCAGGTACCAATGTGGCATTGCTGAACATGATGCTGTATTACATCATCTGTGAAGGATTGGAAGACAAAGACTTCATCAGCAAACGAACTGAAGGGTACGAAGAATTCCGGCAGCATATTTTGCAGCTGAATATTGATGAACTGGAAAAAATTACCGGCGTGGACCGCAGCCTTGTTCGTGAGGCAGCGATCGCCTACGCAACTGCACCCAATGCAATGTCGTTTCACGGGCTGGGGGTAACGGAGCATTCACAGGGAACATTCACCGTTATGCTGATCGCTGACCTGGCAATGATCACCGGTAATATCGGAAGAAGGGGTGTGGGCGTGAATCCGCTACGCGGACAAAACAATGTGCAAGGCGCCGCCGATATGGGCTGTCAGCCTTACCAGGGAGCCGGTTACCTCGATGTTACCGACCCGGGTATTCATAAAATGTATGAGGATTTCTATGGTGCAAAGCTTCCATTGCATGTAGGATATAAGATCCCGCAGATGTACGAGGCTTCACTCAACAATAAGCTAAAAGCCATCTGGGTGATCGGGGAAGATATGGCGCAGACCGATCCCAATACGCATAAGGTGGTAGCCGCACTGAAGAACCTTGAACTGTTTGTGGTGCAGGAACTTTTCATGACCGAAACAGCAAAACTGGCTACGGTGATTTTGCCCGGCGCTTCTTTCCTGGAAAAGAGTGGCACCTTTACAAACGGCGAACGACGCATTCAGCGGGTGAACAAAGTGGTTGAACCGTTGGAAGGAACAAAACCAGACGGGCAGATCATTGCCGATATCATGAACCGCATGGGCTATGCACAACCGGATTATCATCCTGATACCCTGCTGGAAGAAATATCACAGGTGGTTCCTTTCTTTGCCGGGGTAAACTGGGAAGAGTTGGGCGATAACGGCAAGCAATGGCCGGTGGCAAAAGACGGCACCGATTCTGACCTGCTGCATGTTGACAGCTTTAAAAGGGGGCTGGGCAAATTCGTATATAATTCCTTCAGGGAAACGGAAGAGATCCTTCAAAACGGGAAAGAATATCCTTACATCATTACCACTAACCGCGAACTGGAACATTACAACTGCGGAGCCATGACAAGAAGAACAGGCAATGAAAAGATTTTGAAAGAAGATTACCTTATGATCAACCCCGAAGATGCCGCCAAACATCTTATTAAGGAAGGCGATATGGTTTGCGTGGAATCGCCAAGGGGCAAAGTAGATGTGCGTGCCCGCATAACCGATGAAGTAAAGCCGGGAATATTAAGTTCTACCTTCCATTTCCCCGAGATCATGATGAATAATATCACTTCTGACTTATCTGATTCTGAAGCCATGTGCCCGGAATACAAAGTGGTGGCGGTGAATATCCGCAAGAGCAGGGGAAAATATAAGAATCCTTCGGCTTAGCAAACCCGGTTCGGGTTCTCATAATTATCACTTTGGTCTTCGTCTGTATGGTCGAGGCATACAAAATCTTTCTCCAGTAATAAAGAAAGTGTTTCATTATCCCCGATGGGCATCCGGGCATTAAAACCCACGATGTCACTGGTTGGCCAGTCATGTAAAAGTGAAACCGGTATGAACATGGTGATCTTGTTGCCGTCCATGGCTGCGGTTAATTCATTCCCTGCATCCACACGTTTCAGCGCATAGATCAGCTTATTCGCTCCGAAAGACGTCTGTTCTTCAAGGTAGCCTTCCGCAGCAATCCTTGTTACTTCGGTTTTAGTGAGCCTTATGCGGATGGAATTTCCCTTTATCCTGAGTTTCATGATGAGATTATTTAACGGTGATCCGTTGTTCCCCGGAATAGATATTGAAGCGGTTGTTCCGCAGGAACCCGAGTAACGTCATCTTGTTTTCTCTGGCTGTTTCTACGGCAAGGCTGGAAGGGGCGCCTACAGCTGCAATCACCCTGATACCTGCCATGGCCGACTTTTGCAACAATTCAAAACTGGCCCTGCCGCTTAAAAATAAGATATGATTGTTTAAAGGCAGGGCTTCATTCAATAATGCATGGCCAATGAGCTTATCCAGCGCATTATGCCTGCCAACATCTTCTCGGAGCGTAATGAAACTCCCATCGAGGCCGAATAAAGCACTGGCGTGAATACCACCCGTTTTTTCAAATACCTGCTGCTGTTTTTTGACGTCATCCTGCAGGTTGTACAAAATACCAGCCTGAAGTCTGATGCCATCGGTTATGTTCTTAAAAGGAGAAGCAACAGCGATGGCTTCCATACTGGCTTTGCCGCAAACCCCGCAACTGGAAGTAGTATAGAAATTACGATGGGCATTGCTCAGAACAGGTGGCACATTCTCCTTCAAAACAACCGTTACACGGTTCGGATCGGCATGCGAATGCTTTATTTCTCGGATGGCTTCTTTGTTGCGGATGATCCCTTCTGTAAATAAGAAACCTGCTGACAGTTCTTCGTCGTTGCCCGGGGTACGCATGGTTACGGCAATATTCTTTTGCAGCCGGCCACTGGCAGTGCTGTATTCCACGGAAATTTCCAGTGGTTCTTCCACAGCTATTTTATCAGTCTCCTCGGTAACATGATTGTTGCTGATCTTTTGAATGCTGATATTTTCTACTGCTGAACTCATGAGAATTAAAGGTACGAATAGGAATCGGGATGCAGGGTGCTAGATGCAGATACATGATTGCGTTTTAAACCTTACCATCGGCCATAAGCAATCAACTATGATCGGCTTCGCATTGCCAGCTTTGCCTTATCAAAATCTTCCATGGTATCCACGCTCCACATGCATTTCTTATCCTCAGGCAGGTATTGCATTGCCCCGGTTTCCTGCAAAAATTGCTTCAGCGAATAATGTCCCGGCAGCTGATAATTCCTTAATGCTTCGAAATATGCATGCGGGTACCAGGCCAGCAAGGGTTCGGATATGCCGGTATCCTCATTATAAAATGCAACAGGTCCGGCTGCCGGAAGGAATCCGAAGAAATGCTGTAATTCTTCCCAGGTGAGAAAGGGATAGTCGCAACCCACCAGGAGGACATCTTTTGAAGGGAATTTTTCAAAAGCGGTAAGCAGGGCAGCCATGGGGCCGGTATCATGATACCTGTGGTCATCAGCCAGGCAATGATATCCCGGTTCAATGCTTTGCACCTGGCTGTGCCGGCAGGATATATATACATGATCGCAAAAATCCTGCAACATTTCATATACATGATACCGCTGGGGTTTGTCGTAATATACAAGCATGCTCTTATCGGTACCCATGCGGCTGCTTTGTCCTCCGCAAAGGACGAGGGCACAGGTAGTTGCTTGAGCCGGCGATAAGGGATTGACCATAGTAGCATAAAGTTACCTATTTCATGTTCGCAATCGAGTAGTCAGGGGCTTTTCCGGCCAAGTAAAAAACAGTCAGTTTGAACATTCCGGTGAAATAGATTTCTTTCCCTAAATTTAATTTCCCGGTTCATCAACAAACACCGGCATGTTTCACCATGAAGAAAATACTCTTTAGTCAGGCTTTGATCGCCTTACTTGCTTTTGCAGCAAGCGCCCAGTCCGATAAAAAAATATTGACAGTTGCCAATTACGACCAGGCAACGAAAGCCTTAGGCTTTAATACCAACAAACTGGTTTACCGCTCTAATGTGAATCCTAACTGGTTACCCGATGGGAAGTTCTGGTATTCGGTTTCGGTTCCTGCAGGCGTAGAATTTGTATTGATAAATCCTGCCGATGGCAGCCGCAAAACTGGGCCAGATAAAAAGTCCATCCTGCCGGATGAACCAGCTTCTGCAGCAGGGGTTGGTGGACGCCGCCGTGGCGGGGCCAATGAAAGTGTATCACCCGATGGTAAAAAAGCAGTTTTTATCAAGGATTGGAACCTATGGGTACGTGACCTGGAGACAAAGAAAGAAACCCAACTCACGTTTGATGGAGTGAAAGATTATGGGTATGCCACTGACAATGCCGGGTGGACGCACAGCGACCGCCCGATCATGCTTTGGAGCCCCGACTCTAGGAAGATCGCAACTTTCCAGCAAGACCAGCGTCATGTACATGATATGTACCTTGTAAAAACAAAAGTGGGTGCTCCGGAACTGGAGCAATGGAAATACCCGCTGCCCGAGGACAAGAAAATAATACAGATCGAGCGGGTGATCATAGAAGTGGATAATGGCAAACTGATCCGTTTAAAAATGTCGTCCGACGACCGGAGGGGAACCCTCAGCGATGACATCTCGTCCGGCAGTCCATACGATGATAATGAATGGAATGCCGATGGAAGTAAACTGATGTTTGTTTCTACCAGCCGGGACCATAAAATTGAAAAAGTTCGTATTGCTGATGCTGCCACAGGCGATGTAAGGGATGTGTTCGAAGAAAAAGTAGTTACCCAATACGAGAGCGGCCAGGGAACCATCAACAACCACTTTCTGGATAAAACGAACGAGATCATCTGGTACAGTGAACGCGACGATTGGGGACATTTGTACCTGTACGATGCCAATACGGGGAAACTAAAAAACCAGATCACCAAAGGCGCATTTGTAGTAACGCAATTGCTGAAGGTGGATGAAGCGAACCGGGTATTGTATTTCATGGCCAATGGCCGTGAGCCTGGCCGTGACCCGTATTTTGCCCATTTCTACAGGATCAATTTTGATGGTACCAAACTGCAGTTGCTGACGCCCGAAGATGGCAATCATAATATCAATTTGTCGCCCGATGGGAAATATTTCACAGATAGCTATTCTCAACCGAACGTACCGCCGGTTGCCGTACTCCGGGATATGAAAGGTAAATTGATCACGGAACTGGAGCGTGCAGATATCAGCAAACTGCTGGCAACCGGCTGGAAACCGGCTGAACCGATCAAGGTAAAATCCAACGATGGCAAGTGGGACCTGTATGGCCTGATGTTCAAGCCGAGGGATTTCGATCCGGCAAAGAAATATCCTATCGTAAATTATGTTTACCCGGGTCCGCAGGGCGGGGGGGTGGGTACCCGCAATTTCGTGCCTTCGCGTGGTGATCACCAGGCCCTTGCAGATCTTGGGTTTATCGTTGTCATCATTGATGGTTCCTGTAACCCGGACCGGTCAAAATCCTTCCATGATGTATGTTATGGAAACATGGGATCCAATACTCTTGATGACCAGGTGGCAGGGATCAAACAACTTGCTGCAACCCGGTCGTATATGGACCTTGATAAAGTAGGCATCTGGGGACATTCAGGTGGTGGGTTTGCCACAGCTGATGCCATGTTCACCTATCCCGATTTTTATAAAGTAGGTATTTCTGAATCCGGCAATCACGATAACCGTAATTACGAAGATGATTGGGGCGAACGCTATATCGGCTTAGAGACAAAAGGGCCGAGTGGTAAGACCAATTACGAAGAGCAGGCCAACCAGATCAATGCCGGCAACCTGAAAGGGAAACTCATGCTGGCACACGGAGGCATGGACGACAATGTGCCACCCTATAATACCTACCTGGTAGTGGCTGCTTTGCAAAAGGCCAATAAAGATTTCGACCTCGTCATTTTCCCCAATGCAAGGCATGGCTATGGTGCCGATGCCTTGTATATGACACGCCGCCGCTGGGACTATTTTGGAAAGAACCTGATGGGTGCTGAAGTACCTAAAGAATATAAGATAAGCACAAACCCCGGTGCAGGCTCTGCGTCGGCAGTCAATAAAGACAGTGTTCATATTGCAGCAAGCCGGAAGAATACCGTGTTCAGCCGGATCCCGGTATCTGTAACCAGTATCACACTTGATATATTCGATAACGGAACGGTCGATGGCGACTCCATCAGCGTGCTTTATAACAACAAATTGCTGGTCAGCAACAGGGGTCTTTCAGAAAAGCCCATCACAGTAAACCTTCTGCTGGATGAAAAAGCCCCCCAGCATGAAATTGTACTGTTTGCCAATAACCTGGGCAGCATACCTCCCAATACAGCCACCATCATTGTCAAAGCAGGGGATATGCGTTACGAACTCCACTCAAGCGCCAGCCTAACAGAAAATGCAGTGCTGGTATTGGAGTATAAACCAAAATAGAAGAGAAAAAGGGTGGACAGGGATATACGGTTCTCCCAACAATTTTGTTCAGAAAAGGCTGCCCATGCAGCCTTTCTTTTATTGGAATATTAAATTTTACGATTGGTCTTAAAAAAAAGGCCGGGAGCTTTCCGATCCAGCTTTAATTGTTCTATCTTCATAGTGCCCTTAACCGGACAATCAACCTTTCCGATCCCGCCTTTGTAAACTTAACCTTAATGATTGCTCATTCAGCGGATACATTTACATACCGTAATGGTATGCCAGATTATATTGTATAAACACCAGTTTTATGGGAAATGAAAAATTAAAGCGGAAAGATTTTTTGAAAAATCTTGCCGGAGTTGCTCTCAAGGAGACCGAAGTACTTACCGACGGCCCGCCCGGTGAACCCGACCCCTTGTTTAAAAAGTATGCCAGGAAGAAGCTTGGCCCAAGGCGTTATAGTGAACAGATAGAAAACCCCACGCCCGGTGGCCCGGGTGATGGATCAGATGCCAGGGTGGGTAATGTTACCAGCGGGCTCAATCCATATGCAGGCACATGGACCAACTGGGAGGTATCTCATCTTTTGCGCCGGGTTGGTTTTGGTGTAAAGAAATCTGAATTGGAAGCCCTGCTCATGCTTTCACCATCTGCTGCAGTGGATGCGTTACTCACGTTGGGCCCTCCAACCTATCCTTCGCCCACTCCGTTGAACCATTATAATAACACTGCTGTGGATAGTAGTGGTGTATTGCTTGGCGACAGCTGGACATCCACCAATCTTACTTATGCAACAGGCAGTAACGATGGTACGGTAAACTCCCACAGGCAGAACAGTCTGATGTGGTGGAGCTGGGGTTTATGCATCAATGAAAGCACGACCATCCGTGAGAAGATGACCTTGTTCTGGTATCATTTCATCCCGGTGAACTTTGATGATGTAAGGGGCATGCAGAGCAATTCCTCCACCATGTGCAACGACTATATGACCCTGCTACGTAATAGTGCATTGGGCAATTTCAAAACGCTGATCAAAGCCATTGCCAAGATGCCTGCCATGCTGGTATACCTCAGTAACCAGTACAGTACGGCATCGGTGCCCAATGAGAATTTCGCCCGGGAACTGATGGAGCTGTTCACTTTGGGCAAAGTGCCTACGCAGAACTATACCGAACCGGATATCATTGCCGCTTCAAAAGTTTTTTCTGGCTGGCGGGTACCGAGTTTCGTGGCTGCTTATCCCTTCAATCCCGGATTTAATGCAGCATACCACAACCAGACAAACAAAGTATTCTCTCAGTTCTTCGGACCCAACCCAACCAATACCATCGTTAATCAGCCCGGTGCTGCAGGCGCCAATGAGTTCGATATATTCTTCGACATGCTCTTCACCTACCAGCAGGATACGATTGCCAGATATATCTGCCGGCGGTTGTACCGTTTCTTTGTATACTACGATATTGACGCTAATATAGAAGCCAATGTGATTGTTCCACTTGCCAATTTTATGGTGGCCAGTAACTGGGAGATGGCTCCTGTAGTGGCCAAATTGTTCAAGAGCGAGCATTTCTACGATATGGCCAACAAGGGAGTAATGATCAAGAGCCCACTGGATTTTATCATAGGTACTTTCCGCACGATGTATGTAAATACCGCTGCTGTAGCAACTACAAATAACCCTCTGGTGGTAAACCAGTATGCCCTGTGGCAATACTTTCATAATTATGCCAACAACAACCTCGAACAGGGTTACGGGCTTGTACCAAATGTTTCCGGATGGAAGGCATATTACCAGGAACCCATGTTCTACCAGAACTGGATCAACTCCTACAGCATACAAAAGAGGGCTTCGCTTATCACCAGCCTGCTGAGTACGAATGGGATCAGCGTTGGTGGCATCGGGGTGAAAATCGATGTGATCGCTTTTGTTCAGCTATGGCCCAATGCGACCGTACAGGACCCCGACCTCCTCATTGATGTGTTGATACAGTATTTTTTGCCTGTCGACCTGCCTGCACAATACAAGACAGATACAAAGGTTCAGACACTGCTGAATGGACAGGTGACCAACAGTTACTGGACAACGGCATGGAATAATTATGTGGCCAATCCAAATACAACGAACCTGAACATCGTAAAGCCGCGACTTACTTCATTATTCACCACCCTGCTTCAACTGGCCGAATACCAGCTGATGTAAAACATATGCTTATGAACCGTAGAACATTCTTAGGTAATACCGCACTTTTTTCGGTGCCGATGATGCTAAATGGGATTCCGCTCTACGCAGGAGATGCCCGGCTTCATCCGCTGCTTGCAGCATTGTCGATGCCTACTGCCAATTGCGACCGGATATTGGTGATCATCCAGATGAACGGTGGTAACGATGGGTTGAACATGGTGGTGCCATTGGACCGTTATACCGAATTGTCCAATGCCCGTCCAAGTATCCTGCTGCCGCAGGCATCGGTACTTGCATTGAACGGAACCACCACCACCGGTTTGCACCCTTCGATGACAGGGTTACGTGACCTGTTCAATGCTGGTAAAGTGAACCTGGTGCAGGGGGTTACTTACCCCAATCCGAACTTCAGTCATTTCCAGGCACAGGATATATGGTTTTCCGGGTCTACCGTGATCCCTTCTCCCAGCACTGGCTGGTTAGGAAGACAGCTCGATATTGCCAACCCGGGCTACCCTAACGGTTATCCCAACGCAACAACTCCCGATCCGTTGGCCATCCAGATAGGAGGCGCATTGCCTTTATCTCTTGCCGGGCCGAACATAAATATGGGTTACAACGCACCGAACCCTGCTACATTGATTAATGTGGCAACGGGCACACCCGGACCGGCGCCGGTAAGTGACTATGGAACCGAGCTGACCTTCCTTCGGTTGATGAAAGACCAAAGCAATGCATATACAGCACGGATATCGGCTGCCTATAATGCACAGGCAACCCAATCGACCATGTACCCGGCTTCCGGCAACACGCTGGCCGACCAGTTGAAAGTGGTTGCCCGGTTGATAGGCGGGGGATTGAAGACTCCTGTTTATATTGTTAACCACCCCGATAGTTTTGATACACATGTCGATCAGGTGAATTCCGCAAACACCACTATCGGCAATCATGCAAACATCCTTTCAAAGTTATCGGTTGCTATTTCTGCTTTCCAGGACGACATCACACTTATGGGCAAAGCAAATAAGGTAACAGGAATGACCTTCAGTGAATTCGGAAGGAGGGTCATCAGCAATACAAGTTATGGAACCGATCATGGGTCCGGAGCGCCGGTGATCTTCTTCGGAGCCATGCTGAACGGCGGCGTTACCGGAACATCTCCGGTGTTGCCCACCAATCCTACCGGTAGCACACAAGTACCCTTGCAATACGATTACCGGCAGCTATATGCTACGGTGATGCAGAAGTGGCTGTGCATGTCTGAAACCGAATCGGCCACCGTGCTGAACGGGACTTATCAAACGGTCCCTATTTTCAACGAAATATTGTTGCCGCTTGCGGGGATCGAATTGAAAGCCGCCTGGGATGCAGGATTCGCCAAACTCGACTTTGAAGTGTTTGAGAACGACCGCTACGACCGATTCATCATCGAACGGTCGATCAATGCTACTGATTTTACTGAAATAAGTACGGTATTCAATACCACTAACCAGCAGCAGGAGAAATATGTTTACCGGGATGAACGAATCAATGCGCCCATCATTTACTACCGGATCAAAGGAATATCCAAGCAAGGAGTACCAACCTATTCAGCGATCGTAAAACTGAAGAACAGCAATCGCCAGGACATACGGGTATTCCCCAACCCGGTTACCAATTTTACCATCAATGTTGAATTCCTGAATAAAGTGAACGGCAATGTGGAAGTAACGATCTTTGGAATGAGGGGCGAGAAACTCTATTATAACCAGATCAATCCGGCGGGCAACCGTAGTATCAAATTCAGGGTGCCCAACCTGTTCAGTGTAAAAACACTTTATATACTGAATGTAGTCTACGACGGTAATGTAGTGAATGAACGGATCGTCTTTGAATAGGGAAGAGGCAGAGCCGGGGAATTGAAATGGAAATATAAAAATGCCAGGTCTTAGCCTGGCATTTTGTTTATGGATTCTTCTCTGCTTCTTTGATACGCCTGATATAATCCTCGTGCTCCTTCTGGTGTTCTTCCGGAGGCATCTTTACAGAAAGCGGTCCATTGCCTATGATCAGGAAATAGATCAGCAATAACAGGATGATGACGGAAAGGAACAATTCGGAATAAGGGCTGAAAGCTTCTTTGGTTGCGCTGATGTTTACAAATACAATAGCGCCGATCAGCACCGGTATCTGCACCAGGCAGGCAGCCCGGGTAAATATGCCGATGGTGAGGAAAAAGCCTCCAAGTATGTGTGCAAAGGTTACATAGTGGGCGATGAGGATGATCACAAATTCGCCGAAAGGCGACCTGTTCTTCATCAGGCTGATGAGTTCGCTGGTGTTGCGCAGGAATTCCACGCCTTTCCAGCAAAGAAAGATCCCTAAAGCGATACGGATGATATCAAGCCATTTCGGGTGATGCCTGTCACCCCAGAATTCGAATTTTTCGATGAGGTTCATAACAGATGATTTTTGCGTGAAGAAAAGAACTGATATAAATCTAATCCTTTTT
>CAZYAT010000042.1:0-32597 GCA_964645235.1 uncultured Ferruginibacter sp. | reverse complement strand
ACCAGCGACCCCTACGTCCCGAACGTAGTGCGCTACCGGGCTGCGCTACTGCCCGCTGACCTTTCCGAAAATATGCCGGCGTCGGCGGAGTATACAGAAAAATCCGGCGCACAAATATACCTGCTATCTCATTTCTTTGGATAAAGTTTGGCTATAAATTTTTTATCCGCATCTGAGAGGCCGTTATTCCAGCCAATATGAAAATTCCCTTTAGTTAATTGCTCGGGAACGGGGTACATCATGATCGATTTTTTATCGAGTTTATTGGCCCTTATCTGTGAAATATCGTATTTGGAGAACACCTGTTCATCAACTTCCTCTTTGGTCCACCCGTCCGTTTCTTTATAATATGCATATACTTTCGGTTTATCCCAGGGGATCCCGTTATCAGGCCGTTCATGTTCATGGATGCAACCGAGTGTATGTCCGAACTCATGAAGAACCACCCTGCTGTATTCAAGGTCATTGGTGGTAGGCGTGAGCCAGCCGAAATTCATGGTAGGGTTTGTTTTATCTTCGGAAAGCACATCTGTACCCATCAGCGACCAGGAACCGTCGTTCCTGTCGAATGCGATCCGTACATCGCCGGGTCTCTTCCTGTCCTTAAAATCAAACTCTATGTTGGCGTAGTCCATCCAGGTTTTTGCGTGCCGGATAATACGGTCTTTCACTTCCTTTTTCCCACCCATGAATGAAACAGTAATCCGGCGGCCGTTCTTCCATTCTTTACTGATCTCGGTTGCCATCCTGGATAACGACACAAAATCCTCGTGCCGTTTCACCCTGTTCTTATGCGAGTAATCCTCCAGGATACCCCTGTCTTTCTTGGACACTGCGCCCCTGAGATTGCCCGGATTCTCAAGAAAAGAATTCTTCAGGTCTTTGAAACTGCGGTGATGCGATATCCTGCATTCACGGCAATAGTAAATGGAAGAGATATTCATATGATCATGTTTAGGTTAAGAAAGATAATACAAGATCAGCAGCTCCGCAATAACACAAAGTGGTTAGTTCATGTATATCCCGGCTGATTATCGGCCATACGGTTCAGTGTTTAGGGCTAAAATGCTATTTGAAATGAAGTTTTGTTAACTTACGTACATAACCCCGCTTTCACCGACAGCTTAAACTATTTAAACTTTAAACGTTCATGCGGACTGTACTTAAAAAAGACGAGAAGATATTGCTCATAACAAGGCAGCACTGGATCAAACTGGCGCTTCCTTTTTTTGCCTGGCTCCTATTGGGTGTAATATTGCTGATCGCATGGGACAATTACAAGGCTGATTTTATCATAATACTTTTAACGGCCGCTTACCCCCTGCTGGAATACATCAACTGGAAATACAATCTCTGGTGTGTGACCAACCTGCGGGTAGTGGATGAAACCGGTTTCTTCAGCCGCTATTCGAAAGAAAGCCCGCTGGACAAGATCAACAACGTAGAATACGACCAGTCGATCTGGGGCCGGATATTCGGGTACGGAAATGTGGACATACAAACCGCTGCCGAACTAGGCGAAACAAGCTATCAACTGATACACCACCCAAAACTGCTCAAGGATACCATCACACATGCCCAGGAAGAATACAAGAAGATACAGATCAGCAACCAGGCCAGCCAACTGGCCGAAGCCATTGCCAAGACGAATGCTATCCAGCCTTCCCAGCAAATGGTAGCGGATGAACTGGGCAAACTCTTCGACCTGCTGCAGAAAGGAGCTATCACACAGGAAGAATACCTTTCACAGAAGAATAAACTGATGGGAAAAGGATGAGCGGTTGGTAAAAGATCATTGAGCTGCATCTCTGTTGTTTTAACTTCCGGCCCTGGCGGGATAAAACAATTTATATGAACCTGAATATTCTTCTTCCCGGCTTACTGCTTTTTCTCTCACAAGGTGCTTCGGCACAGCTGCCTGATACAACATTACCCGGGGTATGGAAGGGCACATCCATCTGCCAGATCAGGAACTCGCCTTGCCATGATGAAGTAGTCGTCTACCATATCTCAAAGGGGAAGAAAGCAAATGAATACACCGTATTTGCCAATAAGATCGTAAATGGAGTTGAGGAGGAGATGGGTACCATATCCTATATTTTAGATGAACAACAAATGGAATTGACCGGCTCATACAGCAAAGACGATATCTGGAAGCTCAGGTTAAAGGGTGATAAACTGGAAGGAACGTTACATTACAAAGGGGTACTATACCGCGTCATCAATATTCAAAAACAGAAATAAACCAATATGAAAGTGTCCGCATCTGTAAAAAGCAGTTTCAATGATCACCAAACCACGGTTCAGACAAATGGTAACAGCAGCAAGTTACAAATCACTCCCAAGCTGGGCGGTTACGGATCTTCTGTTAACGGTGGAGAATTGCTGATGCTTTCGCTGGCCACCTGTTATTGCAATGATATCTACCGGGAGGCCGCCAACCGGAATATAACAGTAACATCGGTGGAAGTGGAAGTGAGCGGTGAGTTTGGCGCTGCAGGAGAAGCAGGCTCTAATTTCACGTATAAAGCCGCTGTATCGGCTGATGCATCTCCAGCTGAGATCGAAGCGCTCCTCAAATACACGGACGAAATTGCGGAGATACATAAAACGCTGAGGCGGGGCATCAATATCACCCTGCTTAGATAGCGTTCCGTTCACCGAATTTTAACAATAATTCACTGCAGCATCTCTCCTGCTGGCATAATTTTTTCCATCTTTGCGCAAACATTCCCATGAAGAGAGTCCTACTTGCTTTGTTTTTATTGTGTACGGTTGCTGCCAGGGCACAGAAGATCGAGAGCATCTATGTCAACCTGTATACAGACAGTCTCAAAAAGGGCACTTTCAATTATATCAATATCGATGGGAAAATGTCAAACGGGAAATACATCCCACTCGACAGTACGCACCTGACTTTCTCCTCTTCGGCAGGAAAATTCAGTGGCAATAGCTTATGGATAGATCAGAATATTGCTGTTGAAAAAGTGGATATTAAAGTTACGTTAAAGACCAACCCCTCCCTTTCTAAAGAGTTCAGCATATATATTAAGAAACGGCCTGACCCGGAATTGAAGTCGATCGACGATGTAATGAAAGGTGCAAAAGAAAAGAATAAACGATCCAGGTAAAATAATAAAGCAACCACAAACAAAATGCCCGGCACATATAAAAGTATTGCCGGGCATTTTAATCGGGATAAAAAGTGTTATGCGAATTTCTTTGCGTCTTCCAGGAATTTGGCAAGGCCGATATCCGTTAACGGGTGTTTCAATAGACCCAATATTGAATCCAGCGGGCAGGTACAAACATCGGCGCCGGCCTCTGCGCAACTAATGATATGATTCGGGTTACGGATCGATGCAGCCAGTATCTCGGTTTTGAAACCCTGTACGTCGTATATCTGGCGGATCTGGTGGATGAGTATCATACCATCCCAGCCACTGTCGTCGATACGGCCGATAAACGGAGAAACGTAGGTGGCCCCGGCTTTGGCAGCCAGTATGGCCTGCCCAGCGCTGAACACGAGTGTGCAGTTTGTTTTGATCCCGTTCCCGGTGAACCATTTCAATGCCTTTACCCCATCCTTTATCATCGGCACTTTAACAACAATGTTGGGATGAATGGCTGCCAGCCTCTTACCCTCGGCAATGATACCGTCGAAATCGGTAGAGATCACTTCGGCGCTGATATCACCGTTCACCATTTCACAAATGGTTTTGTAATGCACCATCACTGCATCATTCCCTTTGATGCCTTCTTTTGCCATCAGGGAAGGATTGGTGGTGACCCCGTCAAGAATTCCAAGGTCGTTGGCCTCCTTTATTTGTGCCAGGTTAGCAGTATCGATAAAGAATTTCATTGTTATGTGAGATTTATGATTGAATTCCGAAAGAAAAAAGGCAAGTTACTTACATCGCACCGCTCAACCACCTACCCTTGCTACCTTCCGGTCCTGGGGGAGTTCAGCAGGAGCTGGTCGTATAAGACTTGCCGGCGCAAAGATAAGGAATGGGGGGCAATCGTGAGCTAAGAATTCTGAGTTTAAGGAGCCTGCCGAATGATACTTATTTAAAAACTCACCCCTGGATGATCTGTTCTTGAATTGATCTTACCTACCCCTATCAGCTGGTCGGCCCGGTCAGTGAACGATCTGTAATACATGAGGATGGTATAATTATTCTCCGTTTCCCAGTAATCGCCTTCGAGGTCCCGTCTCTGCAATGGATCGTTCTTTTCAACAGCGATATAGGTATAGTTATAATACCCCTGTTTCAAAAAAGCAGTGCATTCGTATACGCCCCGTGAAGCATTGAAAACCATTTTCGTTTTGTCACTCATTTCATAGCTGGTGAGCTGGCCTGCAAGGTAGATGTCTTTATCCGGGTACGGTACAGCATTGGGCGGGGCCAGGCTGAAATGCACCGTGGCAAAATCGCCCTGCCAGTATGGGTTGATGGTTTCATAGGTTTCCACCAGGTACATCCCGTTGAGGTCGCGGAAGTACATATATCGCTGCCCGCTCCTGTCTACATCCGGGAAAAGGTACATATCGGTAGACGTCTTTTTATAATCGGCCCTTTCAACCCGGTCACTTTGCAGGCGGAAACTTCGAAGATCAAGCCAGCGCCACTCCTTGCCACCCGGGAATATGCACTTGTTCTCGGTACTGTATTCAAGCGAATTGCCTCGTACAAAAGTTGGTGGAATGTCTTTCAGTGCATTATCCCATCGGTTATTCTGAAGGATAACCACTTTGATCTGCTGGGCAGCACTGAACGTATTTACACCGGTTATATTAGCGGTGAATTGTACTTTTTGGTGAGTACGATACAACTGTGGTGTAAACGGCTGAAGCACCCTGGCATTGATCGCTGCTTTCTGTTCCAGCACCAGCATACGCCTGGTAAACACAAGCTTGGATGTATCCCCGTCGAGATAAACTTTCAGCAAATAATTACCCGAAAGAGTGATGGTGGTACTGCGATTGGGTAGTATGGCCTGGTAATGTGTATACTTGGTCAGTGCAATGGATGAGTAACGGTAATTGCTGATGCGTTGCTGCGTGAATCCCTTGATGTACAGGAACGGGCTGATATCAACGGGGTTCCAGTTATAGTCGCATAGCTGGAACGTGTAATAATAACTCTTTACGTTCGCATCAAGGTCATCGAAGTTCAGTTCCAGCTGGTCGCCGCTGTTAACATTGTATACCGGCAGTGATAACTGGTCGCCGTACACATGGAAACGAACCGCCTTTATATTCTCCCTGTAAATGGTTTCATTCATCTGCGAGTGGCCGGAAAGCCCGGATAAACAAAGAAGGATCACGAACAGATAACCGGTCAATCTTCTGCCACTCCGCACTTTAATTTTTAGCATACCTGATTTCATCGTAGCATTTAAATGGATACATTTGTAAGATACCAAAGATATGCCGATTGAATGTATCTGTATTCATAGCGCAACGAATCGCCTTTAACCGGCAGAAAACATTTTCAAAGTTCATCATACGCCTGGCCATAGCCGCCACCGCCATCAGCGTGGCGGTGATGATCGTTGCCATGAGTTTTGTGAACGGGTTCCAGGGTGTGATCAGTAATAAGGTATTCAGTTTCTGGGGACATATCCGTGTCCTGCAGGATGTGGAGAACAAGGCGAGCATTGCAGAAGAATACCCCATCACCAAAAACGATACCGTGGAAAGATACCTTCGGTCGCTGCCCGAAGTAAAATCGGTCGAACGCTATGCCACCAAATCGGCCATTGTCAAATTCGGGGCAGAAATTGAAAGCGTATTGCTGAAAGGGGTCGATTCATCATTCAATTTTGAACGGCTTCAACCCTTTTTGCAGGAAGGGAGATGGATCAGCTTCAAAGACAGCGGTTACAGCAACGAAATAAATGTGTCTGCCTATACAGCTAACCAGCTTAAAGCAAAACTCAATGACAGTGTTTTTGTTTTTTTCTTCCGGGAAGACGGTAGCAAGACTGCCCGCTGGCTGAAAATTGCAGGTATTTATAAAACTGCCATCGATGAATACGACCGCAATTTCGCCATCGGCGATATCAACCTGATCCGCAGGCTCAATCAATGGGAGCCCGACCAGATCGGGGGATACGAGATCTTTTTAAAGGATTATAAGAAAACCAGTAAAGTAAATGAACATGTCTATGCGGAACTTCCACAGACCTGGTACAGTAAAACGATCAAGGAGATATATCCGAACATATTTGACTGGCTCAACCTGCAGGGACAGATCAAAAACATCTTACTTATAATCATGGTCGTGGTGGCTGTTGTAAACCTCATTACCTGCCTGATCATCCTTGTGCTGGAAAGAACAAGAATGACAGGTGTATTAAAAGCGTTGGGTGCTACCGACTGGCAGGTGCAACAGGTATTTTTATACAATACAACTGTGATCGCACTTACAGGAGTGGTTGCTGGTGCTCTGTTAGGACTGGGTATTTGCTGGCTGCAGGAAAGAACAGGTTTTATCAAACTGAATGAAGAAGCTTACTATATGGCGAAGGCACATGCCGATGTGGTCTGGTGGCAGGTACTATTGATATGCCTGGCTACCTTGCTGATCTCATTTGCCACACTCATTATCCCAACATTACTTGTAAAGAAAGTAAAACCGGTAAAAGCCATACAGTTCAGGTGAGATGGTTAATGGCCTATGGTTCATAGTTGATGGACTTCATACTACCCTGGAACAGCTGCTGCATGAACCACTAACTATCAACTCACATGCGATAGAATAATCCCCGTGGCCACAGCAGCATTGAGTGATTCTGCTTCGCCGGTTTTGGGTATGGTGATCTTTACATCTGCACAACTCAATACCTCCTTACTGATACCATGGGCTTCATTTCCGATTACGATGATACCTTCTTTCAGTCTTCCAAAAGAGCTGACCGCTTTTCCTTCCAGTGAAGTTGCATAAATCCGGACCTTTTTATTTTGTTTCAGCCAGTCAACCAGGCCGGCATATACGATATTCACCCTTCCCAAACTTCCCATAGTGGCCTGAACTACCTTAGGGTTGTATACATCGGCACTTCCGGTAGAGCAAACGATATTTTCGATCCCGAACCAATCAGCGATCCGGATGATGGTGCCCATATTGCCAGGATCCTGTATCGTATCAAGCGCCAGCGTAATCCTGTTGCGGGTATCAACCATGCTTCGGGCTGATCTTTTTTCAAAGATTGCCAGCACATCATGTGCTGTTGAAAGGGCAGATACTTTTTCCAGTTCAAAATCCTTCACTTCGGTAAATAGGATCCCCGGAGATGCATCAATCAGTGCTTTATTGGCCTCCATCCAACTGTTCAGGGCAATGATCTCTTTGCAGACGAAATTGCCTCCCGACAAAAGGTCCATTACTGCTTTGGGCCCTTCTGCAATGAATTGATTGTATTCATCCCTGAATTTTTTGTGCTGTAAACTTTGAATATATTTGGTATGTGATTTGCTAATCATCGTCGCCTGAAATTTTTGTATGCATTTAAAAATACCGGATAAAGTCTCTCTTTACAAACTTACCTCCTGTTTTTTATTATGCAGCATATTTCTTTCAGCCTGCAACTGGTTTACCATTCCCCGCAAGTATCCCAAAAACAAACCCTTTGTATTCAAGAACAGCATCGATGTAAAAGGCGGCAAATTCACCAGTGAGGAAAGGGCCATGCTTAAGCAACGGTTGAATGCACAATTGGACGACAGCAGCCGGATAAACACAAAGGATTCATGGATCATTTTTCACTTTATAGAAAATCCACCTGCTTACGATAGTGCATCTGCAGGTCAATCGGTACGCAACATGGAGGCATCCATGCGGCACCTCGGGTATTATAACTCCCATGCCGGTTATAAAGCCGACACCATTTCAAAGAATGGGCAGCAACGGGTCCAGGTTCAATACAATATAGAGACGGGCAAACCCACACTCATCGACACGATGAGGTATATTTTAAAAAAACCTGATCTGCAAAAGCTCGCCCTGGAGAACCTCAATGAGAGTTTGCTTAAAAAAGGGCAACCGGTAACGAAAGCTGCCGTATTGGGAGAGATCAACCGAATGGTAAACCTTTACCGGAACAACGGGTACTATAAGTTCTCTTCCGAAGAACTGATCATGCTGGGCGATACCACGGTGGCAGCCCTGACCACCATCACCGATGACATATTTGAACAACTGCGTTTACTGGAGCAGGCAAAGATCGCCAGGGATTCCCCCACCATCAAACTTGCGCTGACACTGAATGCATCGGCCGACAGCGCAAAATTGAAGCAATATTATATTAATGACATTTATGTGATGCCCGATTACAGGAGCGGTGATAAGGTGACAGACAACAGCCTGCTGACAACGCTTGCAAAAAAAAGGGATTGCGATACCTGCCGCGTCAATTTCATTGTCAAATACCATAAGAAATTATTCCGAACCGGGTTTCTCCGGCGTAACCTGTTCATCCATAAAGGAGACCTTTACAACCAGGACAATTATTACAAGACGCTGAACAGCTTTTCCAAAGCCGGTGTATGGCGGAGCACTAACATACAGGTGGTAGAGCGAAAGGATAGCCTTAGTGCACAAGACAGTATGCGCAAGATCGATCTCATCGTTCAACTCATCAGGGGCGACCGGTTCGGTTATGAAGCCGGCATCGAGGCCAGTTATTCGGCGCAAAGCAACAGCAATAACGTTACAGCAGCCAATGCCGGCAACCTGCTCGGGCTGTCGGGGAACATTGTTTTTATCGACCGTAATCTTCGAAAAGAAGGCATTAACATGCAGCATTCGCTGCGTGCCGGCATCGAACTCAATTTCAAACCAGACAGCAATAACCGGAAGAACATCATTAACTCAAATGAACTGAGTTATTCAAATACTGTTATTTTCCCACGTTTCATATTCCCGCTCAAAAGCCTTACCAGCAACAATGGCCTGGATAACACCAAGTCATTCATCAATGCCAAGATCGGTTTCATTAACCGGATCAACCTGTTTAACCTTCAATCGTTCAACTTTGGCATCGGGTACGACTATAACCAGAAAATAAAACGCAGCAAGGATCCACGTAACAGCAGGCGCTGGATATTCAAACCGCTCAATATTGAGTTTGCACGCCTGTACAACGAGACAGACAGCTTCCGCAGGACATTAGATGAAAACCCCTTCTTACGGTATTCGTTCAACACCTCCCTGGTGGCTGGTTCAAGTATAAGCTATCAATCTGCCAAGGTAAACAGCCGGCACCCAAACCGTTCGCATACGTTCAAAGTGAACCTGGAGGAATCCGGCATCCTCTGGGGCCGGTTCAAGATATTCGACAGGTACATGCGGCAGTTCGGCAAGCTCGATATTGAATATATTTTCTCTTCCGAAAGGCCAAAGTCGGCATTTGTGTTCAGGATGTTTGGAGGTGTGGGCCTTGCGGCCAAGCAAGACACCGCCTTGCCTTTCTTTAAACAATACTTTGGTGGTGGCAGCAGCAGCATGCGGGGCTGGCCTGTACGAGGTATTGGCCGTGGTTCGCAACCACTCACACCCTACGGTCAAAATAAGTTCAATGACCGGACGGGCGACATCCAGTTGGAAAGCAATGTTGAATACCGGTACACGATCGCACAGATCATACCGAACTCGGTGATCCTGCGAGGTGCTTTTTTCCTTGATATCGGGAATGTGTGGAATGCCCGTAATTCAAAACCGAATGGCGGCACGGACAGCGCACAATTCCAGTTCCGGAATCTCTATAAACAGATGGGTGTGGCCGCAGGGGCCGGCTTCAGGCTCGATTTCAATTATGTGATCCTTCGGTTCGACCTCGGTTTCCGGATCAAACGCCCCGACCTGAGCGAGAACGATGGCTGGCAGCTTCCTGGAGTTTCATTCAATAATCTTTTCCGCCGGGGTGAACAGGTGCCTGATCCCAATAACCCCGGCAACACCTATAACGACAACCGTTATAAAAAATGGCGGTATGAGAATTTTAACATGTCGATCGGGATCAATTATCCATTCTAGGTTCCCGGTAGGATATATCAATTTTTATACTTCTTATTATAAGAATTTCCAATTAACTATTACTGTCAATCAATTTTACTTCGATCTCATCCATACTCAGCGCATCTTTCAACATGAAATTCCCGATGCGTGTCCGGCATAAACTACTCAGGTATGCGCCACAGCCCAATACCGCTCCAAAATCATTTGCAAGGCTGCGGATATATGTTCCTGTTGAGCAGGTAACTTTAAAATGAACAACTGGCAATTGTACTGCTGTGATCTGAAAGGAAGCGATGAATATCTTTCTTGGTTTGAGTTCCACTTCCTTTCCTTTGCGTGCCAGCTCGTATAAAGCCACCCCGTCTTTTTTGATGGCAGAATAAAGAGGTGGGAACTGGTCTGTTTCGCCAATAAATTTTTCAGTGGCTGCATCCAGCATCTCTCTTGTTACAAAGGAATAGTCCTTTTCCTGCCCGGGCTCACTTTCAAGATCGTAAGTGGGGGTCACAGCCCCCAATGTAAACGTTCCCGCATATTCCTTCTCCGCCGCCATGTACTCATTGATCTTCTTCGTGAATTTTCCGGTGCATACAATAAGCAGGCCTGTGGCAAGGGGGTCCAGCGTACCGGCATGGCCGATCTTTTTTATTTGCAGCATGCCTCTGAGCTTCCGCACCACATCAAAAGAGGTCCAGTGAATTGGTTTGTTTATAAGGATTGCCTGCCCATCGAGGTAGATTTGCTGCAACTGCGGGTCAACCGGCCTTCTCTCTTTCCGTTGTGGTTTGCCAGGCACCGCATCACCTGATGCTTCCAGCTTTTGCAGTTGCCTGCCCCTGTAAGTTTGTTTACGTGCCACGCTTGTTCGATTATTCTGCAAACCTAAACTAATTAAAGATCAATAAACAAATGCAGGTGGCCGGGTTTGACGGATCCTTTTATTACCAGCTGAGTGAATTTCAATTCCTGATCCTTATATCGCCTGCCTTGCTTTCAGTTCCAGGTATTTGTTCACAGCATTGATGGTCAGGTGCTCGGGAGCGGTAAGTACTGATAGTATGCCGTGCTTTCTTAATTCTTTAACGATGAGTCTTTTTTCAAATTCGAACTTCTCGGCAATGGTCTTAACATACACATCTTCCACGTTCCGGGCCTGGAGGTTAGAAAGCTGGTGCAGTTCAGTATTTTCAAAGAATACCACCATCAGCAGGTGGTGGCGGGCGATCGACCTCAGGTAATTTAACTGCCTGTACAATCCATTCAGTGTTTCAAAATTCGTGTACAGCACAACGAGGCTGCGGTGTTTTACCCGGTTACGCATCTGCATGTAGAGCATTTCAAAATCACTTTCCAGGAAGGCAGTTTCCTGGTTATAAAGAAGCTGCAGGATATTTTCCCGCTGTATCGGTTTACGATCGGCCGCAATGACCGATCCCATTTTATTCGAAAAAGTGATCACTCCCACCCTGTCCTGCTTTTGTAAACATACATTGGCAAGAACAAGGGTACTGTTGATGGCGTAATCCAGGAGTGTCAATCCGCCGAAAGGCATTTTCATCAGCCTGCCTTTGTCAATTACACAATATACCTGCTGTGACCGTTCATCCGTATAGCTATTCACCATCAATGCCCCTTTTCTCGCCGTGGCTTTCCAGTTCACACTACGGATATCATCTCCACGGACATATTCTTTAATCTGCTCGAACTCCATGCTATGCCCCAGTTTGCGCATGCGCCTGTTCCCATGTTCGGTTTGGATAGTGGTTTGAGAAAGCAGTGCATATTTGCGCATCTGAAGGTAAGAAGGGTAAACAGGGACCACTTGCTGTGCATCACTATTGTGGCGGCGTTTCACAAGTCCGAGTTGTGAACGCACGTATAAAATGATCCGGCCGAAATCGTACTCCCCTCTCTCAACAGGACGGAGTTTGTAATGTATGCTCTTTTGCTCACCGGCTTTGAAGCGATAGCTCAGCAGCCAATCCCTTTTCTGGAACTGTACCGGCAGTTCATCAATGATCTCCATACGGACCGTAAAAGGCATCGGGTTCTTCACTTTCATCATAATATTGTTCTCATCGCCGTTGCTCAGCCGGTCGGCCATTATCCTGCTCGCCTCAGGGTGCTTTCCAATAAAGAACAGGAAAATGTAATCCACCAGCACCAATGCTAAAAAAACGATGAAGAGTATTTTGACATAAGGGAAAAGGGCCGGTAACAGGAAAGAGACAATGAACAATACAATACAGATGATCGCCAGCAGGTAAAACCGGCCGGTCAGGTATAAGGCTCCGATATATTTGCTAACGAAGGGCGGCATTGAACATTATCTAGGCACTTCAATGGATTTGAGAATGGTTTCGATCAGGTCATCTTCGGTCACCCCTTCCATTTCTTTCTCGGGTGTGAGGATGATACGGTGACGGAGCACGTGAGGGGTCATTTCCACCACATCCTCAGGAGTAACAAAGTCCCTTCCCTTGATAGCAGCATTGGCTTTGGCCGAACGAAGGATAGCCAAAGAAGCACGAGGCGATGCGCCAAGGTACAAAGCCGGGTTATTCCTGGTTTCATGCACAATCCGGGCAATGAACTCTACGATCTTTGGTTCCGTGATAACCGACTGTACCAGGGCACGGTAATGCTGGATATCGACCGGCGACAGTACCTTTCGTACGTCGTCCAGCATCTGCGCCTGCGAACGGCCCTTTTGCCCGTTCAGGATGGCGATCTCTTCTTCGAGAGAAGGGTACTTCACTTCGATCTTAAAAAGAAAACGGTCGAGTTGTGCTTCGGGTAAACGATAAGTGCCTTCCTGTTCGATCGGGTTCTGTGTAGCCAGTACCAGGAAGGGGCTTCGCATGATATGCGTGTAGCCATCCACGGTAACCTGTCTTTCTTCCATTACTTCAAAAAGAGCTGCCTGTGTTTTTGCCGGGGCCCGGTTAATTTCATCGATCAATACAATATTACTGAATACGGGCCCCGATTTAAAACGGAACTCCCCTTCTTTAGGATTGAATACAGAGGTGCCGACCACATCACTCGGCATCAGGTCGGGCGTGAACTGCAGCCGGGAGAAATCCACATCAATGATCTTGGCCAGGAGTTTCGCAGTAAGCGTTTTAGCCACACCGGGAACCCCTTCGATCAGGATATGACCGTCGCATAAAAGGCCGATCAGCAGCAGGTCAACCATTTTATACTGCCCCACGATCACCCTGGCTATTTCATTCCGGATCTCGTGCACAGACCGGTTAAGCCCGCTAAGGTCGATCCGTTGTTGAAAAAGATTCTCTTCCATTAGTTTTTGTTTTTATGAAATTTCTGAATTTGTTCGTTCAGGGAAAGCAACCGGTAATCGTCGAGTGCGTCACTCGCATGTACATCAGCAATGGTTCGATACAACGATTCAACCTGATCCCGGGGTACCCCGCTTTTACGGCCGAGCGAAGTAATGAAATCATCGTTGACCTGGCTGGTATTCAGAAAATACTTGTTACGGATGAATTCATTGAAGTAGGTGATCATTTTATCGGCTACATTCCGGTTGTCCTTCTTCTGCAGGTACAAACGCCCGATCGTTTCCGTAAAAGTAACCGTTGTATTTTCGTTGGGCTTGCGAGACTCAATGATCCGTTGCACCCGCTTGCTTCCAAAGAGAACATAAAACAATAACAAAGCCAGCGCCAGCCAGAATGCGTATTTCAAGGGCGGGTGTTTCATGATCTCACTGAAGGTAGAAAAATCCTCTGAACTGCGCCGGCGCATTTTATTATAGTAATCGTCCCAGTAGATCCGTTGGGGATTTGCCTGTGTAAAAGCGAGGCTTTGCTCCAGGTATTTGTAATTCTCATTCTTCAGCAGAAAATAGTTGCTGAAAGCACGCGGGTCGCAATGAAGGTATAGTTTACCGCGGCCATAAAAATATATGATCGAGTTGGGTTCCATGTTGTCATTCAACCCCACGATCCGGGTACGGCCTGTATCAAAGCTGGTAAACGAATTACCGAACGGAAGATAAAAATATGAATGTGCCGAATCGGGTTCTATCAACGAACGGGTCTCTGTATCCTTAAGTGAAGAAAAACTAAGCAGAAAATTGAGCTGCTGCCTCACGTTGCATTTGATCTTTTCCTGCAACAGCTCATCGATGTAGTTGGCGGATATGAAAAGGTCGTTCCCTTCTGCTATGTATTGAAGTATTGCATTCACTTCGGTCTCTTCCAGGAACAGGTTTGAGGTGATACATACGTACAGGGAACCAGTATCACTAATCTCTTTCCATGTTTGGGAGAACGGCTGCCGGATATCACGGACCGTGTTGGATGGGTACAGCAGCTTTAGCTCACGATAAGCAACGCTGGTACCAAAAGGTATATCGTCCTTTTTGGAAAAGGTCTCCCGTAGTTCCGGTAACTTTTTTGTGCTTTTAAATGACCCACACGAACCCAGCAACCCGATGCCAAATGCTCCGAAAAACAGGTATATGGTTATTCTGCTCACTTTCATATTTTCCTGTTGAACGAATTAAACAGGTTCTCGATCTTCTGATAGGTACCTGTATCAATTGAGAACTCTCCGTACCATACGTATTCATAATTAAGGGTCAGCGCCGCAAATTCATTTTGCAAAGCCGGGTCTTTCATTTCCCGAACATACTGGTAATTGGTTTTATCGGGAGCGAGTGCAAGCAACTGCTTTGCAGCCAATTTATGCAGGGCCCGGAGGTACTGATACCGAACAGCCAACCGAAAGTTATTTTGACGGAGTGCCTGGCTGATCAATGCGTCAAAATCGGTATCGGCCGTAATCTCCTCTTCTTCCACTTCTGCCTCCGTTGCACTGCTTGCCTTTGTTTGCCTTCGGAAGGCTCCTTCTGAAAGGAAAAGCCGCAAAATTATAAACAACACGAAACAGGCTGCGATCGCCCATAGTATTACCTGCACAAAGCCAGAGGAAAACAGCTTATTCAGAAACCCGGTATCACTGTTTGTACGGGACCTTTTTTGGGGCTGCTGGTTTTCCTGGTCCTTCAGTGCTTTCAACAGGCTATCGAGGCTGTTTATATAAGCAAACTCTTTTGCATCCTTCCATTTACGAACAGAATCGGGAGAAATATAGAGTTCATTAAGATATAAGGAAGTGTCTGGTGCCGGGTCCTGTTCCATTACACTACCCTCTCCGTTTGTTGCGGTACTCTGTTCTATGGATTCCGGGGAAGACCTGTCTGCTATAGAATCTTCAGGGCCATACTCTCTGGTCTGGGCAGGAGCCACAGAAAAAAAGAATAGGATTGTAAGTAATATAAAGGAGGACCTACTCATGCTCTTTTTTCAACCGGTGGATAATGCCATCGGGGCGGATATAATAACCTTTCTTGTGTAAACGTATCGGGTGTACCACGAAATACCAGATGATGAATGTGAGTGAAACCGCCAATACCAATATACTGGCCCATACCGGCAGACCTGCATTATTCGCTTTGTCGAAGGTCTGGCTCATGAGGTGCGTTACATAGCTTTCAAAAAAAGCGGCAACGATAAAGATCGGAATAAGGCTGATCAGGATCTTTGCCGCATCTTTAGCCCCATTCTTGAAGGATACCATACGGCTGTAAGTTCCCGGAAAAAGGATGCCGTAGGCCAGCACAAAGCCTGCAGTTGCCGCGATCACAATAGCCGATATTTCCAGTGTGCCGTGGATCCAGATCACCAGCACCGATTTCATACCCAGCCCTTTTGCAAAAAACATGTATTCAAATGCCCCAAGCATCAGCCCGTTGCTCCACATGATCATAAGGGTAAAAAGTCCCAGGGTAAAACCGCCGGCAAAGGCTTTAAATGCCACGCTGATGTTATTGAAGCCGATCCATACAAACATAGAAAAGGGATTCCCGTCTTTGTATACGCCAAACGGGTCTCCCCTTGCGATGTTGTCTTCTGTCATGTTCACATACCGGTCGCCCAAAACCCCCCGGATAAAATCTTCGTTGTACATGGAAGAGAACACACCGATGGCAACAAAGAGGCAAAACAATACCGTAGTGAACAGAAATATTCCATGATACCTTTTGAACAACAGCGGCAGTTCGTATTTCCAGAAAACAAAAATGCGGCTGTACTTTTCTTTTTTGTTCCGGTAGATGCTCTGGTAAATGCCGGCTGCAATGCCGTTGATCCAGCGGGTAACTTTGCTGCGGGGATAGAAGGTCTTTGCGTAACTGAGGTCATCGATCAGGTCTACGAAACGCTCGGCCGTGGTATCCGGGTTATCCGAAGGCGAATGCTGGTATTCATTCCACTTATCTGCATTCTTCTTGATGAACATCGCCTCTCTCATAGGGCCAAATTATGGTTTTGAATCAATACTACAAATTCGTGCATTTTCAGGAATAAAAAAACTCCCTTCCCATAAATCTGTTCCCGGCAATTTGTAATTTGCACAGATGTCGATCATATCCATCAATACGGCATTCAACATCGACCTCGAATTCGAGATCGCCGAATTTCATAAACGGCTGCTGGCTTATATTATTGATTTTGTTCTGCTGATCATTTACCTGTACAGCATGAAAACCCTGCTGTACAAAGTGTTTTTGGCCGGCGAAGAGGCCAGTGTAGGACTGGATATCCTCGTCATTTCCACTCCCATGCTTCTTTATTCTTTGCTTACGGAACTATTGATGAACGGACAGACCATTGGAAAAAAACTCATGGGGATCCGGGTCATAAGCCTCGAAGGCGGAGAGCCTACATTGGGACAGTTCTTATTACGGTGGATGACAAAATTCTTTGAATGGCCCTTCCTCTTTGGATACATTGCCTTTTCCCGTTTCGACCTCGTTGGCTATGCATTCATAACCGGGCTGTTCGGGATAGCAGTGGTCATCATCATTGCCGTATCACCCAAAAACCAGCGCCTGGGTGATATGATAGCAGGTACCGTGGTGGTGAATGCCAGGTCGGCACTAACTGTTGCCGACACCGTATTCATGAACATCAATAAAGCCGATTATAAAGTGATGTTTCCTCAGGTGATGCGCCTCAGCGACCGGGACATCAATACCATCAAAGGAGTACTGACACAGGCAGCTAAGCGCAACAACTACGATATGTGCCACCGGGTGGCCATGAAGATCAAAGAAGTGCTGAATATTGAAACAGATATGCACGTTGACCAGTTCCTCGAAAAATTGCTGGAAGACTACAACTATTTAGCCACCAAAGAATAGCTCATTCTTATTGGCATTACCCTCTTTGTGCCGGACTACTGAGCATTCCTCATCGCCTCGAAGAACAAGGCACCGAAGAACAGGAAGTAAACGATCATCAGCAGGAAAAAAATACTGCCTAGTATAAGGCCGATAATGGAACAGGTCCTTCCTGCATTCAGGGTACTGTAGCTGGAGGAACTGTACAATTCCGGTGTCGCCTGGTAAAGCTTTCTGTCCTTATTGGCAAGCACCAACCCGATGATGCCGCAGACAACGCCTACAATACCATAACAAAAAGCTCCCACGATGGATATTATTCCCAGCACCAATGATGCAGTGGCATTGGGCAGGTTTGAAACCTGAAACGGAGAGTTGGGATTCGGCTGACCATTCATAAATATAATTAAGGCTGTAGTTATAAAAGATTTGTCAGAATCTGGATGCTGTTGATAAAATAAGTCCGATAAAGATGATGTACACGATGAGGCCGATCAACTGCAGGGCAATACCAACGATGGCACAGATCCTACCGGCTTTGATGCTGTTGTAGGAAGCTTCGGAGTACAGTTCCGGGTTATTCCGGTATAAGCTAACATCTTTGTTGGAAATGATGAGTGCGATGATGCCGCAGATGAAGCAAACCACGATCGAAAGTATTCCCAATACGAGTGTGGCAGTAGCATTGGGTAATGGGGCGGCATGTACATTACTGCCGGAACCCAGGTAATCCCTTTTTTGGTCGTCCATAATCAGAACTGTGTTTTGGTAACTACTAATTTGTAAATATAACTAAGCAAAATTATTCCTGCACAGAAAACATATGAATATTTAAGAATCAATACCCCAATACGGAACCTAAAGATCAATTGAAGTACCAGTAAGCCAAACAGGCCGAGTATGGGAAGCAAGGCTGGGTACATGAAAAAACTGCCTGTTATATCGCCTCTCAGGAGCAATAAAAATCCCCGCTGCATGCCACAACCCGGGCAGTCGAAATGAGTGATCATTTTGAACGGGCATGGAAGTTGGTGCTTCTCCAGCCAGGTAACAATATCCAATAAGTAGAAATGCATTGAACTAACTAAACCGGCTTTGTTTTTTAACCCGGTTGCTTTAAGTGCCAGACTTTGCCAGCTAATACATCAATACCCCCCCTTAGTACGCCCGTGCAAATAATACACGTTGTGTACTTGGTTTACCAGTCAGGATGCAGGTACCGCTTTCCTGCTTAGTATCCAATGGAATGCACCGGATGGTTGCCTTGGTCTCTTCCTTGATCTTCTCCTCTGTTTCCGGTGTGCCGTCCCAGTGTGCAGAGACGAAACCACCTTTCTCATCCAGCAGTTTTACAAACTCGTCCCAGTTATTCGCGGGTGTGATGTGTCCGTTACGGAAACTAAGCGCTCGGTTATAGATATTCTGATGGATCTCATCCAACAAGTTATAAATACGTTCGGCAAGCCCATCGATCGGCATACTGCTTTTTTCTTTCGTATCGCGGCGGGCCACTTCCACTACGTTGTTTTCCATATCACGCAACCCCATGGCGATCCTTACGGGCACACCTTGCAATTCATACTGGGCGAATTTCCAGCCGGGGCGGCTGTTATCACTGTTATCGTATTTTACCCTGATGCCTTTTGCTTTTAACCGGGTGATGAGCTCGTTCACTTTTGCATCAATGGCCGGTTTGCTTTCATCTCCTTTATAAATAGGAACGACCACCACCTGCATCGGGGCGATCTTAGGAGGGATGATCAAACCCTGGTCATCGCTGTGTGCCATGATCAGCGCACCGATCAGCCGGGTGGATACCCCCCACGAAGTTGCCCATACGTACTCTTGCTTATTTTCCTTACTCAGGAACTGCACCCCGAATGCTTTGGCAAAATTCTGACCGAGGAAATGCGAGGTCCCGGCCTGCAACGCTTTCCCATCCTGCATCAACGCTTCGATGCAATAAGTATCTTCTGCCCCCGCAAAACGTTCATTAGCTGTTTTCACTCCTTTGATCACCGGCACAGCCATATACGTCTCCACAAAATCGGCATATACGTTAAGCATTTTAACCGTTTCCTCCACCGCTTCCTCCTTGGTGGCGTGTGCCGTATGCCCTTCCTGCCATAGGAATTCTGCCGTACGGAGGAACAATCGGGTACGCATTTCCCAACGGACCACGTTTGCCCATTGATTGACCAGGATCGGAAGATCACGGTATGATTGTATCCAGTCTTTGTAGGTATTCCAGATGATGGCCTCGCTGGTTGGGCGGATCACCAGCTCTTCTTCGAGCTTTGCTTCCGGGTCCACGATCAGTTTTCCCTTTTTTTCCGGGTCGGCTTTTAACCTGTAGTGGGTCACTATTGCACATTCCTTAGCAAACCCTTCCGCGTTTTTCTCTTCTGCCTCAAAAAGACTTTTGGGAACGAACAAAGGGAAATAGGCATTCACATGCCCGGTTTCCTTGAACATTTTGTCGAGTTGGTCCCGCATATTCTCCCATAAGGCGTACCCATATGGTTTGATCACCATACAACCCCTCACGGCTGAGTAATCGGCAAGCCCGCCTTTAATAACAAGATCGTTGTACCATTGCGAATAATCTTCGGCCCTTGATGTCAGTTCTTTGCTCATTTTACTAATCAGTTTTTAACCCGGTCTGTCGGTTTTCTTTTAGCACCGTCTTAACACCAGAGCATATACCTTTAATGTCTGATAGTTAAGGCCAGTGCTGATTTACACTTTCGTATTGAGCCACAAAAGTAGTAACTTCAATTATAAATGCTTTAAACAAATCACCATGAAAACAAAAATTCTACTTCTTTCTTTATCCATAGCGGCTTTGGGCAGTTGTACCACTGCCTATAAAAGCAACCAGACACCCGATGATGTCTATTATTCACCCGTGAAAGTTTATAATTCGGAGGACGACAGGGACCGGGATAAGGTGGATGAAAAAAAATATGAACCGGCCAGGGATTATGAGATCGTAATGGGTATACGCGACCGGCGTTGGCGTGATTTCAGTGACGAATACAATTACGATTACAGTCCGTATAACTTTTCCTGCAAGCGCTATAACTATGGATATTACTACAACCCGTACTATTACCCATGGGCCATATATACCATCAAACCTGTTCATATAAAGCCGGTCAATACCACCCCCCGTATGGTTAACCTCAATGCCTATAATGGGTATAATCCCAAAGTGGCTTCGGCAAAAACGAACGGTACCAGCTGGACCGGTTCGTCTTACCGGTACAATAACAGCAACAACAATTCAGAGAGCCGTACAAGGCAGACATTATTCCCCCGCAGCAGTTCTTCCTCTTCTTCGAATGAAACCAGGACATACTCACCCTCTTCCTCCGGAAGCAGTGGAAGTTCGTCATCCGGCAGCCGAAGTTCAGGTTCATCTGTATCAAGGCCTGGCAGGGGGTGATCTGAATCGATCCTACCGTACATATATGAGACCATACCATGACTGCTGCATAAACGATTGCACCATAAAATTTATGCTATGACGAAATATTTACCCGTACTTTTTTTATTCATATCACAAACCGTTTTTGCCCAGGTACCCGAGGACGCACTCCGTTTCTCTTTTTACCCGCAGAACGGAACCGCCCGTAACCTTGCAATTGGAGGTGCAATGGGATCGCTAGGTGGTGACATAAATGCAACCTTTGTAAACCCCGCCGGTCTTGGCTTTTATAAAACAGGGGAGTTTGTTTTTACACCCGGATTCTTCCTGAACAATAATAAAGCTGCTTTCAGGGGAACACATTCCTCCAATAAAAAGAATGCATTCGGATTGGGCACATCAGGCTTTGTGCTCGGTTCGGCAAATGCCAGTAATCCCAGAAGGAGCAGCGCTTTCAGTCTTGCCATTACCCAAACAGCCAGCTTCAATAACCAGCTACGTTACAGTGGTTTGAACAATTACAGCTCTTTCAGTGAGCAATTCGCTGAAGAATTTGCCAAAAGCGGTTACAGCATCGATGAAGTATTGGTATCCAATTCCCCCCTTCCCTACGGTTCAGCAACAGCCTTATACACATACCTGATCGATACGGTCACGATCAATGGGATCGTGCAAGTCAAGGGAGCCCCGGAATATATCCTGGATGCCGGACAGGCACTTAAACAGGAAATGACTAAAACAACAAAAGGAGGTATGTACGAACTGGCACTGGCCTTTGCACAAAACAAAAACGACAAATGGTATTGGGGAATTTCTATCGGAGTTCCTTTTGTGCACTACAGGAGCAATACGGTCTTTCATGAGTCGGACACCTCCTCCAACACTTCCAATTATTTCAAGCAATTCACTTATGAAGATGATTTTAAGACGACCGGCTATGGCTTCAATGCAAAACTTGGTGTCATATACCGGCCCCAGGATTATATACGCCTGGGCCTGGCCGTGCAAACACCCACCTACCTGACACTAAAAGATACCCGTACCACTCATTTATCTACAGACCTCGAGAACCCCGTGAAATCTTTCAGCGTTTCTTCAGAAGATTTTACGAATAACGCACCCGGCGAATCGAAATACATACAACTTACCCCTTTCAAAGCGGTATTAAGTGCTTCGTATGTGTTCCGTGAGGTGGAGAATACAAAGAAACAACGGGCATTTATCAGTGCCGATATTGAATATGTCAACCACCGCGGCAGCCGTTTTTACAGCAACAACGAAGAGCCCAGCGACGAAGAAAAAGCCTATTATAAAGACCTGGGCAGGGTAGTAAAGAGAAATTATAAAGGTGCTTTTAATTTCCGCGTGGGTGGAGAATTGAAATTCAATATTATCATGGCCAGGCTTGGCTTTGCTTATTATGGTAACCCTTATAAAGATGCCGGCTATAAGGGCAACCGCATGTTGCTGAGCGGCGGGCTGGGTTACCGGAACAAAGGCCTGTTCATCGACCTGACTTATGTTCATGCCATCAGCAAAGACGTTGATTTCCCTTACCGGCTGGAAGACCGGGCAAATACATATGCCATGCTTAAACAACAAAGAGGCAATATTGTTGCCACCGTGGGATTTAAATTTTAACCACTGCTAATTGCTTAAGCGGCCCCGGAAACCATTCCGGGGCTTTTTTTATTTGTTCCTTATCCGGGCAAGTTCCCTTAAATAGCTGCGCCGATCAATTTCATCACTTCCTCAAAATCCGGCTCGCACCACCGTATCTCTTTGTCTTTCCGGAACCAGGTCATCTGCCGTTTGGCATACTGACGGGAGTTGAGCTTGATCATTTCTATGGCTTCAGACAGGTACACGCTGCCATCCAGGTATGCGAAGAGTTCCCGGTAACCCACCGTTTGCAACGCATTCATTTTTTTATAGGGGTGCAGCCGTTTCACTTCTTCCAGCAGGCCGGATTGCATCATAACATCCACCCGGTGGTTGATCCGTTCATTCAACTGCTCACGGGATAGCTGCAAACCTATCTTGATTATACTGAAGTCACGTTTCTTTTTCTTTTGCGTCTGGAAAAGCATGATCGGCCTGCCTGTCGATAATTTCACTTCCAGTGCACGCATAAGCCGCTGGGGGTTCTTTATTTCTCCCTGTGAATAATAAGCAGGGTCATTTTTTTGAACCTGCCGCTGCAACCATTCCAATCCCTCTTTTTCGTAATTATCAATGATGCTTTGCCTGATGGTATGGTCGATCACCGGCACTTCATCGATCCCCTCGCAAAATGCTTTTACGTAGAGTCCGGTCCCGCCAACCACAACGGCAACATTATTACGCCTGAAGATATCATTTACTTTTTCCAGTGCATATTGCTCGAACGAAGCAGCGTTCACTTCTTCGAAAATGGAATGAGAGCTGATGAAATGATGCTTTACCTGTTTCAACTCCTGTTCAGAAGGTTTGGCTACCCCTATATTCAACTCTTTGAAACACTGCCGGCTATCGGCCGATATGATCTCGGTATGAAAATGATCCGCCGTTCGTATTGCAATGGAAGTTTTGCCCACAGCGGTTGGTCCGACTATAACAATGCAGGTTGGCGTCATGTGCAATAACTTGAATTTGTGAAGGGCTCGCAGCAGCCAGAAGTAGACCTGGATCCGATCCAGTCGCTTGTAGTAATCAAAAATGCAATCCGGGTACTAAAATCCGTCATTCGAATCATCTGCCTGGACATCCTCTTCACCATCGGCTCCTACTTCATCTCCCTCTTCGCCAAATCCATCAGACATGGCATCGGGTTTGAGATCGTATTTCTCCTCCATTTCAGCAAGACGGCTGTCGACCAGGCCTTTGGTACCATATTGCGAAGGCGCAATACCTTCGGTCCGGAGGCAACAGGGGTATGTTAACTTGGCATTCTCTTCTTTGTCCACGGAGATCAGTTCCACCATGAAATGCCAGTATTTATTGAAATCGTATTCGTAAATGAATTTCTGGTTTGGGTTGCTGATCTCGGAACCGATCGTTGTATCCGACATGATCAGGGGGTCGGCTTTATACTCCTTGTCGTACTTCTCCAGCGATATCTCCCTGCCCCGCTGCCAATTGTCGTTACTGCGGTAGAAGGTTGCCTTATGTTTTGAATCGAATTCGAAACTTTTTAAAATGCATGTATGCAGATCGAAAAAATTCTGTGTATGACGGATAGCGATGTCCCGGTACACACTGTCATCATCTTCCCAGTAAATGCGAAATCGTAAAATAGCCATGCAGTAAAATTAGGAATTAATAATTAAAAACTGGGAATTGAGGTATGCCGGATTCATTGTTAATGGGTCATGGCTGATGGCTGCCAATTGTTCCTATAATACAGTCGATTAACTATCAACCATGAACTATGAAACAATTCCCAGTTCCTTCGCTTTTGCCAGCATAAAAACATGAGCAGCATCGTACTCATTGGGGATCACGCCATCGAGTATCGCTTCCCGTATAGCATTCTTGATATCACCCACCGCCCGTCCGGGTGGAAGGTGGAATGTCTCCATGATAAGTTCTCCGCTGATGGGCGGCTGCCAGTTACGAAGGTGGTCTTTCGCCTCTACTTCAGCACAGCGCCTGCGTACCAATTCGAAGTTCTCCAGGTACCGCTTCACTTTTGTTTTATTCTTAGAGGTAATATCCGCTTCACACAGGGTCATCAATGAATCGAAATCCTCGCCGGAATCAAAAAGCAGGCGCCGGATAGCACTGTCCGTAATATTCTCTTTTGTCAGGCTGATCGGTCGCAAATGCAGTTCCACCATTTTACGAACGAATTTCATTTTCTCATTCTGAGGCAGTTTTAATCTTGCAAATATTTTCGGCACCATTCTTCCGCCCACCACTTCGTGCCCGTGAAATGTCCAGCCATGCCCTTCTTCGAATTTCTTGGTGGCAGGCTTTGCGATATCATGCAATATGGCCGCCCACCGAAGCCATAGGTCATTTGTTTTCTCTGAGATATTGTCCACTACCTGAAGGGTATGATAAAAATTATCCTTATGCCCTTTTCCGTCGATGTATTCCGCTCCGGCCAGGTCCACCATCTGCGGGAAGATGATCTTCAGTAAACCGCTTTTGTACAAGAGATCAAAACCGATCGATGGCTTCTCACTCAAAAGTATTTTATTGAGTTCATCGGCTATACGTTCCCCGCTGACGATCTTAATACGTTCTGCATTCTCACCGATGGCTGCGAAGGTTTCTTTACTGATGGTGAAGTTGAGTTGTGTGGCAAAGCGGATTGCCCTCATCATGCGTAAAGGATCATCGCTGAATGTTTGTGCCGGTTCGAGCGGGGTTTGAATGTTCTTACGTTCAATGTCCCTGATGCCGTTGAACGGGTCCAGCAATTCGCCAAAATCGTTCTTATTCAGACTTATGGCCATTGCATTGATGGTAAAATCCCGCCTGTTCTGGTCGTCTTCCAGTGTGCCGCTTTCAACAGCCGGCTTACGGCTGTCCTGGCTATAACTCTCCTTCCGGGCACCTACAAATTCGATCTCTATATCGCCGAACTTTATCTGTGCCGTACCGAAATTCTTAAAGAAATTCACTTCAGGTCTCGGGTTGAATTTCATCGCTGCTTTATCGGCCAGTTCGATGCCATCTCCCACGCAGACGATATCAATGTCCTTCGTATCGCGGCCCAATATCTTATCCCTTACAAACCCACCGATGAGGTAACACGGCATGCCGATGTCTTCCGCCGCATGGGCGATCTTTTTGAGGATGAACAGTTCCTTATCGGTGCAATTGATGTACATGCGGTGCAAAAGTAACTTATTCGGCTTTGGATTCAGACTTTTGAATCGTGCCGGTATTGGCATTAATATTGACCATGTATATACCCGCATGGAAAAGCCGTATTTCTCTGTGCGCTTTGACATTTTGACTTTATATTGAGATTATTATGGATAACCGATTTTATTTACAGGGATCTGAGGATGAAATGGAGTTCATGCCCATCATTCCATTGAACGAAGACGACGATGGAACCGCCGATGGGCAGGCGATTCCTGATGAAATACCCTTACTTGCCCTTCGTAATACCGTACTCTTCCCGGGGGTGGTGATACCAATAACAGTAGGCAGGGACAAAAGCATTAAAGCCGTACAGGACGCATATAAGACTGACAAATTGATAGGTGTGGTGGCGCAAAAAGACAGTAACGTTGAAGAACCCACCGTTAGCGACCTGGAAGATATCGGCACAGTTGCCAAGATCGTCAAACTGATAAAAATGCCCGACGGGGGTACTACGATCATTATCCAGGGACGCAAACGATGCAAGATCGAGGAAATAACCACCGATGACCCATATTTCAAGGCAAAGATCAGCGTGCTCATCGATGAAGTGATAAAGGACGATCCGGACTTCAATGCTATGGTGGGCAGCATAAAGGACCTGGCCGGGCAGATCATCAACCTTTCTCCCAACCTGCCCAGCGAAGCAGCCATTATTTTAAAGAACATCGAGAACCCGAATTTCCTGATACACTTCGTCAGCAGCAATCTTAACAGCGATATCAAGGAAAAGCAACGCCTGCTCGAGATCAAGAACATCAAGGCCCGGGCCGAGTTGCTCATGAACCTGATGCAGACCGAACTGCAATACACCGAGCTCAAGAATAAAGTAACCAATAAAACCAGGGCGGAACTGGACAAGCAGCAGCGTGAATACTTCTTACAGCAGCAAATGAAAGCCATCAAAGATGAGCTGGGTGGCGATAACGTGGCCGAAGTAAAAGACATGCTGAAGAAGGCGGAGAGTAAGAAATGGCCGGCAGCGGCAAAAGAGATGTTCACCAAGGGCATCGAGAAACTTGAACGGATGCATCCCACTACACCAGACTATTCAGTAGTGTACAATCATCTCGATCTTATGCTCGACCTTCCATGGAATGAATACACAGAAGATTCGTATGACCTTAAAAAAGCCAAGAAGATCCTCGACCATGACCATTACGGCATGGATAAGATCAAGGAACGCATACTCGAATACCTTGCCGTATTGAAATTAAAGGGCGATATGAAATCTCCCATCCTTTGTTTCCTCGGCCCTCCCGGCATCGGTAAAACCAGCCTGGGAAAAAGTATTGCATCGGCCATCAACCGGAAATACGTAAGGGTGAGCCTGGGCGGCCTGCACGATGAAAGCGAGATCAGGGGACACCGAAAAACCTACATCGGTGCCATGCCCGGACGCATACTGCAATCGCTGCGCAAGGTGAAATCAGGCAACCCGGTGATGATACTGGATGAGATAGATAAGGTTGGTAATGATCATCGTGGCGATCCGTCTTCTGCTTTACTCGAAGTACTTGACCCCGAACAGAACAATACCTTCTATGATAATTACCTGGAACTGGAATATGACCTGAGCAAGGTCCTGTTCATTGCAACGGCCAATAACATCAGCAATATACCGGCCCCTTTGAAAGACCGCCTCGAGATCATCGATCTCAGTGGTTATGCCGTTGAAGAAAAGATTGAGATCGCCCGGCGCCACCTGGTGCCTAAACAAAAGGACATGCATGGCCTGAAAGAAAACAATTTCAAGATCAGTGATGCAGTGGTTGAAAAAGTGATTCAGGATTATACCAGGGAAAGCGGGGTAAGGGAACTCGACCGTCAACTGGCAAGTATCATGCGCTACCAGGCCAAGGAACTGGTGATAAAGGGAAAACTAAAGCCTACCGTTACCTCTAACGATGTGGAAAAGATATTGGGTAAACCAAGGTACAGTAACGACATGTATAAAATCGCCAACATGCCGGGTGTGGCAGTGGGACTTGCATGGACCTATGTGGGGGGCGATATCCTCTTTATTGAAACACAATTGAGCGAAGGAAAGGGGGAACTGAAACTCACCGGCAACCTCGGCACCGTGATGAAAGAAAGTGCCAGCACTGCCCTTACCTACCTGGAAGCGAATTGCAGGAAACTGGATATTGACCCTGATTCCTTCAGCAAAAAAGACATACACATACATGTGCCCGAAGGCGCCGTACCCAAAGACGGTCCGAGTGCCGGCATCACCATGCTATCGGCCCTGGCAAGCGCTTTTACGGGAAGGAAGATAAAACCTTACCTGGCTATGACGGGCGAAATAACCCTGCGTGGGCAGGTGCTCCCGGTTGGCGGGATCAAAGAGAAGGTACTGGCGGCAAAAAGGGCCGGGCTGAAAGAGATCATCATGTGCTGGCAGAACGAGAAAGACGTACTGGAAATAAACAGCCAGTATATCAAAGGCATCAAATTCCATTATGTGAAGACCATGCAACAGGTTCTTGACCTTGCTTTAACATAAAATTTTATGTAACCAGACAACCAGCGGCATCATTTAACCGTATATAGTTTTGGTTAAGTTAATCAACAGATTCATGTTGGTTGTTTAAGGGTTAAAGAAATTCCCGTCCCGTTTCCACGGGAGGGGAATTTTTGTTTTTGGGAAGTCAGGTCAGCCAATACGGTTCCTTTCCATCCAATCCACTTCTTTTTGGGTGGTAAAGGCCTGTAACAATGCGATGATAAAAAGCGCTCCGACGTTGCCAGCCATATACAGCAGGCTGTACCCCTTGTAAGCAGCAATATCGGTGGAATAACTATGAAAGAATTTACTAAGGTCCCGGATCAGCACATAAACACTGAAGATGATCCCCGCGGCAAATACCACATAAGAAAGGTACCTGACCCATACCGAAGGGTGCGTTCGTGTTCTTCGGAAAAAAATAAAATATACAGCAGAGAAAAGGGCTGCCGGGATCGCAACAATACCCAGCCCGAAAGCAATATCCACGATGGTGGATGATACCATTTTTGAAAATCCCCAGAAAAAAAAGACAACCAGGCCGATGAACACCGGGATGGAAAGGAACAACAAAAAGATCAGGATGTATAATCTGGAATATTTCAGGAACCGGTCTTCCATTTTACCTCTTTGCTTGATTAAAAGTAACTCAGTTTGGTCTTTGGCGTGATCGTAAGCAGTGTTTCATACATCAGTTTGATCGTGTTCTCAATATCAGATTTGTGCAGCATTTCCACTGTCGTATGCATATAACGAAGCGGGATGGAGATCAGTGCCGACGGGCAACCGTCATTTGCGTAGGCAAATGAATCGGTATCAGTGCCCGTGCTCCGGCTCACCGCATGATACTGAAGAGGTATTTTATTTTTTGTGGCTGCAGTTTCTATCACCCCCAGCAATTTGTTATGTACGGCGGGGCCATAGGTCAAGGAGGGACCCTTGCCACAACTGCACTCTCCTTCTGTTTGTTTGTTGATCATCGGTGTGGTGGTATCGTGTGTTACGTCGGTAATGATGGCGGCATCGGGTTTGATCCGGCGGGCGATCATCTCGGCACCCCGCAAGCCGATCTCTTCCTGCACCGCATTTACCACATACAATGCGAACGGAAGGCTCTTTTTGTTCTCTTTCAGCAACCTTGCCACTTCAGCGATCATGAAGCCGCCAATACGGTTGTCAAATGCACGGCCGATCAGGTAATCGTAAGCCAGTTCTTCAAAACCCTGCTCATAGGTTACCACAGCACCAATGTGGATCCCTAGTGCTTCTACTTCCTTTTTGTTGCGGGCACCGCAATCGAGGAAAAGGTTATCGACCTTGGGTTGAGTTTCTTTGTCGGCCCCCCCTATCCTGGTATGAATGGCCGGCCAGCCAAATACAGCCTTCACCAGCCCCTTCTTGCCATGGATGAGTACCCGCATCGATGGAGCGATCTGGTGGTCTACTCCCCCATTACGCTTCAGGTAGATCAGCCCCTCGGGAGAAATATAATTAACGAACCAGCTGATCTCATCAGCATGTGCTTCGATCACTACTTTGAATGAGGCCCTGGGATTGATGACCCCCACTGCGGTTCCATAGGGATCGGTAAACTGAGAATCAACGTAAGGCCTTATATACTCCAGCCAGAGCTTTTGCCCGCCGCTTTCAAAGCCGGTAGGCGACGGATTGTTAATATAATTTCTGAGGAATGAATACGATTGATTGGTAAGGACAGACTTCGCTTTTTTCGCTTTTGCCATGAGGATGAGTTTAGTCGCACAAAATTAATCAAATACCCGCTACAAACGTTGTCAGTGCCGAAAACAACATCAATCCGTCAACAAGGAAATAATAAAAGAGATAACCCTGCTTTTTCAGGCTCAGATAATAAACAAGCAATAAGGCGATCGTGGAGGTTTGGAGGGCAATGGACTGCCCGGGGCTTACGCCGTATTGCATCGCAAGAAAATTGGTGGCAAACAGGACAATGAAAATGACAGCTATAAGCAGCATCATCTGCCCGGGTTTTAAAACAGTCGCCAGGCTATGAAGCCCCCTTATTTTGTCCATCGTTTTATCCCGGTTATCGAAAATGATGCAAAGCATCAGCATAAACAAAAAACGACGTGTCAGAATGAATACGGCGGCGGCGTTTAACTCCACCCGGGTTGTTTGAATAGGCAGGAATGCGGTCACGTATGTCCATGTAAAAGCAAGCAAAGTTGTTTTAAGCACACCGGCCTTCCGGGTAAAATAAAGGGCTTTTACCGGAAGCAGGGGAAGGGCATAGATCAATGTGAGTGCTGCGGCAACAATTACATTCGGCAAAGGGATCCCTGTACGGAAAAAGCAAAGACCCACTCCTATGGATGAAATCACAAAAAGGGACAGGCCAATGCGCTCTTTTTGCAGGAATGCGAGGGTTGTAGTTTCACCCGCAAAAGAGAACCGGCTGACGATCCAGTAAAAATTATAGCTGCTCAGTGTTGCAAAAAAGATGAACCAGTATAAATAACCAGGCACCTGGATATGCAATAATTCAACCGTTTGAAAGGCAAGTGCCGCCGCACAAACAGACACAAAAATGGAGTGGGACAAGATGAAATGCAGCCATTTCATTTAGCGGCAAATGAAGTAAACCGGGTCGGGTGTGGTCACCACATTGCTTTTGTTTTTAGCAAAATCTTTTACAAAGAATTGAAAATACAGGGTATCTGTATGCAATACATTACCCGGGAGTGATTTACATTCCAGCACCGTGCTGACGTTTATGTCCAGGTCTCCCTCAAAATTCTTTTTAGCTGCTCCCATCAGATCGGGAAAGGGCAATGAGTCTGATTTGTCGGTAAGAAGGTTCTTCAGGAAGACCCAGGCGGTATCGCTGCCTGTTATACCAAGATCGCCTTCTGCATCGGTAATATGCAGGGTCACGGTCGGTACAGCGGAAGAGGGGCTCTGATCAACCGCATTGTGCGAAAGGGATTTATAGTTTATTTGTGGGGCGGTCGTAAATTTGTCTTTCTTGCAGGCTGCAAGAAAGACCAGTGCGGTAAGTGTAACAGCTAATAAGTAGCGCATCGTTTCGTTTTGTGAATCAAATTTAATCATTGCCGGTGAAAGAAACCGTTAAAAATACAGAGTTCCCGAAAAAAGTATTTGCTGCTTCTGAGGATAATTTTTTTTCGTTGGCAATGGAAGCCTTCGGCTTTCATTATGAAAACAACGGGGTGTACAGGCAATACTGCGATATGATACATACCGGTCCGGGTTCGGTCGATCGCCTGGAAAAAATACCTTTTTTGCCTATCTCTTTCTTTAAGACGCACAAAGTAACCGCCACGGAATTTGAGCCGGAAATGATTTTTGAAAGCAGCGGCACCACCGGTACGGTCAGCAGCCGCCACTATGTGAAAGAGCTCGCTGTTTATAAAAAAAGTTTCACTACCTGTTTCGAACGGTTCTACGGCAGCCCCGCCGGCAAGTGTATCATCGGGCTCCTGCCCTCCTACCTCGAACGGCAGCATTCTTCCCTGGTGATGATGGTGGATGAACTGGTAAAACAGAGCAATCACCCGCTCAGCGGATTTTATTTATACGACCTGGAGAAACTGCACCGCACGATCATGCACAATGAACTGCTGAAGATCCCCACGCTGCTCATCGGGGTGACCTATGCCTTACTTGATTTTGCAGAGAAATACCCGATGCACCTCCGGCACACAACAGTAATGGAAACCGGCGGAATGAAAGGAAGAAGAAAAGAAATGACAAGGCTCCAGGTACACGGAATATTGCAGAAACAGTTTTCGCTTGGCCTGGTACACTCAGAATACGGAATGACCGAGTTGCTGTCACAAGCCTATTCCAAAGGCGACGGGATCTTTCATTGCCCTGGCTGGATGAAAGTCTTGTTACGGGATGAGGACGATCCCTTTCATGTGGTGGGTGCCGCAGCTGCCATCAATCACCCGGTAAGTGGCGCCATCAATATAATCGATCTTGCCAACATATACAGCTGCCCCTTTATAGCAACAGATGACATCGGTCGTTTGCATAATAACGACAGTTTTGAGGTTATGGGCCGCCTGGATACCAGTGACACCAGGGGATGCAGCCAGCTTACAGCATAAAAAAACCGGCTGAAGTTATCAGCCGGCCTCTCGTGATCTGGCTGGGACTTGCCTTGTCCGAGCCTTATGCATTTGATTGCTTTACAATTCACTAGAATAGCTATAGGACGATTTTTTGGGTAGGCGGACCTTTGCAGCCGAAAGCAGGGGAAAGCATGAAATGTTTAACCCATTGTTTAACCCAAAAATCAAATTTTATGGCATCAGTAAATATTGTATTCAGAAAGGAAAAGACTAACAAGAAAGGCGAGGCTCCTATTCATTTCCGTATCACAAAATACCGGAGATCCCACTATGTTGCTTCAGGGATAATGGTCCCGGAAGCAAAGTGGGATGACAGTAGAAAGAAGGTGAAATCGGGCCATAAGAACAGTGCCAGGCTGAACTCATACCTGGCAAATAAGTTTGCAGAATTGCAGGATTCCGTCCTGGAGCATGAGACAGTTTCCAG
>CAZYAT010000041.1:6114-33576 GCA_964645235.1 uncultured Ferruginibacter sp. | reverse complement strand
CCTGTGAAAAGCCTTCAGCAATGAAGGTTTTTTATTACACCCGCACAATAATCCGTTGGAAAAGGAGTTAAAAAACAGCGAACCCCTTTGAAAATGATCAAACTCATCTTTGCACCGCGGCCGGCCCTCCGGAGCATCCTGTTCCGCCTCTTACCGGCGATCTTATAGCCGGAGAGAGCCATGCTCACCATAACCGAAACGCCGTCTTTTCCATCGGTTATTCACCCTTTTACCCGCCCTGCGGCATAGGCGTATTTGACCCATTCATGTAAATCCGCAGCAGGAAAAGTTGTTTCCATTTACATTTGTCAACAAACCTATCCCGATCTAAATAACTGGTATTATGACAATGGGCAGAAAAAAATTCATTCAGCAGGCCAGTGCCGGTATCATAGCGGCAAGTATTCCGTTCAATGCAGCTGGTCGTTTTGCAGGCACTACTCCCGACACATCCGACTTTGATGCACCCGGTGCGCCCGACGATGAGAAATACTGGAAGAAGATCGCAAAGAAATATTATCATTTCCCCGGCGATTACATCAACCTTGAGAACGGGTATTATGGATTAATGTCGAAACCCGTACAGCAGTCATTCATAAAAAATGTGGAGTATGTGAATGCAGAAGGCCCCCGGTTTGCACGTAAGGTGTTCCCTGCCTTGTCTGCCGATATCAAAAAACAATTGGCTGCTTTTTTACAGGTATCGGATGAAGAGATCCTTATCACCCGCAATGCCACCGAAGCATTGAATATCGCCATTCAGGGTTACCCCTTCAAACCCGGGGATGAAGTGCTGATCAACCAGCTCGATTATTTCAGCATGGTCGAAGCTTTCCGCATGCTCGAGAAAAGAGGACGCATAACGGTAAAGACATTCGACATGCCTTTGCTGCCCGAGAATGAAGATGCTGTCGTTGAGGAATACAGGAAGGCCGTTACAGACAAAACCAGGGTCATTTTGCTCACCCATGTTTCCAATATCAACGGCCTGGTGCTTCCTGTTGCAAAAATCGCAGCGATGGCAAAACAAAAGGGGATAGATACCATCACCGACTCGGCCCATGCCCTTGGGCATATCCCGTTCAGCTTACCGGCACTGGGCTCCGACTTTGTGGGTATGAACCTGCACAAATGGATCGGTAATCCATTGGGCGCCGGAGTACTGTATATAAAAAAGGAGCGCATCAAAGAGATGAGCCAGCTCTTCGGCGATGTGAACAATGCAGAAGACAGCATCAACAAATTGGGGCATTTCGGTACCACGCCTTTTTCTGTGTTCATCACCATACCCGACAGCCTCGCCTTTCACAAACTGCTGGATGTGGAAAAGATCACGAAGCGGCTGCACTACCTGAAGTCGGTTTGGATGAACGGGCTGAAAGACATACCGGCCGTTGAGCTTGTTTCGCCGATGGAGCAGACCTGCGCCATTGCTTCATTCCGCATCAGGGAAAAACGGTCATCGGAAGTGGCCGACTACCTGTTTAAAGAACACAAGATACTCACCGTTGGCCGCACATTGGGAACGAACGGATGCGTGCGGGTGACGCCGGCCATATTCACCCCGGCAGAAGAGGTACAGCAACTCATTGATGCGGTGAAGAAATTCGCGGGCTGATCAGACCTCACTTTCATTAAAGGAAAGGTTGATCTTATCCACCTTGGCATTCACTTTCCGGTACGTTACACCTGCCTTCTGGAGCATGATCTTCGAAGCTTTGAACACATCGTTGCCCTCGTATTTATCCGATAGGTAGATCACTTCCTTAATACCCGATTGAATGATGGCCTTGGTGCACTCGTTGCAGGGAAAGAGAGCAGTATAAATTTTACAGCCCGACAGGTCCATGCCGATGTTGTTGAGGATCGCATTCAGTTCGGCATGGCAGATATAAGGGTATTTCGTATCCAGGTATTCGCCTTCCTTCTCCCAGGGAAAATCATCGTCGTCGCATCCGATGGGCAGGCCGTTGTAACCGGCACCCACGATCTTGTTCTTCTGGTTCACGATGCAGGCGCCAACCTGTGTATTGGGGTCCTTGCTTCTTCTTGCGCTCAACAGGGCAACGCCCATGAAATACTCATCCCAGGAAATATAATCTTGCCGCTTTTTCAATTGCAATGCTTTGCAGCGAATGTAAGGAATTTTGCCGCAAGCAATGCGCAGCCATTCAGCCCAATTACAGTAAAACCGTTATCTTGAATCATGAACCGGATCAATTGGGGTATCATCGGTTGCGGGGATGTGACCGAGATCAAAAGCGGACCAGCATTCAGCAAAGTGGACGGCTCGGCCCTGGTTGCCGTTATGCGCCGTAACGCTGTGAAGGCCGAAGATTATGCAAGGCGCCATGATGTGGCGAGCTGGTATACCGATGCTGCCCTTCTCATCAACGACCCCGGGGTAGATGCTGTATATATAGCAACACCTCCTTCCTCGCACGAGGAATACACATTAGCTGCTATTGCGGCGGGCAAACCGGTGTATGTTGAAAAACCGATGTCGCTGGATGTTGTTTCCGCAAAGAGGATGGTGGATGCCTCTGCAGAAAAAAATGTCAAACTAAGTGTAGCACATTACCGTCGTGAATGGCCCATGTTCAAAAAGATCAAACAGCTGCTTACCGGTAAAATCATTGGGGAAGTACAAAATATCCGGCTTGAATTTGACAGGCTTCCATTCGGGGAGGAAGAATTAGCCGATGAACAGAAAGCCTGGCGGGTGAACCCGGCTATTTCGGGCGGCGGTCTGTTCAACGACCTGGCACCTCATCAGCTCGACATCATGTACTGGCTTTTTGGTGATGCACAAAAGATCGCAGGTAATGCCTGCAATAATGGTGGTCATTATGAAGCTGCCGATACGGTCACCGGCAACATCCTGTTTGCAAACGGAATTGAATTCAACGGAAACTGGAATTTCAATGCAGCAGGGCATAAAGACCATTGTGAAATAACCGGCAAGCGGGGTAAAATCCGCTTCAGTTTTTTCAGCCGGCCGGGTATTGAACTTAACGTCCATGGCCAGGTAACTCAACTCAGTTTTGAACCGCTCCTGCATGTGCAGCAGCCGATGATAGCACGGGTGGTAAAGTTTTTTTCAGGGAATGGAACGAACCCATGCAGTGGGGAAGAAGGGGTGATGATCATGCACTGGATCGATACCATGACCGGCAAGTGATTGCATGCACATCACCCGAATAAGCCCAACTGCAATTGCCTGGATGAGCCTGCTGGTTTTCTCGATCGGTTTTCGGGCGAAGATACCTGGTAAACTGCCGATTGTTCATAACGGGATGCAATGATGATCTCGGTACCGTTGGCATGCGGAGCAAAAAGTTCTTTTACTAATTCCGGCGAATTATTCTCCTTTGATAAATGTGAAAGCAGCAGGTGCGATAAGGCCGGCGACCGGTGCTTCAGAAAAAGCTCCAGGGCCTGCTGGTTTGATAGATGCCCATGATCGCTGCTGATCCTCCTTTTTAAATGGTAGGGGTATTTCCCGTTCTCGAGCATACCGGTATCGTAATTGGTTTCCAGGAAAGCCGCATGGCATTTTTTGAAATGACGGATGACTTCTTTACAGGGTTTGCCGATATCGGTGAGTACCCCCACATGGATACGATCGTAGCTCACCAGGAAACTGTGCGGATCAGCGGCATCGTGTTTTTTGGTAAAGGGTGTGATGGAGAGTTCCCCGATCATTACCTGCTCACCGGCAATGAATGTTTTACAGGAATGCTTCTTGAGCCCGGGAACTCCTGCTGCTGTATTGCGGGTGATGAAGACAGGCAGGTTGTGTTTACCGGCAATGACCGGTATGCCCTTTACGTGATCGATGTGCTCATGCGAGACAAAAATGGCCCTTACTTTTTTTATGTTCAGTCCAAGCAGCTTCATCCGTTTCTCCGTTTCCCTGCATGAAATGCCTGCATCGATCAACACTGCGTCGGTACTGTTACCAATATAATAGCAGTTGCCGTTACTGCCCGAATTCAAAGAAGCGATGAATAGACTCATACCGGTGCAAAGAAAGTCTATTTTATCATAACCGGAATGTTTTGCACATGCGCATGCATCGTAAAACATCTACACAAGATTCACAAAAGGGTTTACATGTTATTATTGTATACAAAAACATCTTTGTACAGTTAAAGATCCCCATCCTGTGAAAGCCGGTCAGATCCATCCTTGAACCCGCTGCTGCTGCAGAACCATCATTGTCGTGATTAAATCCTGTGAAAGTACTTCAGTACTGACGGAGTAAAATAATAACCCCCAACCAGGCAATGCCTCCCGGGCTTACCTTGCCAGCACAAGAAGGGAGGCCTTGTCGATAAGAGCTTAAACCTCGAAGATCAAGAAGCAGAAAAAAAACAGGAAGGATTGGCCTTCCTGTTTGCTTTTATTGTGCTTGTATCGATCAGTTTGCTTTGATCACCTCGTACCAGATCTCACCGTTCTCCACGATCACAGGTTTATACTGTGCCCCGTCTGCAACGTAATAGGTCTCCCCATCGATCACTACTGTTTCATATCCATCCGGTATGCTTTCCACTACAGCGCCTACCGGCGGTGACACCACGTAGTAATTGCTTCCACGCTGGTCGTAGAAGGTGCCGTTATAATAATAGTAGGGATAATTGCGCACATAGATCCTGCTGTAGCCTACGGGCAATACATTGATGTAAATGCCGATCGGCGGGGCACAAACGGTAAACAGGTTGTTGAACGGGCGGTAGAATACCCCGTCCCAGTAACGGTAATTGCATCCGCCGAAACTGATGCTGAAATAAGAGGAAGGAACGCTGTAAAAGTAACTGTTCCTGCGTGGCAGGTAGTTGTATCGCCAGCAAGGGTCATACCTGTCGTATACCGGCCTCCGGTCGTACTGATATACGGGGCGGTAACCGGGACGCTCTCTTGTATACAGGTTACGGTTGTAATTGTTGTTCCTTCTGAAGCCTTCATCCCTGCGCTCGTACCCGTTTCGGTTCACATTCTGGTTTCCATCATTTCTTCTCCGGTTGTTCCAATCATTGTTGCCAGGCCTGTTGCCGTCGTTGCGGCGGTTATTCCTCCAGTCATCATTGCGGCTCGCATTCGGGTTTCCATCATTTCTTTTCCGGTTGTTCCAATCATTGTTGCCAGGCCTGTTGTCGTCGTTGCGGCGGTTATTCCTCCAGTCATCATTACGGTTGATCTCCCCAGGATTGTAACGGCGGTTGCGGTTGTTGAATGCTTCGTCGTTCCGTTGCCTGTTACCCCGGTCGGGCCTTTCGACCGAACCTTCATTTCGTCGTTCGAAAGAGCGGCCCTGCCTTTCTCTCCAGCCATCATTACCCCGTTCCCTTCCGCCCCTGTTGCCTTGTGCAGAAGCAGAGTCTGCAAAGACAGACAACAGAAAGATCGCAGCCAGCAAAGGAAAGAGGAAGAACCTTTGTGAAACTGGTCTGAGGTTTGTTTTTTTCATGTGCAAGTTTTTAGATGTAAAAAATAGGTTCATATACCTTATATAATTAAGACAGCGGAACGGTCGCAATAACCTTACCATAAAACCCTCTTTCACAGAAATATAACTATTGTGAACAGGCAATTAACATATGAAGGCCGGCAGTTGCAATTGTTACCTGGTAGTGGTATATTCAATCAACCAAAACGAACCAATATGAGCTCTTCTGCCAAATCAGTTTACTATTTTGCCTTTTACCTGTATGCAACAGGACTGACGCTTCTGATCATTCCCAACCAGTTTTTTGGAATTTTCCAGATACCTGAGACCAATGAAGTATGGATAAGGGTGGTGGGGGTGTTGGCGCTCTGTATCGCCTACTATTATCACCGCAATGCCGTGACCGGCAACAGAGATATGTTCCGGTTCACGGTACACGCCCGCTGTTTTGTCTTCTGCAGCTTTACCGCACTGGTACTATTGAAGTATGCCCCGGCACAGCTGGCCGTATTTGGGGTTGTTGACCTGTTGGGCGCTGTATGGACATGGTGGGCATTGAAGAAAACGTAGTAATACTAAAAAAGGCAGGGGTGACCCTGCCTTTGATTATCTGTGTTTTTACAGATCAGCTATTTCCCCTTCGCAGCCACCAGCCAAGCCAAAGGCCTGTGGCGCCCCAGGCTATGATCGCATCAGTAAAGTGGGTCATCATATCGAATGTCTCGTACCAGGTATGCATGGTATACGGTCCATGAAGGAAAGCGATCAGCCCTGCTCCCAATGTTCCGGCGAAAATAGTACCGAAGGAAGGTGAGGGTATCTTCAGCAGCAACCAGCAAAGCATGAGCATGATCACGATATTCACTGCCAGGTTTCTTGCCATGTTCATGAACATTTTATTCATGCCCGCCATACTTTTATGATAGAATATCTGAACCCAAGGCTTACCTTCTGATGATTTCATTTGCTTTTCCATTTCCTCTTTCGAAGATCCCGGAGCATACGTGGGTAAGAAATACCCTCCATCTTCAGTGAATTGTGAATTAAGGTAATTAAGGATGCTGTCTTGTTTTGGCGTATACCTCTGTTGTGCTTCATGGAGATTCAGCACACCCCAGGTAAGGAACTGCCAGGCAAAGAGAATGATGGCACCTACGATAGCGCCGACGATCATTTTTTTCATACTAGTAGTTTTGGTTAGAACAACAAAATAGAAAAGATATTCGGCATTTAAAATAGGCAACCCTTTTCAGCCTTAATAATTCCCGGGTTATTGATGCACGACCCGGTTCTGCCGGTCGATGTACATCATTTTGTTGTCTTTCATCACCCTGGCCTCGCCGTTCTCAAAATTTCCGGTAAAATCGTATGCCGGCTTGATTGCCCACTCACCTTTTACATCGATGAATCCCCAGTACCCTTTTGCATTGGCAACAGGTGCCAGCCCTTCGCTGAAGCCACGGGCATTGGAGAACTGCATCGGGATCACCAGTTTGCCCGCTGTATTGATAAACCCATACTTGTTGTCCTGGGCAACGGGGGCAAGCCCTTCCTTAAAATTATATGCGTCCTCATAAATGGCATCTGTGATGGCCTTGCCGGTGCTGTCGTAGTACATCCATTTGGTATCTAGCCGAACGGCGGTATAACCTTCATTGAAAGTGAGTCCTTCATCGTACAGCAATTTGATCACTTCCACACCCTCTTTATTCACATAACCGATCTTTCCATTCTTTTTCACTTTCGACAGTCCGCAGATGCAATTATCAACGGATTCATAGTTCTTCTCCCATTTTTGTGCATAGCTGTCCAGTACCGGGAACAACAGGAACAGTAACAGTATCTTTCTCATAAAACAAGATTTAAGTGAAAAAAATTCCTCTTACTAACCTATGCGAAAAGCATCCAAAAAACCATGATACGCGAAAGCAGGAATCATGATCGTGGTTTGTTTTTCAGGTTTTGCCGGGGGGAACTGTTTTTCATAAGGCCAGCCTGGCCGCATTTGCCGCATAAAACAATTTGAAAAAACCACCTTCCCGAACTATCTTATGCTGAAATATGCTTTATGCGCCCTCGTTATTTTTACCCGGCCATTCTTCTTTCTTTCGTTATGGTACTGGCTTTCCGGCTCATTGAAAGCAATAAGCCGGTTTTATATGATCTCGAGGAATATAAGCTGAAAAATGCCATCCGGTGCAGCCCTGACTGGAGTGAGATGAAGATATGGATCGAAGATACCGATATCCCGCCCATACCCGGCGCCGGTAAATACGTATGGAGAATATCCAGCAGGAACGACAGCGCCCAATTCTATTTCAACCAGGGCATCAACATGTACTACGGTTTTCATATCATCGAAGCCATGGCATCTTTCAAAAAAGCGGCAAGGTTCGACCCCGGTTGTGCAATCCTGTACTGGGCACAGGCATTGAGCTATGGACCGAACATCAACGATTTCGGCTACCGTGCCTCCCCCGATGCCCTGGCGGCAGTGAAAATGGCAAATGAAATGTCTGCCAATGCCTCCGCATTTGAAAAAGTATTGATCGATGCGATGTCGGTCCGTTATACTGCCGATTCAACCGACGTAACCAGGGCAGGGCTTAATGAATTGTATACCGCCAGGATGAAGGCTGTTTATGGGAAATTTAATTCAAATGCAGATGCACAGGCTTTATACGCCGATGCCATGATGCTTCAGCATCCATGGGACCTGTGGAATACAGATGGGACGCCAAAAGAGTGGACGCCTGGAATAAGAAATGTTCTTGAAAAGCTGATCGCTCAATTCCCCGGGCATCCCGGGGGCAACCATTATTATATACATGTGATGGAACCTTCTCCATATGCATCATTGGCCCTGCCAAGTGCCAACAGGTTGGGGATCACCAACCCGGGCCTTTCTCACCTTGTGCATATGCCTTCACATATTTACCTGCGTACCGGAAATTATACCAAAGGGGTGGATGTGAATATCAATGCGGTAAACAGTTACCGGCGTTCGATCCTGATGTACGCACCCGTAACCGGAGCCGATTTCCTCTACATCATCCACAACCTGCACATGAAAACCAACAATGCCATGATGATGGGCAACTACAAGGTTGCTATAGAGTCGGCAGAAGAAACCGTTAAAAGTATTCTGCCCGATTACCTTTCAATCCCGGCGCCCATGGGAACTTATGTACAGTATATCCATATGACCCCGATGATGGTTAATATACGCTTTGCCCGCTGGGACGAACTGTTACGCCTGGAACAGCCCCATCCGACGCAGGTCTATGCAAACCTGCTTTATCATTTTGGGAGAGGAATGGCCTTTTCTGCCAAACAGAATTTCAGGGAAGCAGGAGAGGAACTTGATCAATTGAGGGAAAGGATGAAAGACAGTTCTCTTTTGCTGCCATTTACTCCTTTCTCACCAGCAATAGAAGGCGCAAGGATAGCGGAACAAACCCTGCTGGGTGCCATTCACTTCGACAGGAAACTGTATGATGGGGCGATCAGGCATTTCAGAAAGGCCGATTCGATCGAATCGAAGATGGTATACAATGAACCCCGAGACTGGATATTGAACCCCAAACATTACCTGGGAGCTGCTTACCTCGGGAAAGGCGATGCTGTGCAGGCAGAAAAAACATTCAGGAAGGACCTCTTATACAATAACGAGAACGGCTGGGCATTGTATGGATTGTACCAGACGTTGCTGGTGCAGAAGAGAAACAGAGAAGCCCGGAAAACCGAAATAAGGTTCAGGAAAGCATTTAAGGATTCGGATACCAGGATCGGTTCATCGATCTATTGAACACGAAAGTCAAAATTCAAAAGGGGAAGATCGGGCTGGATCCTTGCTTCTGAATTTTGACTTCCGAGTTATTGTTCATTATTTTTTCTCCATCACGCCCTGCTGGTGCTGAAAGCACTCCCTGATCTTACCGTTCACCATCCGGTAATCCTCGTGGTAAACCACGTGCTCTTTTTTTCCACCCTTGTAATAATGGGTCTCGTCGATCCACTGCATTACCCACTCATCTCCGTTGTCTTTGTTCTTTACCGCGATGGCGCTGATATAACTTTGTTTGGCACTGTCCATCATGTTCCGCCAGCCTTTTATACCCGCAACGATACTGTCGCGGACATTATTCACTTCCATGCCATCTGCAAATATCAGGTGAACCGAATCGGCAAAATAGGAGCCGATATTATCCAGTTTGCCTGCAATAAAATCGGTATTGAAGTTCATAACCGACACGATCAGGTTCGGATCTCCTTCAGTGGCTGTCGCCTGGTAAAGCATTTTCTGGGGCAGGGTTACTTTGGCCGATTCGGCAGGTTTGCTTTCAGCAGGCTTTTCGCCTTCTTTTGCTGCTTCATTGTTGCAGCCGAACAGGAATGCTGCGGCAGTGATCAGGAACATTTTTTTCATTTCGTAGTTCTTTTTATTGTTAAGAATAAATGTGAGAGTCGCTTTCGGCGGGCGGGATGAACGGATAAACCTAAGCATAAAAAGCCGGAGATGCAAGAACTCCAGCAGCGGGAGCCTGTATTTCGACTATTCCGGGTAAATTAGCGGAATAATGATCTCCATCGTCCTGGTACCACGATATTGCCTTTTACTGTTCTTTACAATGGTAACAGGCCAGATCATTTGGGCTGGTCCGGGGCCTGCACCGCTGCCGAAAAAACCGCTGTCCATCCGTTTCGGAACGAGCTATGCCGATTCCGTTTCCTGCATCATACCTTTCAGCCGGGCAGGCAACCTGATACTGATCAGGGCGAAGGCAGATACCACCGAAGGAAATTTCATCCTCGACACAGGGGCACCGGGGATGGTGCTCAATCTTACTTATTTCCGGGATTACCGCACCAGCACCGATGCCACCGAAGAACAGAGCGGTATCACAGGCACTGTTGCTTCAGTTAAAAAAACCCAGGTAGGGAGATTTTCATTCGGTTGTATTAAAAGCGAAGCAGTGGCAGCTGACCTGGTCAACCTTGGCCACCTGGAGAACACAAAAGGTGTACGGATACTCGGCCTGGTAGGACTGGCCCAATTGCGCCAGTTAGAGGTGATCATCGATTATGAGAACGGTGAACTTCATATCAGCCGGGTATCAAGAAAAGGTCCACAGATGCAGAATGCTTTGCTGGCCGATACATCGGCATATACTACTGTTCCCATTGAAATATGGAATCATAAATTGGTCACCCGTACGGTCATGGGAGGGAAGAAGCTAAGGCTGATGATCGATTCGGGGGCAGAATCGAACCTGCTGGATAGCCGGTTGCCCGATAAGATATTCGACAACGTGGAGATCCTGCGCCGTATCCAGCTTACAGGGACTGGTGAGAAAAAAGTGGAAGCGCTTTACGGAAACCTCAACAATCTGCAGATCGGTGACAGGAATACAGGTAGTTTACCCGTGATCATTACCAACCTGGAAAAAACTTGCCTGGCTGATAACAGTTGTATCGATGGGATTTTGGGCTTTGATTTTCTTTCCCTGCATAAAATAGGATTTAACTTTGTAACGAATAAAATGTATATATGGAAATGAGGAGGGTATCGGTCATGCTAACATATTGGAGGACAGGATGGCTGCTGCTGTTGCTGCTTGTATCGCTGCACGCTGCTGCGCAGGAACCCGTACGGTCCTATACCGTAAAGAACGGAAAGATGTTCATCGCGGTCGGTAAGGATATCTCTAAAGCTTCACTCGACAGCTTTGTCAGCAGGTACGAATTGTACGACCTTGACCTGGGCAGTTGCCTTAGTACAGGTGTTACCGATACGCTGAAAAAACTGGGATGGAAGATCGACATCGATAATAAGGAGCTGTTTGTTATCAGTAAGCCATTGTTCAGCGCTGATAATATGAACAATATAGGCGATAAGATCATCCTCACTCAAAAAGGCCGCGACCCGGTACCGATGGCGCAGGTACATTTCGGTTATAACCGCTTTAAGAATAAAGCCGCCTTTGTGGTGAACGATTCAGTGGTCACTTTCTTTATGAAAGGAAATGTTTCCGCCGGGAAGGTGTTGCTTGCAGGCAGTTTCACCAACTGGGAGAATGGGGCTCTGGCAATGAACAGGACCGATAGTGGCTGGGTGCTGGATGTAAAGCTGGGAGCCGGGAAGTACCTCTATAAATTCATCTCCGATGGCAACTGGACGATCGACCGCGATAATGCGAACGTGGAGAACGACGGACTCGGTAATGATAACTCTGTTTATTACAAGACCAACCATACATTCAACCTGGAAGGTTATGCGTCTGCAAAAAAAGTTTACCTGGCAGGTAGTTTCAACCAGTGGAAGGAACGAAACCTGCTGATGCAACGAACAGCCGGCGGGTGGACATTGCCTGTTTATCTTTCCGAAGGTACCCATACATACCGCTTCATTGCAGATGGATATTGGTTTGCCGATCCCGGCAACCCCGATAAACTGCCCAATGAATACAACAGTTATAATTCTGTCATCCGGGTTGGAAAGCCTTACCGCTTTAAGCTGAACGGGTATACCGAAGCTGGTAAAGTGGTCTTGTACGGCTCATTCAATAACTGGCACGAGAATGAACTATTTATGACCAGGACACCTATGGGTTGGGAACTGGCTTATACCCTTGGCGCCGGCAATTATGAATACAGCCTGAAAGTGGATGGAAAGCAACTCCGCGATTCCGTCACACGTGGCAATTTTGTGCTGGTGATAGATCCCAATTTCACTTTCCGGTTAAAAGGATACCCGAATGCAAAGAAAGTATACCTGTCGGGCGACCTGAATAACTGGGACCCCAATTCCCTGCTTATGAGAAGGGAAGGAGATGAATGGATATTCAGGGCCCACCTCAACAAAGGCAAACACCGGTATAAATTCCTGGTGGATGGGAAGTGGATACTCGACCCTGCCAATAAACTCTGGGAACAGAATGAATACGGAACAGGCAATTCAGTTCTGTGGATCGACGAGGAAAAGGAATAATAGATACTTACCTCCACTTGAAAGCAAAATAGGTACAAGGTTCATCGCCGGCATTGAGAACTCCATGCAGCTTTCCGCTTTCCGCAATGAAAAAATCACCGGCCGAACCTTTGTATTCTTTTCCATCGATCATCATACCTACTTCACCATTAATGATCAGGATGATCTCTGTATCCACATGCTGGTGCGGGGCATGACTGGGTCCTGGCTTTTTAAGGGTAGTGGTATGCATCTCGTAATTGGCGCACATCGCTGTTGGCCGGTCGAAATACCTGCGGGTACCGCGGTCGTTCTTTTCGGTATAGTTGAGCGTATCGGCATTGATCAGCAATGGGCCTCCGGCAGTTTTGCTTCTTTCCATATCCACCGGGTTCTTCGACCTGAACATGAAAACATAATAGGTAACGGGTCCGTCGCCGGTGTTCTCAAAGGTCTGCATCTCGTGGGGCGGTATCAGCAGTACGCTGCCGGCACCAAGCACGGCGGTTTTATCGCCGATGATGCATTTCAGCTTTCCTTCTTTGATGATGATGAGCTCTTCCAGGTTGTCCTGCGCATGCGGGGGGCGGGACGTTGCACCCTTGTACTGGGTAGTAGCATGTATCTCGAAGTATTCGAATTCATTGGTTGTACCCTCGGCGATCTTGCGGCTTTCCCGCTGGGCTTCTTTTTTCACCGGCAGGTCGTTCCACACAAAAATGCCGGAAGTAATGGGCTTGAGCTGGGCCTGGCTGTTCATGGTTAAAAAAAGAGTTGATAACGTGATGAATTTCTGTTTCATGTTGCGCATTGTCTTCCGAAGTTAATTTTTTTAAGCGGCAATGAAAATGATCATTCCCTGGCGCAAAAATGTTCTACCCGGTTTAGGTTATTGTACAATAGCTCACAGTTGCTTATATTAACACATCAATTTCCCGCGGCAAACGAAATAACAGCTAATGAACTGGCAAAAAAGGATAATACTGTTTTCCTTACTGGGTTCCCTGGGCATTTTACCCCAAACCTCCTGCAATAATGCTGCTGAAAAATATGAACCAAGTAAAACAGATTCCGCTGTTCAAATAACAGAGCCCGCCGATACAGCGGCGATGGTAACCGACGCTCATCCGGTAGCAGACTCTGTTGTAAAAAGTGTTGATACAATAGTTGTAAAAACCGTAACTGCAGCACCACCCGATTCAGCCATGGTTGACACAATGACTTCGACCGGCTCGGGAGAACCCAATCCATCTCCACCACCTCCTCCGCCCGGGCAAGGTGAAACAAAGGCTTCCATCGCCTATTCCTATAAACCAAAAATGAAAAAAGGGAATAAGGAGAATATCCAGATGAGGGTACAGTTGAACAAGCCGGTGGAAAACGTGATCGCCGGTTTGCAACACGACCTGGACGAACAAAAGGCACAACTGACCGGTGAAACCGATTCCTCCATTATCAAATCGCTGGTCATTTCGGGCGACAAATATTTCATTGTAAATATCCGGTACGATACATCTGTGTTCTTCATCGAGCGGATCTTTGGAGAAGAAAAACAGGAGTTACAATTCAATAAGCCTTCCAAATGGATATGGGAGGTCACCGCCAAAAAAGAAGCGATCACTTCGAAAGTATACATCATGGTCTATTCGCAGGATGCGGAAGGCCATACGCACGAAAGCGATGCAAGCGTATTGCCGATTGAAATTGCCGTGGGTACTGCATATGGCCAGGTTAAGCCTGATCCAAAACCCGGTTTCTGGGACCGGTATGGGTGGCTTCTGATCACTTTGTTACTAGTCGGGCTTGCTGTTACAGCTACCCTGCTGTGGATAAAGAAACGCCGTGGGAAGAAATTAGACTCCCGCATATTCTTCTCGTATGCATGGGAAACAAACCTTGAAACCGTTGTTGACAGGATGTACGATGAATTGAAGAAAAGCGGGTACAATGTTGTGAGGGACAAAGTGAACCTGGGTTATAAGGGACTTATCTCTAATTTCATGAAGGACATCGGGAAAGGGAATATCATTATCGTGGCGCTGAGCGATAAATACTTCCGGTCGAGGTTCTGCATGTTCGAACTTTTCGAAATCTATCGCAACTGTGGTATGGAAAAGGAAACCTTTTGCAAAAAAGTATTTCCTATCCGGGAAGAAGATATAGACCTTTCCGATCCGGCCGTCGTTGCAAAATATGTCGATTACTGGAACGAAGAAGAGGCAAAACTGGAAGCGACCATCAAAGACAAAAGCGAGGACACAACCGCCGAGCAATTCAACCAATACGAACTGGTAAGAAGGATCAGCGCCGAACTGGGTAATTTACTGTCTTTTCTTTCCGACATCAATGCACTCAATATCGATCTGCTGGCCAGGGATGATTTTGCCCAGTTAAAGACCAGCCTGAATGAAGCGATAAAAAACCTGGAAGAGCAGTAAGATCGGACAAACCTTTGTCTTAACTTTAATACCGGTAACCGTCCAACTCCGGATACCAGAAAGTAACCATGAACCGATACAACGTATTTCTAAGCCTCTTCATCCTGGCGATCATTTCGTTCATTGTATTCTTTTATTTTTACCTGAACGCCATTTTAACGATCATCGCACAATCGCATGAGCACATATCGCAGGACCCGTTCGAAGTATTCAGCAATTTTTTCAATCCCGGAATCCTCATTGCCGGGTTGGTTTTAGCATTCAGCAGCCTGGCTTACCGGATACTTGGAATTGTATATGTTGCAAAAAACAAAACAGCGTCCGACGGCGAAAAAGCCTTATGGATAATCGGCTTTATTCTTTTCGGTTTTGTAACGGCCATCGTTTTCCTTATCCTCGCAAGAAGCCGCCATTTTTTGGACTGATCATTCAAGAACCCCATTGCTTCCTATGCCGCCTTTGTTTTCGAATCCATCTGTTTCCATTGCCACGCAGGCCGATATCGGTTTGATCACCGGCCTGCTGAATTCCACTTACCGGGGCGACGCTTCCAGGAAGGGATGGACCACTGAGGCCGACCTTATTTCCGGGGAAATACGGGCAACCAATGAAACAGTAAAGAAAGTGATGGAAAAACCAGGTAGTGTGCTGTTAAGGTACTTCGGTCCGGATGATCAGCTCATCGGCTGTGTGAACCTGCAAAAACATGGCGACAGGACCTATCTCGGCATGTTCAGTGTTTCACCCAGCCTGCAGGGTGGAGGTATTGGTAAACAACTATTGAAATCAGCAGAGGAATATGCGTTATCGGTGGGGTGCCATGCCATTTATATGCACGTGATCAGTTTGCGATCAGAACTTATTGACTGGTACAAAAGGCATGGTTACGCAGATACGGGGAAAAGGGTGCCATTCGAAGAAGACGGGATATCGGGTAAGCATTTGCAAAAACTTGAGTTCATGGTGATGGAAAAACGGTTGGTCTGACAGTGAACAGACTGCCCCATTCATGGTATTTCAGCTCTGAGGTCAGGTTTCTACGCCGTATAACTACTATCCGGGTCGATTTTATAAGCATTGGCTTAATTTTTGGGCAGTAGCAGAAACATAATCCTACTATGAGAAAGCTATTATTCATTACATGGACATTCTTCCTTCTTCTTTTCTTAGGTTCATGCAGCAAGAACAGCAATGATGTAACGGGTAACAGTAACGGTGGCAATGGCGGGGGTACGGGAGGTTCATCCTGTTCCGCAACAAAGGCAGCTGCAGAGAACATACAACTATTTCCCGCGGATAATCCCTGGAACCTTGATATATCTGCAGCACCCATCGATCCGTATAACACACAGATCATTGCCGCGATCTCATCTCCTGCAGTGAAAGCCGACTTTGGTAGTGGGTTATGGCAGGGAGCGCCGATTGGGATACCCTATGTAGTTGTTTGCGGCAACCAGCCAAAGATCGATATCAATTTTACAGATTATGGCGATGAAAGCGATCCGGGGCCTTATCCAACACCCCTGAACGCACCCATTGAAGGGAACGGGAGCGGGGATGCTCATGTGATCGCTGTTGATGTCGAGAATAAGAAACTGTACGAACTTTTTAATGCACACGTGAACGGCAACCATTGGGATGCTTCTTCCGGCGCCATCTTCAATCTCAACTCCAATCAGATGAGGCCGGAAGGATGGACCTCCGCAGATGCTGCTGGCCTTCCCATTTTCCCGGGCCTCGTCCGCTACGATGAGGTACTCAAGGGCGAAATTGATCACCCGATCCGTTTTACGCTTACAAGCAATAATGTAAAGCCCGCTTATATCTATCCCGCCCGCCATAAAGTGAACAGCAGCGGCGGACAATATTCCCTGCCATTCGGTGCAAGGATAAGACTGAAAGCGAGCTTTGATATCAGCGGGTTTTCAGCCACGAACCAGGTCATATTGCGGGCTATGAAAAAGTATGGGTTGATCCTCGCTGATATCGGCAGTAACATGTACATCAGCGGGGCCCCGGATGAGCGATGGAATAATGATGACCTGCGCCGTTTAGGACAAATACATGGAAGCGATTTTGAAGTGGTAAAGTTCAACAACTAGTATTGACCGGTGTGGCTACCTCAGGAAACGGTACGTAAATTTCACCAGGAAAATATTTCGGTTGTTTCCTCCACTAAAGGCATTATTGAAAAGGCTTTTGAAGATCGGGCTGTCCAGCTCATCGAAAGCATCCGACGTGTTCCCCTGCGACCATACAAGGTAAAACTCTGAACCCGGCCTGTATTCCCAGCGTACTACCAGGTTGGAACGGAACTGCACAAAATTGAAATCGGGTTTTGAAAAACTGTAATCGGAATTTCCATCCGCATCTTCATCTACGAAATAGGTCCCGTTGTTATAACTGATCTGGCTGGGCGTATACCTGGTGAAGCGTTTATCAAGGTCTTTTGCCAGTGCATTGGAAACCCAGGCAAAATGATTGTATTCAGGCCTTGTAATGAATGGCTGGCCATAATATTGCACGGTAAGGTCGGGAGTGATATTGTAAGTGAGCCTTCCGGTAAAACGAAGGGTTGTCTGGTCAACTTCGGCTACAATGGTGCGATCGGTACCGTTGTATGCTACCTGGCTTACAAATTGGTCCTGACGCCTCCAGTTGCGGTTGTAGTTTCCCCCGATACTGATATTAAGTGCATTGAACGGAACAATGTTGACCGTTAAACCGGCGCTGTTAATCACCATACTGTTGTCGAAACCCCACCATTTGAAAAGGTTAAGCTGTGCATATACTTTTTTCCGGTAATCGCTGTACACATAATAATTCCATCCGATACCGGGTGGACGGCGCAAGGACCCGGCGCCACGAAGGGCCGTATTTGAAACATCATAGGGATTCCAGGTCACGCCGGTACCCGTTTGCCAATTGCTCCGCAGGGTGGCGTGGCTGTTGAAATTGAATTGTTCGTACAATAGCTGTCCGCCATAATCCCAGCGGAACCAGTGGTTATAATTCAAACGGGCGCTGCGGAAAATGGAGAACGGACGCTGGTAATGAAGTCCCACCCAGGTCCAGTGGTTGATCTCATTGGCGGTCAGCATAAAGCCGATGTCATTCAACTCGAGTTCGGGAGAACGAAGCGTAACACCGGTTTCAAAACGCAAAACCTGTCCCATCTTGCCTCCTCTGCCGCCGCTTTTCCCGAAGCGGATCGTTCCGCCTGTACCAGTCAATGAGGTGCGGGTGCTGTCTACCGAAACTTCTTTAGCACCAATCCGTTGAAACAAATGCTCGAATGCATTCTGTGTATTTAAAATGGCAGTGTTGGTTCCATTTACTTTACTGTAAATAAAATTGCCGCGAACGTACCAGGTCCGCCGCTTCCAGAAATGCAGAAAGTCAACGCCGCCTGAATAAGCGCTGCGATGGAGTATATCATCCAAACCATGTTCACGGTTAACGGCGGTGAAGATGCCTCCAATGACGGTATTTCCGCTGTTGATGTCTTTCTGCAACCTGCCTACAAAATAATTCGTGAAAGGTTCAACCAGTTCTTTCCTTCGTTTACCTCCGTTATCAATGGTGGCCTTCTCTCTTTCAGTAATGCTTTCCAGCACACCGATGCTCCATCCTTTTTTTGTCTTGCCGCTGAATTTGGCAGCACCCAGGATGGTAGTGTTCTGTGGATATTTTACATACTCTCCGCTTGCCGTATTGGGGTACCCGTGCGGAGAACTCCCGATGCGTCGGGAATAGAACAGGAGATCGGAATCGTATTCACCACCGGCAGCAGAGCCTGTCAGCTGGTAATCGAATATATTGCTGCTCTCGATGAAAAACGGCCTTCTCTCGCTGAAGAAATTCTGAAACCCGTCGATACGTACCTGTGATGGATCAGCTTCCACCTGGCCGAAATCAGGGTTGATGGTAAAGTCAAGTATCAGGTCATTCGTTACCGCCACTTTTCCATCCAGCCCGCCGGTAAGCTTTGTATCAAAGCCATCGGCAAATGGATTGCCCGCTTCTTTTTTGTATTTATCTGCCTGTACGGTCACGTAGGGGGCTATCTCCACCTGGCGGTGAAAAGGGATATTATTCAGGCCATGCAGTTCGCCAAAACGGCTTACCCATACACCCGTGTTCTGGGGAATAAGCTGCCAAGTCGATCTTTCTTCTTTACGGAAAATGCGCCGCATGACCTGTATACCCCATACTTTTTCCTTTTCATTGCCATAACGCAACTGGCTAAGGGGGATCTTTACTTCGGCTGTCCAGCCTCCCTTGTGGATATGCGTTTTGGCATACCAGATTGGGTTCCAGTTGGCATCCCAGTTATTCCCATCATTGCTTACGAATTCATCGCCCCGAACACCTGAAACAGAAAGTGTGAATGAAAAGGCTGTGCGGAGATCGTGATAACTGTCGATGTTGATCTCTACAAAGTCCCCGGGGAATGCATCCCTTCGCCCCATACGTTTATCAATGGAATCTGAAGCTTTGTCGATACAGTCATAAGCGATGTACAGGAATCGGTCGTCGTAAAGGATCTTAAAGCGGGTAGGTTGGGATGGGGCTTTCCCTTCTGCGGGTTGCCACTGGGTAAAATCCCCGCCCCAGTCCACGTTGTTCCAGGTATCTTCTGAAGGGATGCCATCGAGTACGATCGGCGCCCCTTTCAAACGTGTGGTAGTATATTTTTTGCGGAATATGGTATCAGCTGCGCCGGCATGTGCGACAGAAACAACCAAAACAAGGTACACGAAAAGCAGGCTATACTTTTTCATTCCATGCAATATTAATAGAGATCGGGCTTGTGAACAGGATCAAATACAACAACGGTTATTTTCAAGAGATGGTTGGCCGGACAGGAGAAGCGATAACAAATGCAGGATGAAAGAATGACTGAAATTTACTTTATCCACCAGTGACCGATAGCAGGAAATTAAATGTATAAAATCATTATCTTGACAAAAAAAGAGTATGAAATCTTTAGAAGAGTTAAAATCCGGCGACCACAGTTTTTCGATCGGTAATGCCATTTCTGATGGCTGGAATCTTGTATCAAGGCACCTGGGAATGTATATACTTGGTGGGATCGTAGCCGTTGTCATCGGGGCTTTTATAGGATTTATCCCCTTTGTGGGAAGCCTTGCCAATAACCTGATCATCAGTCCATGTTTTATGGCAAGTGCCATATTCATTACCTGGCATGTTTCGAGGAATGAACCCTGGCAGGATTTCGGCGAGGTTTTCAAAGGCTTCAGTTACCTCGCACAGATCATGGTATGTTCATTAATTGAGACAGCGGTGATCGTATTGTTCATGGCTCTTTTCTTTTTCAAACTCCTTCCGGACATATTTGAGCTGATCACTTTGTCACAAGGCCAAGGCGCTTATCAAAACCGGGAAGAGATCCAGGAGTTGGTAAAAAGCATGCTCCTCGACCCCGTTAATGTGCTGATGTTCCTGGGGTTCTTTGTTATTGCACTGGTCATCTCCGTTATGTGGGCATTCAAGATCCATTTTGTTGTCGTCTACCGGATGGAAGGGTGGCCTGCCATGGAAATGTCGAGGAAGGTCACCATGAAGAACTTCTTCCCATTGGTAGGCTTATTCATCGTATTGGGAGTGATCCTTATCATCAGCGCCATCCCCTGCGGGATCGGGCTCTTGTTCAGCCTTCCGCTTATGATTGGTTCCATTTACAGCGCTTTTGCACAGATCACGCATTGCGACAGGGAGGAGGAAGTGGAACTGGATTTTAACCCCGGCGGTAATGTTGCCTGACAGGTGGGAAGGCCAGGTTATAGTAACCACAAATTCGTATCTTTAAATATAAATCAACACATATGAAATTCATCTCTCTTTTACTGCTTGGTAGTTTATTCACATTGCCTGTACTGGCTCAAAAAAATACCGTGGGAGTAGCCGACCAGAGTAGAAAACCGGATGTCGTGGAGGCTTCCTGCGGAAAATGCAAGTTCGGCCTGCCCGGAAAGACCTGCGCACTGGCAGTTAAGATCGGTGATAATGCCTATTACGTTAATGGCGCATCGATCGATGATTTCGGGGATGCACATGCCCATGATGGTTTTTGCAATGCGGTACGTAAGGCTGAGGTGCAGGGAGAACTGGTGAATGATGAGTTCAGGGTGAGGTATTTTAAACTTTTGCCGGTTGCGAAAAGAACCGAAGCCAAAAACAGTCCAAAGAATTAACATTCAATTTTTGAACATTGAGTACGGAACAATGCTCGTTGTAGTACTCAATGTTCTTTTCCGAACCTACTCTTCGGAGTTTCCTTTGCTGGTGATGAATACGCTTTGCAGGGGGAAGGCCATTTTTATTCCTTCCTGCTGATAGCGTTTGTTAAGCCTCTTAATGAACTCATGGCGTACCGGGAACCGGTATGAATATTCCACCACCCTCAGTATGGCCCGCAGGCTGATCCGGTTATCCACGACAGCAAAATAACGTATCAGTGGTTCAAAGTTTTTCATACCTCCTTCAGATGAGTCAAGTGTTTCCCTTATTATTTCTTTAGTGACCTGTTCCACCCGCTCCAGGTCGTTATCCGGACTGATGCTCACTTCTACCGAAAAAGATAATTCCTTAGTTGGGAGATAAAAATTGGTAACGATCATGTCCGCCAGTTTCGAGTTGGGAACAATGATCGTATGGTCTGCATCGCCCCGGATGGTAGTGCTCCGCCAGGTGATGTCTTCGATGAATCCTTCTTCGCCAGTGGAGAGTTTTACAAAGTCGCCGTGATTGATCTTGCCAGAAGCGATGATCTGCAGCCCTGCGAATAAATTGGACAGGGTAGGCTGCAAGGCAAGCGCAACCGCTAAACCACCCACACCCAAGGCTGTGAGGATGGGCGCCACCGAAATCCCCTGCGATTGAAGAATGATCAGTAAGCCGATGATATAGATGATCCCGCGTACAATATTGCCAATGATGGATGAGGAGGGGATCACGTTATCGGTACCCGTGGCTTTTATCCGCAACATACCGGATATGACCCTCGCCAGGATCATGGTGGCTGAGAATATGTAAAATATCATCAGCCCGTTCTCGAGCCAGGTATGATATCGCATATCCATATCGATGCGCCGCAGGCCGAGGAACAGACCAAGCGCCACGAACCAGGCAACCACCCATTTGGTAATGGTCTCGATAATAAGATCGTCTGATTTCAGTTTGGTACGGGATGCCAGCTTACTCAGCAAAGGCATGAGCCATTTGTGAACAATAAACCCCACCACAAAGCCTCCAAGGATATAGAGTACCAGTTTTAGAATATCGTCTTGCGTCATTTATCGATTTGATGAATATTGAAAGCAAATGTACCGTTTATAAAATTTTCAGGGAACTTAAAATCCACCTGTGAAATGAAGAAGTATTTTCTATAAATTACAGTACTCAAAAACCGTTGTATGGCAAACCAGAACAGGAGGAATTTCTTAAAGGGATCGGGCCTTGCATTGTTGCCTGTATTGATACCTTCATCCGGGTTAAAAGCGGCTGAGAGATTAAGCAGCCATTATACCGGGAACGAAGACCCGGTTGTTTTCTTCGGGGATGGGATCATGTATGAACCCTCCGCTTACCTGGAGGAATTGCAGAAGGCCAACAATAAAAAACCAATAGAAAAGGACAGGTATGGAACCGGGGGAGCTGTTGGGGCGCTGGAAAAAAGGTTCGAAGAGATCACCGGCAAAGAAAAGGCAGTGTTCATGCCAAGCGGAACCATGGCCAACCAATTCGCCATTGCAGTACTGAGCGGCGGTAATACCAAAGTGTTCGTTCAGGATACCAGCCATGTTTACCGTGATGAAGCCGATGCGGCTCAATCGGTATTCAGCAAACGCCTGATGCCGTTGGCAAAGGACAAGACCTGGTTCACTGCGGATGAATTGAAACAGGCGGTTGATTCATTGAAAGACCTGGAGGTATTCAACAGCGGTATCGGGGCCGTTTCGATAGAGAACCCCGTGAGGCGAACAGATGGCCGGATGATACCCATTGAAGAGATCAGAAAGATCAGTGAATACTGCCGGAGCAATAATATCCGCACGCACCTCGATGGTGCACGCATCTACATGGCCTCGGCCTGGTCCGGCGTAAGCATAAAAGAATACGCATCCTACTTTGATACCATCTATATCTCCCTGTACAAATACCTCGGCGCTTCGGGCGGCGCTGTGCTTTGCGGGGATAGGGCAGTGATCGAAAAAATGCCTCACCTTATAAAGATCCATGGGGGAAATATGTTCGGTAACTGGACAAATGCTGCCATGGCATTATACCGGCTGGAAGGTTTTGAGGACAGGATGAAAGAAACCGTAAGAAGATCCAACGAACTTTTTGCAGCCCTGAACAAAACAAAAGAGATCAAAGTGAATGCGCTGGATAACGGTACCAATATCTTCATGATGGAGCTGGACAAAAAGATCGACGGGAAGAAATTCCGTGACAAACTGCGTGATGGATATAATATCCGGATCGGTATGCCCAACGCTGCTAACAAGGTTTACCTGATGGTGAATGAAAGCCTCATCAGCAGGGATACAGCGGCAGTAGCCGCTTCATTTAACGACGCAATAAAAGCAGCCACCTGACTCCAGGGCGCCGGCCACTGAGTATGTATTTAATTATTAGCTATTCTAATTCTTTACCAACTGTCAAATGAGAAATATGCCTGCCAAACGTTTACCCCTTTTGTTAGTGGTACTTTGTTTTACAGGGTCGGTTTATGCCCAAACGGTCCCTTCACCCAACGAACATTTTGGTTTCGCTATTGGTGATAATTACCAGCTTGCCAATTTCACCCAGACAGAAGCTTATTTCAAAAAGCTTGCGGCCGCATCACCCCGGGCAACATATACCGTGATAGGTAAGACGGAGGAAGGAAGAGACCAGTTCATGCTGATCGTTACTTCGCCGGAGAATCATAAGAAACTTGAGTATTATAAACAGATATCCCAGAAACTTGGGAACGTTGATGTAGGAATCGAAGAAGCAAAGCGATTATCGAAGACCGGGAAGGCAGTTGTTTGGATCGACGGCGGCCTGCACGCGAATGAAACCGTAGGAATACACCAATTGATCGAGACTGCCTACCAGCTATTAAGCAGGAACGATGAAGAGACGATGCGTATCCTCGATGACGTGATCATTTTGATGACACATGCCAACCCCGACGGGCAGGAACTCATCAGCAACTGGTACATGCGGGAGCCGAAACCGGAAAAGCGTTCGCTGGCCAATGTTCCGAGGCTCTATGAAAAATACGCAGGACATGATAACAACCGCGACTTTTACATGTTCAACCTGAAGGAATCACAAAACATTGCCCGGCAATTGTATATAGAGTGGCTTCCCCAGATCATGTATAACCATCACCAATCGGGCCCGCAGGGGTCGGTGGTTGCAGGTGCTCCCTATCGTGACCCTTTTAATTATGTATTTGATCCGCTAATCATCACCGGGCTCGACGCCATAGGCGCCGCCATGCAGAACCGGCTCAATGCAGAGAATAAACCAGGGTATACCAGCAGGTCGGGTTCCGTATATTCCACCTGGTACAACGGGGGTTTAAGAACCACCACCTATTTCCATAACATGATCGGGCTGCTTACAGAGATCATTGGCAACCCGGCACCGATGGAGGTGCCGGTGGTAACAAGCAGGCTGCTCCCCAATGGAGCAACCCCTTACCCGGTAACGCCTCAGAAGTGGTACTTCCGTCAATCCATTGACTATTCCGTTTCACTCAATTATGCCGTATTGAATTATGCATCCCGGAATAAGGATGAACTTATGTTCAACATGTACCGGATGGGTTTGAATTCCGTTGAAAAAGGCAGTAAGGATAGCTGGGTGTTTTCTCCATCGAAAATAGAGGAGATCAACCGCCTTTACCAGGACTCATTGAAAAGGAGGCCGGCTGCCGAACCTAATCGCCCTGCTCCAACAGCGAACATTCCAATTCGTTTCTATGATTCGGTGATGAAGAACCCGGCTTACAGAACCCCCAGGGGTTATATCATCCCTTCGGATCAGCCCGACCTTCCTACTGCGGTTGAATTTTTGAATGCCTTGATCCGCACCGGGGTGGTAGTGCAAAAAGCAAAAGAAGCATTTACCGTTGCGGGAAAAAAATATCCCGCAGGTTCATACATTGTAAAGACCAACCAGGCCTTTCGCCCACATATAATCGACCTGTTCGAACCACAGGACCACCCCAACGACTTTCAATACCCGGGAGGACCACCGGTACCGCCTTACGACGCTGCTGGATGGACCCTTGCTTACCAGATGGGCGTTTCATTCGACCGAATCATGGATGGCTTTGACGGACCATTTGATACAAACCCGAGAGGAGGGTTATTAAAAGTGAACGGCTCAGTTGTTCCATCCTCCAAAGGATATATCCTTGATGCAAGGGCAAACCAGTCCTTCAAGGCTGCCAATATGCTTCTTAATAAGGGAATGGAAGTATACCGGGTGAAAGGCGGGGAAAATAACGGCTCATTCTATATCCAGGCAGGTAACAGATCGGAGGCAATGATCGATGAGATAGTAAAAGAAAGCGGTGCCGCATTCCAGCCTTTATCACAAAAACCGTCTTCGCTGGAGAAACTGCATAAAGCAAGGATCGCATTATGGGATACGTATGGAGGCTCGATGCCATCAGGCTGGACAAGGTTCATCTTAGAGAAATTCAATTTCAATTATGAGGTGATCTATCCAAAACGTATCGACAGTGGGAACCTGAAAGAGAAATACGATGTGATCGTTTTTGTAGGAGGAGCGATCCCGTCTGTTAATAGCAGAAACACGTTCAATGCAGAAAGAAGAACAGACAGCCTCATTCCTGCGGAATTCAGAAACATGACCGGGCGTATAAACAACGAAACATCCATACCCCAATTAAAAACATTTATGGAGCAGGGCGGGAAAATTGTAACGATCGGCAGCAGCACCCAACTAGCCTATCACCTCAAACTGCCTGTAACAGATGCAATGGTGGAGATCGAGAGCGGAGTGGAGAAAGCACTGCCAAGAGAGAAATATTATATACCCGGCAGTATCCTGAAAGTAACCGTTGACAACAAAGACCCGGCCACTGCCGGTATGCCAGAAGAGGCGGATGTGTATTTCGATAATAATCCAGTTTTCCGGCTTAATCCCGATGCGGTGAGCAGCGGCATCATAAAGCCGCTTGCCTGGTTTGCAACCGACAAACCTCTGCGCAGCGGTTGGGCATGGGGCCAAACCTATTTAAAGAACGGAGTTACGGCATTCTGCGCAACTGTGGGAAAAGGTAATTTGTATGTATTTGGCCCCGAGATCACATTCCGTGCGCAATCGCACGGCACATTTAAATTTCTGTTTAATCAATTGTATGGTCATTAGGAAGATAAACAGCAAATGAGTTGTGATTGCTCCGATTAATATGGTATATTTAATCCGATGCTTTTAACAGCTTCAACGGGTAGCTCGTTGCTGTTCGATGCCAGTTGCAAACGAATGAAGTATATCATTTTCATATTTGTTCTTGCAAATTGCTTTTTACCTTCAAAAGCGCAACAAGGTGTTTCACAAACCTCGCAGACCAATGAGCCTCCCCAGGTATATGCGGTTGTTGTGGGTATATCCAGTTACCAGGATGCTGATATTCCGCAGTTGCAGTTTGCCCACCGTGATGCCATGATTTTTGCCGAGTTTTTAATGTCGAAGGCCGGAGGTGCAGTACCCAAAGAGAATATCCTTTTACTCACTGATTCGGGCGCCACACAGGCCGCAGTTTATACCGCCATTAATAAACTCTCCAATAAATGTAAAAAGGATGATGTCGTATTCTTTTATTTCTCCGGGCATGGCGACCTGGAGAACCTGACCCTCTTCAACAACGGGTACCTCATCTGTTATAATTCACCTCCTGTTAATTATATCGGCCTGGCATTGAGTATCCGCGATGTGAACGAACTCGCCAATTCATTTTCGGTAAAACTTAAGGCAAATGTGATCCTCATCACCGATGCCTGCCACTCGGGAAATATGTCCGACAGCCGGTCGGCCGGCAATACACTCAATGGCGAGCAGCTGGTTGAGGCAAATGAAAAAGTAGTACGCATTGCATCCAGCAAGTCTGACCAACTGTCCAATGAAAATATTGAGTGGGGTGGAGGAAGAGGTGTTTTTTCGTACTACCTGGTGAATGGATTGAAAGGCCTGGCGGATAAAAGCAAGGATGGCCTCGTAACATTCGGTGAGCTGAAAAGGTACCTGGAAAGTTCCATGGCAGCAGACCCGGTATTGAAAATGGAAAACAAGATACAAACACCGGTGTTGAGCGGAAAAGAGGTGTTTCCCTTATCTAAAGTCAGCCAGGAAAGCTTGCAGGCAGTACAGCAGCAGTTTACCGCTGATTCCCTTTCTCATGATAAGATACTGGCTTCCGCTATGTTCAACCAGCCTGACGATCGGGAAAACCTGTCACCCGAAGATTACTTTTTTTCGGCCCTGAAAAAGGTAAACCCCGGAGCAATCGTTGACAGTTTACATCTCGATGAACTGGGGGCCGGCGAAAT
>CAZYAT010000041.1:0-6014 GCA_964645235.1 uncultured Ferruginibacter sp. | reverse complement strand
ACCCCGGAGCAATCGTTGACAGTTTACATCTCGATGAACTGGGGGCCGGCGAAATTCCTTTTGCCCTGATCAATTGGTTGAAGAATGACCTGGAAAATATGGCAACTGCTGCAGACAGCACAACAAGAGATTCAGTTATTACTGAAGGAATGAAGCAGGAAAAAGTATATAACAGCAATAAAATTAAAGCCGGCAGGGAAAAACTGAATGCGTTGACCATTGAACTTCAAAATAGCAACGAATCGCTGACCCGTTTTAAAGAGAATCTTGTCATTTACCTGGATGATAAAGTACAGGAAGTGATCAACCAGTATTTAAAAGGTGATGAGGCAGAACTGGAAAGGCGCAGGTATTATAACAGCAAAAGCAGCAATTACGACGTTTACCCGAAGATGTTGGCCGTTGCATTGAAGCTGACAGCGCCTGCCGATTTTTTTTATAATATCCTGCAGGTAAAACTGCATTATTTCACCGGCGTTGTTCACCGGTTGAAAATACCCACAACAGAGAATCACGACTCGCTCGTTAATTTGGCTTTTTCCGAACAGCAGAAAGCGCTGGAACTGGAAAAACATGCCGCATATATTTTCAATGAACTGGGTATATTATACATGGCAAAAAAACAAACCGGCGAAGCAGAAAAATATTTTCTTAAAGCAACCAGCCTGGCAACAAAATGGGCCATTCCCTGGGCTAATTTGAGTTACCTCTATGCCGTTACCGGCAAGAAAGAATCAGGTTTCAATGCCTGTAACCGGGCCGACAGCCTGCAACCCGGCCTTCCCTGCACCAGCAATAATTTTGGGTTACTGAATGAAAATGCCGGCAACCTGCTCTATGCAGAAGAGTATTACCGCAGATCGATCGACCTCAATTCCAGGCATTACCTGCCCTTTGAAAGGCTGGGTTACCTGTACCTTAATTCTGCCCGGTATGCGCTGGCTGATTCTTTTTTCCAGGAAGCAGAAAAGAGAAAGATGGGCCTGAATTTCATAGCAAACCTTGAGCCTCTTTACTGGCTTAACCCTTTGGATTATTCATATGAAGAGCAGAATAAATCCTGTTCTGTACCTGCAGCGATAGACAAGAATGACCTGATGGCTTTTTTTCATCAGGGGATGACCGCCTACAGGAATAAAGACATAGCCGGCGTTACCCGGATGCTGAAAAAAGTGATTGGTATTGACCCACAAAACCCCCTGGCCTTTCACTACCTGGGTAAAATATTATATGAGCAACGGAAATGGGAAGAAGCGGAACTGATGTTCAATTTTGCCATGCAGTTCAACCTCGATTCGGTTTCTTTCAAAGAATATTGCGATTCGGTGATCAAAGGGGCAAGCTATTCTTACCCACACACCTGTTTCGAAAATTTCTTCCGGAAGCATTATTACGATAAAATCGAAGATTTCTACTTCATTGCCAGTATATATGAAACCTGGGGCCATTATGCAGAAGCGGAAACCATGTACGATTCTATCAGGATACATCAACCCGATAAGATCGGGGGGTATGTAAAAAGCTGGCGCCTGCTGGAAAAGCTCGGCCGTTATACCGAGGCGGAAAAAAGGATTTACGAATTCAGGCCTTTTGATGCCGAACGAACGGATAAAGAACTGAATGCCTTCTACCGGAGGGCTATTGATAAATTCCCTGCCGGCAACCGGGATTGGGCCTATCGCCTTGGCCTCTTACTATACAACCGGGCAAAAGGCCCTACGTCCATAGCATACCTTGATTCCATTATATGGTTTCCGAAATTGAATAAAGAACTATTTATTGATACCACTGTTTTATCATTGGTCAATAGGGCTGCTGACTATAATGTGACCGATCTTTCAGCAACCAACAGCGATGCTGTGCGGAACAAAGACCCAGGCTTCGTTCCTTACAATGAACATGAACAGGTCAAACTGCCGGGTACGAATGAGGAAGTGCACCTTGCAGGCAAAATATACATGCCGCGGCAGGAGGGTATCCGTTACCTGCTGAAAGCCGCTGAGTCCATTTCAGAAAAAGAGGCACTGGCAGATATCCAGCATAAAGTGGGTGATATCTACATATGGGCCGGCTCAAAAAAAATGGCCTACCCCTATTATGCAAAGTCGGTGGAACTTGCACCCGGTAATGTAAATACCCGCTTACAACTGGTTGACGCCGGCGCAGCTATCTATAAGAATAAGGCAACGCTGGAGCAACTCAATTACCTGTACGACAGCAGCCAGATCAATTTCCCGAAAAGAATGATGCTTGCCGAGATGACGATGTACGCCGGTCAGTTTGAACGGTCAAAGAAAATATTGGAGGAAGCCAGGCAGATACATCCGTACAACCTTGATGAATTTACCGAACTGAATGGGCGGCTGAACCTGCTGGCGAATAGACCCGACGATGCGATCAATTTTTACAAACAATTCGTTACAGCAATAAATCCCGATGATGCCAATGCATATTATACCATTGCCCGCCTGTATGCCGGTAAACAAAACAGTACAGAAGCATTTGCATGGCTGAAGAAAGCGATTAAGAATGGCTTTACCTACACGTACATTCTTGAACTGGATCCGCAGATGAGTCAGCTTCGTAAAAGGCCCGAGTGGGAAAAGCTGGTGGCAAAACCAATGAAAACAAGATTGAAACAAAAGGGAGTTTACTTCGACTATTAAGTAAAGCCAGGGTGTGTCAGTAATAGCTGCCTGAAAAAAAAATCCTTCCATCAAAAACATTTGAGTATCTTATTCATCCGATGCTAAATGCCGGTGTGCTCATGAAATTAATATTCCACGTTATAGCGGGAATTCTTCTGTACATTTCCGTTCCGGCACAAACCATACAGCAAGGTTCTGTAACGGGTAATGTATATGCCCTGCTCGTTGGCATTTCCAAATACGGCGACCCCGATATCCCGCCACTTCAGTATGCCGACCGTGATGCGACAGTATTTGCTGATTTTCTTCAATCAAAGGCCGGCGGTTCTGTTCCCAACAGCAATATCCGGTTGCTCACCAATTCCAATGCCAGCGTTGCGGCCGTGAACATGGCCATCAAACGGCTGGTACGGACCTGTAAAAAAGGCGACCTGGTATTTTTTTATTTTTCCGGGCATGCCGACCTGGAGAACATTACCCTGCGCAATAATGCCTACCTGATCTGCTATAATACGCCGGTCGAGTCGTATGAAAACATGTCGCTGAGTGTGGATTACCTCAATGATATTGCCAATACCTTATCGGCTAAAACCGGCGCCAACGTAGTATTGATCACCGATGCCTGCCACTCAGGTAAAATGGCAGACAATAAAGAGAATGCGCTGGTTGGGCAGCAACTGATGGATGCTAAAGAAAAAGAGATACGGATCGCTTCATGCGAGCCCGATCAACTGTCGAATGAAAAAGCCGACTGGGGTGGGGGAAGGGGGGTTTTTTCTTACTACCTTATAAATGGATTGAAAGGTCTGGCCGATCAAAGCAATGACGGCATCGTCAGTTTCGGAGAGATCCGGAATTACCTGCAGAGTTCCATGGCAAATGACCCCGTGCTGCGACAGGAGAACAAAGTACAAACACCTGTATTGAAAGGTACGGATGGATTTGCATTAGCGAAGGTGGATACGGAAGAATTGAATAAAGCAAGACAGCAGTCCGCAACAGATTCAGCCTCCCTGATATTAGTCGGTGCCTCTCCCGTAACAACAGAAGATAACATGCCCTCAGATCCGGAAGATTATTTCATGGCCTTGCTTAAAAGAGAAAGCCTGGAAGTGCTGACCGATAGTCTGAAACTCGACAAGCTGCCTGGAGTTGAAATACCTTTTACCTTGGTGAGACAGATAAAAGGAAATGTAAAAGATGAAGCGGGGATCAATAAACTTGATCAATTGCTGAATGATCTTCGCAACAATGCAGAAGCATTAACCCGTTTTAAAGAAAGCATGGTGATCGTATTCGACGACCAGGTGCAGGAAGTGATCAACCAGTATTTAAAAGGAGATGAGGCCGAACTGGAACGGCGACGGTATTATAATGTGAAAAGCGGAGGGTACGACGTCTATCCAAAAATGCTGGCTGTAGCTTTACAACTTACCGAACCAGGCAGCTATTTCCATAACATCCTGGAAGTAAAACTCCATTATTTCACCGGAGTAGTCCTGCGCCTAAAGATCCCTCTTACCGAAAATCCAGCTCGACTGATTGACCAGGCACTGACCGAACAGCAAAAAGCAATGCAATTGGAAAAGAATGCCGCTTATATATACAATGAACTGGGTGTTTTATACGACCTGAAAAAGAAATACAGCAAAGCCGAAAAGTATTATAACGAAGCCATTAATAAAAAGCCGGAATGGGCATTACCCCGGGCAAACCTGGGCGGATTGTATGCTTCAACCGGGAAGCCGGAAGAGGGGATCGCCGCCTGTAAGGCAGCCGACAGTCTGAAGACCGATGTGCCTCTCACAACGGTAAATATGGGATTTGCCTATGAAAAGTCGGGCAACCTGTTGTACGCCGAAGAATATTACCGCAAAGCCATTGATATCAACTCCCGCCATTACCTGCCTTTCGAGAACCTGGGTTATGTGTATATGAATACCACCCGGTATGCGCTGGCCGATTCATTCTTCTATGAAGCCGGTCTGCGGAAAAGGGGATACCACTTTAAACCGGATGGGTTAAGGAATGAAAGGGATAAGCAAGGGCAGCACCCATCCAGTGTTTATTTTTGCTCATTTGAGGATACGCTTAAATTTAAGCCAGATGATATGCTGGCCTGGCTTGCCTGGGGGTTGGCAAAATTCTATGCATTCAATACCAGTCCGCAGATTGATGAAAACGGTGTTGCACCGCAGGTTGCAAAGGATAACGCAGGTGCCATACGGTTTTTCAAAAAAGTGATCGCTCTTGGTAAAAGCAATCCCCTGGTATATCATTACCTGGGCATAGTCTATTATGAGCAGCAGCAATGGGAAGCGGCTGAATTAATGTTCCGCCATGCCAGGGAGAATTATATGAACCGGGCATCATTTGCCCAATATCTCGATTCGGTAAAAAAGGCCGGAGTGTATCCCTATGATCATGATTGCTACGAAACAATATTCAATGCCTATTACTACGGCCAGGCAGAAGATCTTTATTTCCTTGCTTCCCTGTATGAAAAATGGGGCCGCCCGGTGGAAGCGGAGGCTTGCTATAAAAAGATCATTGATGCAAACCCCCGGGAACTGAGCGCATACATGAAGCAGTGGAAGTTACTGGAAAAACAAGGCCTGTATGCTGAGGCTGAAAATGTATTGAAGGATGGCGGGAAATATTACCCGGACACCGTTTACCGGGAGCTCAATGCCTTTTACCGAAGAACGGTCGAAAAAGAATCCGATAAGGCGGAATGGAATTACAAACTGGGTTTACTGTTGTACGACCATGCCGCTGAACCTGCCAGATGGAGATATAAGGATACCATTATATGGTTCCCCAGGGTTAACCGGGAAATGTTTATCCCCGACCGCTACCAGTATGCAAGCCCGGAAGACCTGTACCTGGATACCGGCCCCGGTACATCTGATGAGTTTTTTCCGGAGGATTGTTGTGAGGATCACTATGAGGCCATCATTGTTCCCGGCACCGGCGAAATACTCCCTTTTGAACACACCGTCAGGTACCCAAGGCATGACGGCATCAGGTATTTGAAACGAGCGGCCGAACTGGTCCGTGAAAAAGAAACGCTGGCATCGATAAATTATAAGATTGCCGAGATCTATGTATGGGCCGGTTCAAAAAAAATGGCACTGCCTTATTTCGAGTATTCATTCAGCTTCGATACGCTCAATGCCAATACCCGGTTAAAGATCGTGGAAATGAGTACAGCGGTCTATAAGAACCGTAAAGCGCTGGAACAGCTGAATTACCTCTACAGCAACGGCCAGGTTGATTTCTCCAGCCGGTTACAGCTAGCCGGGTTTTGCATGTATGCAGGCGAATTCAGCAGGTCGAAGAAAATACTGGATGAGGCAGAAGCCA
>CAZYAT010000040.1:30060-33730 GCA_964645235.1 uncultured Ferruginibacter sp. | reverse complement strand
GCTGGTGAAAGATCACGAAACCGACGATACCAATTGCTAAGGTAAGCATACCTAAGGTCCCCAAGAACATAAAGGGTGTAATTCCAGAGCTAGTTGTTTGCAGAAAGTACATTTTACCTTGCCTTATTATTGAATTGCGTTAGTTTTTGAAATGGAGATTTGTATCAAGTTCATTATCGAGGGATAAATAATCGATAGTTTGATTATCAGTTGAGGTTTCTTTAACTGTTAACGATATGCATAGTAGTATATTTTTCAAAATCGTAACTGAACTATAAATAACAGTAAAAACATCTCTAAATTCTACATCATCGAAACTTTTTATAGAGGATAGAAGAACAAAAAAATTTCCAGAAAAATTGATAATAAAACCAACCGAAACCCAAAATATGGGTTTGTGATATATTGGTTCCGTGACTACCACCTGAATCGCCTCGAAGAAGAAGTAAATGATGAATGCAAGCAAAATCAGATATTCAAATACCAATGGTAAAAACGGAATGCCGGGCTTAGCAGAATTCAAATAGTTTAATACACAAAAGAACAAAAAGGGAACAATTGAATACAATAAAGCATGCCTAATTATCTTATTTTTTGTATGTAAATAAAATAAATAAGCTAAGATAGAATATTCAAGTACGTTGTAAATTCTTGTAACTAAATAATAACCTGAGAAAGAATTATATATATACCTAGTAAGTATAACTGCGAAGACAAGGACAGTAATAATGATTGTATATAAAAAAAATACCTTTGTATTTTTTGTATTAATTCTTTTGAAATAAAAGAGACAAAAAATAAAAGGTAATACTTCTGTAAAATAAGTTATATATTTTAGATTTTGTAGGATGTGCAACAATTATTTCATCAAAAATAACTATTGCACCACATAAATCAAAAATATAAATTGCTTATTCAGATTAAGCAAAACACTCTACGAGTAATTCGATAACTCCGTTTAACATTGTACTAAAGTTTTAAGGTTTCTAAGTAATTTGAAGTGTAAACTTCCTTCAAACGCCTATCCTTAGCAACCCCTTGGTCATAGGATATCTGTTGTTAAGAAAAGGTCAAATTCAGTGCCAGAAAGGTTTTGGTGATAAAATGTTAGTAAGAAAACTAAAAAAATTCAGGTAAATATACTAAATAAAAATAGTAAAATTACTATGGAGTGACGCGTAGCTTTACCATAGCAATTTTACGATGCAAAGTGGGGAGAGTTACGAAAGAGGTATTATAATATGATTTTCAATAATTTGACTGCAAACTTTGAGCAGCCTGGTTGAAACCAATCCCTGAATTTGTGTGTCAACTTGTTTATTGTTTCTCAGATTTTTAAGGGAAACAATAAAGTTGATTGACACTGGCAACACAAGCACAAACAGGTTCTTCTTGGATAATTGGAGATTCTCTTGAGTTCTATTGGATATTTGGATATAAAACAGGTAGTGAACCAATGTCAATCAACTGGTACAAAAGTAAAATCCCTGCCGGACGCTTGAAAGAGCATTTGTGCCCTATTTTAAAGTTGTAATATTTACTTTTCTGCAGCGTGAAAGTGCAGTAAAGGCAGGTAGATCACCGATAAAAAGGGGTAGTAAAATTACTAGGGGAAAATACTCTCATAGCTGATAACCAGTCGCTTAAAATCTACGGAAACAGCAATTTCGGGCCCGAATTGCCGGTTTTACACGAAAATCGTAATTTAGACCGATTTTCTACTAACCCCTAAGGAAAAACATATGCGCAACGACCATATCATTAAAATCGCAATAGCCGACGACCATAAAATATTCCGGGATGGGATAAAAATGGCCCTGGCCGGGAAGGAAAACCTGAAGATGCTATGGGAGGCGGAAGATGGTAAGGATATGATGCATAAGATCGCCATCAAAAAACCGGAAGTACTTCTCATGGATATCAGGATGCCCGAGATAGACGGTATCAATGCCATCCAGTTGATCCGAAAGGAATATGAGGATATCAAAATTATTGTTCTGACCATGTATGACGACCAGCAGATGATCAGCAAAATGATGGAAATGGGCGCAAACGCTTATCTGACCAAGACCACTGATCCGGAAGAGATATATGAGGCCATTTTGACCTGCATGAATGATGATTTCTATTTCAATGAACTGGTCAATAAAGCCGTGATGGGGAAACTAATGCAAAAGAAGAATGTACGCCAGCATTACGGAAGCAATACACCGGTTCACTTTAATGAAAAAGAACTAAAGATATTAAAACTCCTAGCCGAAGATAAAACCACTGAAGAAATATCCAAGATCATCTTCCTGAGCCCCCGCACCATTGAGACAATCCGCCAGAATATGAAGACGAAGGTAGATGCCAAAACGATTGGAGGGCTTATCATGTATGGAATGCGGAATAAATTAATTGAATAGAGATCTTTTAAAAACTCACTATCCCGCTCTTAATGGCATAAATGGCCAGACCCACCCGGCTTTTTACATCGAGTTTATCAAATAGCCCGTCCCTGTAGGTATCTATGTTCCTGGGAGTCATTTTCATTGTGTGGGCGATCTCTTTGTATGTCAGGTCTGTACAGGCGAGTTTAAGGAATGTTATTTCAACTTCATTCAATACTGCATTTTCAAGGGGGGATTTCTTTTGATGATTATTGCGCAGCAGGGAAGCGATCTTTCCTGTTGTCCGGTTTGAATAATAATATTCACCCGAGGAGACGGTGAGCAGCGCATTTCTCAACTCGGCCGGGTGAATATCCTTTTTAAGAAAACCGTTCACACCAATGCGCAGAAGCCTGATAAGTGTTATCTCGCTGTCGTACATGGTAAGAATGATGATCTTTATTCCCGGATGCTCCCTTTGAAGCCATATGGCTGTTTCGAAACCGTCTAGCACCGGCATGCTTAGGTCCATAAGTACAATATCCGGCCTGCTGCCGTTTTTTATCGCCTCCTTTATTTCTTCGCCATTGCCGGCCGTGGCCACAACTCTGAATTCGTCGAAGCTGTTGATCAGGTTGGCTAATGCATCCCTGAGCAGAATATGGTCATCTGCCAGGATCAATTTGAAAGATTGTGTCTTATTCATGTATGGGTATTTCCGTTTTTACTTGTGTACCGGCTGCCGGGTCACTGGTTATGCTCAATTTACCTTTCAACCCCAGTGCTCTTTTTTTCATGTTGCTAAGGCCGGTTCCATTGTGCGACTTTTTCTCCGATATGCCGTTGCCGTTATCGGTGATGGTCATTGTAAGCAGTGCATTACCAAAATCCAGTTGCACCCTGACCTCGGTGGCATCCGCATGTTTTATGATATTGTTAATCGCTTCCTGTGCGATGCGGAAAAGCACCAGTTCGGTTTCGGCTTCTAGGAAAACCGGGTCGCCTGTGGTGAACACATCTGCCATGAATTTACCCGACTTGCTTAATAACTGTACTTCAAATTCGAGCGCCTTTACCAGCCCATTTTCGAGCAGTGTTTCACTATTCATACTGTGGCTAAGGTCGCCAAGGTCGTTAATGGATTCACTCACCACCTCAACGGCCTGTTGCACCTGGAAGACCGTGGTTTCTGTATTTGTATACGAGAGGGTGTTGAGCATCAGTTTGGCCAGGGATAGTTTCTGGCAGATATTGTCATGGATGTCCCTGGCTATTTTTTCAAGGGTTTGTTCCTGGAT
>CAZYAT010000040.1:0-29960 GCA_964645235.1 uncultured Ferruginibacter sp. | reverse complement strand
AGCTGGGGTTTTTCTGTCTTTTTTCCGTTGTTTTCCTCTCGGAATGGGGTGATGGTGGCAAGACTTAGTTTACCATACGCTTTGCTCCTGGAAACGCATTTGGGACAGTAAAATATCCAGTCCCCGTATAGACATTTTTCTATAGAAAAACTGCAGCCGGTAAACTCCCCGCGATGTTTCGTAAAAACCCCATCCCCAACATAGGGTAATTACACTCTTTATTATTTGTTCATATAATTTGAACTTGCGCCCAACGTTATAGTAGGGTATTCGTAACCCCTTAAATGCCAAAATGCTTTATGATGCCGAATGAAAATATGAGAGAACCCATCAAGGTTATTATCGCGGATGACCATGTGCTGTACCGGGCCGGAGTTAAAACTGCTTTGAGTGCCAAGAAAGACGTGAAAGTGATCGCGGAAGCCGATAACGGCATGCACCTGCTGAATATGCTCAAAATGATCCAGCCCGACGTGATCCTGCTGGATATCCAGATGCCGATCATGGACGGCATCACCGCCCTTCCCGAAATAAAGAAACTTTACCCCGACGTGAAGGTTATTATGCTCACCATGATGGATGATCATAGCATGATCACCAAATTGATGGAGATCGGGGCCAACAGTTACCTGACCAAAACAAGCGACAGCGAGATCATTTACGAAGCGATCAAAACCTGTTTTGAACAGGAATACTATTTCAATTCGCTTACCAACAAGGCACTGCTCACCAACCTGAAGCAGCGTAACGACGCTATGCCGCAAAAAATGGTTCAGCAGGAAGCGCAGCTCAATGAGAAAGAGGTACTCATCCTTCGGCTCATGTGCGAAGAGAAAAGCACCAAGGAGATCGCTGATATCGTTGACCTGAGTCCCCGTACTGTAGAAGCCATCCGCGACAAATTAAAAGTAAAGACCGGCGCAAAAAGCACCGCCGGTTTGATAATGTATGCTGTAAAACACAATATTTTAGACGAAAGCCGCTAAAATCCTTTCATCTCAAATCTGGTCTCTAAAACTGTAATGAAAAATTGCCCCCGGAACCCCGGGGGCTTTTGCTTAACTCTCTGATGGTTGCACGAAACTACGATCGGGGTGCTTGAAACAGGGTAAGTCATCAACGGGAAAAACAGGATTTTGCTTTGCCCCCTCTTTCCGGCGCATCTTTTATCAACTGCTTGTTTCCTATATTTGACACATGCAATACGTCAACCACAATGGGAAACTGCTCGATGACAGGAAAGCAGTGGTAGGTGCCGGTAACAGGGCACTTCGTTACGGCGACGGGTTGTTCGAAACCATCAAGGCCGACAAGGGAGAACTGGTCTTTGCCACTGACCATTTTGTACGGCTATGGGATGGGCTCACCCGGATGAAATTTCAAATTCCCCGGCACCTTACCGCTGAAAAATTGCAACAGGAAATAAAAGAACTTCTTGAAAAGAACAAACAACATAAACTTTCCAGGGTTCGGCTGGTAATGATGAGGGGCGATGGCGGATTATACGATGAGATCAGCCATTTTCCTGAATACCTGGTACAGACCTGGCCATTGCACGATAATGCAGGTCAGTGGAACAGCAACGGCCTGGTGATGGGTATCTATGCCCATGCAAAAAAATGCCGCGACGCTTTCAGTGATATCAAGCACAATAACTTCCTTCCTTATGTAATGGCGGCCCTTCATGCAAAAGAGCAGAAGTGGAACGACGCCGTGGTACTGAATGATGCGGGACGGGTATGCGACTCATCGATAGCAAATATTTTCATCGTAAGAAAAGAGAAGATACATACCGTACCCATTGCCGAAGGTTGTATCGCAGGCATCATGCGAAAGAATATCATCCGGCTGCTGGCAGAGAAGAATATCCCTGTTTTGGAATCTCCTGTAACCGTGGAAGAATTGCTGGATGCCGATGAGGTTTTCCTTAGTAACTCTATTTTCAATATCCGCTGGGTTCAGCGTATCGGCGACAAACAATATTCCAATTCCCTCATCCGTGAAATTTATTCCGGGGTCCTTTCAACTATTTTGTCATAGACTTGTTATGACCAGATAAAACAAATGGGTATGCAGCCTGTGAACATCTTCTGGTTCCGTCGCGACCTTCGCCTGAATGATAATGCAGGGTTGTACCATGCATTGCGTTCCGGTAAACCCGTTCTGCCCATTTTTATTTTTGACAGGAATATCCTGGACAAACTTGAGGACAGAACAGACAAAAGGATTGTATTCATTCATGCGGCTTTGGAGGAGATCCAGGGAGAATTTACCAAAATGGATTCCTCCCTTGAAGTGTTTCATTCCACTCCCATCGAGGCCTTTCAGCAACTGATCACCCGATATAAGATAGAGAAGGTATTTACTAACCACGATTACGAACCGTATGCAAAAGAAAGGGATTCAGCCATAGGAAACCTGCTGAACAAAAGTGGTATCGGTTTTCATACTTACAAAGACCAGGTGATCTTCGAGAAGGATGAAGTGCTGAAGGACGACGGTAAGCCTTACACGGTATTCACCCCTTACAGCAGAAAATGGAAGGCCAGCCTGGATGCTTTTTACTATAAGTCCTATCCTGCAGAAAAATATTTAGCCAACTTTCACCGCCATCAACCATTGGCAATACCCAGTTTAACTTCCATAGGCTTCAAAGCAACTAAAGCTCTTTTCCCATCAAGGGAACTGGACGAACATTTGGTCAGGAAATACAAAGAACAAAGAGATTACCCCGCCGTGGCCGGTACGTCAAGATTAAGTGTTCACCTGCGTTTTGGTACGGTGAGCATCCGGCAGTTGGTGCAACGAAGTATTGGCCAGAGCGAGACCTTCCTGAATGAACTAATCTGGCGTGATTTCTACCACATGATACTATGGCATTTTCCACAGGTAGGAAAAGGTAAGGCATTCAAGCCCGAATATGATGCTATTGAATGGAGAAGGGATGCCGGCGAATTTGCGCTATGGTGCAAAGGGCAAACAGGTTATCCCATCGTGGATGCCGGCATGCGGGAGTTGAATGAAACAGGATTCATGCATAACCGGGTGCGTATGATCGTTGCCTCGTTTCTTACCAAGCATTTGTTGCTCGACTGGCGTTTAGGAGAGGCCTATTTTGCAGAGAAACTGCTTGATTTTGACCTGGCTGCCAATAACGGTGGTTGGCAATGGGCCGCCGGCAGTGGTTGCGATGCAGCGCCTTATTTCCGCATATTCAACCCTTACCTGCAAACTCAAAAATTCGACCCTCAGCTTGACTATATAAAAAAATGGGTTCCTGAGTTGAATGAATTCAATTATCCGGAACCTGTTGTTGAACATGAATTAGCCCGGAAACGCTGCCTGGAGGTCTATTCCAGGGCATTGAAGAAAGACCTTACTGTAGGACTTAAAGACTGATATCGTCCGCAAATACCAATTCGGGGGCTGGTACAGCGGAATTGATCCCCTGGTGAATCTCCAATAATTTCTTAACCGCCCTTTTTCCATCTGCACCCAGTTCAAGGGAGAAATCATTTACATAAAGATCGATGTGCTTTCGCATTACTTCTTCACTCATTTCCTGTGAATGGTCTTTTACATATCGGGTTAGTTCTTTGTGATGATGCAGGTACGCATATTCAATACTCTCTTTTATAAGTTGGTCGACGGCCAGGATAGTTGCTTTGCCGGCCGATTTTTTTATGACGATCCCACCCAGCGGTATCGGGTTTCCGGTTTCTTTCTCCCAATGCTCACCTAGGTCGGTTATCTTCTTTAGGCCTTTTTCAGCATACGTGAACCTGTTCTCATGGATGATCACGCCAAGGCCCTTTCCCTGTAACACAAAATCCTCGATCTTGTCGTATCTCAAAAATACTTTGTTGGTGAGGTATGGGAATGCTAATGAGAATAACAGATGAGCGGTGGTATTTTCACCAGGTATTGCAATTACAGATTCTTCCATATTCCTTACCCCTTGTTCCCTGTTTGTAATCAATAATGGCCCCACTCCCCGGCCCAGGGCGCCGCCGCTGTTTAATAATGCATATTGCTCGAGTACAAGGGGCAGTACCCCATAGCTGAGCTTGGTGATATCCAGTTTACCTTGTTTGGCCCATTCATTCAATGTTTGTACGTCTTCAAGTACCACGTCAAATTCGATCCCTCCGGTATCGATCTTCTTATTTACGAGTGCATCGAAAATAAAAGTATCGTTGGGACATGGGGAAAAACCTAAACTGTATGTCATTGGTTGTTTAATTGGGTAAAGAGTTTTTGCAGTTCGTCATTCAGGTTACCGATGGCCTCCTTCATCTTCCATTTCGATTTGTCCCTTTCTCCTACATTATTGGAAACGGAGCGCAACTGGAGGAATGGGATATTTTCCTGCAGACAGACATAATGCAGGGCGGCCCCCTCCATGGATTCAATCGAAGGATTGAAATGTTCGATCAACTGTTTTTTCTGGATCGGGCTGTCGGTCACTTTATTGACGGTTATGCCAATTGCAGAGCCGATCTGCATGGTATTAGTAATGGAGTTGTTATTAACCAGCCATCCGTCACTGAAGGGGAATTCATTTTTATCGCTCAGGCCGGTTTCAAAAACAGGAACAAAAATGCCTTTTTCCTCGGTCCCCAGGTCACCGAAGCAATCCTGTTTTATCCAAACTGTTGTGCCGGGATCCAGCTTGCTGTTGAATGTTCCGGCTATGCCTGCCTGTATGATGAGGTCGTATTCCAGTTGATGCACCCTTTTTTGGAGGTGATATATGGTAGAGGGTACACCTACCCCCGTTACCAGTATATCAATACCCGGGTTTGCCTCTGTCACTGGTTTGATCTCTTCGGCGGTGGCGGCTATCAGCAATATTTGCATAGGGCAAATTTCGTGGTTAGGCTTCATATTTCAGGATTTTGCTGCTACCTTTGCGCAAATTTTGAAGGCCCAGATGGTTTATATTACCCGTACAGAACATTTTAATGCTGCTCACAAGCTCTACAATCCCAGGTGGAGCCGGGAAAAGAACGAAGCAGTATTTGGCAGATGTGCCAACGAGAACTGGCATGGGCATAATTTTGAGCTGGATGTGACGATCAAGGGCCAGCCCGACCCCGATACGGGATTCGTTTACGACGTTAAAAAACTCAGCATTATCATAAATGAGCATGTGATCGAGAAGCTGGACCACAAAAACCTGAACCTCGACGTGGATTTTATGGCTGGTAAAATGTGCTCGATCGAGAACCTGGTGATCGGCATCTGGAACCAGTTGGTTCCGCATCTGCCGGAAGGGGTGAAGTTACATTGCCTCAAACTCCGTGAAACACCTAAGATATATACGGAATACTTCGGTGATTAATTTTTGTTTCCTGAAAACAATTGCTACCTTTATTTGTAGTAAACTTCAAAGGCCGGCTTGTTGTGAACAGCATACTTCTGTTCTTCGATACGGCAGGATTGCACCTGATTAAGCAGAAACATTTTCCGACTTTTCAGATACAATTGTCAATTGAGAATTTAAATGCATCATGGGTGAACGAGTAGCAGTATACCGGAAAGAAAACTTCAATGCAGCCCACCGGCTTCATAACCCGGCATGGGACGAGGCAACCAATGACAGGGTCTTTGGTAAATGCAATAACCCGCATTACCATGGGCACAATTACGAGTTGATCGTGAAGCTGACAGGGGAGATCGATCCGGCCACAGGGTATGTATATGACATGAAACTTTTGAGCGACCTCATCAGGGAACAGATCATTGACAGGTTTGATCATAAGAACCTCAATGAAGATACGGTTGAATTCAAAGACCTGAACCCTACTGCAGAGAACATCGTGGTTGTCATTTACCGGATACTGAGGGAAAAGATCGATGCACGCTACGACCTCTTGATACGTTTGTTTGAGACGCCGCGGAATTTTGTCGAGTACCCGACCAGCTAGGTGTCGATTAATTTATTTATTGCACAAAAAGATAAAATGGCCTATAAAAAAATTGAACAGTACGACGAAGCCGTAACGGTCGGCTTAATGGATAACTACCGCAGTTCATTGGAACTGCTTGGAGAAGACCCGGGAAGGGAAGGGTTGGTGAAAACACCAGAGCGCCTGGCACAGGCAATGCAATTCCTCACACAGGGCTATGGGATAGATGCGAACGAGATCCTCAATTCAGCCAAGTTCCATGAAGATGTGAGTGAGATGATCATCGTCAAGGATATTGAACTGTATAGCCTCTGTGAACATCATATGCTGCCGTTCTATGGGAAAGCGCACGTTGCATATATCCCGAATGGTTTTATCACCGGCCTCAGTAAGATCGCACGGGTCGTGGATGCATACAGCAGGCGGTTGCAGGTGCAGGAGCGCTTGACCCACCAGATATTGAATTCGATCAAAGAGACCCTGAACCCACTGGGTGTTGCTGTGGTGATAGAAGCGTCACACCTGTGTATGATGATGCGTGGGGTGGAAAAGCAAAACTCGGTTACCACCACTTCGGCTTTCTGGGGCGAGTTCGAAAGAAATGAAACAAGGAGTGAATTTGTGAAACTGATCAGCGCAAAGCTTCATTAACCCCTGCATGAATCATCTTGCAGGTTCGTTTCAAGAGAGAGCTATACATACTTTTCGCTGGCAAGGGATGGCCTGGCCTTCGGCCAGGCAGGAAAAAATACCAGGAGTGCAAAGATCAATATTACTGGCTCACAGATATGCCGGTCAGTGACCTGAAGTTTTATTCTTATCAATGAGTTTTTTTTTTGTTTTATTTGTGAACAAAATAACCAACGATGTCACATGCATATGTATTCCCCGGCCAAGGATCGCAATTCAGTGGTATGGGAAAGAACCTTTATGAATCGAATGCGGCGTCAAAGGAACTGTTCGAACAGGCTAACGAGATCCTCGGGTTCCGTATCTCCGACATCATGTTCATGGGTTCTGATGAAGACCTGAAGCAGACGAATGTCACGCAGCCGGCCGTTTTCCTGCATTCAGTGGTTGCGTTCAAGACCCTGCAGAATGTGAAACCGGCGATGGTAGCCGGTCATTCCCTCGGAGAATTTTCTGCATTGGTGGCCAATGGAGCCCTTAGTTTTGAAAGTGCCCTGATGCTTGTTTCAATACGTGCCCAGGCCATGCAACGTGCCTGTGAGCTGAACCCTTCTACGATGGCTGCTGTACTGGCCCTTGCCGATGATAAGGTGGAAGAGATCTGCGAAGCGGTGACTACAGAAACCGGAGAAGTTGTTGTGGCTGCGAATTATAATTGTCCGGGCCAGCTGGTGATCAGCGGTACCATAAAGGGAATTGATATCGCCTGCGAACGAATGAAAGCAGCCGGAGCAAAACGTGCACTCGTATTACCCGTGGGTGGCGCCTTTCATTCCCCTCTGATGATGCCTGCCAAAGAAGAACTGGCCGCTGCGATCGATGCTACTCATTTCAATCATCCGATATGCCCGGTTTATCAAAACGTGGTGGCCAAGGCAGTTACCGATCCGGCCGAAATTAAAAGGAACCTGATCGATCAGCTAACCGGAGCTGTACGTTGGACACAAAGTGTTCAGGCCATGGTGGCTGATGGCGCTTCAAGGTTTACCGAGGCAGGGCCGGGCAAGGTGCTGCAGGGGCTGGTGCAGAAAATAAATAAAGAGATGCAGGTAGATGGGGTGAGTTGATAGCTGATCTAACGGATGATCGTTGTCGCACCTTTTCGCATAATAAGGTTCCCTTTATAATCGATGCCTTCCGCTATCCAGATGTAGGTACCGAAGCCGGGTTCACCATTCACTTTTCCATTCCAGCCTTTTGAGGGGTCAGTAACAGTATAGAGCAATTGTCCGAAACGATTGAACACTTTCAGGTAATGGAATTCGGCCAGGCCAACAGGTATCGGTTTTAATACATCATTCAGGCCATCCCCGTTAGGTGTAAATGAATTCGGGACATAGATCTCAGGCCCACGGTATACTTTGACGGTAATACTTGCCGAAGCTTTGCAATTATATTTGGTAGTGGCCAAAACGGTATAGGTCATTTCTTTATCCAGCCTGGCAACCGGGTCTCTTATAAAAGGATTGTTCAATCCATAAGCAGGCGTCCAGCGGTAATCAACAAAATTATTATGAGCTGGATCGGTTGCGATCAAATGCAATGGCTGGTTAATAGAAACAGCGCTGTCGGAATCGATGAAAACAGTTGCCGGTGCTGCAAACGTGATCTTCACTTCATCACTTACGCGTGATTCGCAACCATTGGCATCTTTTACCTTCAGGCGGTAAGTAATGCTTCCTGTAATACCCGGGTTGGAAATTACAGGGTTGGCAATCGCTGCACTGCTCAAATAAGTTGCCGGGCTCCAGGAGTAAGAGATACCACCATTTCCTGTAAGTTGATAATTGCTACCTGAACATACAACCGCATCGGCGCCGGCATCGGCCTTGGGTTCCGTTGATGTTTTAATCTCGACAGACGATATAAAAACACAGCCATTGACAGCTGTGGCTTTGATGTAATAAATACCGGCCCGTACACTGGTAGGGTTTGTAACAGCTATGGTGGCTGCAGCATCGGTCCAATAGCTGAATACCATACCCAGGCTCGACCCTTGCGTGACCGAAGGCGCTGTAAGGTCAAATGTATTACCCGGGCAAACCCCTGCCGGAGCATTGATCTTGAGCAGGGCCGGGGAATGAGCCGTAAAGTCATTGGTGGCGCTGTTGCCACTGCAGGATTGGTTGATCGTGACCGTTGCCCGGTAATTTTTCTCCGCAATAAGGTTATTGAACTGGCCGGAATTATTGCTGGCGATCAGTGCGCTTCCATCGTAAAGATTATAGGTAACAAAGGAGCCTGGGGGCGGAACCGGGCTAACGGTTGCTGTGACCGAAGTTGAAGAACAATCCGGGGTGATATGCAGCGTATAGGTTGTACCAATGGTACAATTGGCTGCAAGATCGAAAGAGGCAACAAATCCGTCCCCGCTTGCATACAGAAGGTTTTGTTCAGGGTAATAAATAAGGTCGTATATGGATCCGCTGGTATAACCGGGTATAGCGATATCGGCTATTGCGTTATCGTCGAAACTGCTTCCATTAAAGCGATAGGTCTTAATGGTGCCGTTCACAGAACCAACATAGACATTATTGCATTCGTCGGCGATGATCCCACCCTGCATCAGTAATTGATTAGAAGCAACTACAACAGGAGTACAGGTCTGCATGCCATCTGACTTGTTGAAAGCTTTCAGGTTCTTTCCATCCCAATAGAATAAATACTGGGCGTTTACAGCAATGGTATTGCTCGAATTATCAAGACCCGATAGGTAAGGCCGATTCGCCTGTTCGTGCAGGGCAAAACAGCCCGTATTGATCGACCACGAAATATCGTGATGGGAGAAAGGGGGGGTGTGCTTGAATAATTTATTGTCTTCCGTCGGGTCGAGTATCGAAGTGGAAAAGGCCGTGTAAAGCTGGCCGGTGGCCTGGTCGGCAACCAGGTCGGAGATATCGGTATTGCCGGTATTGATGCCTGTGATGTTGATCGGTGTCAAACTGTGGGCAGATGGCGAGAAGCGAAAGAGTTCAACGTTCGAGGTATTGCCGGTGCCGCTGCCGCCGCCGCCAGCAATGTAGATCGTGGAGTTGCCGGAGTTACAGATCCAGAGCATCTTGCAGTTCTGTGTAAAATCGCTACCTGCATCCATCGTGTAATTATCATAAATGCCGTTCTCATCCAGGCGGATGATCCTGAACCCATCATTGTTTAATCCTTGTCCCAGGTATATTTTTCCAGAAATTCTGTCAACAGCCCATCCACCATGTGCACTACCGAATTCCCAGCAGGGGCTATTGAGTGAACCATTGAATGTCCATTGTAATAGTCCTGATGCATTGAATTTGCTTAATCGTTGTACCGAACCATCGCCACCGCCTGCCACGTAGATATTCCCTGCATAATCAAAGTCGATGTCTTTGGCCTTGCCTGCATCGGTACCGGTCAAAGTGCCTGTACCGGAAACAAAGGGATCGATCACCAGTTTTTTGTTCCGGTTGTAACCTGCGGGTATTGCAAAATGAAGGGTATTGTTATTTAAACGGAAAGAAGAGGTAAGGTCTTTATGGTCATCGGCATAGAAACTTGAAGGAGCCGAAACGTTGATATCTTCAATGTCGGAAGAAACGACCAGGTTTCCATTGCTGGACAGCCTGCTGACTTTTACATCCCCGCTGTACCTGATCTTCACTTTGCTGACGTCAGCACCCGGCTGTACTAGGAGGCTGTATTCAAAACCGGCTTTCCTGGTTGCATCTATCGAATAGACCAGGTCGATACCGGGATATAGTTCCTTGACGATGATTTTCCTGAATGTCCTTGCCTTTTCTTTGAGGAACAGGTAAGATAAATATCCGCCGTCTTCTTGTTCGGTAACAATAACTGGATTGGGATTTGCATTCACCCATTCCATACCGATTGTCCGGGTGGTGGAGTTGGCCTGTAAAATGTCTTTGTCCTTCCAGCCTTTTTTCCTGAGGTCGATCCATTCTCCACTACTGATCTTTTTTGTTTTGCGTTGCAGGTGGATCAATCCCCTTGTGGTGATCAATACCGGCATGTTCAACCCTTCGTAAGCAAAAACGATCCTGCCCATCTGGCTGAACCCTGTCAATTGATCCTTATACTGGCCTATATTCTGGATAAATGATCCGTGCGACTCAAAACGGATGTTATTCTTCTGCAGAGAATGGAGGGTGAAAGGCTCTTTTACACCAGCCGTTGATTTGCTTTCCACCTGGGCAAAAGCATTTACCCAGAAGAGCAGAGGTGCCAATAAAACAAACAGATTCAGCAGGTAGCCCACCGATCTTTTACGACTGGTTTTCATGTACGTTAAGTAACGTATTAAAGGTAACAATATTTCGTAGAAAAGGCCCCTGAATTTTATTCAGAGGCCTTAATAACTTACTGAAAATGAAATTACAGGCTCAGTGTTGCCAGTACATCATTCATATTCCTCACCGCATCGGCGCTTTTATTAAAAGCTGCTTGTTCTTCGGCGTTCAATTTGTAGTCTACGATCTTTTCCCAACCATTCCTTCCGATGACTACCGGAACACCGATACAAATGTCCTTTTGGCCGTACTCCCCGTCGAGGTAAACACAGCAGGGGTACAATTTCTTTTCATCCCGCACAATAGATTCCACCAGTGCCGCCCCGGCAGCTCCTGGTGCATACCAGGCAGACGTGCCAAGCAACCCGGTCAATGTTGCGCCACCCACCATGGTATCAGCAACCACTTTTTTCAATGTATCGGCATCCAGGTAGTTGGCTACAGGAGTGCCTTGATAGGTTGCCAGCCTTCCCAAAGGTATCATGGTAGTGTCGCCATGCCCACCCACAACTACTGCCTGCAAGTCTGTGGCAGTGCAGCCCATAGCGGTAGATAAATAATATTTAAAACGGCTGCTGTCGAGTATACCCCCCATTCCGATCACCCGGTTCTTGGGTAACCCGCTCGATTTAAGTGCCAGGTAGGTCATGGTATCCATGGGGTTGCTGATCACAATGATGATGGCGTTGGGTGAATGTTGAAGTATGTTTTGTGTAACTGTTTTTACAATACCGGCATTGATGCCAATCAGTTCTTCCCTGGTCATTCCCGGCTTACGGGGAATACCGGAAGTGATCACAGCCACATCGGTGCCGGCCGTTTTTGAATAATCATTCGTGCAGCCAACGATCTTGGTGTCAAACCCCAGCAGTGTGGCAGTCTGCATCATGTCAATGGCCTTGCCTTCGGCCACCCCTTCTTTTATGTCCAGCAAAACAAGTTCGGTGCAAAGTTCTTTACGGGCAATATTGTCGGCACAGGTAGCTCCCACGGCGCCGGCTCCTACAACAGTTACTTTCATCTAAGTATATTTAAAGTGGAAAATGTTTTTGTCGCCGCAAAGGTAATTAATTAGGTCTTCAGCAAAAACGATTTTTATCATCATTTCACAGGTACTGCCCTGGCATTAAGGGCAGTGATCAGTTGCGCTTTTGTAACCGATCCATGGTTATACAAGACCAGTTGCTTCCTGGGATTATAAATGGCAATGAAAGGAATGGTTGACGGCTGGTAATAAGTGCCAAAGAAGTTGCCGTATTCCCTTCCGAGATAAATGAATGGATACTTTTCAAGGTGGTATCTCGTGTAAAATTCTTTATTCTTTTCCTGTGGCTCCAGTGAAGACAAAACGACCTGGGCATTTTTTACCACTTGCGGAGTGGCGAGAAAGAGCTCAAGTTGCTGCTGGCAATGATCGCACTCGGGATTAAAAAGCATGATGATGGTGCTTCGGTTCTTTTGCAGGGAGTTTTGATTTATCTCCTTGAAGTCGATATTTGTCAGCGTGAAATCCGGTAATTTCTTTGTTTTCAGGAAGGGGGCTGGTTCAGCAGTTTGCGAAAGAACCGGTTGGAGGCTCAGAACAAATAAGGCTAATAATGTTATACTGTTCATTTGACCGTTTATGGTTTTAGCGCTTCGGCGATCTGGCTGAATGTGTTGGCCGATCCGAAACGTTTTACAAAATGCCCTTTTTTATCGTAGACAAAGATGGCAGGTATCGATTGTACATTAAAAAAGGTTCCGAGGTAATTGGATGGGTCCCTGCCCATGATGATGTTCGGGTAATCGGCTATTTTATAGTCGTCGTAGAACTTTTTCAAGTAGGAGAATTCGACCGGGGATGCCATTACGATCTGGACGTCTTTAAAAAGTTCAATGCTTGCTTTCAGGTCATCAGTCCCGTGTTTGCAATGGTCGCAAAAAGGGTTGAACAGGATAAAGATGGTTGCCCTCTTTTTAACCAGGTCATCTTTTGTGAACTTAGCGCTGTCGGCAATCTTTGTAATATTGAATGCGGGCAGGGTAGGAAACCGGCGATAAATATCTGCGCTGTCTGCCTGGGCTTTTCCTGCCAGCGACAGGATACTGAAAATGAGTGATAGAAGGATATTTCTCAATTGGCCGTGGTTTAATATATAGTGCAATATTAGCACGGAAAGATCAAAACAATATGTTATTCTCAATTTCGGATTTCGGCCGGGTATCCTTACTTTTGCAGCCTTAAAAAACCATTATGGCAACTACAGCAGATATGCGTTCAGGGCTCATCATTAAGATCGATGGAAGCCTGTATAGTGTTATTGAATTCGGGCAGAACAAAACGGCCCGTGCCGCCGCCAAAGTTTGGGCTAAATTGAAAGGAGTTGATAATTCCCGTACCATCGAAATGACCTGGAACAGCGGAGAGACGATCTTCCCTGTAAGGGTGGAAAAGAAGCCTTACCAGTTCCTCTATAAAGACGATACCGGGTACAATTTCATGGACAATGAAACCTTCGAACAGATCGCCGTGCAGGAAGAAATGATCGATGCACCTAAATTTCTGAAAGATGGCCAGGAGGTATCCGTTCTGATCAATGGTGAAACCGACCAGCCGATGGGTGTTGAACTCCCCGATAAGATCGTATTGCTGGTGACCTACAGTGAACCGGGCATGAAGGGAGATACCGCCACCCGTACCCTGAAACCGGCAACAGTTGAAACAGGCGCTGTTGTGAATGTTCCCCTGTTTGTAAATGAGGGCGAGCTTATCCGGGTAAATACCAAGACAGGGGAGTATGTAGAAAGGGTGAAGGACTAATTAATAAGTGTTATTAATACATCTGTAAATGGGCAACTGAGAGATCGGTTACCCATTTTTGCTTTTAGTAATTTTACGGGTTTTTTGCCCTTTTTTGGGTCATTTTTGCCCTTTTTTGGCAAAAAATCGCCGTTTTTGGCCAGATTTCTGATTTTCGGGTTGCAGTTATGAATAATCTTCCCCTATCTTAGCAGCCGGTTTCAATATCAAAACTTAACCATTAAACCAAGCACATGGACATCAAGCAAATACAGGAGTTGGTAAAACTCATCAATAAGACAAATATCGGGGAGATAACCATTGAAGAGGATGGGGTGAAGATTACTGTAAAACAGAAAAAAGACCCTGTTCAGAAAATAATTGCTGGCGCCGCCATGCCGGCCGCTTTCCAGGCAGTCCCTGCCCCGGCTCCTGTAGCAGCCCCTGCACCCGCAGCAGCGAAACCGGCCGCTGAACCCAAGGCAGACAATCTTGTCACCATAAAGAGCCCGATGATCGGCACTTTCTATCGGCAGGCGGGTCCAGGCAAACCGCTTTTTGTGAATGTAGGGGATGATGTTACCCCCGGTAAAGTGGTGTGCATTATAGAAGCCATGAAACTCTTCAACGAGATCGAAAGCGAGGTAAAGGGTAAGATCGTAAAGATATTGGTAGAAGATGCCAGTCCCGTAGAGTACGATCAACCTCTCTTCCTGGTAGACCCATCTTAAGTAAGGATTAAAAGGGCTAAGGCAAAACTGGTCTCCTTGCTTTAGTCGAATCTTTAATTCCTAATTCTTCATTCTTAATTCAATTTATTGTGTTTAAAAAGATACTGATTGCTAACCGGGGAGAAATCGCCCTTAGAGTTATCCGGACATGCCGGGAAATGGGCATCAAAACCGTTGCTGTATATTCCACGGCCGATAAAGACAGTCTTCACGTAAAATTTGCTGACGAGGCCGTGTGTATAGGCAAGCCTGCCAGTTCCGAGAGTTATCTCAACATGGCTCATATCATGGCTGCTGCCGAGATCACAAACGCCGATGCCATCCACCCGGGCTATGGCTTCCTTGCAGAGAATGCAAAGTTTGCAAAGATCTGCGGCGATCACGGGATCAAATTCATTGGGCCAACGCCGGAGATGATCGACGCCATGGGCGATAAGATCACGGCAAAAGATACCATGATCAAAGCCGGGGTGCCGGTAGTACCGGGGGGCGGTGGATTGTTGCAAAGCCTGGATGAAGCAAAATCAATTGCCAAAGAGATCGGGTACCCGGTTATACTTAAGGCAACAGCCGGTGGTGGTGGAAAGGGTATGCGCATCGTTTGGGAAGAGGCTGAATTAGAGCGCAACCTTGATATGGCCAAGACCGAAGCAGCTGCAGCTTTTAAGAACGACGGGGTTTACATGGAAAAGTTTGTAGAGGAACCACGTCATATCGAGATACAGGTTGCCGGCGACCAGTACGGAACTGCCTGCCACCTGAGCGAACGTGACTGCTCCATCCAGCGGCGCCATCAGAAACTGGTGGAAGAATCGCCCTCTCCATTCATGACACCTGAACTGCGTGATAAGATGGGTGAAGCAGCCATCAAGGCATGTAATGCCATCAATTATGAAGGTGTGGGAACCATCGAATTCCTGGTGGATAAACACCGTAACTTCTATTTCATGGAAATGAATACCCGTATCCAGGTAGAACATTGCGTTACGGAAGAAGTGATCAATTACGACCTGATCAAAGAACAAATAAAGATTGCTGCAGGGGAAAAAGTGAGTGGTAAAAATTATTTGCCCCAGATGTGTGCCATCGAATGCCGCATCAATGCCGAAGATCCTTACAATGACTTCCGTCCTTCGCCCGGAAAGATAACCGTATTGCATACACCGGGCGGGCATGGTGTTCGGGTGGACAGTCATGTATATGCTGGCTATGTCATCCCTCCTTATTACGACAGTATGATCGCCAAACTTATTGCTGTTGCACAAACCCGTAAAGAAGCGATCGATACCATGAGCCGTGCGTTGAGCGAATATGTGATCGAGGGTGTAAAAACAACCATTCCATTCCATCAGCAGCTGATGAGGGATGAAAATTTCATCAGCGGTAATTTCACCACCAAGTTTCTGGAGACATTCAAGTTGAAATAGTATTCAGTGAATGCAATAACAGGTTAGTCAACTTTCAAAAAGTTGACTAACCTGATGCTTTACCTGATTAGGGTAAACGTCCCCTTTTCCTGCAGTGGCTGCCCGCCGTTGAAGCGGTAGCGGCAGAGCCATACATAAGAACCTACCATTGGTTTGTTGCTGTTTTTAAAAATGCCGTTCCATCCTTCATTGGGGTCTTTGCTACGGAAAACGGTTTGCCCGTATCGGTTGTAAATGATGAGTTCGTACGATTGCAGTGTTCCAACAACCGAAGGTTTATAAAGGTCGTTCAATCCATCGTTGTTGGGCGTAAAGGCATTGGGAAATAAAATATAAGACGGGCAGTTCTTTACATTCACCAATACTGTATCGGTTAAAAGACAACCAGGCAGCCGTTCGCCCGTGATGGTATAGGTGGTGGTAACGGAAGGAAAAAGTCTCCACGTATAATTGCTAAGCGAAGCGCCGGTTGCAGGCTGCCAGGTATAATTGTTCAGGTTACCGGGCAGTGCAATAACCGCTACGTCGTTTTTACAGAGTTCCTGCGGATAGGTCACCTGCAGCACTCCATCAAAAGGAGCAACCGTCAAGGTATCCCTGAACAGACTGCCGCAACTGTCAACAGCGCTTACATAGTAACTGCCCGGCTGAACAGCTATATAACTTTCATTGGTGCTTCCATCCTGCCATTGATAGGTTAAGAAACCCGCGCCTGCATGAAGGGTGATGGTTTTGCCCGGGCAGTGCATAGTATCATTTCCCAGGTTAAGACCTGTTTTAGGTGCATATACCTCAATAGGTATCTGATCGGTTAATGAACAGCCTCCGAACCCAACTTTAATACTGCCGCGGTATGGTCGCAGGTATTGCACATACAAACTGGTATCATTGCTGCTGAGTATCCTGATATAATTGGTATCTACCTGCCAGTTGGTTTTACGTACGCATAAAGGATTGCGGAATATCTTGAAGCTGTCCAACGGGCTACTGAGGCAATGATAGGTTGTACCAAATAATTTAATGGTATCACAGATACTTACCGCTTTACAGAGTTCTGTTTTGGGCAAAGGAAAATCCACAGGGGGGTAGTCTGGTATGTTGTCGGTTATTGTAAAGGCGACTGAACCACCATCTTCAATAGTCAAATCCGGTTGCGGAAGAACGTACACGGAACCTGGTGTGTAAATAACTGTATCAGTACCCACGCATGGGCTTACATTATTGTATGCAGGGGAATGATCAAAAACAAAAAGGTAATCTTGCAAAAAATTACTAAAAGTCCCTAAGTGAAAATTTAATATCCCATTATTTTTATAAGATAACGCAACATCGAAGTTGCGCAGTGGAAATCCTAAACTTGTGAGGTTGATTGTTCTTTGTTGGGGCATATTTAAACTGCTGTCTATGATGGCGTAATTGAATCTTTTTACAAAAGGCCCCTGGTCATCTTTTACCATCGTTATTTCATTGTTCCTTCCTGTTTGAACCTCAGCATCCCCGGTATATAACTGTGTTTTCAAGTGATTCAGGTTCTCATCAAACAAACTGAAAGCCAAATTCCTGCCACCCTGGTTTTCATCCGAAACAAGTAGAAATTGTTTTGTAATGTTATTATAAGAGAACTTATTGAGGTAGCTATTCCTTAAAACATTGCCGGAAATATCCTTGAAAAACATGTAGTTTTTCTGTTGCAGAATGCTCCCGTTAGTTGCATTCAGCTTTACCAATTGAATTCCGAATCTTGCTGCCGGGTCTGCCGGGGAATCTGCATTGTAGTAGTAGTATATTGCCATTACCAATGTATTATTATCCTGGGTAGTAATGGCAGAAGAACCCAAACGATGATATTTAAAGACCGTAGTATGGCTGTATTTCTTAGCCCACAACAGGCTACCTGCTCCGCTAAAAGCCGTAACCACTGGATTTTCGGGATCATCTGAAAAGCCTGCAATAGTAAAAAGCGAACCCCCGGCGTTAAAAACAGGGCTGAGAATTCCGCCGGATACGCTTGGGTTAGTACCGTACCTGAGAATTTTACTCCATAATAAATTACCGGCATTATCTGTTTTAGAAATTGTACAGTTAAAAGGATTCGGAGAGGTTGAGCTTGAAAAAAATACCAGATTTCCATTCAGGTCTATATCGCAAATATGCCCGCCTCGTTTAAATGACATAAAAAGATCAGTCCTATAATTCTTATACCACAACAACTGGTTATTACTGTTGAATTTGATAATACTCCAATAAGTATTATTAAAACCAGGCAATGTTGTAAGGCCGCTTAAATAAACATTGTCCAAATTGTCTCTTTGAGGATTGTAATTGTGATCAGAGGAACTGGTTGGGTCGGGGATTTTAAAATAGGATGGATAAAATTGGTTTAGCGAGATGGAATCAATACAGCCATTTTGTCCCAAAATTCTTGCGGAACAAAATAAATGAAACAAAAGTATAATAAAAAAGTATCGCATTGTAAGAGATGGGCGGACAACAATTCAGTAGCCCGCCCACAAAAATTTGTTATAAACTAGAATGTAACACCCGGATAGTATGCATATGCATATGTACTATATGTTGTACTACTCGTGTTATTACTCGGATTATCTCCAGGACTAAAACAATCATTAGTACCGGATGGTACAGGCCATCCGGAAGGGTTTGTACCCACGTATTTCCAGTTTCGGTACCTAATGATGATATCGTAAGTTCCTGAACTGAAAGTTGCTGACCGTGCGATATCGTCTTTTCTAATAAAGGCAGTATTATATATTCCTAAGGTATTACCAGCAGTTATATCATTAGTAAAATTGTTCCAACTGGCTCCACCATTACTTGAATACTGTACTTCCTGTAAATCCGGTTCATTGAAAGGGCTGCCGTATCCGCAGGTTGTCAACAGAGTTGCATTATAACCTGCTATTGCAATTCTGTTGCTGTAACTTCCTCCTACACTAAAGTCGGGCCAGGCTTTTTCATTTCTTTGACAGGGGTCATTGCCGCTCGACCCTGTAAACCCATAAGCGGTAACTGGTAAGAGCCATAGGGAATAAGACAGGTCTCCGTTTTTACAATCGGTAACAAACTGGGCGCTTAGTTTTACTGTATATGTACCTCCGGCATCGCCGTTAATATACCCGGCAGGTACCAGATGCGTATTAAAATCAGTGGTTATAAACTCTACCCTCCAATGATAATACCCGCCTCCAACAGGCCCGACTTCAGTAATATGCACATCGCTGTTTGTAGCATCAAATGTTAACGACTGCACTACATTGCTGGTTGCATCTGATACAATATCTACAAAGCCACTGGTCTTAACTCCACCGGAACCACTTGCCACAATATTGTTGTTCCAGTCAAGTTCAAACACAAACTGAAGAAAATATCCAGGACCACCCAGGCCGCTGCCAGCGCACCTGTAAACCCGTGAATATTGAACCAGGTTACAACTGGAGGGTGTGTTAAAACTGCAGGCTGAAGTGAAATTACTGTTTTGCATTTGTTCTTTTGTAAGGGGGTTTTTGAATTGATCGATCCACATTGTTTGGACCTTTTGCCTGTTATTGAATATTTGAGGTATGCCGCCTTCTTTTTCAATCTGGCGGGCAACATTTTGTTTTATTTTGCTGATAGCAGTCTCATCGTCGAGCATTGTTGTTGGCTTGATATCAGCCTTTTTACAACTATTTAAAACCAATATAAGAGCTGTTACAGCTGTTATACTGAAAAGGATTATTTTTTTCATTTTTACATGTTTAGGTTATTTGAAATTGTTGTGCCTAAGACATGCTTGAAAGTTTTTACGTCCGGGTATAGGATTTATACAGAAATAAAAATAAACCTATGGAGGCTCGTGCATGGCACCCGGAAAATTTTTGGGAGATGTGTTGTATAGTAATGGTTTGCCCTGCCGTAGCATTACAGTAGTACAGATATAAATCCGGGGGGGGGGGTAAATTCTGTTCATCAGGATACTTGTATATAATAAATATAAAACAATTAATCTGTGAAAGGAAGCAATTGGCCACTAAATTTTCAACAAATACTAATTGGGGAACTATAGAAAAACATCGACAATACAGTATACTGGCAATCAGCAATTAAATAAACGGGTTAGTTTTTAATGAGCGTCAGGCATTTTTCCAGACTCTTATTCCAGTCCGGGATGCTGATACCAAAGCTGTCCCGGATTTTTTTTGTGTCAAGTACAGAGTATTTAGGCCGGCTGGCCGGAGTGGGGTAATTTTCGGTAGTGATCGGATTGACCTTGCATATACTTCCGGTCAGTTCCTTTATTGCAACAGCAAATTGATACCACGTGACGGCACCCGCATTTGTGTAATGGTAAATGCCTGCTTTATCTTTTATTTCTCCCGAACCGATTATCTGCATGATCGCCTTGGCGAGGTCGGCTGCATAAGTAGGGCTGCCCTGCTGATCATTCACTACTCCGATGCTTTCTCTTTCTTTCATCAGGCGGTGCATGGTCTTCACAAAGTTGTGTCCATAAGAGGAATACACCCAGGCCGTACGGATGATGATCGCGGAAGGATCGTTTTTCTGCACCAGGTGTTCTCCTTTTAATTTTGATGCACCATAAACTCCCAGTGGTGCAGTAGCATCTGTCTCTTTGTATGGCCTTGAGCCATTGCCATCAAAAACATAATCGGTGGAAATATGGAACAGTTGTGTATGATGTTGTTTGCAAATCAGGGCAAGGTTGCCCGCCGCATCTGCATTGATCGCAAAAGCCTTTTCTTTTTCAGATTCGGCTTTGTCGACTGCGGTGTAAGCTGCACAGTTGATGCAATGATCGACCCGGTGGGCCTTAAAATAACCTTCCAGTGCCTTGAGGTCATCCACCGGTAAAGTCGACCGGTCGGTAAAAAGAAAATGGTATTGGGAATAGCCGGAAGACAGGGCTCTTAATTCGGAACCGAGCTGGCCATTGGCGCCGGTGACAAGGATGTTTTTTTTGTCAGTTCTCAAAGACAAAACTGTTTTTACAGTGAGCAAGTACAGGGTTATTTATGTCCTTCTCTGATACGATTGCCTTATCCGGGGGTATTTTCCAGTCAATATTGAGAGCCGCATCGTTATAAATAATCCCTTCCTCCGATGCTTTATAATAGAAAGCGTCGCATTTGTAAAGCACTTCGGCCTCCTCACTCAATACAGAAAAGCCGTGTGCAAAACCTTTTGGGATGAACAGTTGCATCTTGTTGGCAGCAGAGAGTTCGACCGAAAATACTTTACCATAGGCAGGGGATCCTTTACGGATATCAACAACCACATCCATGATCCTGCCGCTGAGCACCCTTACCAGTTTTGTTTGAGCGTGCGGAGGCAGTTGGTAGTGCAATCCCCGGATCACCCCATACGAAGAACGCGATTGGTTATCCTGTACAAACTTTATATGTATGCCTTCTTTGGCAAATGTGTTTTCATTGTAGCTTTCAAAAAAATAGCCCCGGCCATCTTCAAATACCTTCGGCTCAAACACCAATAAACCCGGGATATCTGTTTTAATGAACGGCATCTTGATGGTTGTTAAGAATATTTTTGTTTGAAGAATTCGATCGTTTCCGCAAGCCCATCCTCAAAACGTTTTGTGGGTTGGTAGCCGAGCAGTTTTTTTGCAAGGGAAATATCGGCAAGTGAGTTCCGGATATCCCCGGCCCTTGGTTCCCTGTACACCGGTGGAAAATCGCTGTTAAGATGATTGCAGCAGGCCTGGTATAAATAATTCACCGAGAAATTTTCCCCCACGGCAACATTATATACTTTTCCGAATGCATCCGGGTTATCGGTAAGCATGCCCTTGATGTTTATTTGTACAGCGTTGTCAACAAAAGTAAAATCACGTGTCTGCTCTCCGTCGCCGTTGATATAAGCAGGGATCTTTTTCATGATACTTTTTACAAACAGGGGGATAACAGCTGCGTAAGCGCCGTCGGGGTCCTGCCTGGGTCCGAATATGTTGAAATAACGGAACCCCGTCAGCCTGATGCCGTATACATCCGCAAACACCTGTGCAAAAAGTTCGTTTGTTTTTTTTGTGGCTGCATAAGGGGAGAGGCATTTGCCTACTCTTTCTTCTAACTTGGGCAGGGTAGGCTCATCTCCATAAACAGAAGAGGACGATGCATATACAAACTGCTTTACTTTATTGTCAACCGCAGCCGTCAGTACGTTCACAAAACCACCCACATTCACTTCATTAAAATAAACCGGCTCCCTTATGCTTCGGGGAACCGAGCCCAAAGCGGCCTGGTGACTTACATAATCGATCCCCGTGCAGGCTTGCTGGCATACATCAATGTTGCGGATATCGCCTTCGACGAATTCGAAGCTGCTGTATTGCCTGAGGATGGAAAGGTTTGATTTGAAACCATTGGCCATATTATCAAGCACACGTACTTTGCCGGCGCCGTTCTTTAATAAGTATTCAGCAATATGGCTTCCGATGAAACCGGCACCACCGGTTACCAGGAAAGAAGAATTACTCAGATCCTTTGTGTGAAAAGTGGGATTCAACATTCAAAATTAAAAGGTCAAAATTATTACAGGCTCCAGTATTTTCTAGAATTTATTTTGCCCCTGAAGATGCCCTTCAGATCGGCCACCATTGCATGACCCCTCGTGATCGATGCAAAATAAGCATCATCGAGCACCTTGTATTCCTTGTGCGGCACGGTAACAATGACCGCATCATAGTCATTCCCTGTTTTTGGAGTAAGTTCAAAACCGTATTCGTGTTTCAACTCTTCGCTGTCGGCATATGGGTCTGTTACCTCTACATTAAGCGAAAACGATCTTAGTTCTTTCACAACATCGGCTACTTTACTGTTGCGGATATCGCTGACGTTCTCTTTGAATGTGGCACCCATTACCAGCACTTTGGCGTCTTTTACATTGCCGGTGTTCTGTATGATGTGCTTCAGTACTTTCCTCGCCACATAGCCGGCCATAGCATCGTTGATAAAACGCCCGGCCAGGATGACCTGTGAGTTGTAACCGAGTTTTTTGGATTTGTATGTGAGGTAATAGGGATCAACGCCGATGCAATGTCCTCCTACCAGGCCCGGTTGGAATTTCAAAAAGTTCCACTTGGTGCCGGCGGCCTCCAGCACCTCGTAGGTGTTGATGTTCATCTTGTCAAAAATGATGGATAACTCATTCATCAAAGCTATGTTCAGGTCGCGTTGGGTATTCTCGATGATTTTTGCTGCTTCGGCAACTTTTATGGATGATGCCCTGTGAACTCCTGCCTTGACCACCAGTTCATATACTTTGGCAATCACATCCAGGCTTTCGTTGCAACAGCCACTCACCACTTTGGTAATGGTGGTGATGGTGTGTTCTTTATCACCCGGGTTGATGCGTTCGGGAGAATAACCGATCTTATAATCGTTTACCATTTTCAAACCGGATAGTTTTTCGATGATCGGCACACAATCCTCTTCGGTGCAACCGGGATATACCGTACTCTCGTATACCACGTAATCACCCTTCTTCAGTACTTTACCAATGGTCTCACTGGCACGCTGTACCGGGCGAAGGTCGGGTACATTATGTTCGTCGACGGGTGTAGGCACAGCTACAATAAAAAAATTCGCCTGGCGCAATACGTCCAGGTCGCTGGTGAAATCAATATCGCAGCCATCGAAGTCGCCCGATTCCAGTTCCTGGCTTGGATCGATCTTATTGCGCATCATCTGAACTCGCTGCTCATTGATATCGAAACCGATCACTTTTATTTTTTTAGCAAATTCCAGAGCGATCGGCAAACCGACATAACCTAGGCCGATCACGGCAAGTTTCTTTTTCTTATCTAATAATTCCTGGTACATGCATTAGTTGAATTATGGTTGACGAATTATCTTTTACTTTCAAATTCCTTGGGTAATTTATTCAATTCCTCCTTGGGCAGCGATCTGAAGTACTCATAGGTAAGTTTCAATCCTTCTGCACGGGATACCGCCGGTTCCCATCCAAGTATCCGTTTTGCCTTGGCGATATTGGGCTGCCGCTGTTTGGGGTCATCGGTAGGTAATTCTTTAAAAACGATCTTTTGTTTGGTGCCGGTTAGTTTGATGATCTCTTTCGCAAAATCGAGCAGGGAGATCTCATCCGGGTTGCCAATGTTCACGGGTAAAGCATAATCGCTCATCAGCAACCTGTAAATGCCTTCGATTAGATCGTCTACATAACAAAAGCTCCTCGTCTGGCTGCCGTCGCCAAAGACGGTCAGGTCTTCGCCACGCAGTGCCTGGCCGATGAATGCAGGCAATGCCCTGCCGTCGTTGAGCCGCATGCGGGGGCCGTACGTATTGAATATCCGGACGATCCTGGTCTCCACGTTGTGGAAAGTATGGTACGCCATGGTCATAGCTTCCTGGAACCGTTTGGCCTCATCATAAACACCACGGGGGCCTACGGGGTTTACATTTCCCCAGTATTCTTCGTCCTGCGGATGCACCAGGGGGTCGCCGTATACTTCGCTGGTAGATGCCACCAGAATCCTTGCTTTTTTGGCCAATGCCAGTCCGAGGCAATTATGTGTTCCCAACGAACCTACTTTCAAGGTTTGAATGGGGATCTTAAGGTAATCGATAGGGCTGGCAGGAGAAGCGAAGTGAAGGATATAATCCAACGGGCCTGTGACGTGAATGAATTTGGAAACATCGTGGTGGTAGAACTCAAACTCCTTCAGTTTAAAGAGGTGCTCGATGTTCTTCAGGTCGCCGGTGATCAGGTTATCCATGCCAATGACCTGAAACCCTTCTTTGATGAAGCGGTCGCACAGGTGAGAACCTAGAAACCCGGCAGCGCCGGTGATGAGCACTTTCTTTGTTGCCACGGAAAGGGTTGTTGGTTTATTTGTTTGGTTTTATGCTCCTTCGGCCTACACTTTCATAATGGAAACCCAGTTCTTCCATTTTAGCCAGGTCAAACAGGTTCCGCCCGTCGAAAATTACTTTATTTTTCAGTAGTCCGATGATGTTATCAAAATCAGGTGTCCTGAACTCACTCCATTCTGTTGCGATCACAAGGGCATCGGCACCTTCCAATGCATCATACTGGCGGTCGGCAAAGCGGATCTTATCACCCATAAGCACTTTCACATTCGGCATGGCCTCTGGGTCATAAGCTGTGATGGTTACGCCTTCTCCCAGTAATTCCCTGATGATGCTTAAGGCAGGGGCTTCGCGGATATCATCTGTATTAGGTTTGAATGCCAGCCCCCATAAGGCAAATTTTTTGCCCCTGAGGTCATTATTGAAATAGGCCTTGATCTTGGGGACCAGGTGCATCTTCTGCTTTTCGTTCACATCCATTACCGCATCCAGTATCTTAAAGTCATAGTTGTAATCTTTCGACGACTTGGCCAGTGCCTGCACATCTTTTGGGAAACAGCTGCCGCCATAGCCAATGCCCGGGAAAAGGAACCTCTTACCGATCCGTTCATCACTCCCGATGCCCTTGCGGATCATATCCACATCGGCGCCCACCCGCTCGCAAAGCTGCGCTACTTCATTCATGAATGTGATCTTCATAGCCAGGAAAGAATTGGCTGCGTATTTGGTCAGCTCGGCGCTTTTTTCATCCATATAGATGATGGGGTTACCCTGGCGTACAAACGGAACATATAATTCGTTCATGATCTTTTTAGCCTTTTCGGAGGTAGTGCCGATGATCACCCTGTCGGGTTTCATAAAATCATCCACGGCAACCCCTTCACGCAGGAATTCAGGATTGGAAACCACATCGAATTCAACACGTGTATTCTTTGCAATGGCGGCGTGTACTTTTTCGGCGGTACCAACAGGAACGGTGCTCTTATCAACCACCACTACATAGTCCTTGATGAGTTTACCCAGTTCGTCGGCCACACCCAGAATATATTTCAGGTCGGCACTGCCGTCTTCACCCGGAGGAGTGGGCAGGGCCAGAAAGATGATCTTTGCGCCGGCGATCCCTTCTGCAAGGGACGTGGTGAAATGAAGTCTTCCTTCTTTTTGGTTGCGGGTGAATAGTTTTTCGAGGCCGGGCTCGTAAATGGTGATCTCTCCTCTGGATAATTTTTCAACCTTGATATTGTCTATATCGACACAGGTCACATTATTTCCGGTTTCGGCAAAACAGGTTCCGGTAACCAATCCAACATAACCGGTGCCTACAACTGCTATTTTCATACCCCTATCCCCAACGGGGGATCAGCTTTTTAGTGTAAAAGAATTATTTGTTTACAAATTCCAGGACCTTGTTCACGATGAATGCCTGTTGCTCTTCATCCAGTTCGGTATGGATGGGCAAAGAGATCACTCGTTCCGTGAGCCAGTCTGTTAATGGGAGATCATAACTGCTGCCGCCAAATGCATCAAACATTTTCTGCCGGTGGGCAGGTACGGGGTAATAGATCATGTTAGGTACCCCCTGTTCAGTTAGAAATTGGCTTAATCCATCCCGGTCAACCCCATTCAATATCAACGTATACTGATGGAATACGTGTTTATTGTTGCCCTCTCTAAACGGAATAGTTATGCTTTTATTTTCCGCAAAGGACTTATCGTAAAAATCGGCTGCCTTCCGGCGGGCGGCGATATACTCGTCGAGGTGTTTCAGCTTGATATTCAGGATTGCAGCCTGCATGGCATCCAATCGTGAATTGCAGCCAACCACGTCGTGATAATAGCGTTTGCTCTGACCATGGGAGGCGATCATACGGAGTTTGGCAGCCAGGTCTTCGTCATCGGTGAACATTGCACCACCGTCGCCAAATGCACCAAGGTTCTTGGACGGGTAAAAGGAGGTACAGCCAATGTGGCCGATGCTGCCTGTTTTCTTTACCTTGCCATTGCTGAACGTGTAGTCACAACCGATGGCCTGGGCATTATCTTCAATTACAAATAAATTATTCTTTGCCGCGATCGCCGTGATCTTTTCCATATCGGCAGCCTGCCCGTACAAATGGACAGGAACGATCGCTTTGGTCTTTGGCGTGATGGCTTTTTCTATCGCCGCCGGGTCTATGCAAAAGGTCCTTTTATCCACTTCTACAAAAACAGGTTTGATGTGGAGGAGGCCGGCTACTTCAACGGTGGCGATGTAGGTGAAAGAAGGAACGATCACTTCATCGCCGGGTTGTATCCCAAGGGCCATCATGGCAATTTGAAGGGCATCGGTACCGTTGGCACAGGGGATACAATATTTGCTGCCGTGGTATTTGGCGAGGTTCTCAGCGAATTCATTCACTACTTTGCCCCCTATGAACATGGAACTTTCCATTACTTCAATGACGGCGGCATCTACTTCCTTTTTGATCTTGTGGTACTGCGTTTTTGTATCCACCATTTGTAAGGGCCTCATACGCATGAATTTTATGGGCGCAAAGATAAGGATTGCATTATGAATGAAGAATTTATACTATGCACCGGCCGGGATTAAAAAATAGCCGTTAGATTTGTTGAAATAACATGACAGGTAAATTGTTATACAATACTTTCCTGGCTCTTTACAAGGCCGGCATCGGTGTTAATTCCCTTTGGAATTCCAAAGCAAAAAAATGGGTCCATGGCAGAAAGGACATCTTTGCTGCGATCGACTCCGGACTCCGGACCCCGGAACATAATAGCAAAACGTCAAAACTGGTATGGATGCATTGTGCCAGCCTTGGCGAATTCGAGCAGGGAAGGCCCTTACTGGAGGAATTAAGAATTAATAATGCGGAATTAAAGATTGTATTGACCTTTTTCTCACCGAGCGGTTATGAAGTAATGAAGGATTACAAAGGCGCCGATCATATTTTTTACTTACCCATGGATTCTGCCCAAAATGCAAAGCGTTTCCTGGACCTGGTAAACCCTTCACTGGTACTTTGGGTGAAATACGAATATTGGTTCTATTATCTTAACGAGATCCGTAAACGGAATATTCCTGCCTTATTGATTTCAGGGATATTCAGGGGCGGGCAACCCTTCTTCAAAAGTTATGGCGCATTGTGGCGGCAGATGCTGGGCTCGTTCACTCATTTATTTGTGCAAAATGACCTGTCTAAAGAGCTCTTAAGGACGATCGGAATCACTGACAATGTCAGTATCAACGGGGATACCCGTTTCGACCGGGTGATCGAAATTGCCAAGGCACATACACCGGTTGCATATATAGACGAATTCTGTGGCAGCAGTATGGTATTCGTTGCGGGAAGTACCTGGGAGGAGGACGAGATAGAACTGCTTCATTTTGTAAAACAGCATCCCGAGATGAAATTCATCATCGTTCCGCATGAGATCGATGCAGAGAACTTAAGTGATGTAAAGAAAAGATTCCCCGGTTCGATATTCTATTCTGAACTCCCGATCTCATACGCACAAGCCAGGAACGTGCTCATCATCGACAATATCGGCATGCTCTCCCGTTTATATAAATATGCCGGCATTGCCTATGTAGGCGGTGGCTTCGGAGAGGAGGGTGTGCACAATGTACTCGAAGCCGCTGTGTATGGAAAACCAGTGGTGTTCGGCCCGGTATATGATAAATTCATTGAAGCCGCAGGACTGGTAAATGCAGGGGGAGGGCTCAGTATCGACGGGCCGATAAAGCTCGAGGACGTACTGAACAGGCTGCTGAAAAACAAAGAGGAATTGATGGAAAGAGGTGAATGGGCAAAAGACTATGTGTACTCAAATGCCGGGGCTTCGAAAAAGATACTGCAATTCATTCAGGAGAAACGTCTCTTGACAAGATGATAGAACTGCTGAACAATCTCGTTGCTGTCGTTCCAGCCGTTCTTTACTTTTAACTCCCTCTGTATCCAGTACTCTGCTTCGGGAAAGATGGAAAAACCGTTAATGGTCTTGATGCTTCTTTCGTAAGCCGATTCATCTCCCCGGAACAGTTCATTGATGAACAGGAAGCGGTCGTTCACCCCGATTGCCTTACGCAGGTCCCTTATAGGTACTTCGGTCAATGTATCACCCAGGTCGATCTTCGATTGCTTTAATTTTTCATTCAGCGAAGCAGACACACTATTGCGTGCAATTTCATTGATCTCTTTCACATCTCCATTGCCTAGAGGTGTTTGCTTCTGCTGTTGGTGGGTGAGGGTAGGAATGTCTTCTTCCGTATCGATTACAATATGCGGTTTGTTTTGCGAACTTAGTTTCTGCATTTCTTCTGCGTTCCTGCGTATCTCTTCCAATTCGGCTTCAATTTCGGCCTCATCGACCTGCAGCACCTCCACGGTCTTTACCTCCAGTTCCACATGATTATTGTTGTTGGCCATGGTGGGAGGCGATGGAACCATCCCTGAAACAGTGACGGCAATGTCGGTATTAATCGAACCGGGTATATTGCTTCCCTGTAGCAAGAGCAATTCTGCCTGCAACATCTGTACGGTAAGAAGCATCTGCCCGGCCGGTGCATTTTGCACCAGCTGGTCCTGTAATTTTTTCAGGAGTGTTTCCACTCTTTCCATGATATTACTCTATTTTTGATGCCCTGTTTGGGGAAAGCGGCTTCAGCCAATACCTTGCGGCCCCCAAGTTACAAACTGATTTTTAAAAAATATAGCTAAATGTTCATAGAACCGAGTTTAAAGGGAGAACGGAGGGGCTGGATAGAAGTGATCTGTGGCAGCATGTTCAGCGGAAAAACGGAGGAACTGATCCGCCGCCTGAAGCGGGTTAAGATCGCCAACCTTAAAGTAGAGATTTTTAAACCGGCTATTGACGTCCGGTACGACCAGGAAAAGATCGTCAGCCATGATACCAATGCCATCCAATCCACCCCGGTTGATAATTCTCAGACCATCCTTCTGCTTGCCCAGGACGTGGATGTGGTGGGTATTGATGAGGCCCAGTTCTTCGACGATCAGATCAGTGTTGTATGTGAACAGCTGGCCATGAGGGGTATACGGGTGATCGTGGCAGGGTTGGACATGGATTATCTCGGCAATCCGTTCGGGCAAATGCCTAACCTGCTGGCTAAGGCCGACTATATCACCAAGTTGCATGCGATCTGCCAGGTATGTGGCAATATTGCCAATGTGAGTTATCGTAAGATCAATGAGGGGGGGCAGGTGCTGCTTGGAGAAAAAGATGTGTACGAACCCCGTTGCCGGATCTGTGCCCAAT
>CAZYAT010000039.1:31740-34356 GCA_964645235.1 uncultured Ferruginibacter sp. | reverse complement strand
GATATCGATCACATCAAAACACTCATCACATGGTAAAACTGCACCTTGGATGCGGTAAGCGTGATTTTGGCCCTACGTGGGTGCATATTGACAAGGCTGATTTCCCGCACGTAAAATACAAGGACGTCACAAAGCTACCGTTTGAGACCGGAACCGTTGACGTTATCTACGCCTGCCATCTTATTGCCTACTTCGACCGGGAGGAGATTATACCCATCCTAAAGGAGTGGAAACGGGTATTAATCCCAGGTGGCGTTCTGAGGCTGGCTACCCCGGACTTTAGGGCTATGGCTAAGATGTATTTACGGGAGAACTGCAGCAACCTGAACCAGTTTTTGGGGCCACTATACGGCAAAATGGAAGGCATTTATCACAAAACAACCTACGACCTTTATTCCCTTATCGAACTGCTGGCGAGTGTTGGGTTTAAGGATATCCGGAAGTACGACAGGTTTAAGACCGACCACGCCCGGCACGACGACCACAGCGCCGCCATGATTGACGGTAATTTGATCAGTCTAAATATTCAATGTTATGCCTGAGTGGATGATAACCGGTAAGCCCTTGGAGGAATACCTGAAAGCCTGTAAAGAGGCGGATGTAAACAACATCCAGAAAGACCCGGTATTGATGCGTATGTTCAATACGGAGGAAAGCTACTGGGCGCATTTCAATCGTATTTCGGAATTGCTATACGACGGAATAAGGATTGTAGAGATTGGCGGCGGCTATGGCTATTTGGCAAAACTGATTGTCGAAAGGGTAAGGGTTGGATGTTACCACATCATCGACCTTCCTGAAGCCTGCGACCTGCAGCGCCGGTACCTGAACGGATTACCGGTTGAATGCTTTACCGAACCTACCGGGCAGAACTACGACCTTGTTATAAGCAATTATGCGCTGAGCGAGATACCGGATAATCGTGTTTACGTTAATGAAGTATTGCGTAAGTCAAAGTTTGGCTACATAACCTGCAATACGGATTATTTCAAACCAGTATGGCCGGTAACCCGGATACCGGATATACCGGGAGAACGTGCAACAAATTATACTTTGATATGGTAAAGTGCAGTAAAAAACGATTTACCAAAAGAGACGCAAAAACTGCGATTAATTTTTTATCATCTATCCGTCATCGTAAGCATAGAAGGGAGTGCAGATATTACCACTGCCCATTATGTAATGGATGGCACTTAACAAGCAAAGGAAATGAATAATCCTGATTGGTCAACAGTAACCGAATTTGAAACCAAGATAGCCGAGTTCTTCGGCGCCCCGCACGCCGTGGCGGTGGATAGCTGTACGCATGGGTTGGAGTTGGTGCTACGATATAAAAATATGCCCGCTATTGTGTGTCCAACCAATACCTATTTATCAATCCCGATGCTTGCTAAAAAGATAGGGATTGACCTTCATATGCTTCCTGATAAATGGGAAAAATATTACCCATTAGCGCCAAAAATAATTGATGCAGCAACATACTGGGAGCGTGGTGGATATCTTTCAACTGCCTTTATGTGCCTTTCCTTCCAATACCAAAAACATCTGTCTCTCGGCCGTGGTGGGATGATCCTTTGTCCTGACGCTGAATCTGCGGCACAGTTACGCAAGATGGCCTACGATGGCCGGGAGCGTGGCATACCCTGGAGGGAGCAGGATATCGACACGATGGGTTATCATTACTACATGACCCCGGAAACGGCAGCGCTTGGCCTGCAGAAGCTGCCGGAGGCGATCGCCACACCAGCAAAAATATGGGATTGGTCTATGTACCCGGACTTAACGAAAATGAAAATATTCCTATGAAAGCCCTAATATTCGGCATAGCCGGTCAGGATGGATCCTACCTGAGTGAATACCTACTTTCGCTGGGTTATGAAGTACACGGTACCATCCGGCGTAACTCGACGCCAGAAAACCAAGAATGCAGGCTGCACGGAATTGATGGCATTACAACGTACTATTCCGACCTTTCCGACATCGCCAGCATAACGCACGTACTAAAGACGGTCATGCCGGACGAGATATACAACCTCGCCGCTCAGTCGCACGTTCGTATTTCGTTCGACGTTCCGCAGTTCACCGCTCAGGTAAACGCACTCGGGGTACTCAACTTACTGGAAGCATACCGTAATATCTGCCCGAAAGCAAAGTTCTACCAAGCCAGCAGCAGCGAAATGTTTGGGTCGTCGGTAGACCCAGACGGTTTCCAGCGTGAAACAACACCCATGCACCCGGTATCCCCTTACGGATGCTCAAAGGTTTTTGCCTACAACATCTGCAGGAACTACCGGAGGTCGTACGGGCTACACATCACCAACGGCATTTTATTCAACCACGAATCACCCCGGCGTGGGAGTAATTTCGTGACGAACAAGGTTGTAAAGGGAGCGGTCAGGATAAAACTTGGCCTTCAAAGCGAACTGGAACTGGGGAATATGTCGTCCTACCGTGACTGGGGACATAGTAAAGACTACGTAAGGGCTATGCACCTGATGATGCAGCAGGAGCCAGGGGAGTGGGTGGTCGCCACCGGAAAGACCCACAGCGTCTACGAGATGTGCAAGTATGTATTCGGAAGGCTTGGCGTGCCGATGGATAGCATATTTATCGACA
>CAZYAT010000039.1:0-31640 GCA_964645235.1 uncultured Ferruginibacter sp. | reverse complement strand
TGCAAGTATGTATTCGGAAGGCTTGGCGTGCCGATGGATAGCATATTTATCGACAGCCGGCTAAAGCGACCGCAGGAACTTGACTACCTGAAGGGCGACAGCAGCAGGATTCGGTCACTGGGCTGGGAGCCGGAGTACACCTTCGAATCAATGCTCGACGAAATGATAAGCCACTGGATGAACCACTACAAGAAAGACGCCTTTAACCCATTGGAACACGAACAGACGAAGTGAGAGTAATTTACACCGCCTTATTTGGCGACTATGAAGAACTGAAAGAACCCACGGTCATTACGCCCGGGTGGAAATACGTTTGCTTTAGCGATCAGCCGTTAAAATCTGACATTTGGCAAATAATTAACACAGACGTAATCGACACGCCGAGGCGCACCGCAAGGTGGTATAAGATCATGGGCTGGATTGACTGGGAGGAATCAATTTGGATCGACTGTTCTTTCCAGATAAACGTAGACCTGAACGACTGGTGGGAGCGGTACGCAAAGAAAGATTTCAACGTAGCAAAGCACCCGCTTCGTACCTGTGTTTACCGGGAAGCTGAAGCCTGCATCGTAGGGAAAAGAGGTGAGGAGGAACTGATAAAAAGCCAGATTGCCCACTACAAGCGTATCGGGGTTAAGGATTATCAGGACAGGATAATCACCAGCGGCATGATGCTGCGACGCAACACCCCGGAAACAATAATGCTTTGTGAAGCGTGGTGGGCAGAGGTAGCCAAGTGGTCGACAAGGGATCAGATAGCCTTTTACCGGGTAAGCGAAGGGTTTGACATTCATACTTTCCGATGGGATTACTCACAATCAAAGGAACTAAAATACCATAAGCACTATGCGCAAAGACATTAACCACCACACTCTACTGCTCAACTACCTTATCGAAAAGCATGACCTGAAGTCGTACCTCGAGCTGGGCGTGCAGAACCCGGCGAATAACTTTTACAAAATAAACACTAAGTTTAAGCATGCTGTAGACCCGTGTTTATCAGATAGAGAAAGAGTATGGGTAGAACCAGCCATGAAATGGTTTTTTTCAATGACAAGTGATAAATACTTTTCTCCCAACAATCCGGTAATGGTAGGCAATAATTACGACCTCATCTTCATCGATGGCGACCACACCAAAGAACAGGTAAAACGGGATTTCGAAAACTCCCTGCGCTGCCTGAATCAAAACGGATTTATCGTCATCCACGACACCCTACCCCTGAACGAACAGGGAACACGGGTACCGAGAGAAACAAAACAATGGTGGGGCGACGTCTACAAGTTCGCGTTCGAGCTGAACCTATACCCCGGGATCGACTTTTGCACCTACGATTTCGACAACGGCTGCACGGTAGTATGGAAGACCGACAAAGACCTGTCGATAATGCAACTGCCGGAGGTGGACTACGAATTTTACCTGAACAACAAACACCTGTTGCGAATCAGGGATTGCGTGGACTAAAAATATTAGTATCTTTGTTATAAATAGGTTTTTTAATATGCCTTTCAAGAAGGGTGAAGGTGGCAGGCCCAAGGGATCAACAAACCATTTGACGAGGACGGTTAAGGAAACTGTCCTTGCTGTGTTTAACGACATTCAGGCCGATCCAAAGGTAAATCTGAAGGCCTTTGCAAAACGATACCCGAGGGATTTTTACAACATTGCGGCAAAGCTGATTCCTACCGAGATTTCAGGCAATATTGACGCTACGTTGATATGGAAAGAAGAAAAGGTCTATGAAACTGAACAAAAAGCAGACAATAGCCCTTGATTTCCTTGAGGACGACAAGACCACCGAGGTAGAGTACGGTGGCGGGGCCGGTGGGGGCAAAAGTATTTTGGGTTGTTACTGGCAGATAAAGCGCCGGCTGAAGTACCCCGGAACAAGGGGGTTGATAGGCCGGGCGCAGTTAAAGACGCTAAAGGAGACAACGCTCAATTCGTTCTTTGAAGTATGCAGGCTGCAGGGCTTAAAGCCGGGTACGCATTTCACGTACAACCAGCAAAGCAGCACGATATCGTTCTACAACGGTTCTTTGATATTCCTCAAAGACCTGTTTCTTTACCCGACCGACCCGAACTTTGACGAACTTGGGTCGCTTGAGATAACAGACGCCTTTATAGATGAGAACAACCAGATCGTTGAAAAGGCGTGGAACATCGTAAAGAGCCGGATACGGTACAAGCTGGATGATTACGGGCTTATTCCTAAGATGCTGGGTTGTTGTAACCCGTCAAAGGGCTGGATATATTCGAGGTTTTACAAGCCTCACAAGTCAGGCACACTTCCAAACGACAGGAAGTTTGTGCAGGCCCTGGTAGGTGACAACCCGGATATTTCAAAGCACTACAAGGCTAACCTGTCTCAGCTTGACAAGGTAAGTAAGGAGAGGCTTTTGTACGGCAACTGGGAATATGACGATGACCCGGCAAGCCTGATAAGTTACGACGCTATTTGCGCCATATTCACCAACCACCACGTACCAACAGGAAGAAAGTGTATTACCGCTGATATTGCCCGGCTTGGAGGCGACAGGATAGTGGTTATCGAATGGGATGGGTTCAGGGGCAAAGTAAAGTGGTACCAAAAGCAAACACTTGACGTAACGGGATCAATCATCGAGGAGGCCCGAATAAGGTTAGGGTTGAGCCACAAGGACGTTTTAGTCGATGAGGACGGCGTTGGAGGCGGTATTGTGGATTTTATGAAGTACCGGGGTTTTGTCAATAACAGCAAGGCCATACCTTCACCGGACGGGCCGAGGGATCCAAAAGGCAACCTGATCCCGGAAAACTTCGACAACCTGAAAAGTCAGTGTTACTACCGGCTGGCCGACAGGATCAACAAGGGTGAACTGTACCTTGACTGCCAAGACGAGGAAATAAAGGCGCTTATCATTGAGGAATTGGAACAGGTGAAGCAAAAAGAGGTAGACGGGGACAGGAAGAAAGGGGTACTACCCAAGGACAAGGTAAAAGAGGTTTTAGGTCGATCCCCGGACTTTGCCGATACGCTGATGATGCGTGAATTGTTTGAATTAAAGCCCGTCATTGGTTTCAGGGCTGCAATATATTAAACCTATGAAAAATGGATCTATTCGGTATTAAGGCTTTGCGGAAGCAGAACAACGATTTAGCGGAGCGTGTAAAAGCCTTGCAGGCCACAAACATAAGGTCTCAACTGTCGTCGATGACAAACCTTATCTTCCCCACCTGGGGAGTTTTTCGTGAGGTTCAGGCCTACCAGTTATTCGATGACGTTTATTCCGTTGTTTCCAGGCTGGCGACATCAACAGCGCAGATATGCCTTGAGGCATACGACGAGGCAACGGACGAGGAACTGCCCAACACGGACAACATGGTCAAGTTCCTCAAAACCATGACCCTTGAAAAAAGGGAGGAATTGTTCACATACCTGTATCTATGCGGTGAGGTTTTCATGTACAAAGAGCGGGTGACGCTTGGCCCGGACAAGGGTAAGTTGACAACGCATTTTCTTCACCCTACTTTTGTCTCGCTTATCATCTCGCAGGAATTTCCCCAGCGTGTGGTAGGGATCAGGTATCAGGACACGCAGTTTAACTTCTCCCTACCCATTGAAGAGGTAATCTACATCAAGTATTTCAATCCTTCGACTATCTACATGGATCGCTGGCGGGGGATAAGCCCTATCAAGGCGCTGGCCCAAAGACTTACCCGCCTACAGGCAAACATGAGCCTGTCGGTCGCTCAGTTGCAAAACGGCGGCGTTCCGTCTATCGTGTACGATAAGACCCCCGGGCTGGATGCCGACAGGGGAACGGGCGGTAGTGCTATTGTGGAGGAAACTTCAGTCATGGGCCAGCATAAGGACAACTTTGCCAGGTTCCTGAGAAACCCCGAGAATAAGGGTGCGCCATACTTCGCTGCCGGGGAAATGGGAGTGATACAGTTGGGGTTAAGCCCGGTGGATATGGACGCTTTGGCATCTGCTGATGTTGACTTCGACAAAATATGCAACGCATATTCGATTTCTTCCGTACTTTTCAACAATAAGAAGGCCAGCACGGAAAGCAACGTAAAGGAGATGCGGAAGGATATGTACACCAATGCGATCATTCCGAACCTGAAACGGGTCTGCGACGGCCTGACGGCCGGAACGGTGGACGTATTCGGCGAGGGAAAGTGTATCAAGCCTGACCTGGACGATATCCCTGAACTGCAGGTAGACCTGAAGGACAAGGCTGCGGCCTTCGCCTCACTTCCTGTATTCAGGCCCAACGATGTACTGAAGGGAATGGATCTGGAACCCGATACAAGCCCGGAAGCCGATAAGCTGTACATCAAGGCTGGATATACCACTTTCGACGAAATGAATACAATCGATCCTATTGACCCAACCGGAGACTATGGACAAGATCAGGAAGATAATTGAAGAGGCAATCCCGCTTGATCCGAAGTGTGAGGTAAAGCGCCGGGAGGAGATAAGGAGGCGGGCCAAGCTGAGGATATCAATTGAGGAACTACTCAGAGAGGTTAAGCCATACGACCCACGAACCGAAACAAAATGACATTTGTAAGACTGGATATAAAACTTGAGTGGAGGCGTGAGCAAACCGACCTGAGTAAGTGCTGTGCTTGTGAGGATGTTATTTACGGCGACATGGTAAAGGTGGTTGTAAAGTGTGGCGAAAAAGAAACGCCGATCGATTCCCTTGTTTTTTGCCAGTCATGCTTTGAATTACTGAACTATGAACCTGAGTGAGTACCGGCTTACATATCAGCGTTTCCAGCAACGCTACGAAAAAAAGTATATCCCCAAGATAAACCGGGCCTTGCGTAACCAGGTAAAACAGTACATAAAGACGCAGGACATAAACAGCATCGATTCCAAGGAACTGTACAGGGTACTCGAATCCCTGTATCTTGATACCGGCGTAAACTGGGCACGGCGAAGCCTGACATATTCCGAGAAAGCCGGTGGGCTGCTTGGGTTCTCAGAGCGTATCGTAGCGTTTATACGACTGCACTTCGCCGTAGTTATACAGGGGATAATTCAGGACATCACCGATACGACAAAGCGACTTATCGAAAAGGTAATCACCGAGGCGTTTCAGAACGGGGATAGTTTTGACGACATTGTTAAAAAAATTAGCAGCCCTGAATTTACGATAAACAGGGCGAGGCTTATCGCACGGACCGAGACGGTATCAGCCAGCAATGTAGCTGCACTGTCCAACGCCAAGAACTCAGGTAAGAGGCTTCAAAAGATATGGATATCCGCAAGGGACAGCAGGACCCGTCCTCACCACAGGGAGGTCAATCAGACCACGATACCGCTGCACGCCAAGTTCACGGTAGGCAGGTACCAGATGGATGCTCCGGGCGATAAGTCAGCCGGGCCGGAGGAGGTGTGCAACTGCAGGTGTGTGATTGCGTTTATACCGGTTAAATAGTTCAGCCCCGATAAAACGGGGCATTCATTTTGTTAAAAATTATTTGCAACATTGTTGCAAATTCTAAATATTGTAGTATTTTTACTGCGTGAATCCGCTTTACTCCTATAAAAACCAGTCTTTGGTGGCTGAAATCAAAGACATTGATGGCAGAAAAGGCATCGTTACCGGATACTTTTCGAAGTTCGACAATGTGGATGCCGACGGCGATATAATCCGGAAGGGTGCCTTTTCAAAGACTATCATGGAAAACGGGCCGCAATCTTCGCAGCCCCGTATTAAGCACTTGATGAACCATGACGTATCTAAGCCGCTTGGCTTGCTTACGTCGCTTAAAGAAGATGCCGCCGGTCTGGCTTACGAATCAAATGTAGGCACACACACCCTCGGCGTTGACTTTATTAAGATGGTTGAGAGTGGTCTTATCACCGAACACTCAATAGGTTTCAGGACCGTAAAGCGTAATCAGCTTCAGGATTACGAAGGATACCAAAAGAATCAAGCAGGCGGGTGGTACGAGATCACAGAAATAAAACTCTATGAGGGTAGTTCACTCACTGCGTGGGGCGCAAACCCGATGACGCCGATTACCGGATTGAAGACCGAGGACGCCGAAGACTACCTGCAAACACTCGTTAACCGACAGAAGAACCTCGAAAGGTTCTGCCGTAATTCCACGGCATCGGACGAAACAATCGAATTACTGTTGATTGAGGTTAAGCAATTAACCCAACACATATTTACGCTGACAAACAAGGCCACAGAGCCGGTTACTGCCACTCTGCCGGATAATAAGGAAGCGATCAAGGACGCATTCAAATTATTCAAGCAAAAACAAAAGTGACATGGCAGAAGATGTAAAAGAACTGCTTGTTAAGGAACTTGAAACCTATAAAACGGACATCCTGAAACAAGCCGCTGACGACGCCAGCAAAAGCGCGAAAGCAATGGTTGACCTGGTAGAGCAAAAGATCGCCGCCATCAACCAACTCCCCTCCGACGTAAAGGCCGAAGACCTCGTAAAGATGAAAAACGACATCAAGGCGCTCATCGACGACTGGGCCGAAATGGAGAAACTCGTAAAACAAGGCCGCTTCAAAAAAGAAGGATCGGAAGGTAAGATGTTTGCCGAATCATTCGCAGACGCTACCAAAGAAGCCGCCGACAAGCTGAAAAGCCTGAAAAAAGGCGAACGCCTGGTCCTCGACCTGAAGGATATGCAGTTCGGTAACTCGTTTACCAATGCCGGAGCCAGCATCACCTACGTGAAGCCGGGCATCATCGAACTGCCCAAGCGTAAGCTGCATATCCGGGAACTGCTGCAAGGCGGTACCATGGGGCCGAACAGCACCTTTGATTTCGTGAAAGAGATCAGCGGTACCGGTTCAATCGCAAACGCCCGTGAGGCCACCACAAAGGCCCAAATCGGTCTGGCATTGACCGAATCCAGCGTTTACGCTGAATGGATTGCCGGTTTCTTGGTTATTTCCCGCAATATGCTCGACGACATCGAGGGTATGACAACCTTCCTGCAGAGCCGCTTGCCGGAACTGTTGCTCCGTGCCGAGGACGCACAGATCCTCGACGGTAACGGTGTACGCCCGAACCTGCTCGGTATCCAATCTGCCGGTAACTACACAGCCGCTGCGGCTGCTTCGGTAAACCGTGCTGAGACCCTGGTTAACGCAATCTCTCAACTGGAAAACCTTGACCGTGAGGCCAACGGTATCCTGTTGAACCCTGCCGACTGGTACACGCTGTGGCTGTATAAAGGTTCTACCTCAGGTGAATACACTTTGCCGGTGAACCTGATCGAGCGCACCGCTGGTGGCGGTATGGTGATCGCCGGTGTGCCGGTGTTCAAGTCAACTGCAGAGCGTCCTCTTGACTACCTGGTGGGTGACTGGACGATGGGTGCAAACTTCATTACCCGGGAGCCTGCACGTGTTGAGTTCTTCTATGAAGATTCAACCAACGTACGTTCAAACCAGGTGACCGTTCGTATCGAAGAAAGGGTTGCTCTGCCGGTTTACGGCAACGACTACTTCGTGTACGGTACGTTCGACGCTGTTTCTTAAGGTGGTTGGTAAGTGTGTAATACGGCCCTGCCTATATGGGCGGGGCCTTTTAAAATACTATGGACTACAGATCAAACGAAGATTATTACTACAGGCAGAACGGCTATAAGGCCCGTGTGGGCAATGGTTTATACAACCTTTGCTACTCGACTAATATAGACTGGTCTGCAAACGTAGCCGAGCCTGTCACCCTTGATGAAATCAAGGCGTGGGGTAAAATCGATCAGTCTGTTGATGATGACATCTTGAGAGCGCTTATTACCGCCGCAAGGATCATCTGTGAGCAGTACACAAACACTGGATTTATATCCCGTTCGATCGTAGCCGACATCAACAACGCAAACGGAGGTTTTATGCTTCCCTACGGCCCGGTGACAAGTACGCCTACCGCCGTAAACTGGGAAGGCACAGCTTTGACCGTCGAATATAGCTTAAATCAGCTCAACAGTCCGATGGGAAGGATGAGGGTTAGTTATACCGGCGGTTATTCAACGCTACCGGAGGTTTACATTACCGCCATAAAAGAGCAGGTCTTGTACCTATATGACAACCGTGGCGACAGGGCATTATCCAACAGGATCGCGCCAATGGCTCAGATAATCCTTAACCCCTTAATCCGAAGCAAGTGACGATAGGGGATTTCAACAGATACCCGTATTTCATCAACGAGACCTATACGGTTGATGCCGGAGGCGGGGTTACCGATGTTGAGACTGAAAGGTGGCAGCAATGGGCGCAGGTAAAAGACAGGACAGGGTACTCGTTTAATTCTCAGGCGCAGGATCAGGTGGCATACGACTACGAGGTAAATGTACGGTTTGATTCAAGGTTCACCACTAATACCAAGATGATATATGAAGGGCAGGTTTGTGTGTGCAGTTCAATGAAAATTGTTACCGAAGGCAGGATCCGGTTTTTGACACTCAGATATTCAAAGACAGAAACATGGCTCGACTTGTCTTAAAGGTGGAAGGACTGGATACTGTTCTGAAGAAGTTGAACATCAACAAACTTTCAGAACCGATACAGGACGCCTTTGATGACTTCGCAATAAACGTCGACCGGGAGTCCAAACAACGTGCCCCGGTTGACGAGGGTCGGCTGAGGTCGGCAATTTTCGCTGACACGGGTAAAATGAGCGTTTCGTTCGGTTGCGCTGTTAACTACGCCTCATACCTGGAATTTGGCACCCGGAAGTTTGCGGCCGCTTACGTCGGTTCACTTCCTCCCACATGGAAAGAATTTGCGGCGCAGACGCAAGGCAAAGCTGGTGGATCATTCGAGGAGTTTATGACCCGGCTGATGGGCTGGATAAAGAGAAAGGGAATTGATGAGGACGCGGCCTACCCGATAGCGAGAAAAATTCTGCGTGAAGGTATCGTTCCGCAGCCGTTTTTATACCCAGCCTATGAGATAGCCAGAAAGCAGCTTATTAGCGATTTAAACAATATTAAATATGCTTGATATAAACCACAGTTTGCGGATAGCCTACTATACTGCTTTGAATGGCATTGAGGGCGTTCCGGTGTTTTATCAGGCAGTACCGCCTACGGTTTCACCCGACAACTACATCGTGTTCAGGTCTATCACCAGCATCGACGACAGCACGGTAAATTCATGCGATCTGTCGACTACAATCACCGTAGAGATACACACTTGGAAGGACGGTATGAATAGCGGGATGGATGCTGATTTGATTGCCCGGCAGGTTTACGACCGTATATACCCTAACCCCTCAGCGGTCCTTACGATCGACGGCGCACAGATGGTGAATACCAGGGTAGTGAATGACCAGACGCAGGACTTTATCAGCCAGCAGAACCGGGGATATATTTCCAGGTTTATCACTTTCCGTCACCGGATTTTTTTAACATCGGATATTTCCTGAAAAAACGCAACAAGGTTGCAAGAACTAAAAAAAATAGTAACTTTACTAAAATTTTAAGACATGGCAGAACACAAGGTTTCGGGCAACGATATGGCTATTCTTCTTAGCCGTGATGGTATCACGTACAACACGGTTGTATGTCTTACGTCATACGCCTTTACGCGCGGTACAGCGATTATCGACGCCAAGTCGATGTGCGGACCCGATACACTTCCGGGAGCAAAATCAAACGGCCTGACTTTCGAGGGCCAGGTATTGGAAGATCCCGATTCTGGTAGGGTAAGCACCGATGAGCTCGATGACTATTGGCGCAACACCGACACCGTGTATTTTAAGTTCGGTAAACTGGTTCCCGTTGAAGGCGATGAGGTTTACTCCGGCACCTGCTTCATTGCGAAGCTGGATGTTCAGGGAAGCATGGACGCCCCGGTGACATTCTCTGCCGAACTCGGGATCTACGGCATCGCCTCAAAGACTACAGCCACTTCATAAACTATGAACTACACACAGATAACCATCGGCGGGAAAGAAAGGGGATGGAAGGTCAATCAGCTTACCATTGAACTGTGGGCAAAGCACATTGATCAGGACGCCAGCCCATCAACATCGACTTACGCCGCCGTTTATGCCGGCCTTATTGCCAACTGCTATGTAAAGAGGGAAGAGCCTGACTTTACGTTCGAGGACGTTTGCGAATGGGTGGATGAGATCAACCTGAGCGGCGAACATGAACCGCTGGAAAAGATCAAGAAAACCTTTGAGGAATCGAGGTTTTACATCAACCTGCTCGACAAGCTGAAAGATCAGCTAAGGACGACAACCGAAGAAAAAAAAACGGAAGCGAGTTAGAGTGGTTTGAGATCCACAAGTTCGCAATGGGCCGTTTAGGATGGACGGAGCGTGAATATTTTGAGAGTAGCCCTTATATGTTCTTTGCAGCGTGTGAGGGCTATTTTGATAAGATAGATGAGGATCAAAGGATGTTCCGGCGCCTTGCGGTGATACTTCACCAGACATGGGGAGGGAAGGGAACGGAAAGGGATTTATGGCCTCTGTTTTCCGACAAGAACAAGAAAACACAAACTAAGACCTGGGGTAGCAAGGAGGAGTTTGAGAAGATGAAAGAAGCTATTCAGAAAGCCCATGGTATAAAGATCAAGTAATGTCCGATATCAAGATAGTCATAGGGGCCGATGTTTCGGACTTAAACCGGAAGCTAACGCAGGCCGGTAATATCACAAAAGACTTTGCGGGTAAAGTGCAGACAGGCTCCAATCAAGCCACCGTTGCGCTTACAAATTTAGGGCGTGTCGTTCAGGACGCCCCTTTCGGGTTTATAGGAATTGCAAACAACATTAACCCGCTCCTCGAATCTTTCCAACGCTTACAGGTAGAGGCTGGTTCTTCAAAAGCAGCATTTTCAGCCCTTGCGTCTGGATTGATCGGGGCTGGAGGTCTTGGATTTGCCGTATCTGTTGTAACCAGTCTTTTAACTGCGTTTACTATGAATGCCGTTAGTGCTGGCGGATCGGCTAAAAATCTATCTGCCGGACTTGAGCCATTAGCTAATAAAATTAAAGAGACCAAGAAGGCGGAGGATGATTTCAAGGATGCTACATTAGACGCAAGTACAGCGGTCTTGCAACAAACCGAAAACCTGCTGGCCCTCAAAAATATCTATACATCCCTTGCGCCAGAAATTGACAATGTCACGGCATCTGTAATACGGCAGGGAACGGCGCAATTTCTTTTTGATAAGAAGAACACAGAGATACAGAAGTTGCTTTCTCAGGAAATACAGAGGGAGATAGACCTACGTAAAAAGCAACGCCCATTTTCTGGAGTTCAGGAATATTCATCTGATCTTTTTTCAAAGGATAAACTGACAAGAGATATTGCAGAGACAAAGGATAAGATTAGGCAGATAAATGATCTTTCTTTCGGCCTCGAGGACGCATTCAAAAACCTTTTCTCACGTGCCGCAGGCGTAAAGCCGGTACGGATTGAGCCGATACAGATCGAACGCCAACTACCTTCCTTATTCCCACCGGGTAAGGTTGTTTCTGTTCCAAAGCAATACAGCCCGAAACTGGTTCTTGAGCCTTCTATTCAGATAAAAACAGGTATCGATAGCCAGCGGTTTACACTTGGATTGATGCAGGCTTTCTTTAACGAAGAAGCATTAAAAGCATTCCGAGAGACGGCTACGCAAAAAATAAGCGAGACGCTAAAAGGTATAGTTAATGACACAATCAGCGCAACCGCAAATGCCGTTGGAAATGCTATTGCGGGATCTGGTAGTTTATTGCCAGATCTATTTAAAGGACTTATCAGCAGCATAGGGGCGCAATTAAAAGACCTCGGCAAATACCTGGTTAGTATTGGCGTGAAAATGCTATTGGCTAAAAAGGCTATAGAGGCACTAAAGCTAACGCCTCAGACAGCTATTATAGCTGGATTTGCTTTACAGGTATTAGCGTCTACCCTTGCTTCTGCGGCTACAAAAAAATACAATAGCGTAGGTTTCGCTTCCGGAGTAAGGTCATTAGGTGAAGGTGGTTTTGCGATGGTAGGGGAGCGTGGACCTGAGACGGTATTCCTTCCACGTGGAGCAAGTGTTCAGCCAAATAACGAAGTAAGAGCCTTCGGGGGAGGAGGGATAATTCTTCAGCCTTCCGTCGCTTTCGATGGTACTCAGTTCAGGATATTTCTTAATCGTATAGACGCTAAAATAGGCAGGACAGGATGAGTTACGGGTTAAAATATCAAACTCAGTTCAGTAGCGCCTCAGACGCTAACAATCCGTCCTATGACTATACCCTGCAGTTCTGGTTTAAGGACTATTCCGGGGGAGCTACCTCAATCGACGGAGGAGGGGTGACCGTTATTCAGCGAGCAGACATTGACGATCCTGTATCTCCTATCCGGGGTCAGTATCTTGATATTCGGCTGATAAATAAAGGTAACCTCCCTATAAGCGCATTTGAAAGCGAGGATGATGACGGTATAAAGGTGATTCTTCTGGATCACAACAGCAATGTACTTTTTGTAGGTTTTCTTGTTCAGGACGACTTCTCTGAGATTGAGGTTGACTATGGGCATGAAATCACCCTCACCGCCAGCGATTCGCTCGGGCTTCTGAAAGGCGTTACACTTGACAGCGCAAGTGTTCGGCGTAAGTTCTACGCAGTTCGGAGGACAAACGGAGTTGATACCGAAATTTACGTGTATGTTGAAGATATTGCCTTTTACCCTCAGCCGGGAGATATTATTGAGATAGGCGGAGGTGTGTACACTATTGATACAGCTACGCCACAAATTCCCTTGACGGTAATAAGTTCTATAGGGTATAATTGGCTTATCGTAACAACCACGTCAACGGGAGGTATTGCGTATGGTGATGAATGGATTTATTTGACAGGGGAAATAAATCTTGCCGAGCGAAACAGTCTGCTTTCAATGATTGCGGTCTGTCTGGCTCAGACAAACATCCAATTGGTTACGAACGTCTTTATGAACCTGTACGAATACCGTCAGGATAATACACGATCATGCTTGCCCCAGACGCTTATTAGCAGCCAGACTTTTATCTCCGGAGATACTTACCAAAACTGCTACGACACCTTAACTAAGATTTTGGAGACGTTTAAATGTACTCTTTTCCAGGCTAACGGTCAGTGGAATATTGTAAACTGGTTTGAGGCAAAGCAATACACGGACAACAAAATACCCGGTTTTGTATTTGACGAGACATGGTCTGAGATAGGAACGACGATACTCGATAACAACTTTGTTATAGGCCCTGATCCTCAGTTAACCCGTCCTACTTTCCCGCTTCAAAAAAGGTATAATAGAGGATTGAAGTTTACAAAAAAGAAGTTCAACTACGTCCAGCCTAAATACCTGCTTAAAAATTATGACCTGCAAACATTAGGAGATTTGATTCGTGAATATACAACTGGTGGCATAACGTACAAAGAGTACGTGGCTGTTGGTTGGACTAATTCCTGGGGAACGCCTTTTTGCGAAAGGTTTATAAGGGTGCTGTATGATTCTAATGGTGGTGAATTACACCGGGAACTTGTTGTTAGAAATGTTGCATTTGACAACCGCAGGGCGGTAGGAGGTACCCCATTTGAGGTTAACAAGGGAGATAAAATAAAGTTTTCCTTCTCTTTTAATACTAACGTAAGCGTTCCCGGGGCTGCATTTATAGTATTTACGCTTGAATTATGGGATGGGACACTGTATAGATATGTGAACGAACTACCGGTTGATAACGGAGAATGGCTTCCAACGCTTGGTTTTACCTACACTATACCAAGTGGTGATAATGCAAATCAATGGCACAGTGTAGAGATACAGTCTTCGCAAGCTCCTTTCACCGGAATGTGTACCCCGTATTTAGCCATCGTAACACCAAACCCTGCAAATAGCAGCAGGGAGACGCATTATAAAGACATACGCATAGAGGTTACCCCATATATAAACGACACGTCTAAAATCATCGGCCATACCCACAAGCAGGAGCAGGATTCGAACATGAAGCAAAATCAGGACGTTGAGATTTTTATAGACGACACGGCCAGAAATGCTATTCAGGGGACGCTTTACTTAACTACCAAAACCGGATTGGTTCAGGACTTAACTACATACTGGCGTTACCCTCCGGATGCAAACGGCTGGAAACTTGGAGAAAGGTCAACGCTTCAGGAATTAACATGGAGGCAAAGGACAAGGCTTATTTACGAAGGCGGTTTTATAGGTAACTGGCAGAACACAAAACCTGTTTCACTGCTAACCATGTGCCAGTTAACCTTTGACACAAGCAAGAATTACGCTTTTGGATTACTGAGCATAGACTATAGGAACAACAGGTTTTCAGGTACGCTGTGGGAGATCCACGATACCGAAGATCCTGAGTTCAACCCGGATTACGAGTTCAAATATTTATACTCGACGACATGAGTTTAGTTAAAGGCGAAAACGCAATAGGCTATATCTACGACGCAGGGCAGTGGAAGATTTTCATCTGCGCCCGTGATATTTCCATGAGCATAGACACGGAAGTGATTGAAACAACCGTGACGGGTTCTGGTAACTACAAAACATTTGAGCCTACGGTTCACGCTGCGAAGGTTTCGCTTAGTGGCGTGGTTTCGCTTAATGAATCCGGGGTGCTAACACTGGCTGACCTGCACGCTTTACAGCTTGCCAAGACAAAATTATACTTCCGCTATACGATGACTTCGCAGGACGGAGACATTTACCGGCGGGAGTTTTACGCATACATCATTAATTCTATTGATACGGGCAGTTTTGACGGCGTTGCCACGTTTCAGATGGAGTTACAGGTAAGCGGATCGATAACCCAAGTTTTCACCCCGCCGTCACCAACAACAGGAACCGTGTACAGATACCCTGCCGCCGGATCATCTGCGCCTGTCGCAGCTGGCACATATACAGTAAACATACCGTCGCTTGTCAACAAAACGATTTTGGGCGTATGGAAAGACGGTGTCGGAAACAACGACATTATAACCGCTGGTACGCCGGTTGGTAAGGAGGTTCTGTACGATTCAAGTACGGGTGACTTTACCTGGGCTGTTCCTTTTGACGGGGAGACATTTTTCATTCTTTATCAGAACGTATAATATGAAACGGCTACTTTTTATTTTCTCAATGCTTTTTAGTGTGGCTTACGGGCAGATATGCGCCGATGAGGACACAGTAAGGTCTAATTCTGTTTCGCTGATTACCTATAATTCAGCGAGGATTAACGGCACTACAAGCCATTTTTCCGGGGCTGTTTCTTCGCTTCAGTTGAAATATGTACGTGTTGGACAAACAGATACTGTGACCAGTTCCGGGTCGTCCGCTTTGAGGAATATAACCGGGCTTCAGGCAAATACGCAGTATGTGTACTACTATAAGACCATTTGCGGTTCAGGTTCCCAATCTCAGACGATTGGTTCTTACAAGTTTACCACCCTTGCAAATAATGTGGCTTACACACCGATGGACGCAATGGGTTACCAGTTTAAGTATTTAAAGGTTGACACGCTTTTGCAGTTTGTTCCCGGTGATACATCAGTGAGTAGGGGAGGTACAACCAATGCGGCTATAAAATATAAAAGTTCCGACAATACCTTCTACGGATATTACCCGTCGTGTAACTGCTGGCGGGCCTTGGCGATTGATTCGGCTGGGATAATCAGCCTTTTGGATGGAAAGGTAGACAGTGTTACGGTAAATGGTGATAGTCTTTTTTACTGGAAGGTGGGTGTGTCTTATGGGTATATACTGCCAGCGTTAGCGAACACTTGGCGCACGGTTGGTAATGCCGGGACTTCATCATCCACAAACTTCATAGGTACTACCGATTATGTAGACTTAATATTGAAAGCCGGGGGAACACAGTTAATGAAACTATACGGAGATGATCTTGGTAAGGTAAGTATAGGAATTGGGAACGTGGTAACAGGGGACTTCGCCAAATCTTTTGGCAATAGCGATACAGCAAGTGGGGAGTATGCGACCGCATTTGGTGTTAGGTCTAACGCTGTCGGGGCTAACTCATTTGCAGCCGGTGAAAATACATTTGCTAACGGGATACTTTCTGTGGCATTTGGAGTTGATACAAGGGTAGACGCTCAGCTTGGGTTTGGGATGGGGGAAACCAATATTTTAAAATCCTACGGTGGTACTGTTTTTGGGACCTTTAACGATACGACGGATACAGGGAATCCCAACTCAATATCATCTACAAACAGGCTGTTTCAGATAGGTAACGGGACAGCAGACATATCAAGGTCTAATGCGCTTACTATTTTGTCCAGCGGGAAATCTGGATTTGGTACAACTACCCCAGATAGCCTTGTAACTATTTCAGGCGGTGGATTATTTGCAAACAGAGGAGTGAGGTTTTCAGGACTACCAACAGGCGTTGGAACTAAGGCTGTAAGGATTGATGCAAGCGGTAACTTGTCTATAGCAGACACAACAACAGGCGGCTCATCCGGCCTCACCGTCGGAAGTACCTCGATAAGTAGCGGAACAAATGATCGTATTCTATACCAATCTGGAGGAGTACTTCAGCAAAGCAGCAATCTTGTATTTAATTCATCCAACGAGCTTATAGTCGGAGGGACTGATAACGGTAGTGCGGTATTGCAGGTAAATGGAGGTACGGCACTTTTCAAAGGTGCGCTTGAGGTAAACAATCATACGTTTTATAACGACGCAAATGTGGCGTTTACTATTAGTGATAACAGCCGTAGTTATCTATTCAATATGTACAACAACGGAAACCACGTTCTTTCGTTATCGAGGGCGCAGGGTTACATGAGACTGGGGCCAACGATTGCCAGTACATCTGCCGGGGTAATGTTTCAGGTGGACGCACGTAGCGCAACGGACAAAGGATTGCTGATTAAGGGCGCATCATCGCAGTCGGCAAACCTGATTGAGGCGCAGGATAATTCATCGAATGTGCTTTTTAGCGTCAACCAAAACGGAACCGTAAGAAGCCGTAATGTAATCTACCAAACCACCAACGCAAGCGACGCTGATTTTACGGCTGCCGTAGGTACGGCGTATGTGTTACCAGATCCATCTACCGGCAGAACAATAACACTACCAACTGGACAAGATGCGGACAAGATTCTTTTCTACCTGACTGTATCACCGTCAAATAGCTGGAATTTAAGTACCAACGTAACGATTCTTGACGGGTCAACGGTTAACAAACTTGACACTTACGGACCGGGAGCCATTTACCTCATTTACGACGGAGCTAATTCTGTGTGGAGATTAATACCGAATATGTAATGAGAACCATTTTAACCATACTACTCGTTTGCCTGCTCGCCGGATGCCGGGGGCAGCAATATGACACGGCAAGAGTTGATTACCAGTTCAGCCTTGAAACGAACCGATGGGATTATTTCAAGGCCGACGGTACGCCTGCGTGGAAGAACGTAAACGGATTTGATTCAAGCCTGATCCCTACCGGCGGGTATGCAGCCAGAAGATACGTGAACAAGGTTGTTGATGGATATATTGTTTCCGTTCGGTCTGTTTGGGGAGGAAGGCCGGTTTATTTTCTCGACAGGAACAGGAAGGTATTAAAAGGATATTTCAAAACAATAGTTTACTAAGTATGGATTACGGGCCAATGGTAGCGGGAACACTCGGGATGCTTTCACTTACTGGGGCATTAATTGGAGTTTACGTGAAAGCAAATGAAAAAATACTTCTTGCCAGACAGGCAAATATGTACACGCAAAAACAGGTGGAAAAACTTGAGAGAAGGGTTGAGCAACTTGAAGATAAAATATTTGACAAGCTGGATCAGATGCAAAAAAGTATCGAAGATTTGAAAATAGAAATTGCACAAAAATTATGAACCTAAAAGAATTTATTATATCGATGCTCAGTGAAAGCGGGAAGGTGAGCCACAAGCGATTCATTTCGGTTTCAATAACCGGGGTGATCTGCTTTATCTCTGTATGGTCTACGGTTAAATATCCGCAGTACATACCGAACACACTTTACAGCTTACTGATTTTTGTGGCCGTTATGAGCGGTGTTGCTACGGTAGCGCAGATTGTTGCGCTGGTTCGTGGTACGCCTGTAAAAGAAGAAGAAAACAAACAACAATGAGATACCTCTATCTGCTTTTTGTATTCCTTATCAGCCTTTCCGGCTGCGAGGTGATAAAGGCCAAAAGGTCGGCCAGTACTGATTCGGTTCAGGTTTCAAAATCCGCTGTTTCCGCTATTGACACCACCGGTTCAGGACAGGTAAGCAAAACTGAAACCAAGTCAAAGGAAGATTTCGACTGGTATCGCATGACGCAGCTTATCGAACAGGCAAAGCCCGGGGACCCGAAAGTAGTGGTTGTAGAGGGAGGCCGTGGAACCCGTGAGCAGACATCAACCGGGATAGACAGCAACTGGGTAAAAAACTACCTGTCATATCAGAAAAGCACATCCGACAGCGCAAGCAAGCAAACGGAGGTAACCGAAAAGGATAAACACTCAGAAACGAAGGGTCTCGGAGCCTTTATGGTTGTCCTGATCTGCATCGGCGTTTTGGTTGCCTACATCATTATCGACAAAGGGTTTATTTCAAAATTCAAAATGGTAAGACGATGACAAACTTATGGTCGGGCGGGCTTTGGATCGTCCCGCTTTTAACGGGTCTTCCTGCGGCTTATTGCTGGTATCGGTTCATAAGGACCGGATACCGGATGCCGTTCTGGTTTGCTCTTATTTTAACGCTGGCAACGGTCGCTATCGTTGCCGGTATTATAGCAGAAAACTGATAATATGGTAATCACATCCCAACAACTAAAGTTGATCTGCCCGACAATACCGGCGGATGAAGTCGAAAAAATCGCATCTTCTCTTACTGAAATTTGCCCGCAGTACGGCATCGACACTCCCGACATCTTCCACGAATTTATCGCAAACCTGGCCCACGAAAGCCAGGAGTTCAACCGCCGGGAAGAAAACCTGAAATACTCATCCGCAAAGCGGCTGATGACCATCTGGCCGTCACGCTTTGCCAGCGAGGCGGACGCTCAACAGTATGTTTACAACCCCGAGAAGCTGGCAAACAAGGTTTACGGCGGACGGGCCGACCTTGGAAACGTTCAGCAAGGCGACGGCTGGCAGTTCAGGGGCGGGGGGTACATTCAAATAACCGGACGGAGAAACTACACGCTATTCACAGCGTACTACAACCGCAGGTTCGGGACTTCATTTACCATTGAGCAGATTGCCCACCTGATCCGAGAAACGATTGACATGGCGGTACACTCGGCTTGCTGGATATTTGCCATTTCCATGAAACTGATCGACGAGGCTCAGAATGACCTTGTAAAAGTGATCCGCAAGCGCATAAACGGCGGCCTGTTTGGATTGGATGAGGTGAACCAATACTACGAAAGAGCAAAAAAGGCCATTGTATGACAAAATCGGACATCTGCCGTTCGTTCCGCGACAAATACCCTGACTTACCTACCGCCCAACTGGCCCGGATCATCCGTAAGAAACGCCCGATGGATTTCGACACGCCGGAGCAGGCTCGGGATGCGCTTCGATATATCGAGGGTAAGCGAGGGAATACGCACAGAAATAAAGTCATCACCACAAAGTATTTTATGAAAGAACAAAGACCACTCAACCCATACAACCTACCAGACACCTACCAGAAAGAACGTCCGCCCTTCAAACTTCCACTCGCTTGTAACAATATCCTGCTGATCTCAGACCTGCACATCCCTTACCACGACATCTGGGCCATAACGACGGCCTTCGACTACGGGAAGAAAAACAAGGTCAACACGATATTCATCAACGGGGATCTCATTGACATGGCAAACGAGAGCAAGTTCGAACGGGATTGGAGCAAGCGAAGCACAAAAGAAGAATTTGCCGCGGCAAAGCAGTTCCTGATCTCTATGCGTAAGACCTTCCCGGCGGCCGAGATTTACTGGCTGAAAGGCAACCACGACACCCGCTGGGAGAAATTCCTGATGAAGAAGGCCCCGGAGATATGGGATGACGAGTATTTCTACCTCGAACAGCGACTGGCCCTGCATGAGCAGCGGGTGAAGATACTTGACGACAAAACGCTGGTAAAGGCCGGGAAACTATCGATCTCTCACGGGCACCATATTTTTAAGGGCTTTTTCGCCCCGGTCAGTCCTGCCAGGGGAGCGTTTCTCAGGGCTAAACAGTCGATCATTGTCGGACACTTGCACCAGCCGTCATACCATCCTGAGACCACGGCGGACGGTAGCGTTATTGGTTGCTGGTCGACGGGGTGTCTTTGTGAGCTGCGGCCGGATTATTCCCCTATTGTCGGGAACAGCCGGCACGGGTTCGCCCATATAACGGTCGAGCGGAGCGGGGATTTCACGGTAAAAAATTTCCAGATCATCAACGGCAAACTACATTGACATGCCTACACTCGAAGAAAAGGTTTTGGACGTACTGAAGCACAAAACCACGACAGAGAAGATTGACATTCTGGAACGTATAAACAAGCGTCTCCGGCAGAAAAACAGCATACGGATCAACAAAGCATATTCCGGCGGTAAAGTGGATGATGAACGGCCGGACTTAATAACAATGAAAGATGCCTAAAACGAAGGTAGTCATAAGACCGCTTGGGAAGGAAAGAGCCTGGGGCCTTGCCCACATAGGCGAAAACCTTATCGAGATTGACCCTAAAATAAAGGGGTATAGATTCTTACTCTACCTTTTACATGAGCATTTCCACCTGAAGCATCCTGATTGGAGCGAGACAAAGGTGGTCAAGGAAAGCAGGAAAACAGCCCGGTTCCTTTGGGATAACGGGTTCAGAAAAACGGATTTGAAGGTAAAATAGTTTTCATGGCGATTAGTTTTAGTGTAACCGGGCCGGGGTTTCTACCTTGGCCCTCTTTTGTTCAAAATAAAATTTACATTTGCTTATGAAATCGATAAAAGTAAAACTACCCAAACCGCTTCCCGGTCCATTAAAGAACTTTTCTACCAATGATCTGGATACCACGGTTTATTTCAAACTGGTTGACAAGGACGGGGTTGAATGGTACCAGCAAAAAGAAGTGGATGGTAAAAAAGTAGCGGTGCCGTTTACAGCCAAAATTTCAAGATTCTGACTGTTTCCTGCGGATATGGTTCAAATATCTACTAATATCTACTAATATCTACTAATTAGTAAGAACTACTTTAACGAATTGACGCAAAAACCTTTTCCTGTCATACCGTTTCCAGAATCCTTTTTTAAAGTGGTTCTTTCTTGGCTTGGCACAATCACCTTCTTCGTAATTGTGTAGCCTTTCCGTCTTTGGCCTGAACAATTTCATTGTTTAAAATTACTAAACTATTTGGTATTTCACCGGGAATGAGTATTTTTGTAACCCATACTGATTATAGGGTTATCGTGTTTTCACAGGCGGTGCAACGGGTCTCCATAAGATACAATAGTTGCATCAAAAAAAATGGAGGGTATGGGAATCGAACCCATGTACGGACTTTTGGAGAGAACTGCATGGCCATTCTGCAAAACCCGCAATTTACAAAGCAAAAAAGCCATTTAAAAAGAATGGCTTTTTTTATTTATACACCTTATCCATCTCCCTGAAATTTGTCATTAAAATAAATACTTTCTCTTTTTGTTAAATATTGTACTTTAGCAAAAAAGTTTTATGGTTGACTGCTGCTCAAGTACACCAACAGGCAAAAATGTTGAATGCAATCAAGACTTTACTGGAAAGGAGTTAAAGTATGGTTTAAAATTCCCGGAAAACTTTGACTTTAAAAAGATACAAGAATACCAGCCAGAGCCTGTAAAATGTATCTTGGTTTTGGAAGATGGGCGAGAGGTTGAATGTGAACTTGTACATACGCTAAAGCCAACCCCTGGAAAAGAATACAATCCTGTATTTTCAGTTAACTTTCCGTCAGATACGGATCTCGGATAGTTCAATTTTTTGCGCATGCCAGCGCAGCTACATACCACCGAAATTGGGAAGGGCCTCTTGTGGGCCCTATTTTTTATAAGATGCCTCCCTGAAATTTCACAAATAATTTATCAAAGTAATGATTACTTTTGTGGTGAACCAGTTGAAGCCCGAATGGGTGTAGGTTGGTGGAGCCTCATCACCAATAAGGCAAACGGTATTTATATCGAAGGCTGGTGAAAGAGATCGGGAATCGCTATCGCTTGAACGGTAGCGTTTTCTGCTTTTATCCATACACCTTGTCCATCTCCCTATCCAGCGCCTCGTCATCCAGTATTCGCAAATACTGTTCATACATTATTATCATTAACGATATTTGTTGGCAATTTTAGTCACTATCTCCTGCACCTTATCAAAGTGCTTTTCTTTAACGAAAACCCTTACGGGAACAAGGTTCTCACCTTTCTTTAAGGGCTTTCTACCTCTTTTTACATTTGTCATTTAAGTATAAATTTGACGCAAAATACGAAAAAACAATTACAGTGCAAAAAAAAGTACAAAAATATTTTGCGGATTCAAAAACAGGTATTAATATTGTGTGGAAATCAAGGTAAAAAACTAACCAATGATAACACAATTCGTTCTTCAACAATTCGCCGCTGCGCATCGCCTGTCGCTTGCTACCGAGAGGGATGTAATTAAGGCGCAAAGCAGGTATATCAATTTTCAATCACGCTTTAATTAACTCCCATGAAATCATTACTCACCCTTCCGCTCCTGACCTCCTGCAGTGTTATAAAGCTGTCAAGTGTAGGCCCTGGCTTTGCCTCGCTGGCCCTTGGTGGGGCGTTAATACTGTTTTTCTTTTTAGTCATCAAACCGAATCAAGATGCAAAAAACGAACGTAAGCGTAAGGCAGCAGAGGAAGCAGAAAGCCGCCACAACGCTGAAAAGGCTTTTGATGGGCTTTCGCCACTACGAAACAACGAACCGTCACGGGGTTACGAAAATCATTTTGCTGAAACGGAATTAATGGCAAGCACACTTTAAAAACAAACAACTATGATAAAAATTGACAAGGGGGTCAAAATAACCCCAAAAAGGGGTGGCAGTCAAAAGAAGATATATCCTTTTAAAACAATGGTTGTAGGGGATAGCTTTTTCGTCCCCTTCGGAACTGGTGATAAAAAAAAGTTAAGAACTTCTGTCGCTACCTCCGCTTCGCAATTTGCAAAAGAGAATCCGGGTACGATGTTCATAACGAGAACGATTGAGAATGGCGTCCGCTGCTGGCGTATCTCGTAACCGCAAGCCCTATGAAATGTGTACAGTTAGTTTTGGTTACCCCGCCCCGTGTCTACGGGATGGGTTTTTAAAGAGATTGTTTTAGGGGGTTATATCGGGCCGGTGATCAAGCGTGCCGGCCCACTTTTGAAGTTCTTTGACTACCGGAGAAATAAACGTTAACATCCTAACGGATGGATTGCAGGGCCAGCACTCGGCTTACGTGAATAAAGCGCCGGTAGTTTTTAAAATACTGCGGTCATCAAACATTGTTAACAATGGGGTTAGTAACTGTTAAGGCCGCAGAACATTATTTTTCTCATAGTGAGCACAACCCGGCTGTGTTTCTACACTGGCCGGTCTTTTAAAACACAAAACCATGAACGTAGAAAAAATCAAACCGCTGATTCTTGAATGCTACCGGATCGTATCCACTCAGGAATCAATGAATGAAATCCTGAAGGGCCTTTTTGATCCACACTGTGAAAGTTTAGAAGATGAACTGAAGATAAAGGTGCGGGAGTTATTCAACGAAGTATGTCAACCTGAAATTATACAACCATGAGCCGCCAGTACGATGCCTACATCCAGCAGCAACTTGAACCCGACCAGGTTCTGCGTGGTAACGCAAAGCAGTACCGGGAGATTGTTATCGGCGATCGAACCTATCGCATCGGTGAGCCGCCGTACAACCCTCTGGCACACGCAACGCCTGTTCATATTCCAGCGGATACCGTTGCGGTTGAAAGGGCTGAGGATGAGTACCTGAAAAGTAAAGGAATTATTTAACACTAAAACATACCACAATGGCAATTTACGCAACAAGCAACGCAACGCAACGGGAGCTGATACCAGCCGGGAACTACATCGGACGCTGCTACCAGATGATTGAGATCGGAACCGTAAGCGAGACAATTCTCGGCGAGGTTAAAATACTCAAAAAGGTACGCATAGGCTGGGAACTGCCCGAAGAACAAAAGGTATTCAGCGAAGAAAAAGGCCCTCAGCCTTGCGTTATCAGCAAGGAATTTACCTTATCAATGCACGAAAAATCATCGCTCCGGGCTGTCCTGAAGTCATGGAGGGGCAAGGATTTCACCGAAGAAGAAGCCCGGTCATTTGACATCACCAAACTTCTCGGCGTTCCGTGTATGATCAATATCATCCACAAGCCGTCAAAGTCTGACCCGTCAAAGCTGTACCAGGAAATTTCAGGAATCACCGGGATACCGAAAGGTATGACCGTGCCGGACCAGATAAACAAAACATTCTGCCTGTCCTATGACAAGTTCGATCAGGATGCTTTCGAAAGCCTGCCGGATTTCATCAAGGACAAGATGAGGGGATCGCTGGAATACGCCGCCCTGCAGCAACCGAGCCTGGTTCATGCCGAAAGTAACAACGATCTGCCACCCACCGACGACCTGCCATTCTGATGTACCAACCAGCAAACATAACCGAACAGACAGCCATTCACAAAGAACTGGAAACAATGCAGGCGTTTCTGGAGGCTAACTACTCAGCCGACAATCCAGCCGCCGTAATGGATCGGTTCAACGACTTGGCAATTTACATGGCCCGGAGCGGCAAGCTGAAAGCCGATGCCGAGTGGCATTATAATTCCCTTGTGGAATCGGCTTTGATGACGGCCTTAAAGCGGGCGCACGAACAAACCATGTCGGCCTCGACGCTGAACAAGTACATCGAATCGCTGGCCCGTGATGCCAAGTATCTGGTAACCTGGGCTGACCGGGTGAACAGGTCGTGTACGCACCAGCACGATGGGCTTCGCTCAATTATCAGTTCACTCAGGGCAGAAATGTACGCACAACGATGAACTACTTCATAGAACAGTACGTCGATCGCAAAGGCAACCTGCTTCAAACCAAGCCGCTGCCTATTGACAAGAAACCTGAAAAAGTAAACCAGTTCAGAAAGAGCCAGTATAAAACGGTTGCTTTCTGGATAGTAAAACCGAAAGTATGAATACACAAAGCACAGAGCGTAAAGCAAAAGTAAAAGCCACGGGCGAAAGTATCACCGTTTACAAACTCAACACCGGTAAGTGGGCCGATGCTACCCCGTTTCGGGTTGGACAGTCGGAGCCGTTTGCAAACCGGGTTTTTGATGAAACAGAACTGGAATTTTTATCGTAAGAATCATGGAATCCCAATACCTACAACAACTCAGACAAAAGAAATTGGGCCTCGCTACTGAAAAACCAACCTCGAAACCAAGGATCAAGCCGTTCAGCAAGAAGATGCAGGTGGCGAAAAAGCTGTACCGGGAAGTGGTGAAAGAGATGCTGTCAAAGAACGACCGGTGCGAGATCAAGTCACCCGACTGCACCGGAAAGGCGCAGGGGTTAAACCACAAGCAAAAGAGGAGCATGAATAACCTGACGGATAAGGACAATCTTGAGCGGGCCTGCAACGCTTGTAATCTGTACGTTGAAACGCATCCAGCATGGGCAAAAAAACACGGTCACCACGTATCGAGGTTCAGGAAGTGAGGGCACCTGTTGTTCACTATCACATCCTGATAAGAACCAGGGAGCAGATATTGAAGGTATGGCCGGTGCCTTATAAGTTCAAAAGAGTAGAGTTCAAATAATGTTATACAGAGATCATTTTCAAAACTACAAAGGGTATCAGATACCAAAAGCGCAATTGATTATTGCGGATATTCCGTACAATCTTGGTAATAATGCCTATGCCTCAAACCCGGCATGGTACAAGGACGGAGACAATTCTAACGGGGAAAGCGAATTAGCTGGAAAAAGTTTTTTTGATACGGATGAAGATTTTAGGCCCGCTGAGTTTATGCACTTCTGCAGCACTATGTTAAAGAAGGAGCCAAAGGAAAAAAACGCTGCTCCTTGCATGATTGTTTTTTGCGCTTTCGATCAGCAAATGTATTTGATTGACCTTGCAAAAAGGTATGGCCTGAACAATTACATAAACCTCGTTTTTCGCAAAAACTTTTCAGCTCAGGTACTAAAAGCAAACATGAAGATTGTCGGTAATTGCGAATATGGCCTTGTTCTTTACAGGGATAAGCTACCGAAGTTCAGGAACAACGGAAAAATGATATTTAACTGTATAGACTGGCCGAGGGATAATGAAAGCGATAAAATTCACCCTACTCAAAAGCCGGTAGAGTTGTTAAAAACGCTAATAGAAATTTTTACCGATCCGGGCGACGTGGTAATTGATCCGGTTGCAGGTAGTGGATCAACCCTTGTGGCTGCTGAAAGATTGAACAGAAAGGCTTTTGGCTTTGAAATTAAGAAAGAGTTTTTTACGAAAGCAACAGAGTGGCTAAATGAAGAAAAGTTGATGAAAAAAGAGATTGCGGAGTTTGGATATGCAAAAACAAAAGTTTCAAAAATTGCACCAACGCTCCCATTTTGAAAACCTTCACAGCATACCCGTCAACCCCTGAGCCTATGTGCGCTCATTTTGGATGTGGACGCAGGCTGACAATTACTGAGGCGTTGTGTGGTAACTACTGTGTAAAACATTCAGGCAAAAAACATCCATTAGTTTATGATGACAAGAAACTATACGGACAAAGAAAAGGAGATCATCAAGGACAACGCAAAGAATCTTACCCCGGAGGAACTGCTGAAGCTGCTTAATCCACTCAGGACGCTTGGCGGGCTGTACAACTACCTGAGCAAGCACGGCATCAAGTGTAAGCACAAAAAGCACGTACCGCAGGAAGGGCCAGGATTGTCATTGACTAAAGAAGAAAAGCAGTACATCCTCGACAACTACAAGACAAAGAACCGGGCTACGATGGCCCTTGATCTTGGCCGGTCCTCATACATTGTCGGTCGTTTTCTGGACAAGAAAGGACTGGTTGCGTACGGGTCGTACCGCAAACGTGATTACGTCCCGCCGCCGGTGAAGCACATAACAACATTCAAAACAAAACCAAAGGGTTTCACCCGTCCCCCGGCTCAGTACTCAAATACTGACTGGTCAAAAATGTATCTGTAATGCCCAAAATAGAACTACTCCATATCGACTGCATGGAATACATGGCTACGCTGCCGGATAAGGCTTTTGAGCTGGCTATTGTTACCATAAAGTATGTATATTTGTGGTATGAGAATATCAAACGAATTACAAATAGGGAAGGCTGGAGAATATATGGTTTGCTCCGATCTTATTTTGAAAGGATTTGTAGCTTTTATAAGCGAACAGGGGTTGCCTTACGATGTGCTTTTGGATACGGGGAAAAAGATTCTTCGGGTTCAAGTCAAGACAACTCTTGCACCAAGAATTATTCCCCAAAGATCAAAGGAATCGCTGGCTTATATTTTCAATGTAAAGCGCAACGGCAAAAACAACAGGAAGAGATACGAGGGAACGGAAATAGACTTGTTTGCTCTTGTTTGCTTAGATACGAAATCGGTCGGATATATTCAAACGGATTTAATGCCGGACACGATCAATATAAGAGTGGATTCTTTAAAAGGAACATACTACGACGAAAAGGGTTTACAAGACTTTACTTCGGTTTGCTCTATGCGTGGCAAATCTTTAAAGGAAATATCAAAAAAAACAGGGCTGCACATATCCACAGTCAGCCGAATGCTTCAGGAGGGGTACAAGCCTTATGAAACAGGTGCAAGATACTTCTCCGATTTTGAAAGATCAAAAGAGTGGTTTTATACAATATAGTGGCCACGAGGCAGAATTCCATTCTGGAAATATTCATTTGTACCAAATGGATTGCATGGAACTTCTTAAACAAACACCTGATAAATACTACGAATTAAGCATAGTTGATCCGCCGTATGGGATAAACATAAACATGAATATGGGAAGAAGAGCTGGGAAGAAAAAGGCCCACAAAGAAAAAGACTGGGATAATACAATACCAAAACCTGACTATTTTATCGAATTATCCAGAGTAAGTAAAAATCAGATTATTTGGGGAGGTAACTATTATCCTCTCCCTTTGACAAAATCTTGGATTTTTTGGGATAAGGAAGTTCCTGAAGGAGTCGATTTTGCTGACGGGGAACTTGCTTGGACTTCTTTTGACAAAACATTAGTAAAGGCTAAAGTTAAATATACCGGAGTTCAAGGAATGGACACAGGAGGTAAAATCCACCCAACCCAAAAACCAATCGCCCTTTACAAATGGCTTCTTCACAACTACGCCAAACCCGGCGACAGGATTTTAGACACTCATGGCGGGTCACGTTCTCTGGCTATTGCCTGTCATAAAATGGGCTTTGACCATGTAAGCTGCGAACTGGATAAGGACTACCACGAGGCCAGCGTGAAAAGATTTAAGGAACAAACGGCGCAAATGCAAATATTTCAACCGTAAAAATTTTGCCGAATGAAAACAAATCGTATCTTTGAAGTGCAACACGGAGCCAATGGCTCTACATTTCTCGGGGCTTTTTTTATGCCCATACGATACCCCGGTATCGCCTTATCACCGTAGATTTCTACGGCTCCGTGTTGCAACGGTTAAGGCGTGCCGGGTTTTTTTATGCGCCTACTATTCAATGAAAAATCATCAAGCATGGCGAAACGCTTTACTGATACAGAATTATGGGATAAGGGCTGGTTTATGGATTTGCCGCCAAGGCTAAAATGCCTTGTAAAAATGGTCCGGGATAAAGCTGATTTATCCGGCGTATGGGACCCGAACTGGCGCATTGCAAATATGCTTATTGGCGAGCCGGTTACCGAGGAAGAGTTACTGTCGATCGATGGTGGGCAGCAGTTCCAAAAATTGCCGGGCGGCAAAATTTTTTGCCTTGGGTTTGTAGAATTTCAGTACGGGATTTTGTCCGAAAAATCCCCGGTTCATAGGAAAGTTCTTAACATTTTGGCGAATCATAAAATACCCTATAAATACCCTATTAATAGAGGACAAGAAGAAGAAGAGGATAAGGAAGATGAAGAAGAAGAACAGGGGGGTGCAGGGGGGAGTGAACAGGAAGCCTCAAAACTTCTGGTTCCTCAGATGCTTTCCGTTTTCAGGGAACACCTGCCGAACTACGCCGCAAGCCATGGGAAGGATTTCCCGGCGCTTTACGACATCGCCGCCTTCCTGTCTGAGCAGATCGGTTCCGGGCCGCCGCTGGCGAATACCGGGCCTGTACTGGCTGAGTGGCGGAAAATCTGCGAGTATCTCAGCAACCCGGAAAACTTCTACCACACCAAAAGTTTAAAAACGATTTCGACCCACATACAGGAAATTTTTCAACGGCATGAACAACCCACAAAAAATAGGAGAGGCAATCAAAAATCTGCCGGTGCAGACCGCCTGCTCGACAGTCTCAAAAAAGACCTTGCCGCCATCGGTGGACAGCCATAGCCGGATATTGGCTCTGAAGTACACATCGAAGCAGATAGGAAGGATGAGCGAAACGGAACTTATGCTGCACGCCAAGGCGTTGCTTTTAAAGATCAGCGTCATAACCGGCTGGATAATCCCGGATAACGAAAAGCAGGACATCTTGGTCGGGCAGTTTAAAATGAAACTTATCGAGGACTGCGATACGGTGAATGTGGATGAGATCGAGTACGCATTCAGGAAGTACGGAACGACGGTTGAGGACTGGGGAAAAGAAATGAACCTGAATATGGTTGACAAAGTTTTGATCCCGTACTTGAGCGAACGTATGGAAGCCAGCTTTGCGGAAGAAAGGAAAGCGGCCCCGCCTGAGCAGAAAATCTACACCGAGGATCAGGTACTGAACGAGCGTCGCGGTCATATCGAGATGGCTTTCCAGGCTATGCGTCGCGGTAACTATCCGGTTCTGCACGAATACTTCCCGGAGGTACTGCACCACGACGGGTTTATCGAGGAGCCGACGGAGGAATTGATGAATGAACTTTTTGTCTTGGCCCTTAATACCGGCCGGGAGAATATTTACGAAAAATCATAAAACTGTAAAACAATCAAACATGAACAGGGTAAACGACAATGTAGAAAAAATAGAAAACCCATTGCTGGGTAAAGTAAAAAATTTTTGTCTAAAAATGCACCTGAATTTATCTAATTGCGGCATTAGGGTAGATTCTGGAATTATTGACTGGGAGGGAAATTGTTTGCATGGGAAGACAATATGTCGAGAGGTTTTTACAAAGAAAACAAAAATGCGTGGATGGGGTAAATGTGAAGTTACTTATTATATTGATGGAGATAAGGAAGAACACCCTAGTTTTAAAACTATAGACGAACTGATTGATTATTATAAAAAATCAAATCCGTTATTTATAAAACAACAACCATGATCCACCGACTGATCTTTATAGTAACCGTTATTCCGATGTTTTTCATTCAACTGGCTTGGTGGGTGATAACGGGTAAGTATTTCTTTGGTGATTATGTAAACTATTTTGATAACATTTTTAAACAGCAACGCAAATGACAACAACCGAAGGAAATAAAATTATTGCTGAATTTATGGGAGCAATAAAACAACGTGATAATATCTACTGGTTCAGTATTACCCCAACGCCAGATTCAAGTTATGGGTGGAATGACTTCGCAATGCAATACCACTCCTCATGGGACTGGCTTATGCCGGTGGTGCAGAAGATAGGTGAAATAGATAGTGAATGGCTGGCTGATAACAGAAATGAATTTATAGAGCCGTTAATGTGCGCAAGTATTTTCACCTCAATTAAATCAGTATGGGATTACGTCGTTCTATTCATCCAATGGTACAACGAAAACAAAATAAAATGACCCCAACCGAATTAAAGCAAGCCGCCGATGAGATGGTGGGTGTATTTGGCCCATACATGGCCATCGCCCACTGCAAACGGGTTATTAATGAAATAACATGGTGGCACGATACAACAAGTTACGAAACCACTATGGATTTTGAGGGAGCAGAAAGAAGAATTAATCACTACCGCCTCATCCTCTCCGAACTGGAGGGGAGGGTTAAATAAAAACAACGAAATATGAACAGAAGTTTATCCTACATAAAAAGGAAACGGTACTTTAAAAAGATGATCCGACAGCATGAGCAGGAAATGATGGAATCAATTTATCATACAAAAGAAGAAGTATGCCCTTCGTGTTATGGTGCTGGATATTGGGAAACAGAGTGTTGTAGTGGGGCAGGCGGTTGTTCTTGTCGTGGAGGACTTGTTTATATGGGTAAGTGTAATGTTTGTAATGGTAGGGGGTATGTTGTACATGGGCATTATAATCCCAGAGCTAATAGTGACTTTATTCTTCGCACAGGGGCGTGTTTCGCTGGAAGTGGGCCATCTTCTGGATATTGGGCCGGGAAGCCAGCATTAAATATGCCATCAAGATTTTGAAGTCATCGGCAACATCTACGAGAACCCTGAATTACTTAACCCCTAACCCCCCAACGTATGGAAAAGACAGCAATAGGAATGTACTACGAAACAATGTACGGGAGTTCTTTCAAATAACTGGACGAAGGCTGGCGTGGCGGAAATAAGTTTTTTCAT
>CAZYAT010000038.1:0-34712 GCA_964645235.1 uncultured Ferruginibacter sp. | reverse complement strand
TCTCATTAATTGAAGCCGTATTTACAAAAGCAAACGGGCCAGTACAATGCTCTGTATTGTAGTTTAAAAGCAAATCAGGAATGTTGTTTTCTCTTATGGGGTAACGCTTATCCCCCTTTTGATAGCCATCATTTTCCAGTATGTACATGAATATATCATAATCCTCTACAACGCCGATTTGTTCCTCTTGCTTCCGCTGCAAAATTATTGCATAGGTTTTTTCTGTTGTATATGGTCGGAATACATATTGGTGCAGAGATATTATAGATAGCACTTTCACATTGTTCAAAACATTTACCCGGTAGCTGTCCAATGATGGAGATTCTAATATACCATCAGGTATTATAACAACAGCCTTACCGCCCGGTTTAAGAGCCTTTATAACCTTTTCCAAAAAAAGATTTTCATACCGTCTTTTGCTACCAAAAGAAAAATTGGCTATTGGTGCAGAACCCTTATAATCGCCATACGGAACATTAGTAAGGATATAATCGTATTTCTTTTCCTGAAGTGTTATTAACGAATCGGGTGTTTTTGAAATATTGGTATGACCATCACCAACCAAACACATATTTATTCTTGATAAAGAAATATTCGCATCCTTTATATCAAACCCAAAAAATGTATTTCTCTTCAAATCATTATTCACAGAATTTGTAAAGTACCCCCCAGCAGTATAATTTCTCAATAATATACGATATGCCTCGGTTAAGAAGCCGCCCGTACCACACGCTGGGTCGCAAATTTTCAACTCTCTTGGTATCTTTTCATCTTTAAGCAATAGTTCAGATAACATTTTGGAAATGTGCCTACGGGTATAGTATTCTCCAAATTCCTTTTTCATCTTTTTATCAGCGAATGATTCATAAACAGACCCGTATAAATCAAAGTTGCATCCAGAATATTGAAATTTACCCAGTTCAAGTTTTATTTCCAAGCAATGCTCGCTATCCAAAGCGTCATCAAGACTTAGCTGGCTGGCTACTTCTGAATATGTTGAACTGTTTTGTATGTCTTCAATGGTTGCCTTAATATCACGTTCCAAATTTGAATCCCGCCAATTATCCCACAACATTACATTTCTGTCAAGTGTCCTACGCATTTTCTCCTGTTCCGATATGTACTTTAAGACCACGAATGTAATTGTGGTTCTTATCTTGCTGTCAATATTATCAATAGCGCAGTTCCGGTACACATTTTTAACCTGATACAATGCCTGCTGAAATTCTTTTTCAGAATAAAATCTCTCTTGTACTGTTGAGGTAGTAATAACATTCAGGTTAGTAGGATTAACTTGTGCTGCAATAAGACTAAGGTCATAAATACCCAAAGGCTTGTTTATAGGCTTACCATCCAAAAAAATCTCCTTTAAATCATCAGTCCTGTAATATTTCCAGCTTGTTATTGTATTTGTAACTATAAAGAATGGCAGTTCTTGTAGTTCTGCCTTTTGCTTTCCGTCCTTCATTGCAGTATTCCAATCCCGTGACCCAATGGCAGTATGTATTGATTTTGCTTCGATTAAAGCTATGATATTCTTTTCCCAGGACCGGGAACTGGATGGCTCTGTTGAAATCCACACATCACCACGCAATGGGGTTGTGTTTTTAGTAGATACGTCAACCTTAATATTTAGGATGGGTATATTCACTCCCTCTAAATGAGGGAGCAGGTTGTGTATGATATTTGATGCTTCCTGCTTGCTCATTACTTACTTATTAACTGCTTATAGGTTAATCTGCCCTGAACATTTTTCAATGAAACATCAAACCGTTCTGTGCTACTGCTTTTACGACTGTTGAATCTGTATGCAAATTCATCGCAGTACCTATAAAGGTGTTTTGGTGAAACTTGATGATATATGCCGTAGATTCCTCTTTTCAATAAAGACCAAAAGTTTTCAATGCTATTGGTATGAAAAGCACCACGAACATACTCATTTTCTTTGTGATTAATAACTACGTGAGAATATTGTTCTGACAGACCTTTGTATCCATGCCATTCATCAGTTACGACTATTGCACCGTCAGCTACCATTTGCTGAATTACTGGTTTTAATGTTGACGCTTTTGTATCTGGCACAACGGAGAGCCTTACTTTACCGCCCGGCTGAATCATTCCCAATACTGGTGTCTTATCCTTTACTGAACGACCTTGTGATTCATGAACCTTTTTGTCGGCATGGCGGTTTTTATTCTTACCTCCAATAAAAGATTCGTCAGCCTGTATAACTCCCTCCATTTTGGTCTTTAGAGATTTTACTTGAAAAGCATAACGAATCCTACCAAGCATAAACCAAGCTGACTTTTGGGTAATCCCCAAATCCCTTGCTAATTGATGTGAACTGATCCCCTTCTTATGAGATGAGAAGATATATACTGCTATAAACCATTTACGAAGGTCAATGTGTGAACCCTCAAATATAGTTCCTACCGTAACCGTAAACCTTTCACGGCAATCCTTACATTTGTACAGCCCTTTAAATTCGCCTTTCGATTTTAACCGATAGTGGTTTTCGTTTTTGCTGCCGCAATGGGGACAAGCAGGTTCGCCATTCCAAAGGACTAATTCAAGGTAATCCCGGCAGGCATTTTCATCCGGTAGAACCTTTAACATTTCGGAGAAGGAATTGAAGGTCGAAAACTTGTTTAGGGATGTCATTTTTAATGCTTTATAACTCAAATATAAGTCAAAAATTTGGTACAGCCAAATATATCATTTCCAAAAATTATTAACAGGTGGACAGGATCGAAAAATTGAGGGAATTTCTAAAGGAATCGCCGGGCGACAGTTTCCTGCAACATGCGCTGGCGCTCGAATACATCAAACTGGGCCGCGACAACGAAGCCCGTGCCTTGTTCGAGGATATCCTTGGCCGGGAGCCCGGTTATGTGGGCTCTTATTATCACCTTGCCAAACTCCTTGAAAGAATGAAAGAAGAAGGGGAGGCGATTTCGGTATATAAGAGGGGGATGGAAGAAGCAAAGAAAACCGGGGATAACCATTCGCTCAACGAATTAAGAATGGCCCTGGAAGAACTGGAGGATTAATTGTTAAATGGGTTTATTAGATAAATACAGGTCTTATATCCGGAAGGAAAATCTGTTTCAGCAGGATGATCAACTCATCCTGGCTGTGAGCGGTGGTGTGGATTCGGTAGTGCTTTGTGAACTATGCAAACTGGCAGGCTATCATTTCATGATCGCTCACTGTAATTTCCAGTTAAGGGGAGAGGAGAGTGAAAGGGACGAACAGTTTGTCCGGGTTTTGGGTAAAAAATACAATGTTGAAGTGCTGGTAAAACGATTCGACACCGAAACGTACGCCCATGAGAAAAGGATCAGCATACAGGTGGCAGCCAGGGAACTTCGTTACGATTGGTTTCATCAATTGGATGGAAGATGGATACTCACAGCCCACCATGCCGATGATGCGATAGAAACCATGCTGATGAACTTTTTCAAGGGCACCGGTATCAACGGGCTGAGAGGCATTTTACCCAAACAGGGTAAGGTGGCCAGGCCTCTTTTGTTTGCGGGCAAAGACGACATCATGGCCTATGCAAAAGAACGGGAACTGGCGTTTGTAGAAGATTCATCCAACGCTTCCGACAAATACACCCGCAATTATTTCCGCAATAAGCTGATCCCCGGTATCAAGGAGGTATTCCCGCAGGTAGAAGAGAACCTGCTGGATAATCTTTCCCGTTTCAGGGAAGTAGATGAATTGTACCGACAGGCCGTCGGGTTGCATAAGAAAAAGCTCCTGGTTCAAAAAGGGAACGAAACCCATATCCCGGTATTAAAATTAGCAAAGACGGTTCCGCTGCACAGCATTGTATACGAGATCATCAGGGAATTTGATTTTACCCCGCACCAGGCCGATGAGGTGATCGGGCTATTAAAGAGCGGATCGGGTAAGTATATCCGGTCGGCAACACACCGCATCATCAGGAACCGCAACTGGCTCATCATTTCTCCCAATGCAACCACCGAAGCGGTGAATATCCTGGTCGAAAGTGAAGGTGCTATTGATTTCAGTAAGGGAAAGCTTACACTCCGGGCATTTCCGGCTGACAATCATCCGCTTCAAACTTCAGGTGATATTGCGGAACTGGATGCATCTGAAATTCGGTTTCCCCTGCTGCTTCGGAAATGGAAACAGGGCGATTATTTCTATCCATTGGGGATGAAAAAGAAAAAGAAGCTCAGCCGTTTCCTGACCGACCGGAAATTATCGCTTACACAGAAAGAGGATGTTTGGGTGCTGGAGATGAACAAAAAAATCCTGTGGGTGATCGGTTTGCGTATCGATGACCGGTTCCGTGTCAATGATAAAACAAAAAAGATACTTCAGGTAAAATTCTCAGCGGCCGAATAAACTCGGGTGTTTCAGTTCCTCTATGATTCCTGTAAAAAGGTCTGGTTGCATAAAGGCAATTAATCCCAGCGTAAATGCAAGCCCGAACAGAGAGCCCCAGAGGTGGGCATCGTGGTTCACATTATCGCCGCCTTTTTTTCCCATGTACACACAGTAGACCACGTAAAGTACGGCATACAGCAGTGCCGACATTTTGATTGCGCCATATAAATGGATGCCGGCCCAGGGATTAAAAACGATGGTGCCGAATACAACTGCAGAAACAGCGCCCGAGGCGCCCAATGAGCGGTAGTTATAATCGTCTTTATGTTTGATATAACTGGGAATATCGGAAACGATCAATGCAGTGAAATAAAGGATGATGTAAGCAATATTGCCGCCGAGGCCATAGTAGTTGAAATATAGTTCCAGTGCCGTTCCAAAGAAATATAAGGTGAACATGTTGAAGAAGAGGTGCAGGTAATCGGCATGCAGGAACCCTGAAGTGATGAAGCGGATATACTGGTTCTCCCTGGCCACCCGGTACGGCCACTGGATCGTTTTGTCGACCAGCGATCCATTCGAAAACCCGGCAAAAGAAAAGAGCACATTGGCGGCGATCAGGCCGATGGTGATGGGACTATCCGGTAGGTTCATATCCAAAAGTTGTATCTCAAATCTACAATATTGAATTAACTGTGGTGGTATTTTTCATTCCGGTTGATCGAACAGGCCCGGTACACCTGCTCGGCAAGGATCAGCCTCGCCAGTTGGTGCGGAAATACAAGTTTGGATAAACTCCAGGTAAAGTTGGCCCTTTTCTTAATTGCATCGCTTACCCCGAATGCGCCGCCGATCAGGAATACAAGCGTCTTGACGCTTTCATTACCCCGCTGCTGGATAAAGGCAGCCAGATCTTCACTCGATACCTGCTTACCCCGCTCATCCAGTAAGACCAGGTAATCGTCTTTCTGCAAAAAATCCATGATGGTTTCGCCTTCTTTTTTCTTGAGGTCCATTTCGCTCAGCATCCCTGCATTCTTCGGCGAAGGAATGATCTCCCATTCAACAGGGTAATAATTGCTGATTCGTTTGGTGAACTGATCGACCCCTTCCTTTACATAGGGCTCGTGGTTCTTTCCAACTGTCCAGAACTGAAGTTTCATGCAATAAAAGTAAGAAAGCTTATGCATTAGTATGGGTGGAGAATTCATGAATAGGTTTATCTTAGCCGGTAAAAATCAATTGGGGTAATTAATGCTGGCTATGCGGAATTTCTTTATCAGGAACAGGTCGGCGATCTTTTATGGAGTGGGTCTTGCCTTGCTTCTTTTCCTTCTGGAATGGCTTAAACTCAGGTTCCTGATATTTGAGCATTCCCTGGAAGTTTATATAGGAGCGATCGCCCTTTTATTTACCGGGCTGGGCATATGGCTGGCCATTAAACTTACCAGCCCAAAGGTGAAAACGGTGGTGGTGGAGAAAGAGAAAACGGTGATCGTGGAAAAGGAAGTATACCTGGATAACCAGGAGTTCCTGTTTAACCAGGCTGAAGCAGACAGACTGGGGCTCAGCAGGCGGGAACTGGAGGTACTGGAACTGATGTCGCAGGGATACAGTAACCAGGAAATAGGGAACCGCCTTTTTGTTTCGCTCAGTACCGTCAAAACGCATATCTCCAATCTTTTTGAAAAACTGGATGTGAAAAGACGGACCCAGGCCATTGAGAAGGCAAAAAAACTGCGCCTGGTGCCCTGACCCTCATACTTTAGGTTGAAATCCAGTTGTAAACCACAAAATCGGCCGAAAGTATGACCGCAAACCGGCCCGGGATTCCCAAATTGCAGGCCTAAACCAAAATCAAACCAAGATGAAAAAAATTGTAATTGTATGCGGACTGATCGGCGGGCTGATCGTAACACTGCCAATGATCTTACTTACCGATTCCTGTTATAAGGACGGGAATTTCGACCGGGGCCTGGTAATCGGCTATTCCTCTATGATCCTGGCGTTTTCGCTCGTATTTGTGGGCATCCGCAATTACCGGAACAAGTTCAATAACGGGCTGATCAGTTTTGGAAAAGCGTTTAAAGTTGGGATATTTATTGTACTGGTGGCTTCCACCATTTACGTGATCGCCTGGTTGATCAATTATTACACCTTCATGCCTGATTTTGCCGAGAAATACGGAATGCACATGATCAACCAGGTAAAGGCCAGTGGTGCCAGCCAGGCCAAGATAGATGCCACAGCAAAGGAAATGGCCGATTTTGCAAAGATGTATAAGAACCCGGTGATCGTTGTTCTGTTCACTTACCTGGAAATTCTTCCGGTAGGATTACTGGTAACCTTGGTCAGCTCACTTATATTGAAAAGAAAAAAGCCGGTAGCGGCCTAGTACAGCCATGATAAAATAAAAGGTCAACAATTTTGTTGACCTTTTTTAGTGACCTCATCAGTATTGATTGGCATGCACTCTTTTTATCCTCCTTTCTCATTAATCAAATCAGTTGCCTTTTGTTGTCATCCGGTTATGAGGTTTTTTAAAAATTGTAGTTTGCTTGTATGGCCAGCTTCTGACCCTGGTTGAAAGATAAATTTAATGCTGTGTGAATGAACCATTTGCTTGCGCACTACCTGAAAGTAGTATTGCTTTGGCATATATATTGACATAATTTGGAGTCAAACATTCAATCTTAACCTTAAAAAAAAACTATGAAAAAGTATTTATTGGCCTTTGCCGTTTTACTTTCTATTCTTGGACCTTCGTGTAAAAAAGACGACCCTGTCTATTATCCTGTTGAAGGTTATTGGGTAGGTAAATATGGAAGTGGTACTGCCACACCAAACAGTGGTTATTCAATGGTTGTTGAGCCGGGCGGAATACTTACAGTCGCAGATGGATCTGTGATTACCTCTTCGGCAAAAGCCACGGGCACCTGGACACTTACCGGTAATGTATTTAAAGCAACCTATACATATACAGGTGGGGGTTCAACTTTTTCCATACAGGCCGACTGGTCTAATTCCGGAACACTGACAAACGGCACCTGGGGCCCCGGTACTACTCCAACCGGTAGCGGTACCTGGTTTATGAACAGGGTGAATTGATAATGATCAGTAAAGAGATTTGAGGTGCAATACAGATGGTGTTGCACCTTTTTACTTGCTTGCTTTTTTTGCGGGTTTGCTCGTATTGCTCAAAAAAAATCCCTGCTGGTACACCAGCAGGGACCTTGTGACCCCGTCAGGATTCAAACCTGAAACCTTTTGATCCGTAGTCAAATGCTCTATTCAGTTGAGCTACGGGGCCGGTTATGATGAAAAATCTCAGTAATTTCCTGTAATTTTTCGGACGGCAAAGATAGGGGATTTCCCTCTACAATCCATGCAAAAATTGCTCGTGGATCAGGTCTACCACGCTCACAAGGCTTTTAGTTTCCTCGTATCTTTTCAACTGCCTGTCGGCCCCGGTACCCTGCTCAAGCATTTTGTGCACATGACCAATAGCATGGCGGCTTCCCAGGTCATTGAGCACATCATCCACAAAATCGAGCAGCTCATAAATGAGCACACGGGTATTCACCTCGGTTTCCTTACCAAAATCGATCAGGCTGCCATCGATGCCGTAGCGGCTTGCCCTCCATTTATTTTCATTAAGCAGCGCCCGGGAGTACATCATGAAGTTGAGGTTCTGGCTCCTCAACTTATAGAGTTTGGCGCAAACGGCCTGGAACATGGCGGCAATGGTGATGGTTTCCTGTACCGTCATCGGAACATCACAGATGCGGAATTCTACCGTATTGAAAAAAGGATGTACACGAAGGTCCCACCAGATCTTCTTAGCATTGTCGATGCAATTGGTCTTAACCAGCAGCTTTACATAATTATCGTAGGCTTCGATGCTGTCGAAATAATCCGGAATGCCCGTGCGGGGGAATTTGTCGAAAACCTTTGTGCGGAACGATTTATATCCGGTGGTCCTTCCTTCCCAGAAGGGGGAGTTGGTGCTTAGTGCATAGATATGCGGCAAAAAATAGCGTGCCGAATTGGCAATATGGATGGCCATCTCACGGTTCTCCATCCCCACGTGTACGTGCAGGCCGAATATGAGGTTGCTCCTGGCGGCTTCCTGCAATTCGTTCACGATCTCATTATAACGTACATGCTCGGTGATCAGCTGGCTCTCCCAGTGGCTGAACGGGTGTGTGCCCGAAGCGCCTACCCAAAGGCCCAGCTCGCCTGCAATGCTGCTGATCGTTTTGCGGAGGGTTCCCACATCCACAAAAGCCTCATCGATGTCCTGGCAGATATCGGTGCCTACTTCCACCACAGCCTGGTGCATCTCGGCCTTTACCTTATCCTTGATCACTTTCTGACCTTCCTGGACGATCTTCTGCTCATGGCTTTTCAGTTCCCTCGACTCGGGATCTATCACCATGTATTCTTCTTCCACGCCGAGCGTAAAATGTTTGTACGACAGGTTTGACATGTATATGCAATTAAGAATTAGGAATTAAGAAATGAAACAAGCAATACATGAACAGCGTGTGTCCCGCATTATTAATTTTTGATTCTTAATTTTCAATTTAATAAAGCTTCTTCTTTGCTGAACTCCGTTTAATGTATTCTCCCCAGGTGAGGTTATCTTTTCCGTCTTTATGTTCCAGCGCTTTTTCTATTGCAAAATTGGCAGCTGTTTCCACCACCCATTCAAAATTCTCCTTACCAACACTGTTCACATCCGCATCAGGAGCCGGGTTACAGAAATCGATGGCGTACGGAACCCCATTGCGTACGGCCAGTTCCACCGTGTTGAAGTCATAACCCAGGTACTGGCAGATGCGGAGCACGATGTCTTCCATCTGCTTATATCTTTCCGGAGAGGGTTTAAAGTCGGAAACATAACGAAGGTGATGCGGGTTACGGGGCTCATACGGCATGATGCGTACGTATTTGCCTCCGATGCAGTAACAACGGTAGTATTCCTCGAATCTGATCTCTTCCTGTAACATCATCACCAGTTGTTCGGTTTCGGCGTGCTTCTGGAAGAACTCTTCCATACTATTAAGCTGGTAAACGCTTTTCCAGCCACCGCCTGCAAATGGTTTCATGTAAGCGGGGAACCCGATGTAGTTAAAGATGCCCTCCCAATCCAGCGGGTAAGCAAGGTTTGAGAAAGATTCCTCGCTGGTATCCGTTGGCAGATCACGGGAGGGGAGGATCACCGTTTTAGGGACAGGTACATCGATCTTGGTCGCTAAACAGTTATTGAAGAATTTTTCATCGGCGCTCCACCAGAAGGGATTATTGATGACCGTTGTTCCGCATAAAGCCGCATTCTTCAGGTACGCACGGTAAAAAGGAACATCCTGTGATATCCGGTCGAAGATCACCGCATAGCCTGAAGGTTCACCCTGTATCACTTTATCGATGCGGACAGGCTCAGCAATGATGCCTTCTATGTTCTTGCTGTTGACACGGGCTACAAAGGCCTCCGGGAAACTTCTTTCTTTTCCGAACAATACGCCGATTTTCTTCATAAAAGCAGTTTTAAGATTTAGTATTTGTGAGTGAGATATATAACCTGTTCAAATATATTTTTTCGCCGCCAATAAAACAAATTATGTTTGACCGTGTTAGGGCCTGTTCAACAAACAGCTTGTTTCCTTATTTTTGGGGGTATGTCAGCAGAAAAGACGGCCGGTATCCTGGTAACCGAGCACCTGATTTCCTCCATCCATCTCAAGCGTGAAGTCATTATCGACTTCTACCTTCCTGCCGGGTATTCCACCACGGCCGAGCCTGCATTACTGCTGGTGAACGATGGCCAGGACCTTCGCACCATGCATTTTGAAGAGTTGTTTGATGGCCTTTACCAATCGGGTGATATCAATGACCTCATCTGCATCGGGATCCATTGTGGCAGGGACCGTAAAAATGAATACGGCACCGCCCATATACTCGACTATAAAGGCCGTGGAGCCCGGGCCGGCTTATATAACCGGTTCATTTTTGAAGAATTGCTTCCTTACATCCGCATGAAGCTCTCCATTTATTCGTTCAGTGAAAAATCCTTTGCCGGTTTTTCACTCGGTGGGTTATGTGCACTGGATATTGTATGGAACCATCCGCATGAATTTGTAAAGGCCGGCGTTTTCAGTGGTTCTTTATGGTGGCGGGATAAAGACCAGGAAGACGAGGATTTTAATGAGGATACCGATCGCATCATGCACAGGCAGGTGAGGGAGGCTCCCTATACCGCCCCATGGCTTAAATTCTTCTTTGAAGTGGGTACGCTGGATGAAACTGCCGACCGGAACAACAATGGAGTGATCGACTCGATCGATGATACTTTGAGCCTGATCGAAGAACTGGCGAAAAAAGGCTATGATAAGGAAGCCTCCATTCATTTCCTTGAATTGAAAGAGGGGAAACACGATGTACCGACCTGGGCCCAGGCCTTTCCCTCTTTTTTGAAATGGGGTTGGGGGGGATAAGATTTATTGAAATACGGCACAATTTGGCAATAAACAAAAACTCCCGGAAATCGGGAGTTTTTGTTTATTGTAAGAATGAGGCTCTTAGAAAATATAACGGATGCCCAACTGGCCCTGCCATACGTCGGCCACAGCGGTTCCCTTACGGTAAGTCTCATACTGCAAACTTCCATTTACAGTATTCATCCTGAAATAAGGTACACCGTTTGCATCCACCCTTGAGAAAGCGAGTGGAGTTGATGTATTGATCACATGCGCAACACCCCATTTATGATTGAGCATGTTTGCTACGTTGAACAGATCGGCCCTGATTTGGATCGTGTGTTTTTGTTTTCCGAAAACATGAAATATTTCCAGCATAGCCGAAAGGTCGAACCGGGTAAGCATCGGCATCAATACTCCGTTTCTTGAGGCAACCTGCCCACGGTGACTTTTCAGATAAGAGTTGTTTTCTATATATGCGTCAAATGCATCTTTTTGCTGTTGAACAGTAAATGGTGTGGAACCGGTGATGGGGTCGAAATTCATTTCATTCTGATCAGCCGGAATGTACATCAGATCGTTACCGCTGATGCCATCGCCATTCATGTCGTTCGAATAGGCATAAGAGAACCTGCCCAGGTTTTGTGACTGGCCGTATAAAGAAAACTGCAGAGCAATGGTCTTGAAAAATTCTTTCCTGTACGTGATGTTACCGATGAAGCGGTTTGTGATATCGTTATCGCTGAAAGAATTGTCAGGGAGGTTATTACCCCTTACCGTCCTGGTAGAGGTAAAACTGCTGAATGCGATGGTGCTTGCACTTGAATAATCCTTGGTACGTCCGAAGTTATAGGCAATCATCCAGCTCAGTCCTTTTTGAAGCGGTTGCTCCAGTTTTACTGTTACGGTGGTGTTTGATCCATACGGACGGCTGGAAAGAACAGTGGCGTCATTGATGTTCGGGTTGATCCTTACTGCAGACGAACTTCCTGCGAACCTTGGGCGCTTGTCTGGTCCGGCAAAGTTCGAAGTGGCTACTTTCTGATTTGCATTGTAGTAGAAGATGTTACTGATGCTTTGTGTGAATAAGAATTCAGCAGATGCCACAATGCCTTTATATACTTTCTGGTCGATAGCGAGATTCGTTCTGAAAACCTGAGGGAACCTGAATTTCTTCTCTATCGGCGCTATGTTATAGGAAGGGGCCGGTGAACCGGGATTCGGTGTTGGCACGTTACGGAGAATGTTCGGGCTGAACGGATACAAGGTGGTATTATCCTGGCTGATCTGACCAGCCTGCATACCGTTGTTACCCACAGCATTGCTTACAAATACGAAAGCAGGGCGACCAGAGAACAGTCCCAAACCGCCGCGTACCTGTGTTTTCTTGTCGCCTTTTACATCATAATTGAAACCGAACCTGGGATTAACCATCAATTTGGCTGAAGGGAGTTGCGCCGTATTTAGTTTTTGCAGGGTCCCGTCTTCCTTAACAAAGCTGTAAGAAGCTACCTGAGGGTTGTAAACTGCGTTTGAGGCAAAGAAAGGTACATCAAAGCGGATACCCAGTGTTATATTCAGGTTTTCCTCAATCTGCCAGTCATCCTGTACGTAGGCACCGATATTCCTGGCTTTTGTAACGGCATTCCACAATTCATTACCCGCCAGGTTACTGAAACCCAGTATATACCTCCTTAACTGAACAGGATTGGAGGTCATACCCGGGTTGGCGAGGTATGCATTGGCCGAAGTGTAGAAGTCGGCAAGGCTTTTGAAAATGAACTGGCCTTGTATCTGTGGTGTGAATTGATTGAAAAATTTGAATGACTCAAAATTCACACCCGCAGAAATAGTGTGTTTACCATTGTAGAAGGTGATGTTATCAGATGCCTGCCAGGTATCAGTAAATAATTTATTGTTCGGGGTGAATGGCTCGGCACCAAACGAGATATAGTTCCTGTCGGTATTGGTACCGTCCAGGATATCCACCAGGGGAAACAGACCACCCTTGACTTCCCTGTAATCCCTGTTGGCAGTCCAGCCGAAGATCAGCTCGTTTGATATCTTATTGCTTATACGGGTGTTCAGCTGACCAATAATGGAATAAATATCATTGTTAATGCCATAGTTGTTGTTTGAATAATTCATGGTGTTCAGGTTACTTACCCTGGAACCGCCCAAAACGCCCGAAGAGCTGGCGCCGATATCCTTGAAAGCCCTTAAGGAATTAAAACGGACACTCAACTTGTGTTTGTTGTTCAGGTTCCAGTCTATCTTTGCCAATATCTTATAGCTATTGGTAAGAAACTCATAACCCTCATACTTACCAGGATCATATCCGAAATTGGTTGTCAGGAAGCTTGCAAGGGCATCGAGGTCTGCTTTTTTCACTCTTGAAACGTTGGTTTGGCCGGTATTGCTCCCGTTGTCGGAAACAAAGGCAGTTCCGGGATCACTTCTTTGCTCTTTTTCAAAACTGGCAAAGAAGAACAGTTTATTCCTGATGATGGGGCCGCCAACCGTTGCACCGTATTGCTTAACATCGAAATTAGCTACGGTAACAGGCGTTTTCCCGTCCGAACCGGCTTTGGTTCCTACAAGTTTTTCACTACGCTGGTTGTAGAAGGCAGAGCCATGGAAGGTGTTTGTACCGCTGCGTGTAACCGCATTGATACTGGCGCCGGTAAACCCTGCATCTTTCACGCTGTACGGAGATACGTTTACCTGTATTTCCTCGATCGCATCGACAGAGATCGGCGAAGCGCTCGTTTGGCTTCCTGGCAGCGCCTGAAGTCCAAATGAATTATTGAAGATGGAACCATCAACAGTAAGATTTATAAAACGATTATCCTGGCCGGCGAAGGAAGTACCGTTCGCCTGGGGGGTCAGTTTTGTGAAGTCGGTGATATTTCTTGAAAGGGTGGGTAAAGCCGCGATTAGCCTCCTGTTGATATTGGTTGAGGCACCCTTCCTGTCTTTTGATATCAGAGCACCCCTGCGGGCAGCGCCTGTTACCACCACTTCCTTGAGTTCGGAATTGGCATCAGTCAGCGATACGTTTATCTTGGATGCCTCCCCTAACTGAACATAGACATCGTTAATGACTTCAGCTCTGTGTCCTACAAAGCTGATTGTTACTTTATAAGGACCACCTATCCTCAGGCTGGGGATAGTATAAGCGCCATTCTTCCCGGAAACGCCCCTGTAAAGCGTACCCGAAGGTTCATGCAGCACTTCGATGGTAGCGCCGGTCAGGTCTGCCCCTTTGGCATCCTTTACACTACCAGAGATACTTCCGGTAGTAACCTGAGCAACGAGGGTAACCGGAAAAACGAAAAGTACCGTTAAAAGGCGAATAATTTTGCTTATTCTCATAATGATTAGTTTTATCCGTGCAAAGAAAGCGAATAATTGCTGAATTCTGTTAACTTTTATTAACAAAATTGGAGGCAACAAAAACTTAATTTACGCTGCTTTTCAAGCCTTAACAAGCTGCTTTAGAACAAAGCAACTCTTGCCCTGAATTCATCGTTTATTAAAGATTATCCCACCCGGTGATCAAAGAATTTCTGAAACCGGAAACCAGCCCTTTTGTAATCTGATTAACTTTGTCTCTTAATCCAAATTTATGTTCGATAGTATTGAAAGTGCGATAGATGATATCCGCCTGGGAAAACTGGTGATCGTGGTTGATGATGAAGACAGGGAAAACGAAGGCGATTTCATCGGGGCAGCCCATACAGTGACCCCTGAGATCATCAATTTTATGAGCATGTACGGCAGGGGTTTGATCTGTGCCCCCCTCAGCGAAGACCGGTGCAATGAATTGAACCTTCAGCCAATGGTGCCGGATAACACCTCCCTTCACGAAACCGCTTTTACCGTCAGTATCGATCTGTTGGGTAATGGTTGTACCACTGGTATTTCGGCACACGACAGGGCCAAGACCATACAGGCGCTTGTTAATCCGGGTACCAGGCCCGAAGACCTGGGCAGGCCCGGACATATTTTCCCGCTCCGGGCAAAAAAGGGAGGGGTGTTGCGCCGGTCAGGGCATACCGAAGCAGCTATTGATATGGCACGCATGGCCGGGTTTGATCCAGCCGGTGTACTGGTGGAGATCATGAACGAAGACGGAAGCATGGCCCGCCTGCCGCAATTGAAGGAAACCGCAAAGAAATTCGGCCTGAAACTCATCTCGATAAAAGACCTGATCGAATACCGGCTCAAGACCGAAACACTGATCAGGGAAGAGGTCAGGGTACAGCTTCCCACCAAATACGGCCAATTCGAATTGATCGCTTTTGAACAGCTCCATACCGGAGAGATACATATGGCCCTTAAAAAAGGAGACTGGGAGAAAGATGAACCCATCCTGGTAAGGGTACACAGCAGTTGTATGACCGGAGATATACTCGGTTCTCTCCGTTGCGATTGCGGCGACCAGCTGCACCAGGCAATGAAAATGATCGAACGGGAGGGCAAAGGGTTGCTCCTGTATATGAACCAGGAAGGCCGTGGCATAGGGTTACTGAACAAACTGAAAGCGTATAAACTGCAGGAGCAGGGGCGTGATACCGTTGAGGCAAACCTCGAGCTGGGATTTGGCATGGATGAAAGGGATTACGGGGTGGGCGCCCAGATACTCCGCCACCTCGGCATCAGCAAAATGAAACTGTTGAGCAATAACCCACGCAAGAGGGCGGGACTGCTTGGTTATGGGCTGGAGGTGGTGGAAAAGGTTCCTATTGAGATAAAATCAAACCCTCATAACGAAAAATACCTGGCCACCAAACGTGACAAACTTGGGCATGAGATATTGAATGGGCAATGATTACCGGGGTGGGGTATTATCCTCCTGCAACTTTGCAGCAAGACGCTTTCTTCTTTTTTCCTCACTGGGACCGAAAAGATCGGAGAACCGGTCGAAATCGCTTTTATAAGCCAGGCTGATACCCTGGCGGTTGCGTTGACCGAAAGTATAATCGATATTGGTCCGGCGGAAACCCACGATCCTGAGTTTCCCATCTTTACTTAATAACCATTCAGCGGTAAAATCGGGTGTAAGCAATAAATTGGTATTGGCAAGGTAGGGGTTGTTGATGTCGAAATTGCCGCCAAGCGAAATAATAAGCCGGTTGTTGAGATAGGTTTTTGTAAGGCCTACTTTGATGGCGCCCTGCAACTGCGATGCGGTGTTTTTAAGGTCAAGACTGGAGTTCACATCGAAATAGGTTGAGATGGTATTATCGTTAAGCGCCTTTTGCAGGAATTTGCTGAAAGTGGTGGTCAGTGCATTGGATAATATCTTTCCGATGGTATTGGCGGCAACGCCCAGGGTATTGTCGCCGGTGAGGAAACTGCTGTTGTCGGTGGTGAATGTATTCAACAGCAGCAACGACGCCACCTGTTTCAATTGTTCGTTCTTATCATTCTTAAGGTCATCCAGTTTTTTCTCGGCGATGAAATCCGATCGTACGTCCTTGCCTAATTGGAAATCAAAACTGATATCGGGTTTGTTGAGCACTCCTTTCAAATGCGCAATGATCGACAGGCTACCCTTTTGGCGGAGTGAAGAAGATAGATTCTGCATGTCGACATTCGAGGCATTGTATTTCGCATCTATATTTATCTGCGCCAGGTAAGGGTCTCCGTTCCAGTTGATGGAAGACCCGGCCACGATGGCAAAATATTTCTTCAGCACCGTTTGGAAATTATAGGTGTACTCACCTTCGGTAATGTCGTAATTGCCTCTTATGGTCAAAGGTTCCTTGGTGCCAACCTGTATATTCAACTGGCCATTGCCTTGCCCTTTTATCACATCGCCTAAGGTCTCGTCAAGGATCACATCCACTTTGCAGGCAGGATTGGCAGAGATATCCATGTTGATGAAGAGGTTGCTTTCTTTTTTTCGCTTGAACTCATCCTCCATTTTACTTCCGTATTGTATGAACTGGAGATAGGTGATATCGCCCGCTTCCTGGCTGCTGCCGGTGGGTATGTAGATGTGGCTGCTGTCTGTGCGGGAAGGTTCTCCGTTAATATCCATCCGCATATCGGTAACGGGCCCGTCGAGTGTCATAAGGGCCTTACCGATCACTTTGCCGTAGAACTGGCTGTTGTCTTTCTTGGTGGTATTCAGCACCAGCATCTTGCTGGTCTGGAAACGCATGTCATCGAATCCGAAATCACTGAAGAAGTTATGCCTGATCTTACCACTGGCTGTGCCGCTGTTGTTCAGCGTGTCTTTGAGCTGTATTGTTCCCAGGTCGATCTCGTCGGGATTAAGGATGATCGTTTCGTTGTCGAATTTGTATTTGCATTGCGTGTATTTCACCCTGAACGAACCGCCTTCCACGGCGACGCTGCCGGTAACATACCGGTGATCATTACCACCTTTCAATCTCAGGTCGCTGACCGCATTCCCGTTCATGTCACTGAAGATGCCTCCCATGTAATTATCCAGTATGCTGATATCGAACCGTTCTGAACCAAATGCGATGTCCATCTGGCTGGCTGTAGTATCCTTGTAATTAAATGTGCCTTCAAAGTTGAATTTATATTTCTCCCCATCGGCATTGGCCTTTGTGGTTACCAGGCCGGTGCTCGTATTTATTTCTCCTTTTGCATTCAGCGTGCCGATCTCTTTATTATCCACCCGCAGGTTCTCGGTCTGTGTATCGTATTCAATGATCTGTTTGCCGAAGGGGTCTCTTAATTTTACCGTGCCGCTGACAACTCCCTCCAGCCTTGGCTGGTTCATAAACAAAGGTGCCACGTCGTTGATGTTCACTTTTCTCATCCGTGCAACCAGGTTGGTATGATCGGTGAGCTCATCCAGTTCGGTATCGATCACGATCTCCTGTTCACCCGAGGTGAAACGCACACCCTTTGCATCGATGTACGATCTTCGTAAAGTGATCTCGCCGTCTTTTTCCAGGTTCCATTTCTTTTCATTCAGGATAAATGAAGAAGGGAAGAAGTGTATCCGTATGCCATCCGAAAGTGTTTGCAGGCTGGCATTCAATTTCGCTTCGCTTACCCTTTTACTGGCGCTCGTCGTCAGCTGGATATTGGTAAGATCGTTCCTGGCACTCAGTACAAGCCTTGTGTTAGGCAGGTGCAGGGTATCCGTCAGCCCCACATCACTTACGGAGATGACCGCATTGAGGCTGTCCAGGTTGCCCTTACTTACAAGGTCAACATTGGTAAAACGCTTTCCTTCATAGGTGAATTCCGGGATCGAAGCATTCACATTCATTTCATTCTTTGCAAGCTTCAGGTTCCCTGAGAAGGTGGAGTTGTTGAAACCGCTCAGGCGCTTGTCGAGCAGTTTAACATAATCATCCACCTGTCGTGTTTTAATGTAAAAGGAAAAGTCCTGGTCGCTGATCTGTCTCGTTGGTCTTTCGATGTAGGCAGGATAATACCTGTTCAGGAACACTTTAAATGCATCGGGCAATTCCAGTACTTTAAAAGTGCCGGTAAGGTTGCCTTCCAGTTCATTGGTCTGCACGGTAAGCATCTTCTTCTCATCCACCATCAGCGAACGAACGATGAGTGAATCAAAAGAAAGCCTCGATGTATCATGCCGGAGTTCCGCATTGTATACTTTGGCCGTACCAAGGAAATCGTCGATGTTCTTTCCTGCAAAATTCAGGTTCAGCCTGCCCGTAAGGGCGAAATTATCTTTTGTGTAATGGAGCTGCTGCAGGTTGGCCTTTTGCAGATCGGCATCGAAGTTGAATTCGGTCTTATCGCTGAGCAAACTCACAGATCCCTTAAGGTCGGCGATCTTCAGGTTGGGGTCGTCAATGTCGAGATTACCTGTGAACAGGTTCTTCACAAACGTTCCGTTCAAGGTAATGTTCTGGTAAGTGTAACCGGAAAAATCGAGCCGATGCACCATGCCATTGAAATCGGCGTTCAGGTCATTCAGGTTAAATCCTTTTCCTTTCACCTGTCCGTTGAATGCAACATTGCCCAGGTCGTTATTATTGAAGAAACGGCCAAGCTCAAAGCCGCCTGTTGAGATCTTTCCCGAGTAGGTAGGTACACTCACATTGCGGAGCTTCATATTGATATCCGCATTCAGGTTCCCGAGGCTGGTATTGATATTACCGTAGGCAACAAAGTCCTTTATAAAGCCGGTGAAATTTCCCCTGAAATGGATCTGGCCCAGCTGATTCAATGCAGGCTGCCGGATCGTTTTCAAATACGGTATGAAAGTGACCAGGTCGGTATAGTTGGTGCGGAGGTCGTCCGATTTAAGATCGATGAATGTATTCTCAATGTCGGGCAATCCGCGAAGGGTGATATTGCCTGCGATAAATGTATTGCCGCTCCTGACGTGGAGATTTTTCCCGGCAAGATTATCAATATGTCCTTTAACTTTTCCCTGGAGGTACAAAACACGGTTCCAGGTTTTTAATGCCGGGGCAAAATAAGCTATGTCGTCGCTGTGAATGTAACTGTTCTCGAAATTGCCTTCCAGCATGACGCTGTGAATAAAATCGGCCATATCGGCGTTGAAATTAGTGTAACGCATGGCGTAATAACTCCCCACCCGGCTCTTTGCGGTTTTAATGTCGAGGTCGTTGAACTCCATCATCGAGGGTGTGAATTTCATATTGGCCTTCAGGTCCTGCACTTCAAAACCGCTTTTTTCCCTTGTTGATAATTTCACTTTCACGGAAACGGTATCTTTCGAGAACAGAACATTGCCCAGGTTACCGTTTATATTTCCAAACCGAAGATGCAACCCATCGAATTGATCCGTATACGGGGCCCGGGCAGTTTCTTTATCGTTGCTGAAAGAACCGTTGCTGATATGGATGTTGGCAGCAGTAAGCACCCAGCCCTCTTTGTTCCATTGCAGTTGGCCTTCTGCCAGGTTGGGGGTTGGAGGGGATGCGCTGATGGATGTTCTTACAGGCCGGTTGCCCTGGTAATCGTATAAAGAGAACAAGGGTTGGTCTATATCGATCTTGTTGATCGCGATGATCTTTTTATTGAGGTCGATCTTGTCGGCAGTAAGATCAAACCGTTTGATCGTTGCTTTCATATCCTGCCCGATCCATTTATCAATGCGGTTGAAAACAATGTGTTTCAATTCCAGTTCCTTCAGGTCGATCTCGATGCTGCTTTTTTTTGACCCTGAACTTTTCGGCGAGGAGAAATAATCGACCAGGAACTGGTAGTTCCATACCGAGTCGGTCCGGTTCATGTTGATCACTGCATCCGTCAAGCCGATGTATTTCAAAACCGGTTTATCCTGTAAGAAGAACCAGTCGCTGATGTTCACTTTTAAAGCGCCTGCATAGAGCAGGGTATCCTGCTTCCTGTCCTCGATCAACACTCCTTCCACGCTCATCCTGCTGAAAAGGCTGAAATCGACATGCTTTACGGTAACCTTTGTTTTAAGGTTCCTGGATAACGTCTGCGCTACCTTTTTTACCAGCCAGTTCTGGACCGGGTCGAGGTGAAGGATGCCCCAGCCGGAAAGCACCAGGAAGATCAGCACGGCAAAGAACCATGTTTTATGCCTGATCTTTTTGAACAGGAACCACCAGCCAACGATCCATCCCAGCAGGAGTACAAAGAACAGCCATTTGGAGATGGGATAGGTAAAGATGAGCAACAGGAAAAGCACTGCCCAGGCCACAAGGGCAAGCAAAAACCATTTCGATATGTTCAGGATTCGATGCAGGGCCTAGTATTATATGTAAAAGTAATTATTCGGCCACTAAGGGCAAATTAAGTACCAAAATTTACCCTTTCTTTTACAGTGAAGAATATATAACAATCTGTTGCAGGCGGACTGGTATCTGTACTAGCTTTTTGCGTTCATTTCTTTGTTGAACTGTTCCGATTGTCCCTTGGGGATAGAGAGGTTCTGCCAGTCTTTATCACGTACCAGGCGTCCTATGTAAACGATCTGCCCGACATGGTAGGGGTAATGTGCCAGTTGCCGGTTGATGGCATCAATGACGCTCATTCCTTCATTCCGTATGCGGATCGTTTTTAAGAGGTCTTCTTCTTTCAGTGATGAGATCGCCCCCAGGCAGCAATTCCAGCCTTTTTCCCAGTAGGCCATGAGTTCCTGCCTGCTCATTCTTTGTTCTTCGAATTCGCTGTCGCGGTTACGCCATTCTTTCTCCCCATCGCTGGTCAAAAAATCCGTCATCCGGCTCAGCATGTTACCGGCCATGTGCCGGATGATGATGGCAATGCTGTTGCTGGCTTCGTTGGGTTGATGGTTCAGCTCAGCATCTGTAAGTTGCGCAAATGTTTTCTCTCCAAGCTCTTTGTAATAGGCTAAACGCTTCACAGCGCTTTGCAAAAAATCGGTTCGGGTATTCATTTATTCAATTTATTGCTTCTGATTTCAATGATCAACATCAGTATCCCCTGGCATCATCATTCCCTCTTTTATCTGCTACCGCAATTATCTTTTTTTTCAGCACCTGTATCAGTTCCGTTCTGCCGATCGATTCTCTTTGCTTCACTGCATACCCCATGGTTTCCAATTGTTTTGTTATGCCTGCGGGGAAATCCTTTTCAATATCGATCTGGTCGGGCGACCATTGATGGTGGAATTTAGGTTTATTCACGGCATCGGTTGCACTCATCCCGAATTCCAGAATGTTCACCAGTGTTTGAAATACGCTGGTGGGAATCGTTGTGCCGCCAGGCGTACCTACAACCAGGTATGGCTTGCTGTTCTTCAAAACGATCGTTGGTGTCATACTGCTGAGCATCCGTTTGCCGGGTGAGATGGCATTCTTATCATTGCCCAATGCCCCGTACATGTTGGGTACTCCCGGCTTAACACTGAAGTCGTCCATCTCATTGTTCAGGATGAAGCCTGCCCCTGAAACAACCGTATGGCTGCCATAACTGTCGTTCAGCGTAGTGGTCACTGCAACCGCATTGCCTTCTGCATCGAGTACACTTAAATGTGTTGTCTCTTCACTTTCCCTGACGATGCCTGCACCGGTTAATTTGCTGTTACCTGCCTTACCTGGTTCGTAGTCTTTCATTCGCTCTTCGAGGTATTTTTTGCTTACCAGGGTACTTACAGGTACGCTCACAAAATCCGGGTCGCCCAGGAATTCGGCCCTGTCGGCATAGGACCTTCTTTCCACTTCAGTCATTAATTGTACCGATGCGGCTGTTTGAAATCCCATCGAAGCGATGTTCCGGTTTTCAATCATTTTCAGCATCTGTTCAATGATGATCCCCCCGCTGCTGGGCAATGGCATTGAAATTATATGGTATCCTTTGTAATCGAATTCGAGTGCTTTGCGCTCTTTGGCCTCATAAGCCTTCAGGTCTTCCAGGCCGATGATGCCATTGCCTTTCTGCATTTCTGCCACGATGAGTCTCGCCGTTTCACCTTCGTAAAATCCTTTCTGGCCATTATCCCTGATCCGTTTCAGTGTTTCAGCCAGCTCTTTCTGAATAAGAATATCGCCCGCTTTCCATTTTTCTTCTTTTACAAAGGCGATGGGCATGTTGTTCTGTTCCTGGAATTCTTTTTTGTTGTAATTGAAAGAAGCTGCCTGCGAAGCAGTGATAGCAAAGCCTTTTTCTGCCAGGTCAATGGCCGGCTGGATGAGTATTGAAAAAGGAAGCTTTGCATATTTCAAACCGGCGAATAATCCTGCCACCGTTCCGGGAACCCCGGATGCAAGGTGACCATACTGTGATAGGTTCAGTTGTGCATTACCGTTCTTATCCAGGTACATGTCTTTACTCGCTTTCGACGGGGCTTTCTCCCTGTAATCAATGGTAATGTTCTGGCCATTGTTCAGGTGTGCTACCATAAAACCGCCACCCCCGATATTTCCTGCAGCGGGATAAACAACCGCCAACGCCAGCTGTGTGGCAATGGCTGCGTCTATGGCGTTACCCCCCTTTTTCAGAACAGACAAGCCGGCCATACTTGCCAGCGGATGGGCCGATACCACGGCGCCTTTACGGCAGGTGACATTCTTTTGGATGGAATAGCCGGTACTGTTAATTCTTTCCTGTGAATGAACAATGGATGTAAAAAGCAACAGGGCCAGCAATGTTGCCGATATCTTCTTATACCGCATGAGGGAATGTTTTGCCGAAATTACTTTATTGGTGCCAATTATTAAGTACGGGTGGTAAAGCCAAATCCACCTGCTTTCTTTATTTTCACATATTATTTAAGGGAGTACCTCTACATTTATAAAAATTTGCGATGAGACTAAGACTACTGTTTGCCATTTTGCTGTTATCCGGCACATTCACCCGGGCACAATTGAGATCGCCTGATGAATTCCTTGGTTATACCCTGGGCTCCAGGTTCACTCCGCACTATAAGATCGTGAATTATTTCAGGCATGCGGTGGCATCGATGCCGCAGGTCATGAAACTTGAGAGCTATGGCGCCACCAATGAGGGCAGGGAATTGTTGCTTGGTATTGTCTCGTCTGCAGAAAATATGTCAAGGCTGGAGGAGATCAGGAAGAACAACCTTCGGCTCACCGGAATGCTGAAGGACAAACAGGCCGAGATGTCTGCCCCGGTGATCGTTTGGCTCAGTTTTAATGTACATGGAAACGAAGCCAGTTCTTCTGAGGTCTCAATGAAAACATTATATGAGTTATTGAACCCGTCCAATGCCCAGACCAAAGAGTGGCTGAAGAATACGGTAGTGGTCATTGATCCTTGCCTGAACCCGGATGGGAGGGACCGTTATGTGAACTGGTTCAACCAGGTAGTAGGAAAAAATCCAAACCCGGAACTGTCCAGCCGTGAACACAGGGAACCCTGGCCCGGCGGCAGGGTGAACCACTATAATTTTGACCTGAACCGTGACTGGGCCTGGCAGACACAGGTCGAAACAAAGGGGCGAGTAAAGAAATACAATGAATGGATGCCGCAGATCCATTGCGATTACCACGAGCAGGGTATCAACAGCCCTTATTATTTTGCGCCGGCTGCCGAACCTTTCCATGAGGTGATCACTCCCTGGCAAAGGCAGTTTCAAATAAGCATCGGGAAGAACCATGCCCGTTATTTCGATGCGAACGGCTGGCTCTATTTCACCAAAGAGGTCTTCGACCTGTTCTATCCTTCTTACGGCGATACTTACCCGATGTACAATGGGGCCATCGGCATGACCTATGAACAGGCCGGGCACAGCCAGGGCGGCCTGGCTGCGATCATGAACGACGGAGATACCCTTACCCTGAAAAGCCGCATCGCTCACCATTTCACCACCAGTATGAGTACGATCGAGATCGCTTCCGGGAATGCATCCCGGCTGCTGAGCGAGTTCAAAAAATATTTCGATGATGCCAATGCCGCCGGCATAGGGGAATACAAGACCTATGTAATCACGGAAAGCAATGCCGGTAAACGTATTGCACTTCAGAAAATGTTCGATGCGAATGGTATCAGCTATGGTTCCATCAGCGGCACCTCTATGAAAGGATATAATTATTTCACCGGTAAAGAAGAAACATTCTCTCCGGGCAATGCCATGGCGGTTAGTGCTGTGCAGCCGAAATCGGCCCTGGTAAAAGTGATGTTCGAACCCAAATCGAAACTGAGTGATTCAGTTACCTACGACATCACCGCCTGGAGCCTGCCTTTTGTGTATGGTGTTCAGGCCTATGCAGTAAAAGAAAAAATACCGGTTGCTGCCTATGTTGGTCAAACCGCTGCAGTAAAGGTCCCTGTTTCTGCCTACGGGTATCTTGTCGGGTATAATTCCTTCAGTGATTCTAAGTTCCTGGCAGCCCTGTTGAATGAGAGATTCAGGATACGTTTCGCTGAAAAAGAATTCAGCTATAATGGAAAGGGTTTTGCAAAGGGTACGCTCATCGTTCTTCGGAAAGGCAACGAAGATAAGTTGCAGCAATTTGCTGAAATGGCGGCCACTTATAGTGCCGAGGTAACAGAAGTGAATACAGGGTTCATGGAAACCGGTTTCGATTTTGGAAGTGAGAAAGTACATTTCATAAAAAAACCAAACGTGGTGTTACTCACCGGCACAGGCGTTAATGCCAATGCAGCCGGCGAAGTATGGCATTGGTTCGAACAGCAATTGGATTATCCGGTCACACTTATTAATGCAGAGGGCCTGGATGGAAGCGACCTGAAGAATGTGGATGTAATGATCATGCCCGACGGTAATTATAAATTCCTTCAAAGCAAGGAAGCCGCCGCAGATATAAAGACATGGGTGCAGCAGGGTGGCAAGATCATCGCTTTTGACAATGCTGCATCGCAGATAGCAAAGGCCGAATGGGGATTTAAGTCCAAAAAAGGCGAAGAGGATAAAAAAGAAGACAAGAAGGATGATAAGGATGCCTATGGCGATGTAAAGCGATATGAGAACAGGGAACGGGATTGGGTTGGGAACAATATCCCTGGAGCTATTTATAAAGTAGAACTGGATAATTCGCATCCCCTTGCCTTTGGCTATGGCAATGCATATCATACCCTCAAACTGAGCGATGAACTGTATGGCTTCCTGAAAGACGGATGGAATGTGGGTGTTATCAAAAAGGAGAACCAAACAGCCGGTTTTGTCGGGAATAAATTACAGGGAAAAATAAAGGACGGAACCGTGATCGGTGTTCAGCCCCTGGGGAACGGGTCGATTATTTTCTTTGCCGATGATCCTATCTTCCGCAATTTCTGGGAGAACGGAAAGATGATGCTGGCAAATGCCGTATTCCTGGTCGGACAATAATGGGTAAGAAAAACAAAAAAAGGTAAGCATGCTAAAGAAACTACTGTCGGCTTTTTTCATTTTTAATTTTTCATTCTTAGTTATACCTGCACAAACTCCCCGTACATATACTTCTTCGGAGATACTGCTCCAGCTGAAGAAACTCAATGTGCTTGGTTCGGTATTGTATATCGCTGCACATCCTGATGATGAGAACACCAGGTTGCTCGCTTACCTGGCAAATGAGAAATTGTACCGCACCGGGTACCTGAGCCTGACACGTGGTGATGGCGGCCAGAACCTGATCGGGGACGAGCAGGGTGTTGACCTGGGCCTGATCCGCACGCAAGAGTTGCTGGCGGCCCGCCGGATCGATGGGGCAGAACAATTTTTCAGCAGGGCATTCGATTTCGGGTTCAGCAAGAGCCCGGATGAAGCCATGCGGTTTTGGGGGCACGATAAGATACTGAGCGATGTGGTCTGGGTCATCCGTAAATTCCGTCCCGATGTGATCATCACCCGGTTCCCTACCACCGGTGAAGGAGGGCATGGTCATCATACAGCTTCCGCGATACTTGCAGGGGAGGCCTTCGATGCGGCTGCCGATCCAGCCAGGTTTCCCGAGCAACTGCAAAGGGGAGTTACCGTATGGCAGGCAAAACGGTTGTTGTGGAACACATTCAATTTCGGAGGTAACAATACGCAACGGGAAGACCAGTTCAAACTGGAGTGCGGCGATTATAACCCGATCCTTGGCAAGAGCTATGGTGAGATCGCTTCCGCCAGCAGGAGCCAGCACAAAAGCCAGGGTTTTGGTGTGCCGGCGCAAAGGGGTAGTGTGATCGAATACTTTAAGACCATTAACGGTGCCGCCCCGGTGAACGAACTAATGGACGGTGTTGAGACCGGCTGGCGGAAGGCTGCCGAAAAAGAAACGGCTTTTGATATTAGCAACAGCGTCGACGGATTGATCAAAACTTTTTCTGTTGAACATCCTGAACTTGTGCTCAAAGGATTGGTTGAACTTTATAAAAAGGTAGAGCAAACAAAAGACAATTATTGGCGTGAACAGAAAATGGCTGAGATCGAAAGGCTCGTCGAAAACTGTAGTGGTGTGTTCATGGAGGCAACCACCAATTCGCAGTTCGCTGTGGTGGGTGACAGTCTGAAATTATCCCTGGTTGTGAATAACAGGACCGGGGCCAACATAGTCAATGCTGATGCGTTTCTGAATAATGATTACGTGATCTTCGACCGTTTGAAAAAGAATATAAACGGGGTGAAGAACTACAGCATGTTCATTAAACCCGGAACACCGCCTACCCAGCCATACTGGCTTGAAAATCCAATGGACAAGGGGAGTTTTAATGTTACCAGCCAGCAACTCATTGGTAAGGGAGAAAGTGACCCGCTCAGCGTGGTTTTTGGGCTGACGATCGAGGGGCGGCAGTTTAAGTTTACTAAGCCTGTGCGGTATAAACATACCGACCCTGTAAAAGGCGAATTGTACCAGCCGGTGAGCATTATTCCCAGGCTGGAAGTGAATTATGCCGGCGACGTGTTCCTTTCAGTGAATAATAAACCCGTTGATGTACGGACTCATCTCCGTTCAAATCTTAACGATTCGTCAACCTATTCGGTGAGCAAGCTGACTTCTGCGAAGATCCGCAACAGCAGTAACCCGTATACATACAAAGCCAATCCGTTAAAAAGGGAGTCGAACGAATCCTCTGTATTCAGTTTTACAGGGAACGATGAAAACTATGTGGAGGAAATAAAACTGCAGGCAGCAGTTGATAATAATATATACAATAAATACAAGAAGACGATCGAGTACGATCATATACCGGCCATTGTATATTTCCATGACGCCACAGCCAAATTTGCAAAGGCGGAATTACGTACCGAAGGGCACCTGGCAGGATATATTCCGGGGGCAGGGGATAAGATACCGGAAGCATTGGTGCAGATGGGGTATAAGGTGGTCACCCTGAGGGAATCCGATATCTCGGCCGCCAATTTAAGGCAGCTCGATGCGATTGTAACCGGTGTACGGGCCTACAATACAAACGAATGGATGAACAATGTTTACGACGAGCTGATGCAATACGTAAAAGAAGGAGGTGTGTTGCTGGTGCAATACAATACGAGCAACCAGATCGGGCCGGTAAGGGCAAAGATCGCCCCCTATCCTTTTAATATCAGCCGCAACCGCATTACGGATGAAGAGGCAAAGGTGAATTTCCTTTTACCTGATCACCCGGCATTGAACCACCCGAACAAAATAACCCAGAAAGATTTTGAAGGCTGGGTACAGGAGAGGAGCATCTATCATGCAGAGACCATCGATACTGCCTATAAGAAGGTACTAGGCATGAAAGATCCGGGCGAGAACGAGCAGGAAGGAAGCCTCATCATTGCCAATTACGGAAAGGGGAGATTTGTGTACACTGGTCTTGTATTCTTCCGTGAATTGCCTGCCGGTGTACCCGGAGCATACCGGTTGTTTGCAAATCTCATTGCCAACAACAGGGGCAAGTATGTGAAGTGAAATAAAGGAAGGAGTAAGGTCGACTAAAATAAAGAACAGCCTTGTTCATGCATGGCAACAAATACGATGCAAAACGAACGGTCATACTGGAATAAATGGTACATCCTTGTACTCGTTGTCCTCGTGGTTGAAATATTTCTGTTTTATTGGATAACCCGGTCATTTTCATGAGCCCGCTCGACTGGACCATATTGATCGTAACGCTTGCAGGCATCATCCTTTACGGTATTTTTAAAAGCCGCACCACCAAAAACCTTGAAGGATACTTTTTAAGCAACCGCAGTTTGCCCTGGTACCTCGTGTTGCTGAGCATCATGGGCACACAGGCAAGCGCCATTACCTTCCTCACCGGGCCCGGCCAGGCATACAGCGATGGGATGCGTTTTGTGCAATATTACTTCGGCCTTCCTCTTGCTATGATCGTAATATGCATCTTCTTTGTACCTGTATTCAATAAACTGAAAGTATATACGGCGTATGAATTCCTTGAAGAACGCTTTGATGTTAAGACAAGAACGCTTACTTCCTTCCTCTTCCTGGTATCGAGAGGCCTAAGCACCGGTATCAGCATATTCGCACCTTCGATCGTACTCAGTTCGCTGATGGGATGGAACATCTATTTTACCAACCTGGTCATGGGCGGGCTGCTCATTATTTATACCATGAGCGGCGGGGCAAAAGCGGTTGCACATACACAGAAACTGCAGATGATCATTGTGCTTGTTTCGCTGGTGTTCGTAGGGTACCTGGCGGTTAAACTTTTGCCAGGAGACATCGGCTTTACGGATGCGTTGAAGAAAAGCGGTGAGATGGGGAAAATGAACATCATAACCACGGGCATCACTGAAAATGGATTCGACTGGAAGGATAAGTACAATATCTGGAGCGGCATCATCGGCGGGTTCTTTCTGGCATTGAGTTATTTCGGAACCGACCACAGCCAGGTGGGCCGCTACCTTACGGCCAAGAGTGATAAGGAAAGCAGGATGGGCCTGCTGATGAACGGCCTGGTAAAAGTACCCATGCAGTTTTTCATATTGTTACTGGGGATACTCATCTTCTCTTTTTATCAATACCAGAAAGCACCGGTATATTTTGATGGGTCCAAAGTAAGGGCGGCCAGCGAAACGGTATACAAAGATTCCCTTGCAGCGATCGAAGCGAAGTATGATGCAGCAGTAAGTTCCAACGATATGAACGGGGCCGGGCAGTTACGGAAGGAATACAGGACTGTATTGCAAAAAGCGCTGCCCGGGCAGGACACCAATGACAACAATTACATCTTCCTCCATTTTGTGATGGACCATTTGCCCAAAGGCCTGATCGGCTTGATCATTGCCATCATCTTCCTTGCTTCCTGGGGAAGCATAGCTGCTGCACTGAATTCACTGGCCGCCTGTTCGGTGGTTGACTTTCATAAGAAATTCTTTGTAAAGAAAGAGACCGAACTCGAAGATTATAAAGTATCTCAATGGTATACGTTCGGCTGGGGAGTATTCTGCATCATCATTGCGATGTTTGCACAGAACATCGGTAACAGCCTGATCGAGGCGGTGAATATACTGGGATCATTGTTCTACGGTGTGATACTCGGTATATTCCTCGTGGCATTTGGAATGAAATACATTAAAGGACATGCCGTATTCTATGCATCAGTGGTCGCGGAATTACTGGTCATTTGGATATACAATCGGGATATTGTGTCCTTTCTCTGGCTGAATGTGATCGGTGCTTTGCTGGTGATCATATTGTCGGCATTCCTTCAGATGTTCATAAAAGAAAAAGCGCCGCAATAATGCAGCGCTTTTACAAAGGAGGTGAGGCATTTATTTCAATCCCTTCTGAAAATCTTCATTGATCTTTATATAGTCGTCGTTCTTCACCTCTTTGGCCAGTTCCAGCGATTTCTTTGAGCTTTCCATTGCACCGGTATTATCGCCCATCTCTTTCTGGATCTTGGCCTTGTATATCCACATCCAATAAGCCTTATCGTTTGTTTCGAGGGCTTTAGTGATGTTTTCCAATGCCTTGGGGAGGTTCTTTTCATACTCATTATAGAATTGAGCTGCCTGCCAGTAAGGTTTTTTGTCGGTCTGCAATGCGGCTTCGATCTGGCCCCTTACCTTGTCACGGAAATCGGCCTTGATAGAAATGGGCACCACGGTCTTCTCCCACATGATCTGCAGTTCACAGCTTTCGGGTTTTACTTCAACAAACTGCATGGTGAATGACTCCACTTTGTCTTTCATCTTCATGGGTGCAACCCTTACCCGGGCTACATCCTCACTTTCTTTATACCCGTCGATGCCCCAGTTCTTTAATCCTTTGTTGAAAATAATGTCCCAGGAATCGATGCCGGGGATGGTATAAAGGACATAAGTTCCGGTATCGATCCGTTTTCCACCAAATTCAACAGGCTCGGTCAGCACTATTTTGGTAGCAGCATTTGCACCGGTGCGCCAGAGTTTGCTATATGGAACCAGTTCACCAAAGATCTTCCTGCCCTTTGCAGCCGGGCGTGAATAAGTGATCTCGATGGAGCCAATGCCAAACTCCTGTTTAATGGTTTGTGTTGGTGACGGGGCGGGCATGCGTACCTGTGATACACCGGTAACAGAAAAACAACCGATTGCGATGATTGGTAACAGTAATTTCTTCATAAAAATCATTTAGGTGGGCTAAGGTAATAAAATTGAATAAACAGGATACCAAATAAAATGGTGAACGGTAATGGCCCTTAGACAGGTCAGAACTTTACCTTAACATTCGCAGAGGTCTTTTTACCTTTTTTTACCTTCCATTGAGGGCCCTGCATGATGAGACGCCTGGCTGCTTCGTCGTAGGCCGGGCCGAGGGATTTGTTGATGCGTACGTTACTGATGGTGCCATTGGGCTTCACATCAAAACTTAGTTCAACCTCTCCATGAAGCTCTGCCTTGACCATTTCTTCTGAAATGTCGAGGTTATTGGCTACGTAAGTATTGTAGTTGTCCCAACCGTCTTTGGGTTCAACATTGATGGCGGTATCGCTGAGCACAGAAGCTCTTTTTACCCTATGAGCGGAAGCTGCATCTGAATTCTGGTTGTATCCCTTATCCTTGATCGATTGCTCATTTTCGAGTAAGATGATCTTATTCATGGCCTGGTTACTTCTCAATGAAAAAGTGCGTGGTTCGTAGCCGATGGATCTTACTTCAACGGTCAGTAAAGAATCGGTGGACGAGAATAACCTGAAATTACCTTTTACGTCAGCATAGGTTTCAAAGTTCCCGCTTTTAACAGATATGTTTGAAAAGGGAAGCGGAGTATTGTCGGGTGCAACAACCTGTGCATTAAAAAAACGATTGGCTGTCTTCTCGTTTTTTGCAGTGACAGCCGCAGCTCTTCGTTTTGCCAGGTCAGCTTCTTCCCTGGTATCCGGGTCTTCTTTGGAATCTTTTTGCTTCGTGGCTTCCGGGGCTGGAATGGCGGACCTCGTTTCGGATTTAGGCTGGGCTGAAGCGATTGCCTGCGGCAGAACCGAACCTTCATTACTTTTATTGCCGGTAATTGCTACCTGTAATTGAGCAGAATCTGCAACCGCTTTCGACGGTTTATTGGCTGCATCATTCTGACTGACAGAAGACAGATCCGTGACTGCTGGTTCTCCGGCCGTTCTGCTTCCTGAAGCCGGGTGCGAAGGAGTTAACGTTATTTGCTGCTCTTGGGAAGATGCACTGTTTCTACCTGCATCCCTGACCACGGGTGTTGTTTTATCAACTGCTTTGGCAATTTGGGGGCCGTTCTTTTCTTCCGTTTTGTTTTGCGTGACCAGGAACGTGAGAGTGGCTCCACCACCGACCAGCAATACCGCAGCGGCAGTCCTCCACCAGTTGTTCCTCTTATTGTGCAGGGGAACAATTTTTACCTGCGAGGAAGCTTCGGCAATTTGTTTTTGGGCAAACGTCAATTGAGCCTTCCAATTCTCTCCCTTCATAGCTTCATAACCTTCCATTGCCTCGGCGAGGAAAGGATCATCCAGTGCAGCCCTCTCCATGGCATGCATCTCCTGAGAAGACAGCCTGCCCAGGAAATACTTTTCAATATCCTGTGCTGTATAGTTGATATGGCTGTTATCGTTGTTCATTATTCAATAAGGTGTCAGGTCTTTTCTTTTTTCGATTCCATGCATATTTTCAGGTTCCTTTTGCCATTCTGGATATAGCTTCTCACTTTGTTCCATTCAAACCCTGTTATTTCGGCGATCTCGTTATAGCATTTATTCTCAAGGTAAAAGAGCACAACGGTCTTTTTCTGTTCCTCCGCCAGGGTATCGATGCACTGCTCTAATTTCTTGAAATTTTCCTCTTTTTCCAATGCTTCGCCATTCAGATGCGCATTTTGGTCGGAATACATAATATGGCTGCTGAATTCTGTCGTTTTCATGTTCCTGGGGCTCCGGAGCTGCATCAGGCAGTAATTCCGGGTCAGGACGTGTAACCAGCCTTTGAAATTGTCGACTTCGTGTACCCTCAGCTTGGTGTGCAATTCATTGAAGATATCCATGACCGCGTCCTTGCAGCGCTCGGCATCCTTAAAATATTTCAGGCAGACACCAAACACCAGGTCCATATACCGCTGGTAAAGAGTACTTAACAGGTGCATGTCGCCTGTTTCCTTGTAGGCGACCAACAGCTCTTTATCGCTGGGATCCTGGGGAGATATGTTCTTTAAAAAGGCCAATTTTCAGTTGGTTTCTGCCTATTATTCAAAAAATACTTTAACAGTCTGGTAGAAGAGCCGGCTATTGAGGTATTGGCTTTGCTGCAATTGCCGCTCCGAATATCCCTGGAGACCAAGCAGGCCGGCGGCATTCCCTTTATTAATGGCGATCTCCAGGTACCCGGCAGAATTGAACAAGGCCAGCTTTTCGCCTTCATTGACATCGGCATAGGTATCGCTGATCCTGTCAATGACCTCGTCTCTTTTGAAAACGATCTTGAAACTGCGCCCTTTCCGCTGTTCTTCAAACTCATCCCGGTGGATATTAACGATCACATTCTCAAAATTATCGGTAAAGATGATCTGTCCTTCGATCCAGTCGTTACCAAGAAGGGGGCGTAGCGGATTCTTCACATGGATGGAAATATCCGGGTCTCCCAGTTCCTCGATCTTTTTTCCTGCCCTGATTTCCCTGAAGGCTGAGGCAAAAACCGAACTGCAATAAAGCGTATTCTTATGAGCACTCTTATCCAAATTCAATGCAATTACTTTTTGAGGTACCTCTTCCAAAATCATAGTAATGAGTCCATTATCTGCGCATCCGATGTAGTGCCCATTGTGTTCTGCCACCAGCATATGATCGGGTCTTTCATCGAAAAGGTTAACCAATACAAGGTGAAAGGAACCCGCAGGGAAGTTCCGGATGGCATTCCGGCACACATAAGCTGCCTGTGGATAGTTGAACGGGGATAATTCATGGGAAATGTCCACGATGGTAAAATCGCTGTTCCCCTGAAGCAGTTGTCCTTTAACCGCCCCCACCAAGAAATCCTGTCGGCCAATATCGGATGTAAGTGTTAGTAAAGGCATTTTTATGGAACAGATTGCTGCTTTTAAAGTTGATTACGGATCATCGTACCAGTTCTCCGTTCTTGAAAAAGAATTTTTTAGTGAGTCGATCGGTCAGCCGGGGGAAAAACTTGTTCATAAAGACCGTCCGTTTGCCCGTGAAGGTAAGTACCAGGGTCCTCTTCTTTTTTACAATGGCATCGAGAATATGTTGTGCACACTCTTCCGAGCTCATCATTTTGGCTTCATCCATCGGGCTTTCGCCTTGTGATTGCCCTTTTTTGTTCAGGGCAGCATTCCGGATATTCGAAGTGGTGAACCCGGGGCATACCCACATCACATTCACGCCGCTATCGAGTAGCTCGGTGCGCAAAGCTTCCAGGAAACCGTTTACTGCGAATTTGCTGGCACTGTATCCGCTGCGTCCCGGAAGGCCACGGAAACCGGCGATCGAAGAAACACCTACGACAGTACCCTTCCGTTCAATGATCGAATTCAATGCCAGTTTGGTGCAATAAATGGTTCCAGAGAAATTAATGCCCATCACTTTTTCGATCACGTCAATTTCAAGGTCTTTGAAGAGGGCACGCATGGAAACCCCGGCATTGTTGATAAGGATATCGATGCCGCCAAATACGCTGATGGTGGATTCAATGAAATTCCTGCAGTCGTTAATGCTGCTTACATCGGCAACCATGGTATGCAATGGCTTGCCGGGATGAAGCAACTGGAGGTCGTATAATTTATCCTGGTTACGAGCACAGGTAGCCACTTTTGCCCCTTGCTGAAGCAGGGCATCGGTAAGGGCTTTCCCGATGCCGTCACTGCCACCGGTTATGGCTACTACTTTGTTGTTGAAAAAATCTGTCATAAGAATTATGACAAAAATAGGTCAGTTCAATCGCTGTTTGAAAACAAAATGGGGAAAAACTTTCCTTAAATACTTTGGTACAAACCCATTTTGCCTTATTTTTGCACTCCCTTTGAAAAAAGGACGTTGATTTGGTAGCTCAGTTGGTAGAGCAATACACTTTTAATGTATGGGTCCTGGGTT
>CAZYAT010000037.1:0-35310 GCA_964645235.1 uncultured Ferruginibacter sp. | reverse complement strand
ACCAAAAATTTCTATTTTATGGCTGTAAAAATGAGACTGCAAAGGCATGGCTCAAAGAAAAGACCCTTCTACTTCATCGTTGTTGCTGATGGCAGAAGCCCCCGTGATGGTAAATTCATTCAAAAATTAGGTACGTACAATCCGCTGACCGTTCCGGCTACAATCCAGATCGATCGTCAGAAAGCATTGGACTGGCTGCAAAAAGGTGCTCAACCCACCGATACCGTACGCCGCATCCTTTCTTTCAAAGGCGTGTTATACCTGAAGCATTTACTGCGTGGGGTTAGTCTCGGCTTATTCGATGAAGCAGCTGCGATGGAAAAATTCACCAAATGGACCAGTGAGCACGAAGCCCACGTTGCAAAACGCCAGGGAGCTCATAAGAAGTCCAGAACCGACCGTCGTGGTGACAAACCCTTTGTGAAAAAGGTTGCTGCTAAAACAGAGGCACCTGCTTCCGAATCAGTAGAAACACCGTCTGAAGAAACTAAAACAGAAGAATAAACAAACCTCTGTTGTAAATTCTTTAAGTCCTGGCTTTGGCCGGGACTTTTTTTTGAGAGGCCAAAAAAATGAAGGCAGACCGAAATGAAGATCTGCGTTCTTTTTCTCTTTGTTCTCCTGGCTCATTAACTTGCATCCTCAATGCCTCAGTATTTTAAAATAGGGAAACTAGCAGCCAGTACCGGGCTGAAAGGCGAATTGATCCTGCAGCACAGTCTTGGTATAAAAACATCTCTGAATGGGTTAGACGCTATTTTCATCGAGGAAAGAAAAGACAGTTTCATCCCTTATTTCATACAATCGGCCAAAGCCCGCAACCAGGATGAAACCATCATCAAACTCGAAGGCATTGATGTGGTGGAGGCAGCCCGGAAGATCACACCGAAGGAAGTATGGCTTACCGAAGCAGATTTTAAAAGATTCGCCGGTAAATCATCGCCTATTTCATTGCTGGGTTTTACGATGATCGACGATGAGGATAATGAGATCGGGGAGATCATTGAAGTGATCGAACAACCTCACCAGGTATTATGTGCCGTGATGATCGGGGGTAAGGAGGCGCTTATCCCTGTGCACGAAGAAAGCCTGGAAAAGATCGATAAAAAGAACCGAAGGGTGTACGTGATACTGCCCGACGGTTTACTCGATATATACCGGTAAGGAAAAGTGTATGGCCGAACCCGAAAGTTGAAATGCCACGCCTGGAATTCCATATTCAGGGGTTGGCCTTACAAAGCGATTTAATGTATGAGCTCTCCACAACGGATCATAGCACATTTTGACCTGGACTCATTTTTTGTTTCGGTGGAAATATTGAATAACCCTTCACTGAAGGGCAAACCTGTGATCGTTGGCGGAAGGGAGAGGGGCGTTGTAGCTGCATGCAGTTATGAGGCAAGAAAGTTCGGGATCCATTCCGGTATGCCTTCCAAAAAAGCTTTACAACTTTGCCCTCACCTGATTGTTTCCAATGTTTCCCGGGCCGATTACAGCCGTTACAGCCGGTGGGTCACACAGATCATTGCTGCCAAAGCGCCGTTGTTTGAAAAAGCATCGGTCGATGAATTCTATATCGATCTTACCGGTATGGAAAAATTCTTCAAACCATTGCAATGGACCATCGAACTGCGGCAGGAGATCATCGATGAAACCCACCTGCCCATCTCATTCGGTTTGTCAAGCAACAAGATGATGGCAAAGATAGCCACCAACGAAGCCAAGCCGAACGGGTACCTGCAGATCCCTTTTGGGAAAGAAAAAGAATTCCTTGCCCCGCTGACCGTTGACAAGATCCCCGGTGTCGGCGATCATACGCATGAGATACTGAAGTCGATAGGCATTATCACCATCGGCGACGTGGGCCGGCGAACCCCGGAAGAACTGGAAGAACGATTGGGAAAATGGGGCATCGATCTTTGGTACAAAAGCCAGGGCATTCATAATAGTGAAGTCAGCCAGTACCACGAGGCCAAATCCGTTTCTTCAGAGAATACGTTTGATGAGAACAAATCCGACCTGAATTTTCTGAAGAGTGAGCTGGTGAGGCTTACTGAAAAGATCGCTTTTGAATTGCGGCAGGACGGAAAAGTGGCCGGCTGTGTAGCTGTGAAGATCCGCTATCCTGATTTTGAGACCGTTTCCAGGCAAACCACCATTCCATATACCTGTGCCGACGATGAGATCATCCCGGTGGTGAAAGAACTGTTTGATAAACTGTACCGCAAAGGCGAACCTGTAAGGTTACTGGGCGTACGCCTGAGCGAACTTACCAACGATGCCATCCAAACCAATCTTTTCGATGACGTTGAGAAGAAAAGCGACCTGTACAAGGCAATTGATAATGTTAAAAACCGCTTTGGTAAAAATTCTTTAACAAGAGCTTCTTCCAATAAAAAAATAAGGAAGTAATTTTATATCCTTTCTTCACTTTTAAATTTTACTTATGAGCCTGCGTTTAGGGGATGTTGCTCCCAATTTCAAAGCAAAGACCACCGAAGGAGAAATCGATTTTTATGAATACCTGGGTAATGGCTGGGGTATCCTGTTCTCCCACCCGGCAGATTATACACCCGTATGCACCACCGAGCTGGGCAGGACCGCCCTGCTGAAAGAAGAATTTGCAAGACGGAATGTGAAAGTGCTTGCCGTAAGCGTAGACCCGCTCGATAAACATTTCAGCTGGCGCAATGATATCAATGAAACCCAGCATTGCTCCGTTGATTTCCCCATCATCGCCGATGAAAACAGGGAAGTGGCCAACCTCTATGATATGATCCATCCGAATGCCTCGGAAACGTTCACCGTTCGCTCGCTTTTTATCATAGGGCCCGATAAAAAAGTAAAACTGATGATCACTTACCCGGCTTCCACCGGGCGCAATTTTTATGAGGTGCTGAGGGTGATCGATTCTTTGCAGTTAACAGCCAACTACAGCGTGGCAACACCCGCCGACTGGAAGCGTGGTGAAGATGTCATCGTAGTGCCGGCGGTTAGCACCGAGGAGGCGATCAAGAAATTTGCCAAAGGAGTGAATGTAATCAAGCCTTACTTGCGTTATACGCCGCAGCCGGATTTAAACTGATAAACGAAGGGTTGTTCGACAATCCTTTTCTATTCGTTCTTTTTCAGTTGCTGCAACAGGGCTTTTATGTCTTTGGGAAGTTCGGCGCTGAGTTCACGAATTATGCCTTCTGTATCGATGAATTTCAGCTTGTATGAATGAAGGGCCAGCCTGTTCAATATCGGCCTTTCTTCTTCCTCCTGCCTGCTTAATTTGTATTTACGCTTTATAGAGGAAAGCAAAACAGCCTTGCCATCACCATATAATTCATCACAGGCCAATGGATGACCGATGTTTTTGCAATGAACACGTATCTGGTGCGTTCGCCCGGTATGCAGCTGGAATTGTACGAGTGAGAATGTTTTATGTTCTTCCACCACTTCATAATCGGTAACAGCCGGTTTGCCTTTGCGGTGCACCACCATCATCCCTTTCTGGATAGGGTGTTCAGTGATGGGGGCGTCCATGGTTCCTTTCTTTTCGGCGGGTATACCTTGCACCAGGCCGAGATAATATTTTTCGATCTTCCTTTCTTCGAACAGCCGGGAAAGGTATTTGTGGGCTGCTTCTGTTTTTGCAAAAAGGATGATACCGCTGGTATCCTTATCGAGCCGGTGCACCGTGAAAATGGTCCCGTATCTTGCAATGAGAATATCTTTGAGGGAAGCCTCGCTTTGTCCCCGGTCGGGAATGGATAATAACCCTGCCGGTTTATTGATCGCAACAAAAGAATCGTTCTCAAAAATGATTTCAGGACTTATCTTTTTCACTCACTTTTCTTTTTGAGGCATTCATGTATTTAAGCAGGCGGATCTCTTTTTCACTCAGGTGACGCCATTTGCCGCGTTCTACATTCTTTTTGGTAAGGTTGGCATACATCACCCGATCGAGCCCTTTTACATCATAGCCCAGGTGTTCGAATATGCGGCGCACGATACGGTTGCGGCCGCTGTGCAGTTCTATGCCGATGATCGATTTATCCTTACTGTCGGCATAAGCCAGGCTATCGACAGAGATCAGGCCGTCTTCCAGTTTGAGTCCTTTTAATATTTTATCAAAATCGGCTTTTGCGAGCGGCTTATCGAGTTTGGCCTCATAGATCTTTTTGATCTCATAGCTCGGGTGAGATAACTTTTGTGTGAGGTCACCATCGTTGGTAAGCAGCAGGACGCCGGAGGTATTTCGGTCCAACCTCCCGATCGGGTAGACTCTTTCAGTGGTAGCCTGTTTGATTAACTGCAGCACTGTTTTCCTCCCCTGCGGGTCATCGGTGGTGGTGAGGTAATCTTTTGGTTTGTTAAGAAGGATGTAGACAAGGTTCTTGGTTACAAATAATTTCTTTCCGTTGTATATTACTTCGTCGGTCGGCTGAACTTTATAGCCCGGCTCAACATGGATCTTCCCGTTCACTTTTACTTTTCCCTCCATGATCAATGCAACAGCATCCCTTCTTGAGCAGATGCCGCAATGGGCAAGGTATTTGTTCAGGGGCATGGTCCCTGTCAGTGGCTGCTGGCTCGGGGTTGTTGGTTTGAGATTGCGGTTAGCCGGGTTGTCCTTTTTCGGGGCAGGCTTAACATCGCCAATGACGCTTTGCCCGCTGCGTTTTGCATTCCGGGCCAGGAACTCTTCTTTTTTCTTTTTTTCAAAGAAAGCCGCCCGTTCCTTTTTGGCTTTTTTCTTTTCCTGGCGGAACGCTTCTTTAACGACGCTGTTCTTTTTTTTACCTACAAATTTCTGGAAGGGAGACTGGCTCATGTGAAGGTGTTTTGCTGTTGTTTCAACAGGATTGAGTAACAAAGATAGTTTATTTCTTATTGGCCAATTGTCCGCAGGCTGCGTCAATATCCTTACCCCGGCTCCTTCTCAACCGCACATTCACCCGGTTATTCATCAGGTAATTGGTGAACTGCATTGTTTTGTCCTCGTCGGGCTTCATGAACGATGCATTGTCGATGGGATTGTATTCGATCACATTGATAAGATGGGTGGGGATGCGGCGGTATATCCTGATCAGGTCATTGGCATCTTCGATGGAATCGTTGATGTCTTTAAAGAGGATGTATTCGAGAGTGATGTCGTTCTTCGTCTGGTCATAGAAATAATTGAGCGCTTCGATCAGCACTTCAATATTATTGCTTTCATTGATCGGCATGATCGCATCCCGTTTCCTGTCACTGGCCGCATGCAGTGATAAGGCCAGGTTGAAGCGTACCTTGTCATCGCCCAATTGCCTGATCTGCTTGGCAACCCCTGCAGTAGATACGGTGATCCGCTTCGGGCTCATGCCCATCCCGTCGTTGGAAGTGATCCGCTCAATGGCCTCCAGTACATTTTTGTAATTAAGCAAGGGTTCGCCCATACCCATGAATACGATGTTGGTAAGTTTGGTATTATATACCTTTTCACTCTGCTCATTAAGCAGCGCTACCTGGTCGTAGATCTCATCAAAGTTGAGGTTGCGTTTCCGGTCCATATAACCTGTTGCACAAAACTTGCAACTAAGGCTGCACCCAATCTGTGAAGAAACACAGGCTGTTTGCCTTTTTTCGGTGGGGATCAGGACACCCTCCACGTAATGGCCGTCGAAGGTTTTGAACCGGGACTTTACCGTTCCGTCGCTGCTCACCTGGTTAGCATCAACGGAAATGGCGGGCAACGAAAAATTTTCAGCTAATTTCTGCCTCAATTCCTTGGAAAGGTTACTCATCTCATCGAAGCTCCGGGCATTCTTCTTCCATATCCACTCGTAGGTCTGCATGGCCCGGAATTTTTTATCGCCGATGGATTCAAAATACTCTTTCAGCTCAGGCAGGCTCAGGGTTCTTATATTCTTAACTGCGGTCATGCGGCAAAGGTACTTGCAATTTGGTTGTCACCCTCAGAGACCTATTAGCTGTTCGTATTGTTATTAGAACCGTTGGTCAAGAGGGATCGTGTCATTTGATAAAAAATTGTAGCTTACTTGTATATACTTCCCTTATGTACAGATCATATTTATTACTGGTCGTATTTTGTTATTCCTGCATGGGTTGCAATTCGGCGGCAAAAGGCAATGCCGACGAGGCACCTACCGACTCTGTTAGGATCCTCAGGAAGGACCTGAACTATCCCTGGGAGATCCTCTGGGGTAAGGATGGTCATATCTGGATGACGGAACGGGGAGGAAAGATCAGTTGCATCGATCCAAAGACCGGCGCTACCGTATTCACTTCATCTATAGCGGAGGTAGTAAGCAAGGGGGAAGGTGGGTTATTGGGAATGGTTCATCACCCGGATTTTTTGAACAATGGCTTATTTAATGTGGTCTATAATTACCGGGCAAATGGCGAATACCTGGAGAAGATGGTACAGATGAAGTACGAGGCCAACAGCATACGGATGGTCAAAACAATCATTGACAATATTCCGGCAGCTAACTTCCATAATGGTTCCCGCTTATTGATTTCCGGCGGTAATGATCCCAAGCTTTTTATGACGACGGGGGATGCCACAGTACAGCCGAATGCCCAGAATACTTCTTCTGTTTCCGGCAAAGTATTGCGGTTTAACCTGGACGGCAGCATACCGGCCGATAACCCATTTCCCAGGTCACCGGTATGGACATACGGCCACCGGAACCAGCAAGGATTGGTAATGGTGAATGGGGTTTTGTACGCCAGCGAACACGGGCCCAATATCGAAGATGAAGTAAACATCATCGAGAAAGGAAGGAATTATGGCTGGCCAACAGTGAATGGCCCCTGCGACCAGGTGGATGAGGCCGGCTTTTGCAGCGTGGCCAAAGTAAAAGAACCGATCTGGAGCAGCGGCGGGAGCACCATTGCTGTCTGTGGTCTTGATTATTACAATAACAACCGCATACCTGCATGGAAGAACTGCCTGCTGATGCTTACCCTGAAAGACGCCAGCCTACGGGCGCTTAAACTCAGTGCCGATGGAAGGTCGGTGATAGACAACCAAACCTATTTTAAACCCCGTTTTGGAAGGTTGAGGGATATCTGTATTTCCCCCGACGGGAAGGTTTACCTGTGCACCAGTAATGGAAGTAACGGGGATATGCTGATAGAGGTATCTAAACTTTAGCGGCTATATTTGTACGGTTTTATGGCTGAGTAAAGATAATTGGTACAAGTGTGCGACGCCACTGAAGTTGAGCCTTGTGCAACAGCCGACCTAATAAAAGGAACTATGCAAACAGTGTATATTATTGATGCCGTTCGTACTGCCATTGGAAAATACGGCGGCGCATTAAGCAGTGTGCGACCCGATGACCTGCTGGCACATGTGATCAAGATGCTGGTAAGCCGAAACGCCACCATTGATGTGAATGCCATTGAAGATGTGATCGCCGGTGATGCTAACCAGAGCGGTGAGGACAACCGGAATGTGGCCCGCATGGCGGCGCTGCTTGCCGGTTTGCCGAATACTGTTGCAGGCAGCACCGTGAACCGTTTGTGTGCAAGCGGGCTGCAGGCCATTATGGACGGTGCACGTACCATTGCCTGCGGAGATGGAGACCTGGTCATCGCCTGCGGTGTGGAGAGCATGAGCAGGGCCCCGTTTGTGATGCCGAAGAGCACCAGTGCATTTGCCAGGGAACCGCAGATAGCCGATACGACATTGGGTTGGCGGTTCATCAATAAGCGGCTTGCCGAAATGTACTATCCCTATACCATGGGTGAAACAGCCGAGAATGTCGCGAAGCGCTGGAACATCAGCCGTAATGCACAGGACGAATTCGCCCTGGAGAGCCAGCAGAAGTATGAAAGGGCATTGGCAGACAATAGATGGAAAGACGAGATCGTGCCCATACAGGTGCAGATCGGAAAAGATGTTTTCGATTTTGATAAAGACGAACACCCGCGGCTTACCAGCCTGGAGAAACTCAAATTGCTCAAGCCCGCTTTTGCCAAAGAGGGAACCGTGACTGCCGGAAACAGCAGCGGTATAAACGATGGTGCCGCAGCAATGCTGCTCGCCAGTGAGGAGGCAGTGCGCAAATACGGCCTGAAACCCATGGCAAAGATCGTTAGTATGGCGGTGGTGGGGGTTGATCCCGCCATCATGGGTATCGGCCCTGTACCGGCTACCAAGAAAGCGCTGGAAAGAGCAAGGCTGAATGTGACCGACCTGGATCTGATCGAACTGAATGAGGCGTTTGCTTCACAGTCGATCGCCTGCATACACGACCTGGGGCTCGACCTGGAGAAAGTAAACGTAAACGGCGGGGCTATCGCCATTGGTCATCCCCTGGGTTGCAGCGGAGTGAGGATTTCAACCACCTTGCTTCATGAGCTGAAAAGAAGAAAAGGAAAGTATGGGTTGGCCACCATGTGTATCGGGGTGGGGCAGGGAGCGGCCGTTATTTACGAAGCGGTATAGTTGTGAACAGTTTAGTTGTGAACAAATGAAGTGTTCACAAGACAAGTGTTCACAAAACTGTCCCCCGGGAAAAACGCTGCTATATATTCCGGAGATACCCGGGCAGTGCCTGCAGATCTACCACCTCCTGTTTACCACTTGACAGGTTCTTCACCTGGCAATTATTCTGTTCCATCTCTTTACTGCCGATGATAATTACATAAGGGATACTTTTCTTTTCGGCATAGGTGAACTGCTTATTGATCCTGGCATTCTCATGGTAAAGTTCGCAGGCAATACCATTGCTGCGCAACTGCTGCATGATGCCGAAGGCAAATCGGCCTTCTTCCTCACCCATGTTAAAGAACAGGGCTTTTGTGCTCACCTGCAGGTTTTGCGGGAACAGGTTCATTTCTTCCAATACATCATAAATACGGTCGACACCGAAGGAGATGCCCACTCCGGGAATTCCCGGTACGCCGAATAAGCCGGTGAGGTCATCGTAGCGGCCGCCGCCGCCAATGCTTCCCATTTTCACTTCTTCGGGAGCCTTGGCTTCGAAGATGATACCGGTGTAATAGTTCAGGCCCCTTGCCAGGGTAAGATCGATGATGAGGTTGGTATTCTTTGTTTGCCCGAAAACAAATTCAACCTCTTCAATTCCTTTTATGCCGCTTTCGATGGAACCGATCAGGGATTTTATGGCAGCCAGTTTTTGTTCATTGCTGCCGGAGATGGCCAGGTAGCTTTCGATTGTTTTGACCTGTTGTTCATTCAACCCACGTTCCAGCAGTTCCTCTTTCACTTTTTCCAGCCCGATCTTATCCAGTTTGTCGATCGCGATGGTGATATCGATCATCTTATCGGCACCACCACACAGCTCAGCAAGTGCCGTTAATATCTTGCGGCTGTTTATCCTCAGTTCATAGCTCTTCATTCCCAGTTGAATGAAAACTTCATGATAGATATTCGCCAGTTCCACCTCGTTTACCAGTGAAAGGCTTCCCACCACATCTGCGTCGCATTGGGTGAACTCCCGGTAACGGCCCTTTTGCGGCCTGTCGGCACGCCATACCGGTTGTATCTGGTACCGGCGGAACGGGAAGGTAAGTTTGGTATGGTTCATTGCCACGTAACGGGCGAAGGGAATGGTGAGGTCGTATTTAAGTGCTCTTTCTGTTATACCTTTTGAGTTTTTACCCTGCAATACTTTTTCAAAATCTTCCCTCGCCTGTTTTTCCTTTTCAGGATTATCGAGCCCGTTGTTAAGGATTTTAAAAATAAGTTTATCGCCTTCTTCCCCATATTTACCCATCAATGTTTCCATATTTTCCATAGCCGGCGTTTCCAGTGGCTGGAAACCATACAATTCAAAAACACTCCGGATGATATTGAAAATATAATTCCGTTTCCGTACCACTTCTGCGGAAAAATCCCTGGTGCCCTGCGGAATAGATGGTTTGCTCATTTATCTTTTATTTGAATACTTTTCTATGATACTGTTGCATGCTTCATCGATGATGACATATACATCATGGTATCCCGGTTCAGGCCCGTACCAGGGATCCGGTACATCCCTGTCTTGCCCGGGATACAATTCGTTCAGGAACAAATCTACTTTAGTTGCATCGAATTTATTGCGGCCGATATACCGGATATCATCCATCACATCACCTGCCATGGCATAAATCATGTCGTACCGTTCAAAATCATCTGCTGTGAATTTACGGCTTCGTTGCCTGCTGATATCGATCCCGTTCAGTTTTGCTACTTTAATGCTCAGGTGGTGCGGCGGCTCACCAGTGTGGTAGCCGTTGGTTCCAGCACTCTCCACCGTCCAGTTCAATCCGGCTTTCCATGCCTTATCCTGCAAAACACCTTCGGCCAGCGGGCTCCGGCAGATATTGCCCAGGCATACCATCAGAATCTTCATGGCGCAAAGATAGAAGATAGAACACAGATGCCGGGGTTGATTGCTGAAGGCATGCTGGTTTCGTGGTTAAGCAGATGCGATTAACGGGCGCTGTTTAAAGAACTGGTGTGGAATCTCCCGGCAATCTCATCTTATTACCAAACACGGCGCCGGTTTTGAATTCATTGTTTCATTCAAAACCAACTTTATGAACAGCGATCTCATTCTGAAAAGCGACATCCTCGATGTCATTTTCGAAAAAAGAAATAAGGCATACGGAGCGTATGTACTGCGTAAGTTTTATCAAAGCCGGCTGAAGGTATCTTTGACCGTTATGCTGGGAGTGGCGATCATCTTCTCTCTCCTGACCAGGTTGCCGGCTAAAACGGTGATTGGGACTGTCAGGGAATATATTTTCGAAGAAACGGAAACAGCAAAGCTGGAGGAGCCCAGGACAGAAATCCCTCCTGGACCACAGCCCCCAAAGCCGCCTGCCGATCCCAAAGCAGCAATGCCTGCTATCAATCAATTAAACTTCAGCAATAACATAAAGGTGGTCGATAGCAGTGCTGCTGTTGATTCGGTCCGAAATATTGATGATAATACCAGGATCGGCAACACAACTGTTACCAACCCTTCATCCGGGCCCGGGCCGGTACAACCCGGCCCACCACCGGGAAACAATGAACCCGCTGATCCGGTAAAAGTTGACAAAACATTACCCCTGGACCTGGGAGCGGTGGATGTGCCGCCTTCTTTTCCGGGTGGAACAGAAGCGTTGATGAGTTTTTTGCGCAGGCACCTCAATAATCCCGAACCGATGGCTGAAGGAGAATCGGTAAGTGTAAAAGTGACTTTTGTAGTTGGTTACGAAGGCAAACTGAAGGGATTCAAGGTGATACAGGATGGCGGAGAGGTATTTAACAAGGAAGTGATCAGGGTGTTGAAGAAAATGCCTGACTGGATACCCGGTAAAGCAAAGGGGGAGAACGTATCGGTTTACTATTCCATACCGGTTAAGTTTACCGGTTCAGACTGATTCAGCGATTATTTTCATAATTTCACAGCCCCGCTTCAGCGGGGCATAATCATAAGATATGGCACTGGAAGAATTTGAGAAAGAACAACTGAATGAGCGGGACAAAAGATATGTGCGCATGCGCAGCATGATGGATATGGGGATGGGTGTGTTGTGGGCCGGAATGGGTATTTTCCTCCTTTTCATAAAAAAATTCAATACCACGCTGACGCTCCAGTACGACGAGAACGTACTAATGGCCTTTGGGGGTGTTTGCGTACTCTATGGCGGCTTCAGGATATACCGGGGGATTAAGAAAAACTATTTACGCCACTAATGAACCAGGATATTTTACGGAATTGGAAAAGGATCGGATTCGCCTTTTTTATAACCGCCTTGCTGGTGGCTTGCAGGCAATCAAAGAAAGACCCATTGCACTCTCTCAAAAGCGGCACCATCCATATAAGTGTTGATGAATCCTTCCGCCCGGTGATAGAAGAGCAGATCAAAGTGTTTCAGGCTTCTTTCCCCGAAGCAGCCATCAAGGCTGAATACAAAACCGAAGCAAATTGCTTCAGGGACTTCTTCAGTGATACGGCCAACACCATGATCATTGTAACAAGACAACCGACTGAGGAGGAAGACAAGTTTTATGAAGACAGTATGAATTTTTCTCCGCGGTGGGGCATACTTGCCTACGACGCCATCACGGTTATTGTGAATAACAAAAGTACCGATACACTATATACATTAGACAGGCTTCGGCAACAGTTGTCCGGTAAAGGCAATACCAACCAGAAAATGATCTTCGACGGACTGAATGCGACCAGTACTGTCAGGTTTGTACTCGATAGTATAATGAAAGGAGAGAAATTCGATACGAGTGTGGTGAAAGCAGTAAAAAGTAGTCAGGACGTGGTGGATTACGTAGCTGCGAACGAAAATGCAATTGGCTTTGTCGGGATAAGCTGGGTGGGCAATCCAGAAGACAGTACACAGGTCAAAATGTTAAACAAAGTAAAAATTGCGTACGTCGGTTGTGATCTTTGCACCGGCAAGCCATATGTAAAGCCACTGCAATCCAGCATCTTCACCAGGCGATACCCATTGGTACGTGGTTTGTATTACATACATAAAGAAAGGTACGATGGATTGGCAAACGGGTTTTCGAATTTTATGCGGAATGAGAGAGGCCAATTGATATTTAAGCGAGCCTATTTGGGAACGGTGATGGATTTTGAAATAAGGAATGTAAAAATGACCAAAAAATTATAGAAAGTTTACCGCTTATTAAAGCGGGAAGTTTTGGAAAATTAATATTATTGTACAGACTTAAACAGCAAATGAAATGAAGAAATTAACATTTACACTGATCTTGTTGAGTGGTTTGATGGCGGCGAACACCGTCGGGGCCCAAAGCATCGACGATGGGAAGAGGTTTCTATACTACGATAAGTACATCAGTGCAAAAAATGTGTTCCAGGGATTGTTGAATGCGAACCCTGCAAATGAGGAGGCGGCTTATTGGCTTGGGCAGACCCTGATCGCACCTGATGAGGATAAGGACCTGGCAGGTGCAAGGGCGGTATATACCAAGGCTCTTGCGGCCAACCCAAACAGCGCCCTGCTGAATGCCGGGATGGGCCATGTGGAATTGCTGGAAGGAAAGACCCAGGATGCCCGTAACCATTTTGAAACTGCTGTCAGCCTGAGTAAAGGTAAAAGCATTGATGTCCTTGATGCCGTTGGTTTCGCCAATGGAGATTTCGATTCAAAACTGGGCGATGCCGCCTATGCGGTGGAAAAACTTCAACTGGCCACCAATATAAAGGGTTTCAAGGATGCACGTGTGATGACCGATCTGGGAGACGCTTACCGGAAAAATAACGATGGCGGTTCGGCACAAAAGGCATATGAAGCCGCCCTGGCAATCGATCCCCGGTATGCAAGGGCCAAATACCGCATCGGCAGGATATATCAATCACAGGGCGATTCCCAGAAAGATATCTTCCTGAAGTATTATAATGAAGCAACTGCAATAGATCCCAATTATTCAAAGGTTTATTGGACATTGTACCAGTATTTCTATGAGACCGATGTTACAAAATCGGCCCAATACCTCGACAAATACCTGTCGGCAAAGGGATCGGATGAGCCCCAGTCCTGTTTCCTGCATGCGCAGATGAAATATGCCCAGGGTTTATTTGCCGATGCCGTTACTGCAGCCAATGCTTGCATCTCTGCTTCTCCCAATCCATATCCAAACCTGTATGGTTTGATCGCTTATTCAAGTGTTAAACTGAATGATTCATTGGGAGCGAAAAACGCATTCGAAAAGTATTTCCAGCTGCAGAAGCCCGAAAAGATCGGCGTAGGGGATAAATTGAACTATGGCACAACACTATTGAAATTCCCGGGCAGCGAAGCCATGGCTGCCAACCTGCTCCAGGAAGCCGTTAACCAGGACAGCACCGAAGCAGGCAAGGTAGCTTTGCTGAAGCAGGTAGCTTCAACATTCGAGAAAAGAGGCCAGTTTGCCGAAGCCGGCAGCTGGTACAGGAAGATCCTGGACGTTAAGAAGGTCCCGACAAAGACAGATATATATAACGCCGGCTATAGTTTTTACCGTATAGGAAAGTTTGCCCAGGCAAGCGAGATATTCGATATCTATACCCAGAAATTCCCCGATGATATTTTTGGATACTATATGATGGGTAAATCTTACTGGGGCATTGATACGACCATGATTTTCGGACTGGCCAATAATGCTTTTTCCAAGGCCATACAGGTCGGCGAAGCATATCCGGATAAATCAAAGATCATTGCTCAGTTAGTTGGGAGCTATAAATATATGATCGGGTACTCGGCAAACGTTGATAAGAATAAGGATATGGCTTTAAGCTTTGCCGATAAAGCGTTGCTGGTAGACCCAACCGATGCGGAGGTGTTGCAGAACAAAGACATCCTTTCCAAAGTAAAAGAGTTAAAACCTCCTCCAAAACCACCGGTTAAATCCGATAAAATAACCATGGCCCCTGACGGAACCATTACTACCGTTGGGAACGATGGCTCGACCACGGTGATCAAGGATGGAAAGATAACCACTGTCAAGGATGGCATTACCACCATCATCGAGAATGGAAAGGTCACCATGTTCGATAAGAACGGGAAAGTGATCAATCAAACACCCACACCTCCGAACAAACCCACGCCTCCCAGAACCGGTGGTTCGGCTCCAAAAAAAAAATAAAAGCAAAGGCTAAATAAACTGATCCCCGTTATTTGTTTTAATGACGGGGATTATTTTTTCAATCTATGGATTATTGCTCCTGCTGCCTTATTTTTGCCGGTAATCAGAAAATTAGATCCTATGCATTTCTTCCTGCTCCAGGCAACTGATGTGAACAGTGCAGCTAATTACCTGCCCATCGCCATCCAGTTGCTTTTTGCCATAGGTCTTGTTGCAATGATCATCGTTCTTTCCGACTGGCTTGGCCCCAAAAGAAGGACAGCCGATAAACTCCAGAATTTTGAAAGCGGTATCGAAATAAAGGGCAATGCACGCCAGCCGATGGCCATCAAGTATTTCCTGGTAGCCATCCTGTTTGTATTGTTCGATGTGGAAGTGATCTTCTTTTATCCCTATGCCATAAACTTCCGTGAACTGGGCTGGCAAGGTTTTGCTGCCGTTGTGGTTTTTGTTGCCCTGTTCATTACAGGCCTGGTATATATATTCAAGAAAGGTGCGTTGAAGTGGGAAGAATAATTATTTTAAATGTTGTATGCTAAATGTTGAATTAAACACCTCATTTATCATTCAACATTCAACATTCAAAATAGAAAATGAGCCGTCCGGTACAATATAATACACACATTAAGTTCGAGGGTATTCCTGAAGGATACATGGGTGAAGGCTTCATGGCCACCAACCTTGAGAAAGTGGTTAGCCTGGCCCGAAAAAATTCCATTTGGCCCTTACCATTTGCCACCAGTTGCTGCGGTATAGAGTTCATGGCCACAGCCGCCAGCCATTATGACCTGGCCAGGTTCGGTGCCGAGCGCATGAGTTTTTCACCACGCCAATGCGATCTCATTCTGGTGATGGGAACCATTGCAAAGAAGATGGCCCCGGTATTAAGGCAGGTTTATCTGCAGATGGCCGAACCCCGCTGGGTGATGGCTGTTGGCGCCTGCGCCTCTTCAGGAGGGGTATTTGATACGTATTCAGTGTTACAGGGAATAGACCAGGTGATACCCGTTGATGTATATGTGCCAGGTTGCCCACCCCGGCCAGAGGCGATACTGGATGGGTTCCTTAAAATTCAGGAACTCGTTAACTCGGAAGGACTGAGAAGAAGACATAGCGATCAGTATAAAGCGCTCCTGGCTGGTTACGGGATACAATAAACGAAAGGAAATGGGATTGACGTACGAAACAATAAAACTAAAACTAACAGAAAAATTCGGTGATCAGTTGACCGATTGGCAGGAACCTTATGGCATGCTCACCTTCACGGCGCCCAAAGACCTGAATTTAAAAGTCCTCCAGTTTTTATTCGATGATGCGGATTTGAAGTTCCGGTTCTTAACCGACCTGCAGGCGGTACATTACCCCGATAGAAAGGGAGAAGAACTGGCGGTGGTATATCACCTTCACAACCTGGTGGATAATGTGAGGATCCGTTTTAATGTTTATACCGGTATTGAGAAACCGGATGTGTTCAGTGCAACCGCATTGTACAGGTCGGCCAACCATATGGAAAGGGAAACCTATGATTTTTTTGGCGTGAATTTCATTGGCCATCCAAACCTGAAAAGGATATTGAACGTGGATGAGATGGACTATTTCCCGATGAGGAAACAATACCCGGTGGAAGACCAGCTGAGGGTTGATAAGGATGATGAGATGTTTGGAAGATAATTTAAACCATATTTAATGTTTAAAAAGAATCCTGCATACAGACTGATATTTTTGATCTTCATTATCCTCGTTTTGATAGCTGATTCTGTGCTGAATTTTATCCAGTACCAGGAAACAAAAGAGGGGATGAAATTAACTGGTGGAATATTATTTAGTCTGATGACGATCTTTTTTGCCGATGAATTATATCGATTCATTAAAAACAAAAAACGAATTAAAGAGGGGACATGAGTGAGCATATTCTTTTACCCGAAGGAAGTATCGAGAAGCAAACCACCACGCTGAACCTGGGGCCCACGCACCCGGCCACCCATGGTGTATTCCAGAATATCCTGGAACTCGATGGAGAACGGATACTTAAGTCCACGTCTACTGTAGGATATATTCACCGGGCATTTGAAAAGATAGCCGAAAGAAGGCCCCTCTACCAGATCACCCCGCTCACCGACCGGTTGAATTATTGCTCTTCTCCCATCAATAACATGGGGTGGCATCTCACCTGTGAAAAATTATTGGGTGTTAAAACACCCAAACGTGTTGACTATCTCCGGGTGATCATCATGGAACTGGCCAGGATTGCCGATCACCTGATCTGCAACTCCATCGTTGGTGTTGATACCGGCGCTTTTACCGGTTTTTTGTATGTAATGCAATACCGTGAATTAATCTATGAAATATATGAAGAAGTATGTGGGTCCCGCCTTACTACTACTATTGGGCGTATTGGCGGTTTTGAAAGGAATTTCTCAGCTGCAGCATTTGAGAAACTCGAAAGATTCTTAAAAGAATATCCGCGGACACTCAAGGAATTCGAGAACCTGTTCAACCGTAACCGCATTTTTATGGAGCGTACCATCGGCTGCGGCCCGATCGATGCTGAACGTGCATTGAATTACGGGTTCACAGGCCCCAACCTGCGTGCCGCCGGCGTGGATTACGATGTGAGGGTGCATACCCCTTACAGCAGTTACGAGGATTTCGATTTCATCATCCCGGTCGGCACAACCGGTGATTGTTATGACCGTTTCCTTGTTCGCAATGAAGAGATGTGGCAGAGCCTCAGCATTATCGAACAGGCTTACCAGAAGGTCCAGGAATTCAAAGGAACAGAAGCTGAAGTTTTCCATGCTGATTCACCGGCTTATTATTTACCGGAGAAAAAGGATGTGTATACTAAAATGGAAGCGCTCATCTATCATTTCAAGATCGTGATGGGTGAAACAGATATTCCTGCCGGTGAAGTGTATAATTGCGTGGAAGCAGCAAATGGAGAACTGGGGTTCTACCTCATCAGCGACGGGGGAAGAACACCTTACCGCCTGCATTTCCGCCGCCCATGCTTTATCTATTACCAGGCTTTTGAAGAGCTGGTGAAGGGAGGCATGCTCAGTGATGCCATCATTACCATGAGCAGCCTGAACCTGATAGCAGGAGAGATGGACGCTTAATAAATTATGAGTTACGAATTATGAATGTGGAATTTTCAAAAGAGAAACTGGATAAAGTGAACGAAATGATCGCTCATTACCCGCCCGGCAAACATAAAAGTGCCCTGCTAGGGGTGCTCCACCTGGCACAGGAAGAGTTCGGCGGATGGCTTGATGTGCCGGTGATGGATTATGTGGCCACGTTATTAAAGATCGAGCCGATCGAAGTATATGAAGTGGCCAGCTTCTACAGCATGTACAATTTAAAGCCGGTGGGCAAATACATGTTCGAGGTTTGCCAGACAGGCCCCTGTATGCTGAACGGCAGCGACGATATCATTGCTTATATCAAAGAGAAACTGGGCATTGGTGTGGGCGAAACAACGGCAGATGGTATGTTCACACTGAAAACGGTGGAATGCCTGGGCGCTTGTGGCTATGCCCCGATGATGCAGCTCGGTAAGAATTACCGGGAACATCTTACGAAAGAGAAAGTAGATGTCATCATCGCCGAATACCGTGCAAAAGCAAATTAAGCTTGAAGAAGTTCTTTACGATACCGTTTTTGTTTGTTGCAGTAATTGTTGTTGCACAAACGCCTGATGAAACAAAACTGATACAGACATCAAAGGAGTTTCACCAGGCATTGGTAAACAAGAACACTGTTTCCATCAACCAGCAGACCGATAAGGCACTGAGCTACGGGCATAGCAATGGCTGGATTGAAACAAAGGCCGACGTGATCAAGGACCTGGAAACAGGATATATCAGTTACCTGTCCTTCAAAGAAGACAGCATCACTGTTTCGATGAACGGCAATATGGCTAACCTGCGCTTTGTGGCCGACATCACAGCCAATATGAAAGGGGCCGCCAATACCTTCCACCTGAAAGTATTGGAAGTATGGGTGAAGAAGGGAAAACGCTGGGTGTTGTTCGGAAGACAGGCAATAAGAGGGTAAATAAGGAATCAAAGGTCAAAACCAATTTTTTCGCTTTGACTTTTAACTTTTGAATTATAAAATGGCTCGAAAACTATTATTAGAAAAAGCACATGTGGAGGGTATCCGTTATTTCGATACCTATCGTCGGGAAGGTGGTTACCGAAGTGTGGAGAAGGCATTCAAGATGGCCCCGGCAGATATCGTGGAAGAAGTAAAGAAGAGTGGGCTGCGTGGCCGCGGTGGCGCTGGTTTTCCTACCGGCATGAAATGGAGTTTTCTGGCTAAGCCCGAAGGGGTTCCGCGTTACCTTGTTTGCAATGCCGATGAAAGCGAGCCGGGTACTTTCAAGGATCGTTACCTGATGGAATTCATTCCACACATTCTCATTGAAGGCATGGTTGTTTCTTCATACGCATTGGGTTCAAATGTTTCTTACATATACATACGTGGTGAATATGCCTGGATAGTCGACATCCTCGAACAGGCGATAGCGGAAGCAAAACAAAATGGTTTCCTCGGGAAGAATATTCTGGGCAGCGGCTTCGATTGCGAGATCTATGTTCACCGCGGAGCCGGTGCGTATATCTGTGGCGAAGAGACAGCGCTCCTTGAATCGCTGGAGGGCAAACGTGGTAATCCACGGATAAAGCCCCCCTTCCCGGCCGTGAAAGGTTTGTACGATTGCCCGACCGTGGTAAATAATGTGGAAACACTGGCCGCGGTTGTGCCCATCATCAACGACGGCGGTGAGGAATATGCAAAGATCGGGGTTGGAAAGAGTACCGGTACCAAACTGATCAGCGCCTGCGGCAACATCAACAAACCCGGCGTGTACGAGATCGACATGACCATCTCTGTAGAGGAGTTCATCTATAGCGACGAATATTGTGGCGGCATCCCGAAGGGAAGAAAGCTGAAAGCCTGTATACCCGGGGGATCCTCGGTTCCCATTCTTCCGGCGAACCTGTTGCTTACAACAGCCAAAGGGGAGAAGCGGTTGATGAATTATGAAAGCCTGGCCGACGGCGGCTTCGCAACCGGGACCATGATGGGATCGGGAGGGTTCATTGTACTCGACGATCATCAATGCGTGGTAAAACATACTTATACGCTGGCCAGGTTCTATCGTCATGAAAGCTGCGGGCAATGTTCACCTTGCCGCGAAGGAACCGGGTGGATGGAAAAAATATTACTGAACATTGAGAATGGAAAGGGAAAGATGAGCGACATTGACCTGCTCTGGGATATCCAGCGCAAGATCGAGGGGAATACGATCTGTCCGCTGGGCGATGCAGCGGCATGGCCGGTAGCAGCGGCCATCCGTCATTTCCGCGACGAGTTCGAATGGCATATAAAGAACCCGGAAGAATGCATGCGCAGTAATTATGGATTGGCACATTATGCCGATCCGATACATGTGCCGGTAACGGCATAAACTGATAGACGAATTATGGCAGACGAAATAAAAAAATTCAAAGTAACCATCGACAACATCACTATTGAGGTTGACCCGGGTACTACTATATTGAATGCCGCCAGGCAGATCGGTGGGGATGTAACCCCACCGGCCATGTGCTATTACAGCAAACTGCAGGGCAGCGGTGGCAAATGCCGTACCTGCCTCGTGGAAGTAGCTGCCGGTTCTGCAGCAGATCCCCGGCCGATGCCCAAACTGGTTGCCAGCTGCCGCACCACCGTGATGGACGGAATGGTCGTAAAAAACATCACCAGTGAAAAAGTAACCGATGCACGGAATGGGGTGGTGGAATTCCTGTTGCTGAATCATCCTCTTGATTGCCCGATATGTGACCAGGCCGGAGAATGTCATTTGCAGGACCTGGGTTATGATCATGGTAAAGAAGGGACCCGCTATGAATTCAAGCGCAGGACGTTTGAGAAGGAAGACATCGGTCCATACATACAGCTGCACATGACAAGATGTATACTCTGTTATCGATGCACCTATGTGGCGGATCAGTTAACCGATAAGCGTGTTCATGGTGTACTCGACCGTGGCGATCATGCCGAGATATCTACTTATATATCAAAGGCGATCGACAGTGATTTCAGCGGGAACATGATCGATGTATGCCCGGTTGGCGCTCTCACCGATAAAACATTCCGCTTCAAGAACAGGGTTTGGTTCACTAAACCCGTAGATGCTCATCGTAATTGCGATAATCCTAAATGCTGCGGCAAAGCTACCTTGTGGCTCCGTGGCGATGAGGTTTATAGGGTTACGGTGCGTAAAGACCAATGGGGCGAGGTGCAGAGTTACGACGGCAAGCCCGGCTGGATCTGCAATACCTGCCGCTTCGACAAGAAAAAAACAAGCGACTGGACCATTGAAGGATTGACCAGCATCAGCCGTCACTCCGTGATCGGGGCCAATAAATACAAGGGGCTGGAAATGCCGAAGGATACCGTTAAAGAGGTTATGGGCGGACGTGACCCGAAACTGTTGATGGACATACACAGCGTAAGCGGGGTAAATAAACCCGGGATACAGCTGAGTGAGTTCAACCGGCCGGCAACCGGAGATGATTTTTCAAAAAATGGCAGATAATATTTTTAATAAGGGAATATGCTTTTAGCACTCGATTGGTTTTTGATACTGGAGAAACTGGTTCTCATTGTGATCGTGGTGATGGCTTCATTGCTTATTGCCATGTATACCACCTTCGCTGAAAGAAAAGTGGCAGCAGTACTGCAGGACAGGCGTGGCCCGAACCGGGCTGGCCCCTTCGGCATTCTCCAGCCTGTTGCAGATGGATTGAAATTGTTCTTTAAGGAAGAGATCATACCCAATTTCTCATCCAAATTCCTGTTTATACTTGGCCCTTCCCTGGCCATGCTTACAGCCATTATGACCGGCGCCATAGTTCCATGGGGCGATAAGATTCACTTCTTCGACCGCGATATCTATTTACAGATAGCCGATGTGAACGTGGGTATATTATACGTGTTCGCCGTAGTAAGTATGGGCGTGTATGGTATCATGATCGGCGGGTGGGCAAGCAATAATAAATATTCGCTGATGGGAGGCCTGCGTGCTGCTTCACAGATCATCAGTTACGAACTGCCGATGGGGATATCCCTGATCGCCCTGCTGATGGTGACCGGTACACTCAGCCTCAGGGAAATGGTGATCCAGCAGCAAAGCGGGTTATGGAATATCGTATATCAGCCACTCGGTTTCCTGATCTTCCTGATCTGTGCGTTTGCCGAATGTAACCGTACGCCATTCGACCTGCCCGAAGCAGAGAATGAATTGATCGGGGGTTATCACACGGAGTACTCATCTATGAAACTTGGATTTTACCTTTTTTCCGAGTACATCAATATGTTCGTAAGCAGCGTGATCATGAGCACCATGTTCTTCGGCGGGTATGATATCCCCTTCATCAACGAAGCGGATTATAACCAGAACTGGATGGCTTTGTTCGGGATCATGGCCCTGATGGCAAAAGTGGTTTGCTTTATTTTCCTGTTCATGTGGGTGCGGTGGACAATACCGCGGTTCCGTTATGACCAGTTGATGAGACTGGGCTGGAGGATACTGATCCCGCTGGCATTGGCCAATATGCTGGTGACGGGTGCGATCGTATTGCTGAAGCAAAACAACTGGCATTTTTAATAATTAAATTAAGAATCCCTTTTTAGGGGATAGAGATATGCAGGCATTAACAAACAGAATGAAACAGGTGGATCGCCGGGAAATGAGTTTCCTGGAGAAGATATACCTGGTGTCGATCTTCAAAGGCATGATGATCACCTTCAGTCATATGTTCAAGAAGAAACCAACGATCAACTATCCTGAAAAGACCAGGCCGTTCAGCCCGGTGTTCAGGGGTTTACATATTCTCAACCGCGATGAAGAAGGAAGGGAGAACTGCACGGCTTGTGGTTTATGTGCAGTTGCCTGTCCGGCTGAAGCCATTACCATGGAAGCGGCGGAACGTAAATCCGGTGAAGAGAACCTGTACCGGGAAGAAAAATATGCGGCCCGGTATGAGATCAACATGCTGCGTTGCATTTTCTGTGGTTTGTGCGAAGAGGCTTGTCCGAAAGACGCTATTTATTTAAGTGAAACATTTGCGCCGGCCGATTACCAGCGCAAGCAGTTTATTTATAATAAGAACGAATTATTGATACCTCACCCTCAAAAAGAACCAGAAGCTTACAAAAAAGCATTGGGCAACAGGGTGAAAAGAGAAAAGCTGAACTAAGCTTATGAGCATTACAGAGATATTATTTTGGGTATTATCGGCGCTGGCACTGGTATGCGCCATCATGGTAGTTGCCAGCAAAAACCCGGTTTACAGCATCCTTTACCTCATAGGTGTGTTCTTCGCCATTTCAGGGCACTATATTTTACTGAATGCCCAGTTCCTGGCCATCGTGAACATTATTGTGTATGCAGGCGCTATTATGGTTCTGTTCCTGTTCGTGGTGATGCTGATGAACCTGAATGCCGATTCGGAACCACAGAAGAACAGGTACTTGCAGTTCGCAGGGCTGATCTCGGGAGGATGTTTGTTCCTCGTGCTTGTTTCGGCAGTAACCAAATCGGCTGCAGCCAATAATGCCATGCAGCTTGGAGTTGGCGACAGCGGCCTGATAAAAACCCTGGGTAAGGTGCTATTCAACGACTATGTGATCCCCTTCGAGATAAGCAGTGTATTATTCTTGAGTGCGATGATCGGGGCGGTAGTGATCGGTAAAAAAGAAAAAGCAGCGTAAGATGGAAATCAAATGGTATATAGGATTGGCAGTTGCATTATTCTGCACCGGTGTGGTAGGAGTGCTTACCCGCCGCAATTCCATCATCATATTCATGTGCATTGAGCTGATGCTGAACGCAGTGAATTTACTGCTGGTGGCATTCTCAAAAATGCATGCTGCATCGCCGGTTGCACAGGCAACGCCTACCGTGGTGAGCGATGCGCAGATATTCGTATTCTTCATCATGGTGGTGGCTGCTGCAGAGGTAAGTGTGGGATTGGCCATTATTGTAATGATGTACCGGAATATCCATTCGGTGGATATTAATTTTTTGAACAGGCTTAAAAATTAAAGAGCCGGGAATCAGAAGGTGGTAACAATGTGCCGGCCTTTTGATTTTGATTTTTGACTTTATGAATAATGTTTTACAAATGGTTTGGCTGGTCCCGGTATTGCCGCTGATCGGGTTTTTGCTCAATGGATTGGGCAGGAAAATGCTGTCAAAAACAATGGCTGGTGTCATCGGCAGCGGCATAGTGCTGTTCTCTTTCCTCATAAGCCTATATGTATTCTTCAATGTAAAGGGAGGCAATACCCATGTGGCACATTATTTCAATTTCATCAGTATTGAAGGGTTGAAGATCGGTTTTGATTTCCAGGTCGACCAGCTCTCGACTCTTTTCCTGCTTATCATAACAGGTGTTGGCTTCCTCATACATGTGTATTCCATCTCGTATATGCACGAAGAGGATCCAAAAGATTTTGCCAAATACTTCGCTTTCCTTAACCTCTTCGTTTTCTCAATGCTCTTGCTGGTGATGGGGGCCAACTATGTGATCATGTTCATCGGCTGGGAAGGGGTTGGTCTTTGTTCTTACCTGCTTATAGGTTATTGGTTCAGGAATACGAACTATAACAATGCTGCCAAGAAAGCATTCATCATGAACCGCATCGGTGATCTTGGGTTCCTGCTGGCCGTTTTCTGGCTGATCTCCAAAACAGGAACAGCCGATTATCATGAAGTGTTTGCCAACGTTTCCAAACTATCCACCGGCGATGTTACCGGTATCACGTTACTATTGTTCCTCGGCGCCACTGGCAAAAGTGCGCAAATACCCCTGTATACCTGGTTGCCCGATGCGATGGCAGGTCCAACGCCGGTAAGTGCGCTGATCCATGCCGCTACGATGGTTACAGCGGGTGTATATATGATCGTGCGTAGCAACGTGCTCTATTCACTGGCGCCGGTGACACTGGAAGTCGTTGCGGTCGTTGGCCTGGTTACGGCATTGCTTGCCGCATCGATCGCCCTGTTCCAGAATGATATTAAAAAAGTACTGGCCTATTCAACAGTGAGCCAGCTGGGGTACATGTTCCTGGCACTGGGTGTTGGTGCTTACAGCAGCGGCGTTTTTCACGTAATGACGCATGCTTTCTTCAAAGCCTTGCTGTTCCTCGGAGCCGGAAGTGTGATCCACGCCATGAGCGGTGAACAAGACATCACCCGGATGGGCGGACTGCGGAAAAAAATACCCGTAACCTATTTTGCATTCCTGGTAGGTGTGCTCGCCATATCAGGATTTCCATTCACTTCAGGATTTATATCAAAAGATGAGATACTGCTGAACGTATACAGCCATAACAAGATTTATTTCTACCTGGCTGCTGCCGGTGCGATCATGACCGCATTTTATATGTTCCGCCTGCTGATGCTTACCTTTTTCGGATCTTTCCGTGGTACTCACGAACAGGAACATCACCTGCATGAATCCCCGGCATCGATGACCTTGCCATTGATCGTGCTTGCCGTATTGAGCGTTGTGGGTGGCCTGGTGCAGTTACCGCATGTGTTTGGCGGTCATCCTTTCTTCAGCGAATTCTTAAACCCGGTGGTGAAAACTGTTGAGCATGGTGGCGCCAACCTGGCTACCAAGGAATATATGCTGTTGGGTGCCACGGTGGTTGGGCTGTTGATCATCTATGTACTTACAAAAAAATATTACGCCGTTGATAAGGCTGGAGGAGAATATGCAGGATTTAAAAAGGTGCTTGCCAATAAATGGTATGTGGACGAGATCTATGATGCGGTTATAGTAAAGCCGGCCATGGCCATCGGAAAATATTTCAACAATATTGTGGAGAAGAAGGGGATAGATGGCTTTGTGAACGGGGTAGGAAAAGCGGTCAATTACGGCAGCCGCCAGGTACGCCTGTTGCAATCAGGCCAGGTAGGGGCGTATGTGCTGATGATGGTGCTGGGCATTTTAATTTTATTCATCGTTCAATTGTTTTTGTAAGAAGATATGGACCCGAAAAATATCTGGATAACATTTCCCGAACTGCTTACCTGGTTCCCGCTGCTCGCCGGGCTTACTGCGTTTATGATCCGGGAGGAGAGAAAGGCAAAGAATTGGGCCATAACTACGTCGCTGATCACCCTGGCCATTTCCGTGACCAGCCTGGTCTACTCGGACAACTTAAAATATTTTTACCTGAACAACGTAAGTTATTTCTGGTTGAAATACATCGGCAGCAATCTTACTCTCGGGCTCGATGGCATGGGGCATTTGCTTACGGCTTTGACAGCACTGGCTTTCCCGGTCATTTTCATTGCAACAAAGCGAACCAGCTTCAAAAACGCCAATGCATATTATGGCCTGATGCTGCTGACACAAAGTGGGCTGATGGGCGTATTCACCGCGATGGATGTGCTGATCTTTTATTTTTTCTGGGAACTGGCTGTGATACCTGCTTACTTTTTGTGCAGCCGATGGGGCGGAGAGAAAAGGATACAGGCAACCTTTAAATTCTTCGTATACACGTTCACCGGTTCCTTGCTGATGCTTGTTGGTATCCTGTACGTGTATAATCATACTTACCCGACACAATACTCCGAGCATTCATTTGCCATGAATGCCTTCTATAATGCAACACTTTCCGTGAAGGAACAGAACTGGGTATTCTGGCTGTTCTTTGTTGCGTTTGCTATCAAGATGCCGGTATTCCCGTTTCATACCTGGCAGCCCGACACTTATGAACAGGCGCCGGCCTCCACCGCCATGGTGCTTAGCGGTATCATGGTGAAGATGGGCATTTTTGCAGTGATCAGGTGGCTGGTTCCTGTATTTCCATTGGCAGCTGCGAAATTCGACAATATCGTGATCGGGCTTTCTGTGGTTGGGATGATCTACGCCAGTTTCATCGCCATTAAGCAAGACGACCTGAAGCGTTTTGTTGCCTATTCTTCCATCGCCCACATCGGCCTGATGTGTGCGGCCATCTTTGCAAAAAGCAGTATTGGTATGCAGGGAGTGATGCTGCAAATGTTCAGCCACGGTATCAACATCATCGGCATGTGGATAGTAGTAGACCTGGTAGAGAAGCAAACAGGTTCCCGTAAGATATCGGAACTGGGAGGTATTGCACAGCATGCCCCGGCACTGACTGTATTCCTGGTTGTGATCGCCCTGGCGAATATCGCCCTGCCGCTTACCAATGCCTTTGTGGGAGAGTTCATGATGTTCGCAGGATTGTTCAAATTCAATTTGATCTATACGGCGGTAGCAATGCTCAGTATCATACTGGCCGCAGTATATACGCTGAATATGGTACAGAAGGTCTTTTATGGAGAAGCCAATGCACTAACAGGAGGAATTCAGGACATATCTTTCAACCAAAAGGCAATGCTCGCCGTACTGGTTGTCTTTATTTTCCTGTTTGGGGTATACCCGCAGCCGATGATCGATCTGACAAAAGAAACGGTATCGGCGTTATTAATAAAATTTAAGTAAAGAACTGATCTGCCTTTGGCAGGATAACGATATGAACGCAATTATTTTTACAGCAGGCTGGGGAGTACTGATGATGCTGAGCGGAGCTTTTATTAAAAGCAAGACAACGCCCAAATACCTGGCGATAGTTGGGGGGGTGATGGCGCTTGCACTTAATTGCCTTGAAATGGGTATGGGGGCACCTGTTTTGGACATCGATGTGAAAGACATGCTCCGTTTCAACAGTTTTAACCTGACGTTCATCAATATCATGCTGGGATGTGCCCTGTTATACTTCTTACTCAACGGGCGGGATATTGAAAAAGTAGGTGAAAATGTAGCTGAATACTTCTCACTGATCTTTTTTGTGCTTTGTGGGGTAACACTGGTGGCTACATTTAACACACTGTTGATGCTGTTCATCGGTATTGAGATCGTTTCGATCCCATTGTATATCCTCACGGGTAGCGATAAGCGCAACCTGAAAAGCAATGAAGCCGCATTGAAGTATTTCCTGATGGGTTCTTTCTCCACCGGCATCATGCTGTTAGGCATTGCTTTCCTTTACGGCGGAAGTGAAACAGGGTCTTTCTATATAAGTAACATCGTTTCGGGAAAAGGGGAGATGCCGGCAATGATAGCGATCGGCCTGGTGTTATTGCTTATTTCCATGTCGTTCAAGGTATCGGCCGCACCCTTTCATTTCTGGACGCCCGATGTGTACGATGGGGCACCTACCGTTTTTACCTCATTCATGGCAACGATCGTAAAGGCGGCTGCTTTTTTTGCATTCGTCCGCGTATTTGAAAATGCATTCGGCGATCTGCATGCACAATGGCAGAAACTGGTGATAATCCTTATTGCCGCAACATTACTGATCGGGAACCTCACCGCGGTCTTCCAGCAGAGCGTCAAACGCATGCTGGCTTATTCCAGTATTGCACAAGCCGGCTTTATGCTTTTTTCTTTATTCGCGCTAAATGGAATGGCCAAAGAGGGCCTGGTGCTTTATGCCGCTGCCTATAGCCTGGCAAGCATTGGTTTGTTTGCCGTACTGGTAAAAATGAACGATTATACCATTGATGGCTTTAATGGTTTGGCCAGGCAACAGCCTGTACTGGCACTCACTGCCACCATATTCCTTTTATCCCTGACAGGTATTCCGCTTACTGCCGGCTTCCAGAGTAAGTTCTATATGTTATTGTCTGCAGTACAAAACGGCCAGCAGATATGGATCGTGGTATTTGCAGTCATTTGTGCCGCCATCAGCGCCTATTATTATTTCCGGGTGATCCAGGCGATGTATTTCAAGGAGAGCGGTCCAGACCAGGTACTGGTGGAGCCATCTGAGATAACTCCTTCTTTTAAAGTATTGCTGATCATCACTGCAGTGCTGATCATTGTGATCGGCTTATTCCCCAGCCTCATAACCGATTGGTTGTATTTTTAATGCCCCCCGGTTGCCGTTTGTAAAAGTTTTATGATTCAATGCCTGCCAGAGTTCTTAACTTTAGGCACAATACGGGCACATGACCATCAAGGATATTTTTTCACTTTCCTGGCGTAATATTTCCGGAAATAAACTGCGGACGGGTATAACCGTAGCCATCATAGCTTTTGGTATCATGGCATTGATCGGGATCATTACCTCAATACAGGCAGCCAGCGCCAGTTTGACAACAAGCTTTTCTACCATGGGAGCGAATTCTTTCAGCATCCGTTACAAAGAAAGGAATGTGCGTATTGGTGGAGGCCGCCAACGTTCGAATTCAAAGCTGAGTAAGTCAGGCTTGCGGGAGAAAAGATCCAATATGGGAAAAGTGATCACATACGACGAGGCGAGGGCTTTCAAGGAAAGGTACTCGTTCCCGGCAAAAGTAGGGTTGGCCTTAGGGGGGCCCCGGGGAATCGTTGTGAACAACGAGCGCAAAAAAACAAACCCGGATGTGGCATTGCTCGGCGGAGATGAAAATTACCTCGAACTGAATGGATACAAGATCGCTTTTGGCCGGAATTTTACGCCTGCTGAAATCGAATCTGGCCGTAGCATCTGTATGCTTGGCAGCGGGGTTGCCGCAAAATTGTATCCGGGCAATCCCGAAAAGGCGGTGGATAAGGTGGTAAAGGTAGATCATATACCATACCGGGTACTTGCTGTGCTTGAGGAGAAGAGTTCAAGTGCTTTTTTTAATACCAGTAAGATCGTTATCACTTCCTATAACAACATCAGAAGATTGTACGCAAACCAGAACTCTTCTTTTAATGTGGGGGTAATGGTGAACGATATAAAAATGATTGATGCTGCCATTGGTGAAGCAAAGGGAGCGTTCAGGCCAGTGCGCAAACTCGATGTGAAAGAGGAAGATAATTTCTATATAGACAAGAGCGACAGCATCGCCGAATCACTCATCACCAACCTGGGTTTTCTCGAAAAGGGAACCATCGGTATTGCCTTCATTACGCTCATAGGTGCAGCCATCGGGCTGATGAATATTATGCTGGTGGCGGTGAATGAGCGGACCAAGGAAATTGGATTGGTAAAAGCACTTGGAGGAACAAAGAGGGCCATCCGGTACCAGTTCCTGGGTGAATCGATCCTGATCAGTCTTATCGGCGCAGTGGTGGGAATCTTTCTAGGAATACTGCTCGGTAATGGAGTGGCTTTGCTGGTAAAGACAGGAGTGGTCATTCCATGGGGATGGGTTATATCAGGGATATTTGTTTGTTCAATCGTGGGCCTCGTGGCAGGCCTGTATCCGGCACATAAGGCATCCAAGCTCGATCCGATCGTTGCACTACGTTATGAGTAGAATTGATATTTTCTAATATTTTGTCCACTTTGGTGATTTTTTTATGTAAATGCCCGATTTTCTCATCGTAAAAAAACCTTTGTAAATTAAAAATTTCGTAAGTTGGGGCCTTCAATTATTTTTTTACCTTGCCCAGCCCGAGTGGGGCATAACGGGGTAAAACGAGAGTTGATACCGTTCAAACTGAGTTAAATCTTTAATTTATCATTTAAAAGCGAACCAAACATTAACACACTAAAAATTTGAATTTTATGGCAGAGACAAAAGCAACCGTAAAACCATCTACTTCAGTTCAGGCAAAGAAATCCAGTAATGCTATCTCGCTCATAGCCCCTGTATTATGCCTTGTAGCCGGATATTGCATCTGGAGGTGGGGACTGGGTAACCCAGGCAATTTCGAAAAAGCAGGTGGAGGCTGGTTTTGGCCCGACCGTGAAGGTCCAAAAACCGCTTTGAGCAAGATGTACCTCGGTGGTATCATCGTACCGATCCTGATCGGCACATTCTTGACTATGCTCACCTTTGTTATTGAGAGGTTCCTGACCATCTCTAAAGCAAACGGAACCGGTAATAACGCCGATTTTATCCGTAAAGTTCAATACCAGCTTGCTAATAAAAATATTGATGCAGCCCTGGCTGAATGCGACAAACAAAAAGGTTCTGTCGGTAATGTAATGAAAGCTGGTTTACACCGCTATAAGGAAATGACCACCAATACTGAGCTGACCACCGACCAGAAAGTAATGGCCATCCAGAAGGAAGTGGAAGAAGCCACTTCCCTGGAATTGCCCATGCTTGAAAAGAACCTCGTATTCCTTTCTACCATTGCTTCTATTGCAACCCTGTTGGGTCTGTTGGGAACGGTATTGGGTATGATCCGTGCCTTCTCCAACCTTGGTGCGGATGCCGGTGGTAGCGGAGCGGCTGCTCAGTTGTCAGTAGGTATCTCCGAGGCCCTCTATAATACGGCCCTGGGTATCGGTACTTCTGCATTTGCGATCGTTTTCTATAACATCTTTACAACCAAGATCGACGGTATCACTTATGGTATCGATGAATCAGGTTTTACGCTGACTCAAACATTTGCATCCCTGTACAAATAATGTATGGATTGACAAAGGTTTTGCATCTTACAAAAAGGTGCAGCGTAATTAAAGAATACTGAAAACAGAAAAATATGCCAAAAGTTAAAATACCAAGAAAAAGCACCACCATCGACATGACGGCGATGTGCGATGTAGCTTTCTTGCTGTTGTCTTTCTTCATCCTGGCCACAAAACAAAAGCCCCCGGAAGTGCTGTCGGTTAAAACCCCGACCTCTGTTTCCAGCAAGGCAGCTCCTGATAAATCGATCCTGATCACACTGACCAAAGAAGGTAAGGTATTCCTGATGCTAGGTGATGATACCAAAAAGAGTGAGATCATCGACGATGTCAACAAGACCAGGAACCTTCAGTTGTCAGGCCCGGAACTTGCCCGCCTGAAAAAAACAGAATTCATCGGCGTGCCGTTCAATATGCTTAAATCATACCTGAACTCGAATGGGGAGATTCCGGCCAGTACATTGCCAGGCATTCCGATCGACACTGCCAACAACGAACTTTCTCACTGGATCCGCAGTGTAACCAATGTTTATGCAGGTGAAGACCAGCGTAAACTCCAGGAAATGCTGCTGGTGAAAGGAGATGGCGAGGCCCTCTATCCCCAATTTAAAAATATCAAGTCTGCTTTAAAGGCGAACGAGATATATAAATTCAGGATCGTTACGGAAGGGGAAAATGTTCCTATGGGCTCTGAACTGTATAAAACAGGTAAAAACAAGGAAAATTAAAGGTTAAACCAATAAAAAGAATTTGCTATGGCAGAAATGGATACCTCGTCGGGTGGCGGTCATAAGAAAGGCCCCGGCGTCAAAAAAGGTAAAAAACTTTCCACGCGTGTGGATCTTACCCCGATGGTTGACCTTGGATTCCTGCTGATCACATTCTTTGTGTTCACCACTACCATGAGCCAGTCAACGGCTATGAATATGAATGAACCTAAGGACGAGAAAGACAAGGAAATGAAGGTGAAGAATTCGGGCGCCATGACCATATTATTGGGTAAGGGTAACCAGGTATATTATTATTATGGGCAGTTGGATCCTAATACGATAAGTGAACAATTCAAATCGACCACTTTCAAAGAGATCCGCAAACTGATCCTGGATAAGAAAAATGCCACCCCTATTGATGACCTGATGTATATCATCAAGTCGGACAAGAACTCAACATTTAAAAATGCGATCGATATACTGGATGAAATGACCATTTCAGCGGTTCCACCGGGACACTATGCCGAAGTGGATATGACCCCGGTTGAAGAAATGCTTATTCAGAAAACAGAAGAAGCAAACGGCATTAAGTAATTATGGAACTGGCCCTATTTTGAATCTATTAAACAAATGAGATTATAATGGAAGCTAACAAAATTTTAAGTGCCGATATACTGGATATCATCTTTGATGGTAAGAATAAGGAGTATGGAGCTTACCAGCTGAGGAAGTCGTATAAAAAGACACTTACTAAAGCCCTCGCTATAACCGGCCTGGCACTTTTACTGGTGCTGTTAGGGACCGTCTTTGCAGGGATCATAGAAAGAGAAAAGCCAAAGGAATTCAAAGTGGTGGATACCCAGATGGCTGAGGTTAAAAATGATGAACCACCGCCTCCACCACCACCACCTCCGCCTCCAACCCCACCTCCTCCACCAGAGATCAACCAGGTGAAGTTCACACCTCCTAAAATCGTTAAGGATGAGGAAGTGAAGCCCGATGAAAAGATCGAAGAGATCAAGGAAGACCAGGTGATCAGCACCAAAACCGTGGAGAGTGAGAACAAAAACCAGATCGTACAGGCACCCGTGGAAGATAAAGGAACACAGGTTGTTGAAGTAAAGAAAGACGATGATGAGAACAAGATATTCACCAAAGTGGAAGTCGAGGCTGAGTTCCCGGGTGGACAAGCAGCCTGGATCAACTACCTCAACAAGAACCTGAACAACCAGACCCCTGCCGATAACGGTGCACCCGGTGGAAAATATACAGTGATCGTTAAATTCATTGTAAGTAAAGACGGAAGCTTGAGCGAGGTGCAATGCGAGAACGATCCGGGCTATGGAATGTGCCAGGAAGCGGTGAGGGTAATTAAAAAGACCAAGAACTGGACCCCTGCCATTCAGAACGGACGGAACGTGAATGCGTACAGGAGGCAACCGATCACATGGGTTGTTGAAGAATAATAAAGATTACAACAGTATAGAAATCCCGGCAACAGCCGGGATTTTTTATTTGTGGAAATAAATATTTCTGCTGTCTCATTTAAAACAAACTCTTATGGCAGAAATAGAAACCAGGAAACCATCATCAGGCGTAAACCGGATGAAGAAAAAAAATACGAGGGTAGATCTCACCCCGATGGTAGACCTCGGGTTTTTGTTGATCACCTTTTTTGTTTTTACCACCGCAATGATGGAGCCGAAAGTAATGGGATTGAATGAGCCCATCGAAGACAGTATCATCAGGGATCGGATATGTAATTCCTGTGCACTTGCTGTTTTCCTTGAAGAGAAGAACAGGATAAGTTATTATGAAGGGATGCCCGAGAATGATCCTCCTGTCGGCCAAACCTCCTTTACTGTAAACGGCATCCGAAGGATCCTGTCAGCAAAAAAGGAAAAAGTGAGGAAGGAGTTAGGCGATGCCGGCCGTTTTGTGCTGATAATTAAGCCTGGAGACGGGTCTACGATGCAGAACTTTGTCGACATGATGGACGAAGTGGCCATTAATGAGATCGTACATTACTATATCTCCGAAATAAATGCAGCAGACAAAAAGCTGCTGGGCAGGAACTAAAGCGTTTTGATAAAAGAAGCCGGAGTGGGTATCTTTGTTACATGCTGAATACTTCTTTAGGTTGGGATGATACCATCGTGGCGCTGGCCACGCCCCAGGGTGTCGGAGCTATTGGTGTGATCAGGCTGAGTGGTAAAGATGCCGTCTCCATGGTGAATAACCTGTTCCCGTCGAAGGACCTTAGTAAACAAGACTCTCATACTATTCACGTTGGCTATATCAGGCAGGATGGAAAAGATATAGATGAAGTGGTCGTTTCTCTCTTTAAAAATCCCAAAAGCTATACAGGTGAAGATGTCGTGGAAATAAGTTGCCACGGCAGTCCTTTTATTCAGCAGCAGGTGGTACAGGCCTGTATGAGTAAAGGCGCCCGTTTGGCAAAACCGGGCGAGTTTACGCAACGGGCCTTCCTTAATGGCAAACTCGACCTGGCACAGGCCGAGGCGGTAGCCGACCTTATTGCATCCAACACCATCGCTTCCCAAAAAACGGCACTGCATGCCATCAGGGGCGGATTCAGCAATGTGTTGAAGCAATTGAGGGAAAGCCTCATCCAGTTTTCTGCATTGATAGAACTGGAACTCGACTTCAGCCAGGAGGATGTGGAGTTTGCCGACCGGGCCAAATTCTTTCAACTGGTTGATGAAGCAGAATTGGTGACAAAACAATTGCTGGAATCCTTTCAATTGGGCAATGTGATCAAAAACGGTGTCAGCGTGGCGATCGTTGGGAAACCCAATGCAGGCAAGAGCACTTTGCTGAACACTTTGCTTAATGAGAACAGGGCGATCGTCAGCGATATTGAGGGTACAACACGTGATACCATCGAAGAAGTGATTAATATCGATGGCATACTTTTTCGTTTGATCGATACGGCAGGTATCAGGGAACATAGTAAAGACGTGATTGAACTGATCGGCATCGAGAAAAGCAGGGAAAAAATGAGGGGGTCCGACGAACTGATCTATATTTTCGATGTAAACACGGAATCGCAGGCCGATGTGGAAGCCGCGGCGCTTCTTCTTAAAGAAACCAATCCCAATTATCTTTTGGTAGGAAATAAAGCCGATGTCATCGGACTCGAAAAGGCCGCAAAGAAATTCGCGGGTGACGATGTATTGTATATTTCAGCGAAAGATAAATTCCACATCGATCTCCTTAAAGAGCGGCTGGTGGAAAAAGTAGTGAAAGGGAACATCAATACTGAAAACACAATTATCACCAATGCCCGGCATTATGAAGCGTTGAAAGAAGTAGCCAGGTCACTTACAGAAATAAAGGCAGGGCTGGATCGGAGGATACCGGGCGACCTGCTTGCCCTTGATATCAGGCGCTGCCTTCACTTCATTTCAGAGATTACCGGCGGTATCACCAATGAAAACGTGCTCGACTATATCTTCTCCAAATTCTGTATCGGCAAATAGGCCAGAACTTACACATTAAGTTCGGCAGGTTGAAAAATGC
>CAZYAT010000036.1:0-37318 GCA_964645235.1 uncultured Ferruginibacter sp. | reverse complement strand
TAAACGTTGGTACTATCGGTCACGTGGATCATGGTAAAACAACACTTACAGCCGCCATAACCGATGTTTTGTCAAAAAAAGGTTTGGCGGAGAAGAAAAATTATGATGATATTGATGGTGCTCCGGAAGAAAAAGAAAGGGGTATCACAATTAATACAGCACACGTGGAGTATGCTACGGCTAACCGTCACTATGCTCACGTGGACTGCCCTGGTCACGCTGACTATGTGAAGAATATGATCACAGGTGCTGCCCAGATGGACGGCGCTATCCTGGTAGTTGCTGCAACAGATGGTCCGATGCCTCAAACAAAGGAACACATCCTTCTCGCTCGCCAGGTAGGTGTACCCCGTATCGTGGTTTTCATGAACAAGGTTGACCTGGTTGATGATCCTGAACTGCTGGAGCTCGTTGAAATGGAGATCCGCGAATTACTGACCTCTTATGGTTTCGATGGTGATAACACCCCGATCATTAAGGGTTCAGCCACTGGCGCTCTTGCCGGAGAAGCCAAATGGGTAGAGGCAATCGACCAATTAATGGAAGCTGTCGATACATACATTCCACTTCCTCCACGGTTGGTTGACCAGCCGTTCCTGATGTCTGTGGAAGACGTGTTCTCAATTACCGGGCGTGGTACAGTTGCCACAGGCCGTATCGAAAGGGGTAAGATCAAAGTGGGCGATGCGATCGAGATTGTTGGTCTGCAGGAAAAACCACTGGCTACCACTTGTACCGGTGTGGAAATGTTCAAGAAATTGCTGGATGAAGGTGAAGCCGGTGATAACGCAGGTCTGCTGCTCCGCGGTATTGAAAAGAACCAGATCCGTCGTGGTATGGTGCTTTGTAAACCAGGGTCTATCACTCCACACACCGAATTCAAGGGTGAAGTTTACGTATTGAGCAAAGAAGAGGGTGGACGTCATACTCCGTTCTTCAATAAATACCGTCCGCAATTCTATTTCCGTACTACCGACGTAACCGGTGAAGTTACTTTGGCAGCCGGTACAGAAATGGTGATGCCGGGTGATAACACCAACCTTACTGTAAAACTGATCCAACCGATCGCGATGGAAAAGGGTTTGAAATTTGCGATCCGTGAAGGTGGTCGTACAGTAGGTGCCGGACAGGTAACTGAAATTATAAAATAATCAAAGTATCTTTGATATTCGTCATTGGTCATTAGCTACTGGTGTTTAAGGGCGACCTTCACTGTGGCTAATGACTATTGACTTAAATACGGGCATGGTGCAACGGTAGCATACGGGTCTCCAAAACCTTTGATCTGGGTTCGAATCCTAGTGCCCGTGCGAAGAAAAGGTTTAACGATTAATGAATTAAACGAAAAGGTATGAACAAGTTTACTGCTTATATCAGGGATTCTTATAAAGAACTTATACATAAGGTTAGTTGGCCTAACTGGGACCAATTGCAGCAATCAACAATGATTGTGCTTGGAACCACCATCATCATTACCTTGATTGTAATGTTAATGGATTTTGTTTCAAACAACGGTATGAAACTGATTTATTCTCTTTTTAAAGGATAATTATGGAAGCAACAACACCAATCGTTGAGAAATCCGATAAGGCAGAAAAGGAAAGCAAATGGTATGTATTGCGTGTAGTGAGCGGAAAAGAGCGCAAAATAAAGGAATACCTTGATAAAGATATTGTCCGCAATGGCTGGAGTAATATTGTAAAGCAGGTGTTCCTGCCTGTAGAAAAGGTATACAAAGTGGTGAATGGAAAGAAAGTGATGCGGGAACGTAACTTCTATCCCGGCTACATCATGATCGAGGTGGCCGATGGGAAATTAAGCGACGACATGATCCAGTCAATGAGCAACATCACCAATGTGATGCACTTTCTTACGGACGGAAAAGGTTCTAAAGGGAATATCATCTCGTTGCGTAAGGCCGAAGTGAATAAGATGCTGGGGAAAGTGGATGAAATGAGTGATGTAGGGGGAATGACCATGAGTGAGCCGTTCATCATCGGAGAGACAATTAAGATCATCGATGGGCCATTCAACGATTTCAACGGGGTGATCGAAGAAGTGAACGATGAGAAGAAAAAATTGAAGGTACAGGTGAAGATTTTCGGGCGAGCAACCCCTGTAGAACTCAGTTATATGCAGGTAGAAAAAATATCTTAAATTGCAAAGCCACGAAAGTGGCTTTTTTACTGTCAAAAATTTACACGTATGAAAAAAATACTTACGATTATCCCTGCGGTCCTACTAAGTGCGAGCATCTTGGCCCAACCTCCAAAGGGCCCAGCAGATCCGGGAATGACATTTGGTGCCAAAACCACGGCTGAGGGCGCCATCCCAGCTAATGAACTAGCCTCAAAATTAAAGGGCACCGAGCCTGCCGACGTAAAAGTAACCGGCAAGGTCGTGGAAGTTTGTAAAGCAGAGGGTTGCTGGCTTCGTATGGAGACCGCAGGAGGCCCCATGCTCATAAAGATGAAAGATCACGCGTTCCTGGTTCCCCTGTCAATGAATGGTAAAACCATCGTTGTAGAAGGTACCGCCACTTTGAAAGAAACCTCCGTTGAAATGCTGAGGCATTATGCAGAAGATGCTGGCAAAAGCAAGGTTGAGATCGAGGCGATAAAAGAACCTAAAAAAGAGGTTACCATTCAGGCCAAAGGCATCCTGGTAATGTAAATCCACTAAAAACGCTTCTATCCCGGATTTTCCGGGATTTTTTTTGCCTAGATGGCGGATTTACCAGTATTATCCTTAACTTTGCCGCCCCAAATAGTTCTTTAGTTAGACTAACATTTACTTGGGAGTTCCGGGCAAGATACCGGGACGTTATCACCAAAATTGAAAAAAATGGCAAAAGAAGTAACCGGCTTTGTTAAGCTCCAGTGCAAAGGAGGACAAGCCAATCCGGCACCACCAATAGGCCCCGCTTTGGGTTCTAAAGGGATCAACATCATGGAGTTCTGTAAGCAATTCAATGCAAGGACCCAGGATAAACAGGGTAAGGTGCTCCCTGTTGTTATTACAGTTTATGCAGATAAGTCGTTCGACTTTATCATCAAAACCCCACCTGCAGCAGTTCAGCTGATGGAAGCCGCCAAGATCAAAGGCGGAAGTAAGGAACCCAATCGTACCAAAGTCGGTAAAGTTACCTGGGCACAGGTAGAAGAGATCGCCAAAGATAAAATGGCCGATCTGAATGCATTTACCCTTAACAGTGCCATGAGCATGGTGGCGGGTACAGCACGCAGTATGGGCTTGACGGTGGAAGGAAAAGCTCCTTGGGAAAATTAATTTATCAACCTTAAAATTTGTAAGAAATGATTACGAAAAAAAGAAAAGTAGCAAATGCTAAGGTTGATTCCAACAAAGCATACACGCTTAGGGAAGCTTCAGCCTTGGTTAAAGAAGTAAATACAACAAAATTCGATAGCTCTGTTGACCTTCATATCCGCCTTGGCGTGGATCCGAAGAAAGCCGACCAGGCGATCCGCGGCACCGTTTCATTGCCACATGGAACTGGTAAGACAAAAAGGGTGCTGGTCCTTTGTACACCGGATAAAGAAGCCGAAGCAAAATCAGCAGGTGCGGATCATGTGGGATTGGATGAATTCATCACAAAGATAGAAGGTGGCTGGACTGATATAGATGTGATCGTAGCTACCCCGTCTGTGATGCCGAAGATAGGTAAGCTGGGTAAAGTGTTGGGGCCACGTAACCTGATGCCAAACCCCAAGACTGGTACCGTTACCAACGATGTGGCCGCTGCAATCACCGACCTGAAAGGTGGTAAAATTGCCTTTAAAGTAGATAAAGTGGGTATCATCCACGCATCTATCGGAAGGGTGAGTTTCTCTCCTGAAAAGATCGCTGAGAACAGCCAGGAGCTCATTAATGCTATTATCAAACTGAAGCCTTCCTCTTCTAAAGGTACCTACCTGAAAGGAGTAAGCATGGCGAGTACCATGAGCCCAGGCATCGCAATAGACACCAAATCTGTTCAAAACTAATCCTGGTTATAGCTGGGACAAAAAATATTTGTTATGACAAAACAAGAAAAAAACGAAGTGATCGAGCTGCTGAAAGGTAAGTTCACTCAGTATAACAACTTCTACATCACCGACACAGAAAGTCTGACGGTAGAGCAGGTCAGCAACCTTCGCAGGCACTGCTTCAATAAGCAGGTTGAGATGAAAGTTGCCAAGAATACACTCATCAAGAAGGCTCTTGAAAGCATCGACGCGGAGAAATATGCGGGTGTTTACGACTCATTGCACAAGGTAACAGCCCTTATGTTCAGCGAGAATCCGAAGGAACCGGCCGTGATCATCAGTAGTTTCCGGAAGGAGACCAACAATGAAAAGCCGGTGCTCAAAGCTGCATTCATCAATGGCGATGTATTTGTAGGTAATGACCAGTTGAAGGCGCTTACACAGATCAAGACCAAGAATGAGCTTATTGGTGAAGTTATCGGCTTGTTGCAGTCACCGATCCAACGGGTTTTGGGTGCATTGCAAAACAGGCCGGCTGCAGCCGAAGAGGCCGCACCAGCGGAAGCATAATTATTCCCATTGGGGAACAAAATATCAATGCCCATAGCCTGATGGCATAAAACGTAAAGGCGAAACAATTTTTTTAAACACTCCGCCGGAGTCAAAAACAATGAAGGCGGGAAAAATTAAACATTATGGCAGACGTAAAAACATTAGCCGAAAACCTAGTAAGCTTGACTGTAAAAGAAGTACAGGAATTAGCTGAATTCTTAAAAACTGAATACGGAATCGAACCAGCTGCAGCTGCAGTTGTAGTTAGCGGAGACGGCGGCGGCGGAGCAGCAGCTGCTGAAGAAAAAACATCTTTCAACGTTATCCTGAAAAGTGGAGGTGCCAACAAACTGGCCGTTGTTAAGATTGTTAAGGAGCTTACCGGCCTGGGTCTGAAAGAAGCAAAAGACCTGGTGGATGGCGCTCCAAAACCATTGAAAGAAGGTGTGGATAAAGCCACTGCAGAAGACCTGAAAGCTAAACTGACCGAAGCTGGCGCTGAAGTTGAGATCGCTTAATTTTCTTTTAACGAGATAAGCTGGGCCCCGGAGTTTTCCGGGGCTTTTTCGTTAAAATCGGGGGGATGTGTCCAAAAAGGCCGGTTATCCACAAAAGCCCTTCCAAAACAGCAAAAAAACGCATTTCTGAGGCCCGGAATAGTAAATAATTTCCTACCTTTGCCGTCCTTTAATTTCGGGTTAGTGGCACATGTTGTGAACCTGCCCAAAAATCCAAAGGGTCTTCTGCACACTAAAACGTTTTAATTACAATATGTCTGCAACAAAAACAAACCCTGCTAAACGTATCAATTTCGGAAAAGTTGAACTTTTAGCAGAGACTCCCGATTTGCTGGGAATCCAGATCCAATCATTTAAAGATTTCTTCCAGTTACAAACCACACCTGATAAGCGGAATGTGGAGGGCTTGTTCCGGGTATTCAAGGAAAACTTTCCGATCACTGATACCCGAAACATCTTTGTGCTGGAATTCCTGGACTATTTCGTAGATCCTCCCCGTTACACCATCGAAGAGTGTATTGAAAGAGGTCTTACCTACGCTGTTCCCCTGAAAGCAAAATTGAGGTTGAGTTGTAACGACGAAGAGCACGTTGATTTTCAGACAATCGTTCAAGACGTGTTCCTGGGTAATATTCCTTACATGACACCCAGAGGTACTTTCGTTATCAATGGTGCAGAAAGAGTCGTGGTAAGCCAATTACATCGTTCACCAGGTGTGTTCTTCGGACAATCTATCCATCCGAACGGAACCAAGATATATTCTGCCAGGGTCATTCCTTTCAAGGGAGCCTGGATGGAATTTGCTACGGATATCAACAACGTGATGTTCGCTTACATCGACCGTAAGAAAAAATTCCCTGTAACAACTCTGCTGCGTTCTATCGGTTACGAAACGGATAAAGACATTCTTGAATTATTCGGTATGGCCGATGAGGTGAAGGCAGATAAAAAGAACCTGGAAAAATGTATCGGCAAGCGTCTTGCAGCCCGTGTACTTCGTACCTGGGTGGAGGACTTCGTTGATGAAGATACCGGTGAGGTGGTTTCTATCGAGCGTAATGAGATCGTACTGGAAAGGGATACTGTTCTTGATGAGTCTAACATTGCCATGATCCTTGAAATGGAAGTGAAGAGCATCTTCATCCAGAAAGAAGAGGTGAGTGGTGATTATGCGATCATTTATAACACGTTGAATAAAGATACTTCCAACAGCGAATTGGAAGCGGTGCAGCATATTTACAAGCAATTACGTGGTGCCGATGCGCCGGATGATGAAACAGCCCGGGGCATCATCGACAAACTGTTCTTCAGTGATAAACGTTATGACCTTGGCGAAGTTGGCCGTTACAAGATCAACCGCCGCCTCGGCCTTAACTTCCCGATCACCAAAAAAGTATTGACCAAAGACGATATCATCGCCATCATTAAAACCCTGGTATTGCTTACTAACGGTAAGAGCGAAGTAGACGATATCGATCACCTGAGCAACCGTCGCGTACGTACCGTTGGCGAACAATTATATGCCCAGTTTGGCGTTGGCCTGGCCCGTATGGCACGTACCATCCGCGAACGTATGAACGTTCGTGACAACGAGGTGTTCACCCCGGTTGACCTGATCAATGCAAGGACGCTGTCATCTGTGATCAACTCCTTCTTTGGAACCTCACAGTTGTCCCAGTTCCTCGATCAGACAAACCCATTGTCAGAAATTACACACAAACGCCGTATCTCGGCCCTCGGCCCCGGTGGATTGAGCCGTGAGCGTGCAGGCTTCGAGGTTCGTGACGTACACTATAGCCACTACGGTCGTCTTTGTACGATCGAAACACCGGAAGGCCCGAACATCGGCCTGATCTCAACACTTTGTGTACATGCGAAGATCAATGAGATGGGCTTTATCGAAACACCTTACCGCAAAGTGGAAGATGGCAAGGTAGATATGAAGAAGATCACATTCTTAAGTGCAGAAGAAGAAGATACCGCCAAGATCGCCCAGGCGAATGTGGATATTGATGCAAAAGGAAATTTTGTTGACGACAGGATCAAGAGCCGCCAGACAGGCGACTTCCCGATCCTCGATAAATCCGAAGTGGAATTCATGGATGTGGCACCGAACCAGATCGTAGGGTTGAGTGCTTCACTCATTCCATTCCTGGAGCACGATGACGCCAACCGTGCGCTGATGGGATCGAACATGCAACGCCAGGCTGTACCCCTTATCAAGCCTGAAGTTCCTATTGTGGGAACCGGTCTGGAAGCAAAAGCTGCCCGTGATGCAAGGATCCAGATCCATGCAGACGGGGATGGTGTGGTAGAATTCGTGGATGCAAATGAAATACACGTTCGTTACAAGAGAAATGAAACACAGCAACTGGTCAGCTTCGATGAAGACCTGGTTGTGTATAAACTTACCAAGTTTGTTCGCACCAACCAGGAAACCTGCATTAACCTGCGCCCGGCTGTGGTGAAAGGACAAAAAGTTTCTGAAGGCGATTTCCTTACTGAAGGGTATGCAACCAAAGGCGGGGAACTTGCTCTTGGCCGTAACATGAAAGTAGCCTTCATGCCATGGAAAGGGTACAACTTCGAGGATGCCATCGTGATCAGTGAGAAAGTGGTTAAAGAAGATCTTTTCACTTCTATTCATATTTCCGAATTCGAGATTGAGGTCCGAGATACCAAACTTGGTGAAGAAGAGCTGACACCGGATATTCCGAACGTAAGTGAAGAAGCTACCAAAGACCTGGACCAGAACGGTATCATCCGTATTGGTGCTCATGTGAAGGAAGGTGATATCCTGATCGGTAAGATCACTCCGAAAGGGGAAAGTGATCCTACACCGGAAGAAAAGCTGCTGCGTGCCATCTTCGGCGACAAAGCCGGTGATGCAAAAGATGCTTCTTTGAAAGCGCCGAGCGGAACGGAAGGAGTGATCATTGACAAGAAATTATTCCAGCGTGCGAAGAAAGACAAGAATGCAAAAGTGCGTGAGAAAGCCCAACTGGATAAGATAGAAAAGACACACGAGAAGAACGAAGCAGACCTGCTGGAATTACTCATCGGCAAACTGCAAACATTGCTGAAAGATAAGACCAGTGCCAGTGTAAGTAACAATTTCGGGGAAGTGCTGATCGGCAAAGGCGCTAAGTTCAATGCCAAGAACCTTGCTAATATCGACTACCAGAATGTGAACCCGCTGGGTTGGACCGGCGACGGGAAGGTAGACGAACTGATCAACATCCTGCTCCATAATTATAACATCAAGTTCAATGAAGAACTTGGCCGGTATAAGAGAGAGAAATTCAACATTTCAATCGGCGATGAATTGCCAGCAGGTGTATTGAAATTGGCAAAAGTGTACATGGCCGTTAAGCGTAAACTGAAAGTAGGGGACAAAATGGCCGGACGCCACGGTAATAAAGGTATCGTAGCGAAGATCGTTCGCCAGGAAGATATGCCTTTCCTCGAAGACGGAACACCGGTTGATATCGTACTGAATCCATTGGGTGTACCCAGCCGTATGAACCTTGGCCAGATATACGAGACCGTATTGGGATGGGCAGGTGAAAAACTCGGGGCGAAATTCTCAACGCCGATCTTCGATGGTGCCAGCGTGGCCGAGATCGACGAAAATATCACCAAAGCAGGCTTGCCGAAATTTGGGCACACCTACCTCTACGACGGTGAGACCGGAGAACGTTTCGACCAGAAGGCGACTGTGGGTGTGATCTACATGATCAAACTGCACCACATGGTGGATGACAAGATGCACGCCCGCTCCATCGGACCATACAGTCTCATTACACAGCAGCCCCTCGGTGGTAAAGCACAGTTCGGGGGCCAGCGGTTTGGTGAAATGGAGGTATGGGCACTGGAAGCGTATGGCGCATCAAACATCCTCCAGGAATTATTGACGCTTAAATCGGATGATATCATCGGAAGGGCGAAGACCTATGAGGCGATCGTGAAAGGCGACAATATTCCAAGGGCCGGCATTCCTGAATCATTCAACGTACTGGTTCATGAATTGAGAGGCCTGGGCCTGGATCTGAAATTTGATTGATAAGGTATAACAGCCGAACGGATCGATCATTTTTAATTTTTAATTTTTTAATTCTTAATTACAATATGGCATTCAAAAAAGAAAACCGCCCAAGGCCGACATTCTCCAAGATAACCATCGGTTTGGCTTCGCCCGACAGCATCCTTGAAAAGAGCTATGGCGAAGTGCTCAAGCCAGAAACGATCAACTACCGTACGTACAAACCGGAGAGAGATGGTTTGTTCTGCGAGAGGATCTTCGGACCGGTAAAGGATTATGAATGTGCCTGCGGTAAGTACAAGCGCATCCGTTATAAAGGGATCGTTTGCGACCGTTGCGGCGTGGAAGTAACTGAAAAGAAAGTGCGTCGTGAAAGGATGGGTCACATCAAACTGGTGGTACCCGTGGTACATATCTGGTATTTCAAATCATTGCCAAACAAGATCGGTTACCTGCTGGGGATGAGTTCCAAAAAACTTGAAAGCATCGTTTACTACGAACGTTTCGTGGTGATACAGCCGGGTATCCGTACCGATAAGGGTCAGAACTATGGTGACCTGCTGACAGAAGAAGAGTATCTTGACATACTCGATACGCTTCCGAAAGATAACCAGCACCTGCCAGACGAAGACCCGAATAAATTCATCGCCAAGATGGGGGCCGAAGCGGTTCATGATATGCTTCAGCGAATCGACCTGGACCAGCTGAGCTTCGACCTGCGTAATGCTGCTGCCAATGAAACCTCCCAACAACGTAAAGCCGATGCTTTGAAGCGTTTGAGCGTGGTGGAAAGCTTCCGTGATGCCAATACAAGGATCAACAACCGTCCGGAATGGATGGTGATGCAATATATACCGGTCATTCCACCGGAACTCCGACCACTTGTTCCATTGGACGGTGGCCGTTTTGCCTCATCAGACCTGAATGACCTCTATCGCCGTGTGATCATCCGTAACAACCGTTTGAAGCGTTTGCTGGAGATCAAAGCGCCTGAAGTGATCCTGCGTAATGAAAAACGTATGTTGCAGGAAGCGATCGATTCGTTGTTTGATAACAGCCGTAAATCGAATGCTGTAAAGGCAGAAGGTGGGCGTGCATTGAAATCCCTGAGCGATGTACTGAAAGGTAAACAGGGACGTTTCCGTCAGAACCTGCTCGGTAAGCGTGTTGACTACTCCGGCCGTTCGGTGATCGTGGTAGGCCCGGAACTTAAAATGCACGAGTGCGGGTTGCCGAAAGATATGGCCGCTGAATTATTCAAACCATTCATCATCCGAAAACTCATCGAAAGAGGTATTGTAAAGACCGTAAAGAGTGCCCGCAAACTGGTGGATAAGAAAGAAGCCATTATCTGGGACATTCTTGAGAACATATTGAAGGGCCACCCGGTTCTGCTGAACAGGGCCCCGACGCTTCACCGCTTGTCGATCCAGGCCTTCCAGCCTAAGCTGATCGAAGGTAAAGCGATCCAGCTGCACCCATTGGTAACCACTGCGTTCAACGCCGACTTCGACGGTGACCAGATGGCGGTTCACGTTCCTTTAAGCAATGCCTCCATCCTGGAAGCACAGTTGCTGATGCTCTCTTCACATAACATCCTTAACCCTCAGAACGGTACGCCGATCACCCTGCCTTCACAGGACATGGTGTTGGGCCTCTACTACATCACCAAGGGTAAGAAATCGACTGCTGAAGAAGTGGTGAAAGGAGAAGGTAAAGCATTCTACTCACCGGAAGAAGTGATCATTGCCTATAATGAAAAGCAGATCGACCTGCATGCCAACATCAAAGTGAAAACTGATGTGCGTAATGCAGACGGTTCTTTATCTAAAAAACTGATCGATACTACTGTTGGCCGTGTCATTTTTAACCAGTTCGTTCCGAAAGGAGTAGGTTATATCAACGCACTGCTTACCAAAAAAGCATTGCGTGAGATCATCGGCGACATCATCAAATGGACGAGCGTTCCTGCAACGGCGAAGTTCCTGGATGATATCAAAACACTGGGCTATCGTATGGCCTTCCGTGGCGGCTTGTCGTTCAACATCAACGACCTGATCATCCCGGAGATCAAGACCATGCTGATCGAGAATGCACAGAGCGAAGTGGACGAGGTTTGGGAGAACTACAACATGGGCCTGATCACTAATAACGAACGCTATAACCAGATCATCGACATCTGGAGCCGCGTGGATACTAAAGTAACTGAAACATTGATCCATGAACTGGCAACCAATAAGCAGGGCTTCAACTCTGTGTACATGATGCTGGATTCCGGTGCACGTGGTAGCAAACAGCAGATCAAACAGCTGGCCGGGTTAAGGGGATTGATGGCCAAACCACGTAAATCAGGTTCTTCCGGATCAGAGATCATCGAGAACCCGATCCTCGCCAACTTTAAAGACGGGTTGAGCGTATTGGAATACTTTATATCTACCCACGGTGCCCGTAAAGGTCTGGCAGATACCGCCCTTAAAACTGCGGATGCCGGTTACCTGACACGTAGGCTGGTGGACGTTTCTCAAGACGTGGTAATCAACGAGGAAGATTGCGGAACCCTTCGTGGTATCGCCACTTCTGCCTTGAAAGATAATGAAGACATCATCGAGCCATTGAGCGACCGTATCGAAGGCCGCACCTCATTGCATGATATTTTCCACCCGGTATCCGATGAATTGCTCATCAGCGCCGGTGAAGAGATCAGTGCTGAGATGGCGAGGACGATCGAAGACAGCGGTATTGAAACAGTGGAGATACGCTCGGTACTTACCTGCGAAAGCAAGCGTGGTGTTTGCGTAAAATGTTATGGTAAGAACCTTGCATCGGGTATGCTGGCACAGCGTGGTGATGCCGTGGGTATCATCGCTGCCCAGTCGATCGGTGAGCCTGGTACACAGCTTACACTGCGTACCTTCCACGTAGGTGGTGTGGCTGGTTCTGCCTCGGTGGAATCGTCACTGGCTGCCAAATTCGACGGGACCCTTCAGTTCGATGGCCTGCGTACAGTAAGTACCGAGAATAATGAAGGGAAGAAGGTACAGGTGGTTATCGGCCGTACGGGCGAAATCAGGAACATTGATGTGAAGTCTGACCGCCTGCTCAACAGCATGCACATCCCATACGGTGCGATCCTGAATGTGAAAGATGGACAAAAAGTAAATAAGGGCGATGTCATCTGTACCTGGGATCCGTTCAACAACGTGATCGTTTCTGAAACAAACGGTACCATACATTTTGAGAGCCTGATCGAAGGAATTACCTATCGGGATGAAGCCGATGAACAAACAGGCCACCGTGAGAAAGTGGTCATTGAAACAAAGGACAAAACCAAGCTTCCTACTATTATCATAGATGGTAGTAAGGAGAAGAAAACATATAACCTGCCAGTAGGTTCTCATATCGTGGTGGAAGAGAAAGACGATGTGAAGAGCGGCCAGGTGCTGGTGAAGATCCCGAGGGTGCTCAGCAAACTGAAGGACATTACCGGTGGTCTGCCTCGTGTTACTGAATTGTTTGAAGCCCGTAACCCTAGTAACCCTGCCGTGGTTTGCGAGATCGACGGGGTGGTTGCTTTCGGGGCCATCAAGCGTGGTAACAGGGAGATCATTGTGGAAGCAAAAGATGGGGTGGTAAAAAAATACCTGGTTCCGTTGAGCCGCCAGATCCTGGTTCAGGACGGTGACTTCGTGAAGGCAGGTGCCGCACTGAGCGACGGACAGATCGCCCCGGTTGATATTCTTGCCATCAAAGGACCGTTCGCTGTTCAGGAATACGTGGTGAATGAGATCCAGGAGGTTTACCGTTTACAAGGTGTAAAGATCAATGATAAACATATTGAAGTGATCGTTCGGCAGATGATGCGTAAAGTACGGATCGAAGACGCCGGCGATACCAAATTCCTCGAAGGAGATACAGAGGACCGCTTCGACTTCAACATGGAGAACGATTTCATCTTTGATAAGAAGGTGATCACTGATGCAGGCGAAAGCACCAAGCTGAAATCGGGCCAGATCGTTACACTTCGTGAAGTGCGTGAAGAGAACTCCGTATTGCGCAGGGCCGATAAGAAACTGGCTGAATACCGGGATGCAAAACCTGCAACATCGTCTCCGTTGCTGCTGGGTATTACCAAGGCATCGCTGGGTACACACAGCTGGATCTCGGCTGCTTCGTTCCAGGAAACGACCAAGGTACTTTCTTCTGCTGCCATCCAGGGCAAGACAGATGATATGCTTGGCCTGAAAGAAAACGTGATCACCGGTCATCACATACCTGCCGGTACCGGTATGCGTGACTTCGAGAACATGATCGTGGGAAGCAAGGAAGAGTACGAATTGCTGATGACGACCAAGGAAGCCATGAGCTTCGACGAAGAAGAATAAGGATTTCTTAAATTGAAATACAAAGGAGCAAGATCAACTTGCTCCTTTTTTTATTTGGCTTTACTTTAATAGGTTCATTGTTTTTCCAGCGCCCATACGTCGTTGCTGTATACAAATTCTGTTTGTCCTGAAATGCCCGGCCCACCATATTTTCCACCAGTTATGAATATCTTATCATTATAAACACAGGCCGCAATTCCACCTCTTGGACTCCAGGGAGCACTTTGTGCAGTCCATTGTTTTCCATCCTCACTTACTAGGACTTCGCTGGCAAATTTTCCATTCCTGTTGCATCCCAGGAGCCATATCCTGTTATCAAAAACGACAGCAGTTCCACCGAAAATGCTGACACCCTTTACCAATTCTTTTGTTTCCAATGTCCAGTTCAGGCCATCTGCAGAGGACCATACGTCGTTGTTGATCATGTAAACCCTGTTGTTCAGCACTACAAACTGGCTGCTCTCTCTCTTTCCGAAGGGAAGTCCATCAGCCTGCTTCACCCAGTGAACGCCATCCTCAGAATTCCATATATCCGAAAAAGAATTACTGCCATCGGTTCCGCCAATTATCCAGATCTTATTTTTCAAAACAAAAGGGTGATAAAAGAACCGCTTGGGGAGATTACTCTCTTTAGCAAGGGTGGTCCATGTACGCATATCCGTTGTCTGGTATATTTCCGTGGTTAGCCGGTAACGCTCAATATTTCCCTCAAAATGTCCTAATCCTAAGATACTGTTGTTGAATTGCACATAATCCAGGAAGGCAAGGTTATAAATACTGTTTGGTAAAGAGCTCTTTGTCCACCCCTTCCCATCCTTTGTAAACCAGTTTCCCCTAGGGTGAAAGGCCCACAAAGTGTCCCGTAAACTGAATAACTGGAAATTATAGCTTTCCGGGAAGTCTGCATCTGCAGTACATTCTATCCACCTGTATCCGGGAATTGTTTCAAGGTTTGTGGAACGATCGATCGTAATCGTCTCTGCTTTTACATTGCCATTGCAGGAAACGATCGTGTACCCGGCTGCAACGGTGAGCATAATGAGTAAAACCTTTTTCATAACAGTATTTTTTTTAAGTTGAAGATTCAGTTCTTTGTTGTTGGATAATTAACCACGTTGAGCCCAAGAATGATATTTCTTTCGGCACGAAGGATACCATCTTTCATAACGACCTTCAAAATGCCATGGCCGCCTACTGGGTCTCGCTTGTTCTTTTCCTTTCCAGGAAGCAGGGGGTCATCCTCAAATAGGAATTCATCTATCCAGTATTCGTTTATTACAGGCTCCTTTATTACCGGGTGAATATGTTTGGGATTACTGCTGTTTGGATAAGAGGCTGGTACCAGCGTATAGAACCGGTATTCTCCTTTTTCGTTCGTCTTTACCCATCCACGGATATAACCATGCCGTTTCGCCCACCTTTGCTCGTTTCCTTTCTTTGCATAGATACCCTGCTGATCCGTATGGTATATATATAATACTACTCCCGGGGCAGGTGTCTTGCCATCCAGTTGGTAAACCACCCCCTTGATCTCGATCCTGGGGCCGGGATCCTTGAAGTCGGGTAACGTATCCACCTCATTTAGTTCATCAAAAGGAACCGGGCATTCGTAGATAGCTTCACAGCCTTCGCAATGTCCGCCTACAGGCTTGGTTGTGGAAGCCGGTTTGTTTTGAGAACATCCATTCAGTCCGGGAAGGAGGAAAAGAGCGGCAATAAAGGGGAGAGATTTCATTTGATCGTCTTTAGGGTACAAATATGATTCGGTAAAACCCCCGGGAAAAATCATTTACACCAAAGGGTAACTGCACTTGACAAGGGGCAAATATGCATTTCGTCAAGCCCGGGCCCCGGTTCCTGTAAAGACTGTTTCCTGAAGGAATTTGTACTTTTATTTTTGATACATGCTCAACGCTCATTATTTCATCAAGTATAAACTGCACCATGTCCTGGCCTGGTTGTTGGTATTCGGGTTGTGGTTCCTTCTGCGATACGAAGACTATCCTACCCAGCAAAAGGCCTTTTTGGTGACGCTTGTCAAAGTAGCCGACCTGGCTTTATTGGTATACGTCACGAACTATATCCTGATCCCCAAACTTCTTTACAAAAAACAATACGTCTGGTTTGCGATATTGTTCATTTCGATGATCCTCGTAAGCAGCGTCATTAAGATGAATATACTCGGCAGGATGCTGAATAACCCATTGTTACTCGACTTGTCAGGAAACCTGAAAGAAAGGTTGTATGACAATGTGATCCCCCATTTTTTCCTTGTTACAGCCGGTGCAGCCTTCAAGCTGGTTGCCGATTACATAGGCATGCAGCAGCGTATGGTGGAGATGGCGAAGGAAAAGGCAGAGGCGGAACTCAATTTCCTTAAATCCCAGATCAACCCCCATTTCCTTTTCAATTCACTTAATTCAGTTTATTTCCTGATCGATAAGAATAATGCCGATGCAAGGGATGCCCTTCATAAATTCTCAGCCATGCTCCGTTACCAGCTGTATGAAATGAATGGCGATAAAGTGCCGATCGAAAAGGAGATCGAATACCTGAAGAGCTATATCGACCTGCAGAAACTCCGCAAGGACGAACATTTCCTCGTCGACTTTGATTGCGCTCCGGATATCAGGGGCTTCTACCTGGAGCCATTGCTGCTGATACCCCTAGTTGAAAATGCATTTAAACATATTTCGCATCATAAAAATCAGCCTAACTTTATCAGGCTGATGATCAAGAGGGATAATGGGACTTTCCACTTTACGGCCGAGAATTCAAAAGAAGTGAATGCCAAAGAATCGGCCGAACATTCAGGCATCGGGCTTAATAATGTAAAGCGGAGGCTGGAATTGCTTTATCCTAAAAAACATGAACTTAACATTACAGATGGGATCGACCGGTTCTCCGTAGCCCTGATCCTGCAACTTTAAATTGAAATGACCATCAATTGTATCATAATCGACGATGAACCGCTTGCAAGAGCAGGGCTGAAGGAATATGTTTCGGACATTGATTTCCTTAAACTGGCCGGCAGTTTTGATAACCCCCTGGCGGCGACAGAATTGATCGGATCCGGTGAAATACAACTCCTGTTCCTCGACATACAAATGCCAAAGATCACGGGCCTGGAATTCTTCAGGACGTTTAAAAATCCCCCGGCGGTGATATTCACAACCGCTTATCCGCAATATGCGCTTGATGGTTTCGAAGTAAATGCACTGGATTACCTTGTCAAACCGATTTCATTCGACCGTTTTTTAAAAGCAGCCCTTAAGGCAAAAGAGTTCTTCGAGATACGGCAGGTAAATAGGTCCGAGGGAGGTACCGGCGGTACCGGTGCCGATCATTTTTTTATCAAGGCCGATAATAAACTGGTTAAGATCTTTTATGATGAGATACTGTATGTTGAGGCCTTGCAGAATTATGTTACCATTCATACCCTGGATAAGAAATATATGAGCTATCTGACTTTTAAGTCGGTGGAGGATTATTTACCGGTAAGCCGGTTCATCAAAGTACATAAATCGTATATAGTAGCCGCCGCCAGGGTCGACAGTATCGATGGTAACGAGATCAGGATGGGGCAGCACCGCATTCCCATCAGCCGTAGTTTAAAGGACGAGGTGATTGAAAAGCTGGTATCGGGGAAATTCCTGAAACGTTGACCCAAAACTTATTTGAATACGATCTTACTCATGATTTTCCCGGCCGTCTTGTCGTGAATGTGCGTGGACGCATCCGAAACAAAAGTTACCAGGTAAAGCTTTGACTGGTAAAAGCAAAACCATTGGGTACAGCGTACTTTAACCGATTCATCCCCTTTGCTGTACCCGGAATATATAAGTTCAATGGCATCTCGGTTGTTCCATTTAAAACTGCGGAAATTCTCTTTCTTGAAGTCGGTGAATGAACCCTCCAGTTGCTGGAGAACTTCAGGAAACAGGTCTTTCACCTTGGCATCTCCACCGAATTCCTTATTATAAGAAACGGCAATATTGATATTCTCACGGAAACCATCGGTCTTTCCATCGGAGGGAGAGGTAAAGAATACCCGGTTGCCCGTTTTAATCTTATTGACCCAGTCGGGCGGGTAGCTGGCAGTGAAATTTCCAGCCGTATCGGTAAAGATCTTCCATTGCTGGCATACGCTGAATAAAGGAGCTATAAGCAGCATGACAATAAAAATAAAACGGTTCATACAGGGAATTTGTGTCTAAGATAACCCGAATCGGGTTACATCCAAACAGGGCTTAACGGATCGGTTTTAAGCAGTTAACCCTTTCCTAAAAATTTTATAAAACCATTGGCGGCTGTGGGTTTGTAAGTATCTTGCCGGCAAATGAAGCGCATGATGAAAAATCTATCTCTTATTCTCAATATTGTGTTGATCGCTGCTGTCGGCTACCTGTATTATTATGATTTTTCTGGTAAAAAGGCCAAGGATGTGGCAGCCAAGATCAACCATACGTATGCAGGGACTGATAGTGGAGTAAAGCGTCCGCCCCTTGCTTACGTGGACCTGGATTCATTGAACGAGAATATCAGTTATATCAAGGAACGGCGCAAGGAGTTGGAGAGCGAGATGAAGGCCATTGAGAGGCAGCAGGAAGATGGTTACAAAAGCCTGCAGGCCCAGCGGGAGAATTTTTTGAAGAAAGGTGCGGCCATTACCGAAACCGAGGCACAAAGTTTCCAGGAAAAACTTATAGAGCAGCAACAAAAGATCGACAATGAAAAACAGCAGCAAAGCCAGAAGCTCAATGAAAAGAGCTTTACCATCATGGAGGACATCAAGAAGCAGTTAAGGGAGTTCCTGGCGGATTATAACAAGGACAAGAACTTTATGTATATATTCACTACCGGAACCGGATTGGATTATATGGTTTATAAAGATTCAAGTCTGAACATCACTGCTGATGTCATTAAAGGTATGAACCAGAAAATGAAATCCCTGTCCAAACAATAATTTCACGTAATTTCTATATCTTGTTCTGCTAAACAGGGAACTAATGACAGAACAAACTGCTTCTTTTAAACCCACCTTGGGCTTGTTGGATTCCACCATGATCGTGGCCGGTTCTATGATCGGATCCGGTATTTTCATTGTCAGCGCCGATATCACCCGGAATGTGGGTAGTGCCGGTTGGCTCATCATGGTCTGGCTTATCACCGGTTTCATGACCCTTACGGCAGCCATGAGCTACGGCGAATTAAGCGCCATGTTCCCTAAGGCGGGTGGCCAATATGTTTATTTGAAAGAAGCGTTCAATCCCCTTGCCGGATTCCTTTACGGGTGGAGTTTTTTTGCCGTGATACAAACCGCCACCATCGCTGCTGTTGGTGTGGCATTCAGTAAATTCGCCGCTTACCTTTTACCGCCGCTGAGTGAAAAGAATATCCTGGCAGACCTGGGTTTCGTTCAGATATCTGCCGCCCAGCTTGTGGCGATACTGCTGATAATATTGCTTACCTATATCAATTCAAAGGGTATTCAAAACGGTAAGATCATACAAACGGTGTTTACCGCCACCAAACTGCTGAGCCTGTTCGGCCTGATCGTCTTCGGTTTTATCCTTGCTGCAAAGGCAGAGATCTGGAACGCAAACTGGGCAGATGCTTTTTCTATGAAGGGGTGGAATGCCGATTCGAAATCCTGGGGAGAGGTGGTTGGCATGGGAATGATCGGAGCCGTAGCGGCATCCATGGTGGGTTCGATCTTCAGCAGTGATGCCTGGAATAATATAACTTTCATAGCAGGGGAAGTAAAGAACCCCAAACGTAATATCGGCCTTGCCCTCTTCCTGGGTACATTGATCGTTACCGTGATCTATGTATCCACCAACCTGATGTATGTTTCGGTGTTGCCTATGAATGAGATCGCTTTTGCTGAGAACGACCGGGTAGCCGTAACAGCATCTCATGCTATTTTTGGAAATGCAGGTACCATTGTTATTGCAGTTATGATCATGATCTCCACTTTTGGTTGCAATAATGGGCTGATCCTCGCCGGGGCCCGTGTGTATAATGCGATGGCCGTTGACAAACTTTTTTTCAAAAAGGCAGCAAGCCTGAATAAATATGCCGTACCCGAGTATGCTTTATGGGCGCAATGCATCATGGCATCCATACTCTGCCTGAGTGGTAAGTACGGCGATCTTCTGGATATGATCTCCTTTGTAGTGGTATTGTTCTACGCCATAACGATCATCGGCATATTCAAACTGCGTAAAACACGCCCCGATGCAGAACGGCCGTATAAGGCATTCGGTTATCCTGTATTGCCGGGCATTTATATCGTTCTTGCCCTTGTATTCTGCCTATTCCTGATCCTTTTCAAACCGGTTTATGCCGGCATCGGGCTGGGGATCGTGCTGCTGGGCATCCCCGTTTATTTTATCTCAATTTCCAACCAGAAGAAAAATTGACTTCTTATGCCTGGCCGCGACTTCGATCAATTATTCCACCAGTTCCATCAGTTAAAGGTTGCTGTTGTAGGTGATCTGATGCTGGATACCTATTGGTGGGGAAATGTTGACCGTATATCTCCGGAGGCACCCGTACCGGTAGTGGCGGTAAGAAAAAAAGAGCTCCGCATTGGCGGGGCAGGCAACGTAGCGCTTAATATTGCTTCTTTGGGCGCTTCAGTCAGTATGATCAGCGTATTGGGGAAAGACGATGACGGGGATCAACTGGCCAGGCTCCTCAATGAAAATAATATAGGGACAAAATACCTGGTGCAAAGTGAAAAGAGGATCACCACTAATAAGATCCGGATCATCAGCCGTAACCAGCACATGATGCGGCTTGATGCAGAGATGACCGATGACATCGGTAATGATGATGAGGAAAAACTGCTGTATGCTTTTGAAAACTACGTGGCGGCAGAGAGTCCCCAGGTGGTGATACTGGAAGATTATAATAAGGGAGTATTGACGGCTTCTGTTATACGAAAGGTTGTTGATCTTTGCCGCAAGTTGAACATCATCACTACAGTAGACCCCAAGCGTAAGAATTTCTTTGACTACAGGGGAGTGGATATCTTCAAGCCCAACCTCAAGGAAGTGAAAGAAGGGCTCAACATGATGCCCGAAACCATCAACCTCCATGTACTGCAGGATATGCACCTTCTTCTCCAGGAGAAGCTGGATCATAAAATATCCCTCATCACACTTTCCGAGAGGGGTGTGTTTTACCAGCAGGGTAAAGAAGCGGCCATTATTCCTACGCACATCCGGAGCGTTGCTGATGTAAGCGGTGCAGGGGACACGGTGATCGCTGTAGCTTCGCTTGTTTATGCAGGGACGAAAGATGTAAAGCTGATGGCCGAAATGGCGAATATTGCCGGAGGGCTTGTCTGTGAAGAAGTAGGCACGGTGGCGATCAATGCCGAACGCTTACTGTCCGAATGCAAACAGCTACTTGGGTAGGGAGTTCCTTTCCCGCTCCATTTTCTGCCTGGCCCTGGCCTCTGTAAGGTTTATGATGCGATCGAAGTTGAAGAAGACTTCCACATAGATCTTTACCAGTGCCAATATCAGTATAAATACTTTTCCTCCCCCGAAGGCAAGGATCATACTTCCAACAATCACCACAAACTGCTGAACAATGATGCGCCCGTAAGGCTGAAACATTATTTTCATCATCGAAGCGGTCCTGTATTCCCCTGAAAGAAAAAAATCAAACAGGTTTTGCAGGGTATAGTACAGAACGAAAATGATCAGCAGCAGCCTTCCTTCATCCCCCAGCGCATTGGGTATCTGGCGGTAAATACCCAATGTGGAATTGTCGGCCATCAACCCGCTTACGCTGAAGAATATCTGTGTCTGAACAAAAACAAAAATACCGTAGTGGACAATAAAGAAAAGGATGAAGAATAATCCACTCACCTTGACCGGCACTTTATCATTCTGCCATTCGTCTCTTGGCCTGACGAAGAGGGTAACAGCAGCCATTTTCAGGATGGTGAACAACCCGATGATCACGGTTTCCATGCAATAAACGAGAAAAACCCGTGCAGCATTCCAGTCTTCAAACCAGACGCCGTATACGGGAACCAGATTTACAATTATCAACAGATAATCGGCCGGGGTTAGTTTTCGTTTAAGCTTTCGCATGAAATTGTAGAAAGTTTGCGATGGTAAAATAGATAATTTTGGCATCAAACAAATACCCACTGACACGTATGCAGCAATATTCGATGGTCATCCATGGCGGAGCAGGTACCATCCTCAAGGAAGATATGACGCCGGAACTGGAACAGGCTTACATCAAAGGATTGGAAGAATCGCTGGCGGCGGGATTTGCTGTACTGGAACAGGGCGGTTCCGCCATTAATGCGGTGAAAGCTTCTGTGGTGGTGCTGGAAGATAATCTCCTTTTCAACGCAGGAAGGGGTTCGGTCTTTACCAAGAAAGGCGTACAAGAAATGGATGCTGCCATCATGGATGGGAGGAGCCTGGATGCCGGCTCAGTTGCCGGTATACGCAACGTTCGTAACCCGATCGAACTGGCAGCTGAAGTGATGATCAACAGCAACCATGTTTTTCTTAGCGGAAAAGGAGCGAATGATTTCGCCATCAAACAAGGGATCAAGCTGGAACCGGATGAATATTTCTTCTCTCAGTTCAGGTACGACCAATGGAAAGAGATCAGGGACAGTGATAACTACTCACTTGATCATACCAATAAGGGGCTTGAAGAGCTGATGAAGGATAAAAAGTTTGGTACCGTAGGTGCGGTTGCGTGCGACCAATATGGGAATATTGCTGCAGCCACGAGCACGGGTGGGATGACCAATAAGAAATACGGACGTATCGGCGACAGCCCCCTGATAGGGGCGGGCACGTATGCCAATAATAAAACCTGCGCCATCAGTTGCACGGGGCATGGCGAGCCATTCATCTGTGCGGTTGCAGCGCACGATGTAAGCTGCCTGATGGAATACAAAGGGATAACACTTCAGCAGGCAATGAATGAAGTGGTGAATAGAAAACTGGTGGAGATGAATGGTGAGGGTGGAATGATCGGTGTGGATGCAGCGGGGAATGCTGCTATGATCTTCAACAGTGCGGGGATGTACCGGGCCATGCAAAACAGCAAAGGAGAAAAAAAGATAGGGATTTATAAGAATTGATACCCGGCATTTGAAAGCTGCTTGAACCGGGTTTAACAGTTTGAAACTACCATGAAAAAATATGCCGTGATCGTTGCCGGCGGAACCGGTACCCGGATGAACAGTACCATTCCTAAGCAGTTCATGCTCCTGAAAGGGAAACCGGTACTGTATTACACTCTCCGGGCATTCCTTGATTCATACAAGGATATGCAGGTGATCCTCGTGCTCCCTGATGAACATATGGATGCCGGCCAGGAGATCATCGATGCTTATTTCGATCAAAGCCGTATTGCAGTTACTACCGGCGGACCAACCCGGTTCCACTCCGTGCAAAACGGGCTGAAGCTGGTAACCGAGGAAAGCATCGTCTTTGTGCATGATGCGGTACGTTGTATGCTCACCACGGACCTTATTGTCCGCTGCCACAATACAGCATTGGAATTTGGTTCGGCCATTCCTGTGATCGATGCTAAAGACAGTGTACGCCTGGTAACCGAATACGGTAATGAATCATTGGAAAGAAGTACCGTAAAACTGGTACAGACACCACAAGCCTTCCATAGCAAGGTATTATTGCCTGCCTACCAGATCGATTACAAAGACCGATTTACCGACGAAGCTACTGTGGTGGAAGCTTTCGGGATGACCGTGAAATTGGTACAGGGGGAGGAGAATAACCTTAAAATCACCCGCCCGCTGGATCTGATCCTGGCAGATCAGTTTTTATCGACAAAACTAGCAGCGAAATAATAGAATGCCGCATATTGACCAAGCTACTAATCAATATGCGGCATTGGAAAAACTTCATATCGCGTTACTGTTTTATTACTTTAGAAATAAACTTGCCACTATCAATTCGGATTGTGTACATGCCGGCAGGAAAACCACTAAGATTGATATTTATTTTAGTTGAGCCGGTGTTTACTAAAGTAGTCATTACTCTACCTTGCATATCCAGAATTTCCACTTTCGAGAATTTAACTGAATGGGAGAAGGTAATTACTCCTGATGTTGGATTTGGATAAATAACGAATCTGCTATTCTGGCTAGTTGGTTTTAAGGTATTAAACAACCTTGAATTTATTAAACTAGTTTTGACAAATGAAGGTGTTCCATTTACACAGCCGTTATAAGCCTGAGAAATGAACGAACCATTAATGTCAGGTTGAGTTAAAAAGAAATCACTATTCGAAGTAGGATTGAATTCCACATATCCATTGACTGGGTGTGCATCTAGTTTCACTGTTGATGGTGCAAGAATTGTAGTTTGGACAGATGACTTTATCCATGTTGCAGATTCTGTAAGCGAAGTTGAATAGGCACCTGTGATTATTACATCGCTTGGGCACGGAGTATTACATTGCAAACCCAGGCAATTTGAATTCCTGTCTTCGGAATAGTAAATGCTGGGGATACAATCATTGACACGAACGCAGATCTTCAAAGAGCCATTACTGTTATTTATGTAAGGATAGTCAATACCCCTTGTCAATGTAATGGAATTGCCATACATGATGGAATTCGTTATGTTCACCCCGCTTTCAGAATAGAAATTGAGCCATTTAAATGTGAGCGACGGATTGCCACTCACAACTTCCAACCGGTAACCGATATTACACATACCAGGATAATTACCTAATGCACATAAGTCTTCTACTTCAACGGTATTGATCCCATCGGACAAGATATTGAACCATCTGATATCTGTTGGCGCTGTTTGTTGTGTACCTCCTGATCCGGGTATCCATGTTTGTGCCAGTTGAACAGCATTTCCAACATCTATTCTTCCTGATCCTAGTTTATTCAGGTAACTTATATTATAAGGAATCTCATACACATCACGTGCCGAGCATTTTAATATCGCCTCCACATCATCAGGTAGCAATAATGAGTTTACCGATAAAATCAGGGCAGCAGCCCCTGCTACCATAGGGGAAGAGTAAGAAGTACCATAATATCCACCATATGCATTGTCCCCTGTGATCTTGGATGTTGTTACCAGGTAACCAGGAGCACAAAGATCAACATTGGGATTATGAGTGTAGGTTATTCCGTTGGTTGGGTTGAGTGGACGTAAAGTATGAACATCCTTAACACTATATGTATCAATACCACAAGTGAGTAATTCAGCCAGAGTATAAATGTGACCAACTGCTGTGACTGAAATAACATGATTATAAGACGCAGGATAACAGTCACCCTCTTGGCCACAATTGGTGTTACCGGCTGATGCAACGATTACCGTGTGGTAAGTATCATATATGATATCAATGACATCCTGTTCAGATGGTATAGGCGAACAGGAGGTTAACCAACTGCAATTAACTACCTTTGCGCCATTTTGAGCAGCCAGCAGTACATTATCATAAGAGAAGGCGTCATAAAGATCTAATTTGCAATTATAACCTACACTGGCTATGCCTGCACCGTTATTTGTGTTCCCTGATGCAATTGTTGCTACTCCGGTACCATGATCCAAATCAAAAATATTGAATGGATATGCATTGTCAACCACTACTTTGCCAACTAGTTCTTCATGTGTCCTTCTGAAGTTCACATCTGTTATTGCAATGCGAATATTTGGATCTCCTGTGGTAATATCCCATGCGGCAGGCGCATTCACCAAGTCATTTTGCAGGTTACTGCATCTGGGGACACAAACGGGATTAAAACATACAAGGCTGTAATCATTGGGTATTACAAGCAATTCCGGTTTATTTACCAGGTACATTTTTCTATCCAATGCTGCGCAGTTCAAAACCTGCAGTTTATTATACAGCTTAGCAATATTGCCCGAGCTTTGGATACGATATATGAGCCCAAGCCTATGCGCTTTCGGATGATTTACCTTGCTGGCATGGGGGTATTCTTTATTGAATACTGTGATACCTTCAGCATTTAAGATGCTCGCCAGTTTTTGATCTGAACCTGAAAACGTATAGGTCTTCTGTGCTTCGAAGAATTGCGCCACAGGGATATCTGCCTCCGACCTGAATTGAATCAATATATGTAGCTGCGCTTTTGCTCCCAATAAGGAAAGCGAAACCGTTATTATTAAAAATATCTTTTTCATAATTTTCCTTATTCTTTATGAGTAATTAATATTGAATTTCTCAGGTTGGTATTCTCTTTTTCAAGCCGCTCAATCTTTTTGTTTATTTCGATCAGGTATAAGGTCAGCTCTTCAATTTTCTCCATTTGTTTTGAGAACATCTGGACTACATCAATACCACCATCTTTTACCAGCGCAGCAGCAGATGATATTCCTGGCAGGTGTTTATTCGATCTTATAAATGATTCAACTTCCGCAAGAGGAGTAAGTCTGTAATTCTCAGAAAATACATAATCTGCCCAATTGCTTCCTGCTTTAAGGGCCACTTTTACCTTTTCTGTCAAAATTCCATCAGATACATAGAGCTTGTAACCCGGAGGAAGTGCAGTGATGTTGGTACCGATAACAACTGCACCGCTGTTTGAGTTCTCGATATTATTTGTTCCGATAGCTGAGGCATTCCAATAAGAACCCCCTGTTGCTGAAATGATATAAGGATTGCCTCCTGTTCCTGTGCCTGAAACAGAAATGCCGGTTCCTGCATGTACTATGGTTTCAGAACCATCAGCCGGTGACCCGCTACCGGCAGCTTCAAGTACCACGTCACCGGTTGCATTAACGGACAATACTTTTCCGGATGATGCTCCTGTAGTTGATGCCGAAGTAAGATTCGTAAAACGAAGACCTGAATTACCGTCCGTACCATGTTTTATTTCGAGTTTTGCTGCCGGCATTACAGTTCCAAAACCAGCATTGCCATTGTTGTCAATGAACAGCCTTTGATTGTTCTGCCCATCCGCTAATATTATTGTGTTGCTGAGTGATGCAGGAAGACCGGTAGCATTCCCAATTATCGTATTATAGCTTCCGGTGCTTATGCCGCTGCCGGCAGCATAACCAATAAATGTATTGAGTGCTCCGGTGGTATTGTCATAACCACTATTGTAACCGAAGGCAGTATTGGTATTGCCTGTCGAATTCATGTACAATGACTGGTAGCCTACGCCTGTGTTGGCATAACCGGTGGAATTGCCATTCAATGCTCCAAAGGCTACTGCTGTATTCTGGTAGCCTGTTGTGCTAAATGTAAGCGTATTATAGCCTAATGCAGTATTGCGGTCTGCTGTTGTATTAGCTGCCAGCGATTGATAACCCACCGCAGTATTATACCTTCCCGTGGTATTGCTGAACATAGAGTGCCAGCCGTTTGCCGTGTTCCTGTATGCAGTAGTATTATTTTGTAATGCGCCATTACCGGTCGCTGTATTGTCGTCTCCAGTATTTGATGAGAGTGCACTGACGCCCATTGCTGTGCTTCCTGCTGCATTTAATATCCCTGTTCCTACAGATACTCCATTAATCAATGCGTTACTACTTACATTTAATTTGAATGAAGCAGATGGGGCTACGCCGATCCCCATATTGCCATCATCGGTAACAGTCACCAGGTTTGCCGCACTGTTGTTTTGGATCAGGAATGACGTAGTTCCAGATGTTGAACCTGTACCGATTATATGTAATCTGGCTGATGGTGAAGAATTGCCGATACCAATTTGTCCACTTGAATTGATAACAAACCTGTCTGTTGCAGTGAACGGCGAAGTTGTAATTGCATCAGCGATACGGAAAAGGCCACTGTTGTTTGAATTTATTGAATACTGCCGCCCGGTAGATGCAGTAGTATTTTGCAAGAAAATAGTTGGGCTAGTAACTATTGTAGCGGCAGTACCCGTTCCATCTCCCGTGCCATAGTGCTTTGTGTTTCCATTAATCGAAAGTTTAAAAGCTGTAGAAGTTGTTGAAGCAATCGAAGTTACGCCTGTATTGTTGAGTGTATTTGTAGCAGCTGGTGTTTGTGCATTTGCAGCGTTGCCAAGTGAATAAACAATAAAATAAATTAGAACTTTTAAAATGCAATGCCTTTCTTTTTTTAGAAAATCTGTTCTTGGATTCGTGTTCATAATCTTTGTTTTAAGAGTGAGAAATTGGGTTATTGACTACAGGAATTAGTAGAATAGTTACTTAGTACTCAGAGAAGTTGTTTGTAGAAGCTAAACCAAGGACTCATTTCTTTTTTGTATACAACTGATGATTTAGTGTTTTCAATTCGGCTTTTTTCTCCAATTTCTCCGATGATTTTCCAAATCTGCATACAAGATTATGAATTCAAGGCAGAATTAAAATACTACTTTCTGGTTATGGGAGGCATACTAAGGCAAATCACAGGATGTCTTTTTAAGGCATGTGTAGGGCATATTTGCTATAATTGTCGTATTTTGATCTGTGAAATGTCATTTACGATAGAAATAGTAGACATTTATGAGCCTACAGTTGATTTGTGTTTGAGGCAATTGATAAGATATGCCAATAATGCTGAGTTTTTACTTCCTGCAATGTTTCTGGCAGCGAACCTGAACAGCAAGGCATCTAAGCCAAGTTTTTTTCTTGCTGCGATCGCAGAGGGTGAGATAATCGGTTGTAACGGTTTCCTTGCAAACGATTTTTATCTGAATGGTCAGGCCTATATAGGCTATCAAAGTTGCTGGTCGGCAACCCATCCACGACATCAGGGAAAGAAAGTATTCAGCAGTATTATTCAAGAAGCAAAGAGATTACTAAAAGAACAGGGCGCAGGTTTTTTGTATGGGATTGCCAATGATACTTCTCATCCCATCTTCACCAAAAAACTGGGCTTCACCGAAATGGATTCATGGGTGTTACGGATCATGAACTTTCCGTTCAGCCGTAAACCGGCAATAAACAACGCCATCAGCTTACCCACCGAAGGCGTATGCCGTATTGATGAACAGCAGGTACTGGAACATAAACGGCTGCAATACCCGGGCGAAGTGAAACAGGTGAGTTATAATAACAGCTGGCTCTGGGGCAAACTGCTGCATAAAAAAAAATTCGGTACCCGGTGGCCGGTGTTTTACGTAGGCGGCGTACAACTGCAATCCGGAAAAGACCTGGAGGGTTTGATTGAAAAACTGTTTGAGCAGCACCACCCCCTGTTTGTACAGTTCTTCAGTTGTGCAGGCAATACATTCAACCCTCTGCTCAAAGGCTGGAAGCATTCAAAAATGAACGGGTTTATTTTTTACGAACTTAATATGCCGGTGCCGGATCACAGGAACCTGATGATCGGCGTACTGGATATTTTCTGATGCATTAACTGAACTGCTATGGCAAAAGGCCTGGTACTTGTTTTTCATAAAGAAGACGATGGGGTGTTGTTTGAACAGATCCTTCTTGCCCTCAAGTCCGGTTATTCACTGGTAACGGCTGCAGAACTGGAACAAGTCCTTTTACAAAAGAAAAGCACTGCAAATACCTGCCACATTACATTCGATGATGGTCTGCTCTCATTTTATACAGTGATCTTTCCTTTATTAAAAAAACACAAGACCCCCGCCTCCCTTTTTGTATCGCCCGAAGTAATCGCTTCGGGGAATAATTTCTGGTTCCAGGAAACAGAAGGGTATGATGAAACGGCATTTAAAAATATTATTTCCTCAGAATTGGATCTTCCAGTAACCAAACTTGCCGGGTTCTCTTCGCAACAGGTATTGAAATGCCTGCCTGTGAACAGGATAAATAAAATAATCGAATCATACCGTCAGCAAACCGGCTCTGAGAAGAAGAGCCCCAGAAACATGAATGCTGATCAATTAAGGGAGCTGGATGCATCGGCTTTGGTAACTATTGGCGCTCATACGATCAATCATCCTGTTTTGAAAAATGAAAATGACCGGGATTGTTTTGATGAAATAAACCGTTCAGTGAGAGACCTGGAAAAAATACTTAATCATTCTGTGCCGTATTTTGCATATCCCAATGGAAGACCGGTAATTGATTTTGGGGAAAGGGAAATGCAATATCTGCATGAAGCTGGTATCAGTATGGCCTTCTCAACAGAATTAGATACACTTTCCGGCACCAAAAATATGTTAAGCGTTCCGAGGATGGGGTTTGCACGGATGGGCCTTTCAGCGGCCAATCCGCTCATTAAATTCAGGCTTGGATTAGGCAAAAATTGGATCGATGTAAAATCCATCGGAAAACCAACCGAAAAAGAAATAAGGGAAAAGATCAAAAAGATAATACCTGCCTGATCATTTCTTAAACCATTTCAACGGCGGAGGCAGCCTGTTCAGTCTTACCGCACTGTACTTTTCTTCCCGTGCCCCAAAACTGCTGTAAAAGAAAGCCAGGCTGGGGATATCACTGCCTTCGAAATCAAGCAACAAATGTTGCCCGGCATGGTCTTTTATAAAGGCATTGATGAGTGCATGGGAAGCACCAAGGGTCTTTCCATCGGGATGATTGCCAACAAGGATATAATAAGCACGGGTATGGGAAAAAAAGAATACAGCAGACGCCACCAATCGTCCGTCCTCAGTGTATACGCCATAAGAGGTTGCTTTTTCACTTTGATACAATAAACAATACAGGTTTTCAAAATCAGTAAAGGTTTCAGGAGGGATCCGGGCAAAATCGCTGATCTGTTGTTTTGCGAGGGCGGTGGCCTCTGTTACGGGAATGTTCTTGTTGATGGTGAGTTGGTACTGTTCAGCTCTCTTGATATTGCGCCGGATATTTTCTTTGTAATGGCCATAGAGATAATCGTATGTCTCGTTCAGGGATAATACATAGTTCATCCGTTCGTACAGCTCAAACCCCGTGACCGGGAAATGGTTTCCATGGTTGAGGCTGATATCCCAGTAACGGAACTTTTCAGGTACAGCCCGCAAGAAGTTTTCCAGTAGTGCTGCAGTTATTTTTTTTCCAAATACGCCAAGGCTGGCTGCGAAGTGCGGTTGGTATAGATAAAAAATGCCGTATTTCCTGTTCCAGGTCAGGGGCATCACGGCCTCGTAGTCGTTCAATACAAGTGCATCCCAGTTTTTGGCCATAGAGTCAAGATAGAAGCTGTATGCATATACCAGGCCATTGGAAGAACTTTCAATGCAGTCGTCCCATTTTTTTTTGTCGATCTCTTCGTATGTGTAATAACGAATGGCCAAACTAAAAAGGGATTTGCGGGGCCCATCGCCTCGGGTTGATGTTCTGGATATCGATGCTGAAGGAAATATTCTTAAACAGCCGCTTAATGCCTGTTTCGGGAATGGTAGACTTGATGTAATCCCTGTACACCTTGCTGTAGAGCACCGGCACATAAATATTCACCACATTCCTGAACAGGGACAGTTGCAGGCCGGCGTCGTAGATAAAACGGCCGGTTTCCGCATTCTTCTTCCATGCATCGGAATAAGTACCTATGTCGAGAAATATCTTAAGAGGAAGTTTAAACGGCAATACCGAAAGCGGGTTAATGGCATTTGGTATCGACGTGGTGAAATTGGCTGCCATCAGCCAATTATCTGTTTTGCCGATTTTGTTGCTTAAGAGATCGGTCCGTACTTTAAAACCGCCATCCCTCATCATGATCTGCTGGGAAGAGAAGCGTTCGAACTCATTTCGGCCGATGAAATAATTACTATAGGTGTAATCCTCATACCCCTTTGGCCCTGTCATGTTCAACTGGTACGGATCGGTCTGGAATTGTTTGAGGAAGGTTTTATCGCCCAGGTAGAAGAATTTCCCGGCAAAAACCCTTACATCGAGTCCGCCTCCTTTAGCATAATTGAAAAAATAATTGCCGGTTAATCCCGTGCGGACGAATCCATCTCCCTGGTCGATCACCAATTCGCCGCGGTAGGGGTAAAGCACCCTGTTATTTTCCAGTACAAAACGTAGCTGGTTTACGTAACGGCTTACCGATGGGAAAGTGATGATATCGATCTGGTTGATGGTATCCCTGGTGAACAAAAGGTTTTGTTCCGTTATGAAAAAGGTCCGCCATTGAAGGAACTTGGTAACAGTACTCCGGGGATTCCTGTTGGCAAACACATATTTAATAGAAGGGGTTATCTTGGTAAAACGTTGGGGGTGTACCACGTTGGCCGAATCGGTGAAATTGTCGCCGCTGAATGTGGCACCCGAAACTGCCAATTCGAGTTTTTGGCCCTTGTCCCCCGGGTAGAACGTGTAGCTCAGGCGCCCTATCCCATTGAATTGTTTACTTTTTGTTGCATACAATGGTGCAATGATGAACTGGAATCTGCTGTAGGGAACCGTATAATTATGGAACAACACTCCCAGCATTACCTTATCATAAAAATTATAACCGATTGCAGGAGATGCAAAAATGTAGTTGTGTTTATCCGTGTCTTTCAGGCTGAAGAATGAAGTAAACCGGATATCCTTTCTTTGCTTTGTCTTTTCCAGGCTGCCCTTCTGGTGCAATAATATGAAAATTCCATCCAGGTTCCTTCCGCTTACTTCTTCCATCACTTTTTTAAAATCCTCCGGGTAAGGATGCTTGAACTGCCAGCGACGGTAATATTCATTCATACAACTGTCAAACAGCACAGTGCCCAGTTCCCTTTCGAGAAGTTTCATCCATTGGCCTGTTTTTGCATACCCTATGAAATTATAATTGAACCCGGTAAAGTCCTCGGAACCGGTTTCAATGGGTTGGTCTTTTTTGGTGGAGGTAACCGCATTTACTGCAAATGCCTGGATATCGTCGGGAAGCCGTTTATTGATGAACCTGGAACGGGTTTCGATGAAATCGATATTCGTATTGCCGTATTGCTGCATCGAATAACGGTTATCATAATAGGTATTCATTCCTTCATCCATCCAGGGATGCAGCCGCTCGTTACTGGCTAATATCCCCTGGAACCAATTGTGGCCAACTTCGTGGTTGGTAACAAAGTCGAGCATTTTCTCTGAACCGCCATCGTCCAGTACGGTAATGGTAGGGTACTCCATGCCGCCGCCATTGCCTCCATCAATCACACTAACGATACTATAAGGGTATTCACCGAGCCATTTACTCTTGGTTGATATTGCCCGTTTGATCATCGCAATGCTGTTCGACCAGGTCTTGCTGTTTTCTGCATAATGATAAGCATAGATACTGATCCTTCTTCCAGAAGGGAGCTTCAGAGTATCGTATTTAACCGTGAAGGACCTATCGGCAAACCAGGCGAAGTCATGCACATTGGCTTGTTTGAACAGCAGGGTTTTATTCTGGGCCGGAACAAGAACTTTACCGGCAGGCTCAGGTAACTTTTTTGCCGCTTTTGCTTTGGTCTTAGGTGCACGGGCTACCGGCAAATGGGACATCATCCATTTCTTCTCTGCTTCATTTTGCAATTCGCCTGTTGCTGCAACTATATAATTCTCCGGCAGGGTTATCTGCACCTCATAGTCCCCGAATTCATCATAGAACTCACCCTGGTCAAGATAAGGCATCGGGTGCCAACCTTTACGGTCGTATACGGCCGGCTTTGGAAACCATTGTGTAACCTGGTACGTACGGTCGAGGTGCCCGCTTCTTGAAAAAACATAAGGTAGTTTTACATGAAAAGGCGTTTCGATCTTGATAGAAGCATGGGGCGCCAGGGGCTCCGGCAGGATCAATTGTATGATATCCTGGTGGCGGGGATGATCCTCCGTCTTTGCAGACGTTCCATTTACCCTGAAATCGAGCCGGTTGATATAGCCCCTTTCCTCATTATTACTGAAGTAGAACTTTGTGCTGCCGTTCTCCAGCATCTGATCGGTAAAAGCGGTTCTGTCGTTCTTGTATGCGTTGGCCCAAAGGTGTATCCAGATAAAACGGAGTGTGTCGGGAGAATTATTGAAGTAATCCATTTTTACGTAGCCGTCCAGGGTATGCTGTATATCGTTGAGTGTAACATCGATCTTGTAATTCACCTGTTGCTGCCAGTAGGATGTAGATTGGCAGTTAACGGTTGTGTGAAGAGAACAAAAAAGGATGATCAGGGCTATGATCTTTTTCAAAGCAGGGTTGTTTCTTCAAAAGTAAACAAATCGGGGGAATCTTTTGGGCGGCCTAAGTTGCAGTGATGCCAAGGTCATTTACCCTGTCCCATCAGTATGATGCGGATCGTGTGTAACATGATCTTGAAATCGAGCGGGAGCGAAACATTTTCGATATACATCAAATCGTATGACATGCGCTCAATCATTTCATCAACCGATGATGCATATCCGAACTTGACCATTCCCCAACTGGTCAGGCCTGGTTTTACCTTGAGCAGGTAATTGTATTCAGGATGCTGCCGGATCAGCTGGTCGATATAGAATTTCCGTTCTGGTCTTGGGCCGACAAGACTCATTTCGCCCTTCAGGATGTTCCATAGTTGTGGCAACTCATCCAGGCGCCATTTACGCATCACCTTTCCCCAGGGAGTGATGCGGGGATCGTTATCGCTGCTCAGCACAGGCCCATTCGGTTCTGCGTTGGTGATCATGCTTCTGAATTTGATCATGGTAAAGGTCTTGCCCTTGTAGCCGGTCCTTTCCTGGAGGTAAAGTAAAGGGCCCTTGGACGATAGTTTAACGCGGATCGCCGTGTAAAGGAAGAGAGGAAAAAGCAATAGTATTCCCAGCAACGCCAGGCTGATGTCGATGATCCTTTTTACATTCTGCTGCCAGAGGGGGAGCAGGCCACTATGCAGGTCGATAAGGGGGATACTGAGTACGTTATTTGTTTTAACGGCACCGCTGATGATATCTACCTTGTCGGGAGTGATCTTGATGTTCACATCTTTGTCACTCAGCTGCTGCAATAGCTTTTCGATCTGGTTCCTTTCTTTTTTTTCTACGGCTATGATCACTTCTTCTATGCGGTTGTCTTTGATCACGTCAGTAATATTGTCGGTATTGCCGAAATTCTTTAATTCGGCCGGAAGTGAGGAACCGTTATGACCATTTGTGTTGACAAAGCCAAGAATGCGGAAGAGGGACGTGCCTTTATTGGTTGTAATACTATTATATAAGGAAGCGGCATTATGACTCGATCCAATGATGAGGGTATTGAAGAAAACGGAGCCTGAGTTCAGCTGGCTTTTGGCTCTTGCCAGCAAAAAAAGCCGGACAATGTAAACAAAGGAGGTTTGTATACCCCAAAGGGAAAGGAACTCTTTGTAGTAAATATTATAGTCTCCGGTAGCATCATATATCAGGAAGACAAACAGGATGATAAGGCTTCCGAAAAAATTGTAGATGATCAATTCCAGTAATTCAGTTACTCTTGATTTCTGGTAGAGGGCGTGATAGCAGCCGGCTAGGTAATACAACATGATCCAGACGAGCGGAAAAAGGAAAAGGCCGGTGTAGAATTTTGGACCAATAATGAACGGTTCGCCGATGATATTCTTCCTGACAAAATAAAAACTGATCCAGGAGAGGATGGAGGCAATCAGGTCGCCGAGGGCATACCAGCCGATATGTATCCTTTTTTGTTTCAATGGGTATCTCCCATGCGGGGACCATTTTGTTTTAGTGGGTAGTTACATTACCGATCTTTTCAAGGATCTGGTGAGCCACTTCCATGGCCCTGAATCCATCGAGTACGGTAACAGCGGTTTCTGTATTCTCCAGTATGGCGTCTCTGAATTTCTCCAGTTCCGTCCTGATAGCATTTACTTCTTCTACCGGCGGGTTTGCTATTGCAATTGTTTTCTTGCCATTATTGGTATCGATATCGAACGTAAAAACATTCTTATCGCCGGGGATATTCAGCCGGATGATCTCCGTTTTCTTTTCCAGGAAATCAATGCCGATGTAAGCGTCTTTCTGGAAGAGGCGCATCTTGCGCATTTTCTTCATCGAGATGCGGCTGCTGGTAAGGTTGGCCACGCACCCGTTATCGAATTCGATACGGACGTTGGCGATATCGGGTGTGTCACTCATGACCGCAACTCCATTGGCACTGATATAGCTCACATTGCCTTTTACGAGACTGAGGATGATATCGATGTCGTGTATCATCAGGTCAAGGATCACACTTACATCGGTACCACGGGGGTTGAACTGTGCAAGACGGTGCACCTCAATGAACATGGGTTGCAGCACCTGTCCCTTCAATGCAAGAAAAGCCGGGTTGAACCTTTCAACATGCCCTACCTGGAATTTTATATTGGCCTCTTTGGCAAGCTTTACAAGGTCTTTAGCCTCCTCCATGGTATTGGCAAGGGGCTTTTCTACAAATACATGCTTGCCTTTTTTTATCGCCAGTTCGCAGAGTTCATAGTGAGAGGAGGTAGGGGCAACAATATCAACTGCATCACATGCATCGATCAGTTCTTCTGCAGAGCCAAATCTTTTCAGGTTGTATTTCTGTGCCACGGTTGCAGCATTGGCATCATCAGTATCGCAAAAACCGACCAGGTCGATATTGCTGATGTCTTTCCAGTTGTTTAAGTGAAACTTTCCTAAATGGCCTGCACCAATAACTCCTATTTTGAGCATGACTGCTGTCTTTTTTAAATTTAATTCTTGCCTGGTATCAAAAGTCAAAAAGCAAAACCAAAAACTTCCAGCTTTTGACTTTTTACTTTTGAATTAAATTGTTTATTCGTCCCAGAATCCCATTTTCCCGAATTTTTCGATCCGTTGCTGCACCCTTGTTTCGGGGTCAATGGCTTTTAGCTCTTTTATTACCGGAACGAGGTGATTCTTTAATATGTCTGCAGCTCCTTTATAGTCCCAATGTGTGCCGCCAAGGGGTTCGGGGATCACACCATCCACCAGTCCGAATTTCAGCATGTCGGTTCCGGTAAGCCTCAATTGCTCAGCTGCTGTTTCCTTCTTGTCCCAGCTGCGCCAAAGTATGCTGCTGCAACTTTCCGGGGAAATAACAGTATACCAGGTATTTTCCATCATGTATACCCGGTCGCCCACGCCAATGCCCAAAGCGCCGCCGCTGGCTCCTTCACCGATGATCACACATATCACAGGCACACGCAGGCGTATCATCTCATATATATTACGGGCAATGGCCTCACCCTGACCCCTTTCTTCGGCTTCCAGACCCGGGTATGCTCCGGGGGTATCTATAAGGGTGATGATGGGTTTGTTGAATTTTTCAGCCAGTTTCATCAGCCTCAGCGCCTTTCGGTATCCTTCCGGGTTTGCCATTCCAAAATTGCGCAATTGCCTGGTCTTGGTATTGGAACCCTTTTGCTGGCCGATGATCATGATCGTTTCTCCATCGAGCTGGGCAAATCCCCCCACCATTGCCTTGTCGTCCCGTACATTGCGGTCGCCGTGCAACTCGACAAAATTGCTGCACATATTTGCTATGTATTTGAGCGTATAGGGCCTGTCCGGGTGACGGCTTAACTGTACTTTTTGCCAGGGAGTGAGGTTGGCCGTGATATGTTTCTTGGTTTCCACGATGCGTTCTTCCAGCATGGTAATGGCATCGTTCATGTTTGTCTTCGATTTTTCGGCCGTGATCTTTAACTGTTCTATCTGGTCGTATAGTTCCTTGATGGGTTTTTCAAAGTCGAGGAATTGCCGTTTTGAAAACTCGATCATGTGGTTGGTTTAATGGTTTTTTTACAATTTCATCATATCCCGGTCGCGGGAGATTGTAAGATAGTTTGTAAAATTATGGCTTACAATTTTTTTATAAAAGTTTTGGGGCTCAAAGATAAAAAAACCTATCTTTGCCCTCCCGAAAAATAAGGGAGGCCGGGCAGCCGGTCGGCCCCTGAATATAGGGTAGAAGGATTGGTAGTTCAGTTGGTTAGAATGCCGCCCTGTCACGGCGGAGGTCGCGGGT
>CAZYAT010000035.1:36537-37621 GCA_964645235.1 uncultured Ferruginibacter sp. | reverse complement strand
CCTGCAATACCCGCCGGGCTGTCCTGGATCCATCCGGGATAAATGCCGTAATGCCTAACAAAAATATTGTCATCAAACATTTCATGCTTCAGCCCTCTGTTGTTCCCGCAGCGCCAAACATCCGCTGTTATTTTGATGAGACCTGGCAATACCTGCGGCCGAGGTAATTTGATTTTCTCCCAGCCCCGGGGTTGATGCCATTGTATTAATTATTCTTCTTTGATTCTTTTGAAAGGAAGAGTATGTCTATGCCTTCCTCTGGCCGATAAATAAAAAGGATGCCTTAACTTTAGGTGTAGACAATATTTGCGAAGCATAAAACTGAAAACATGAAGATCGCGGTAATAGGGGGAACGGGGCTTATCGGTAAGAAACTGGTGAACAAACTTACGGCACTCAGTCACGAGGTAGTGGCAGCATCTCCGGCATCGGGTGTCAATACCATCACCGGTGAAGGGCTTAACGATGCATTGAACGGCGTAACCGTGGTGGTGGATGTTACCAACCCGCCTTTCTTTAAGGGAGAGTCGGCCATCGAATTTTTTGAAACATCGGGACGTAACCTGTTAGCGGCGGCAGCAAAAGCAGGAGTGAAGCATCATGTGGTATTGTCGGTGGTGGGTACCGGAGGCCTGCAGGCAAGTGGTTATTTCCGTGCAAAGCAGGCGCAGGAAAATCTCGTAAAGCTATCGGGCATACCGTATACCATCATCCACTCCACGCAGTTCTTCGAGTTCGTCGGCGCTATTGCCCGGGCAGGGATCCAGGGAGATATCATCCGTATGCCACCCGCCTTTATACAACCCATTGCATCCGACGATGTGGTGGCAGCGATGGCAGATATCATTGCGGCAGACCCCGTAAATAGCACCATCGAAATAGCCGGCCCGGAAAAATTCAGGATGGATGAACTCGTCCGCAAATACCTGGCGGTGATGAAAGACGAACGGGATGTGATCACCGATATGAAGGCGCTTTATTTTGGAGCGGAATTGAATGAAGGGTCACTTGTTCCGGCAGAAGGATCCCGCAAAGGTGCAATGCGTTATGAAGAATGGATCGGCCAGCCGGAGAACCAGCGGTT
>CAZYAT010000035.1:0-36437 GCA_964645235.1 uncultured Ferruginibacter sp. | reverse complement strand
TTTTCGGTAAGTGTGAAATTATTTTTTGCCGCAAATGCCTTTTGCGCCTGGCTAAATTCACTGTCGAATTTTTTTTCACTTTCTATAACAAGGTTCACTACGGCCATCATTTCTTTCTTCAATGCTTCATCGTTTTTGTCCGTCCTGAAAGAATAGCGGACGAGTTGTGCATACTGGACCCGTGCCGTGGATGCATAGAAGCCGAAGAGGCGCATTGAACTTCCCTTGAAGGCAGTATCTCCCCTGAACCCCACCAGCCGTTTCAGTCGGGCAATGGCCGAATCGGCCTGGATGGCTATTTTGTTGCGGGCATTGTGGATCACGGTACTGTCATTCGATTCGGCGTTTACGGTCATGAACTCCTTTATCGCCTGGCCCACCTTTGTTTGTTCGCCGATGATAAAGTCATTGTACTCATTGGCTTTGTCAAATCTGATCGGCTGGGCAAAACTGTTTCCGGCAAGAAAGCACGCGAACAGTAAACAATAAATCGCTTTCATGGTGAAATTTTTTCAAATTAACTGCTTTTCATGCAGCCTGTCACTACCCATCAGTGGGTATTCCTTCCGGAGGCAGGATACCGATAAATTTCTCCACCCGGGCGATATATGATAATTTGCCATTGATTTATGAAACCTGATCTCCGCAAACTCGACAACCCTGCCTGGTATGCGCTCAATGAGCGGCATGCAGGGTTTTCACAGGGAACGGGTTCGTTTAAACGCTACGACCCGGGTATTGTTTTATTTTCCGGATTCGACCGGAACCATAAAAACATTGCGGGTGAATTCACTGAAGTAATTGCAAAGGGTGAATCTTTTTTTCTTTTCGATGAATACCCGCAGCTGCCACCTGGTTATGATGTGGAAACGGCGGTGGAGTGTTTACAGATGGTTTGTGAAAAGCCGAGAGGGGTTGCTGTTACGGAAGATATCATACAACTGGATGCATCGCACCGGGCAGAGATGTATGTGTTGGTAAGCGAAGTGTTCCCCGGGTATTACCTGCCCCGGACTGCAGAGATGGGAGATTATTTCGGCATTTTCAAAGAGGGTAAGCTGGTTGCCATGGCCGGTGAAAGGCTGTGCCTGGACGACCTGACCGAGATCAGCGCCGTGGTAACCCATCCCGGCCATGCCGGTAAAAAATATGCACAGCAGCTGGTCACACACCTTAATGAAAAAAACCTTCAATCGGGTTTTACACCCTTCCTGCACACAGGAAGCGGCAATGAAAGGGCCATTAAAATCTATGAATTGCTGGGTTATGACAAAAGGAGGCTCATACCGGTAACCAAAATAAAGCGGATCCAGTAACTGCCGCCGGCATTTGTATATTTGAGCAGGCATTGTATGAATATTCCTTATTTCATCCTCGACACATTCACCGAAGAAGAATTCAAAGGCAACCCAACGGCTGTATGCCTTACCGAAAAGCCGCTGGCTTCTTCGCTTATGCATTCCATTGCCAAAGAACTGCGTTTTCCTGTAACTGCCTTTGTGGAACAGGTTGTTGCAGTTACGCAATATCCCATACGCTATTTTACCATTACCGGGGAGATACCCGCCTGCGGGCATGCCACACTCGCTGCAGCAAGGGTGATAATGGATTCATTGCTGGAAGAACGCACACAGTTCACTACCATTGAAGGTCTCGGGATCGATGTTCTGATAGAGAATGACATTGTTTACATGTACTATCCAAAATATAGTATAGAGCCCGGTGATATCACCCCCGGACTGTTGCAGGGCCTTGGCCTGGAGAAGTTCCTTGTTGCGGGGTTCTGCAAAGAGCTGGAAACGGTATTCATCGAGATCGCCGATGCATCTCAATTGCGAAAGATAACTCCCGATCACAAGTGGATGATGAAAACAAACCCTTTCATTAAAGAAGTTGTGGTCACATCGGTTTCTGATAACAGCCGATACGATTTCCTGCTTCGCTCATTCTGTCCCTGGATCGGCATTGATGAAGACCCGGTGACGGGTTCGGTACATTCGGTGCTGGCTCATTACTGGAAGGACCGGCTTGGCAAATATGATATGCTCGCCTTCCAGGCTTCAGAGAGGGGCGGCGAAGTATACGTGAAAGCATTAGAGGACCGGGTTCTTATCGGCGGTAAAACGGTAGTGGTTGGGAGAGGCGATCTTTCTGTTTGATAATTGTTCTATCATTTCTCGCCTAATACACGCAATTCGGTATTCTCATACGTATCCTGTTCTGCAGGATGTTTCAGCAAATACAACATTGCTTTTGCCAGCTGCACCGATCCGATGATCTTGGATGGAGTGAACAGTTCCACCAGTGGAAAGAAGGGCATTGCCAGCTTGTAGGCAAGGGGGGCCCTTGGGTTTTTGTGTTTGGGCCAGATGGCATCCGGGCGTACGACGGTGAGCCTTTTAAAACCCATTTCATGTAATGCATTCTCTGTTTTGCCTTTTAGCCGGGCGAATAATACGCTGCTTTTTTCTGAACGGTCGGCCTTATTACCACTGAGGAAAAGAAAATGAATGGATGGGTTTGCGGCCAGCAAGGCTTTGGCGGCAGCCACGGCATAATCGTATGTAATAACCTCGTATTGTTTTTTGCTGACCTGCAATTGTGATATGCCCAGGCACCAGCAACAGGCATCGCAGCTTTTAAAAAGGGCAATGAGTGGTTCATAATGCAAGAAATCCTGGTGAAGAACAGCGGTCAACTTGGGATGCGTTATTTCCATTGGCCGTCTTACCAGGGCAACAACTTCGCTGATATCATTCTCGGCGAGGGCCTGCCGGACGAGTTCCGAACCTGCCATACCTGTGGCGCCGGTGACGAGTAGCTTCATCTTTTTTCAGAAAGGTAGCGAATATATAAGAGCATTTACAGGCTTTTGTCAATACCGGGCTATTTTTTACTTTTAGGAAAAAACAGGAATGGAAGAAAGCAAAGACGCTAAACCGGCAAAACGTTCACCCGACAATTCGCTGCTGAAAAGTATTGCCGTTGGTGTGATCACACCTGTGCTGGCTGCCACCATTATTTATTTCCTTGGATTCAATAAGGGAGATGACAAAGCGGATTATAAAAAGAGAAAAGAAGCAACAGAGAAAGCCTGGAATGTATACCTGCAGAACAAAGAGATATTTTCAACCGTAATGAAAAAACTGGGTGGTTCGGAAGACATTGAAGGTGTTCGCTCAAATGTCAACCACGAGATCGAGACAACGATCAGTAACCTGAATAATATTAAAGCAGAGCCCAATGCAGACCAACGGGTATATTCTTCCATTGAAATCACCATACAGCAGATGAAAGACATGAAGCTGCTCATGAATAAATTCCTCGATGATATGACTGCGTTGGTTGCTGCCAACCCCAGCGAAGACGAGGGGATGGCTTATGTGCAAAAGCTCGGAGATGAACTGAAGATAAAGATGGGCCAGCTCAGCCAGCGTGATTCGATGCGGCTTGCCACCTATTACGATGGGTTGAACAAGGATTATAAGATTACCTTACCCCGTACCGTTGGCATTCGTAAAGATGAGTAACGGATTTCCCCGGACAGCTTCATAAAATCCCGTTCAGGTATATAAAATCCCGCTTGGGTGTGTTTCATTTCCGCCTGCCTCTTCACCCGACTTATCTTCACTTTGTAATTAAGATCATTCACCTAAAGATCCAAACATGAGAAAGATATTGTTCTTCCTTGCGCTCACAACCATTACGATGAGCAGCACCTGTTCAAAGCATGATGATATGGTTTCATCCAGCACTACGGTCAGCTCTTCCAGTGTGCCTTCGTCGGTGACGTCGAATTTCAACAGCCGTTATCCCACGGCCAGCGGCCAGATCGAATGGCAAAAGGAGAACGGGAACACCTATAAAGTGAAGTTCTTCATCGGCAGCCAGCGCTGGCAGGCGATCTTTGCCGCTGATGGTACATTCATCTCCGAAAAGATGATCTGAGCCGGCAACAGTTTGTGCATATCCATTATCCGCATTGCCTCCCGGTATACCGGGAGGCAATGTCTTTTATCACAGCCGTTTATATATTCTTCGTATTGCCTGCAAGGAAATTTACTATAAAGATCGGGGACTTTTTCAGGGAGATTGGTGTTATTCTTGTGGTATAAAATCAGCTTTTAATCAAAAAATGTCCCAATGAAAAACTTTACAATCTTCTTGCTTATTGTGATCCTTTTTGCCTCCTGTGCACAATCTGTTACCACACAGCAGGCGGCCAACCGCAATTATCGCAGTACCAGGGCCATCAGGTAACCTGTGGCAAAACCGGGCCGTAGCGCCTGACTGTCTTCCGATGGCGGGCAGCAGGGAACGCTTGTCTTTTCATTAACACCCAGTTTCGGCTGTTTCAATATCTTTAAGTTTTGAACCCGGTTACCGGCATTGTAATGATTAAAAGGGATGTTTATATTGGTTGCTGCGTCTGCCTGTCTCTGCTTACCTGCCCTGCCACGAATGCCCAGCATACAGATACATTCTTCCTGGCAAAGAAAAAAGGTATATTGGGAATGATCGGCCGCAGCATCTCTACCAATCCCCCCGGTGATGTTCCCGTTAAAGTGGAGAACCCTTTCCTGAAATACCGCGGCAAGGTCATCCGTTCGATCCAGACCATCCGGCTGGGGTTTGAATACGATTTTGATGATACCACGCATGTAAAGAACAATTTCGGCACTGAGGTCGGAAAAATATTTCACAGGAACACCAGCAACAAAGTGATCAGGAATAACCTTTTTTTCAAAGAAGGTCAGCCTTTATATCCATACCTGCTGGCCGACAATGAGCGTTACCTGCGAGACCTGGTATATATAAGGGATGCACGCATATTGGTCGGGTATGCCGAAGGCACCACCGATTCGGTTGATGTGGTGGTGCTTACCAAAGACGTATTCTCCATCGGGGCCAAGGTCTTTATCAGCAGTAAAGACAGGGGAAGAGGTGAGATCGCTGAGGAGAATTTCCTGGGTACGGGAACAAGACTGCAGTTCAGCAGTTATTATGAAAGAGAACGTTTTCCGTCAACCGGCGTAGGCGGGGAATTGATACGGCGTAATATCGGAGGAACGTTCATCGATTGGGTTTCAGGTTATAAAGATTACCAGAATGCATTCACCAGCGAGCGCAACCAGGAAACGACTGTTTATACGCGGATCGAAAAACCAATGGTTACACCTTATATACCTACAACGGGAGCACTGGAGTGGTCGTACCAGCGTACCCGCAATGTCTACGACTCAGATTCTTTATACAGGTATGATATGCGCTATGCATATTACAACATCGACGCCTGGTTTGGCTACAGTCTCGACAACAGGAGGGCTTTATATGATAACAAAGAGATCCGGGTTCATCGTTTTGTGGCCATTCGGGGGTTCAAACAACATTTCATAACTGAACCGCTGAAGTATAAGACGGTATACGATTACCGGTTTGCCGATTTTACCGGCGTACTTGGCTCGATCAATATTTTCAAACAGGTATTTTATAAAACCAATTTTATATATGGTTTTGGGCGAAGCGAGGATATTCCGGAAGGCTTCAACATTGCACTTACCGCGGGGTATATTAACAAGCAAAGTTTCCACCGCCCTTATGGAGGGCTGGATATTACCGTGACCAATGTTCGTGACAAGGGTTTTTATACCAGTTACATTGTACGATTGGGAGGTTATTTCTACCGTAAGCGATTTGAGGACGTTGACCTGCTGGTTTCAGCCGATTATTTTTCCCGCCTCCGGAAACTGGGGCCAACATGGTTCAACCGTGTGTTCCTTTCCGCTGGTGTGACGGCACAGGCCAACCCTGTACTGAATACCCCATTGTTCCTCCGGAGCGATTTCGGGCTGGCTTATTTCAATAACGGAACGGTAAGTTCAGACCTGCGTACGACCATAAAACTGGAATCGGTTTTTTATAATACCACCCGTGTCCTTGGCTTCCGGTTCGCACCCTTTATTTTCAGCGATGCCTGCCTGGTGAAGCCTAGCAAGATGAACCTTGATAAGACCGACCTTTTCACTGCTATTGGCGGAGGGGTACGAACACGTAATGAGAACCTGGTATTAGGTACGGTGGAGCTGAAGGCCTATTATTATCCGAGGATAAACGGGGACATGCGAAACTGGAAAGTAGAGGTGAACAGTAATATCCGCTTCAGGTATCGCAGCAATTTTATCAACCGTCCCGGAGTGATCATTGCCAATTGATCCGTTAAGGGCGAAGCACGGCAGATAAATAAAAAGCCATCCGCAGTTGGCGGATGGCGCATATATGAAGAAGGTTTGATCAATTACATCAGGTCCAAAGCCTTTGCCAGGAAGGTGGTATTGAACGGCAATACCATCGAGCAATAAGAGCCGATCGGCGACCAAAGCACAGCAAAAAATGCCGCAACAGAAAGTAAGAATAATATCCAGTAAAGTCCGGTTCTCTTTTTGGTTGTTTCCATTTGAAATAATTTTTGCAAATATAAGGCAGAACGCTTTTCCCCGTACTTTTTATACGTCCTAAAGGCAAATTTTTTCTGCAAACTGGCGTATATTGCCACTTCTTAACCCTTGCGGATGATTGTACATTTTTATTTGCGTTATTCCACCCAGTTCGGACAAACCCTGCTGGTAAGTGGGAATACCGGTGTTTTAGGGAATAATGACTTGTCCAGGGCCTTCACACTTCAATATTTAAACGAGCAGCTTTGGCACGGAAGCGTGGAAATTGACAGTAAGAAGCTGGATGAACCTTTTAATTATAAATATATCCTTCATAACGAAAAAGGCGAGGACATCTATGAGTTTGGGGAAGACCGCATTTTAGACCTCAAAAAAATAAAGACCGATAAACTCATCCTTACCGACACCTGGAACCATGCCGGGCAGTTCGAGAATACCTTTTTTACGTCTCCCTTCCAGGAAGTATTGCTGAAACAGCATCGGCATAAGTCGGTTGCTTACAAAGAACCCAAAACATTCACACACGAATTCAGGGTAAAGGCACCTGTTTTGAACGAGAACGAGATCATTTGTCTCAGCGGGTCAGCAAAAGCGATGAATGCTTGGGACAAAGGAAATGTGATCCCATTGTCCAAAAAAGGGAATTGGTGGAGTGTTCGGCTCGATCTGGCTGATGATCAATTCCCGCTTTCATACAAATACGGCGTTTACGATACAGAACAGAAACAATTTGCCCGCTTTGAAGAAGGCAATAACCGTCACCTGCTTGTGAAAGAAGAGGCAGGGGCAGTTACGATCCTTCACGACGGGTTTGCCCAGGTCGCAACGTCGAACTGGAAAGGTACAGGTGTGGCTATCCCCGTTTTCAGCCTGAGAAGCAAAAAAGGATTTGGTACGGGTGAATTCACAGACCTGAAACTGCTGGTCGACTGGGCCAGGAAGACCGGCCTGAAGATGATCCAGATCTTACCGGTGAACGATACCATCGCCACCAATACCTGGAAGGACTCTTATCCATACTCAGCCATTTCAGCCTTTGCCCTTCATCCCATGCTGCTCAACCTGGAACAGGTGGCCGGTAAGGAGAACGAAGGGATCGTTCGACAGATGGCAGCCGACCAGAAACGGCTTAATAAACTTACCCAGGTGGATTACGAAGAGGTGGTTCGGTTGAAAATGATCGCTATCCGCAAGTTATATGCGGCCATGAAGAACAGTTTTAAAGATGATGTTGAGTACATAAACTTTTACGAGTTGAACCGTTACTGGCTGGAACCCTACGCCGCTTTTTCTTATTTGAGAGACAAATACAGTACCGCCGATTTTAATAAGTGGGATTCTCATTCGGTCTATAACGAACACGAGATACAGGAACTTGTAAGCAGTTCGCAAAAACACTACGACGAGATAGCCGTTCATTATTTCACCCAATTCCACTTGCACCTTCAGTTGAAGGCCGCTACAGAATATGCTCATAAGAACGGGATCATCATAAAAGGCGATATCCCCATTGGTATCAGCCGGATAAGCGTGGATGCCTGGGTAGAACCGGGGCTTTACCATATGGATGAACAGGCCGGGGCCCCGCCGGATGCATTTACTGCAAAAGGACAGAATTGGGGTTTCCCCACGTATAACTGGGAAGCGATGCAGCAGGATGGGTTTACCTGGTGGCGAAAGCGTTTTGAACAAATGAGCAGTTATTTCGACGCATTCCGTATCGACCATATCCTCGGGTTCTTCCGCATCTGGAGCATACCCTCGCATGCCGTGGAAGGGATCATGGCAAGGTTCGTTCCGGCAATACCTGTTTCGATCAGCGAGGTATTTGAAAGGAAGATCGTTTTTGAAAGGCACCGCTATACCCAGCCCTTTATCACCGATGCCATCCTGTATGACATATTTGGCGAGCAAAAGGATGCTGTGAAGAAGGCCTTCTTCAACGGTAATAAACTGAAAGAGGCATTCAATACACAGCGCAAGGTGGAAGAATATTTTACCAGGAACAACACATTCAGCAAGGAAGTGAAGCTCGGCATGTATGACATTATCAGCGATGTGATCTTCTTTGAAGTGCCCGGTTCCAACGGCCAGCAGTTCCATTTCCGTATCTCCATGGAAGATACTTATTCGTTCAAACACCTCGATCCACATTCGCAGGAGGAACTGAAGAAACTGTACATCGATTATTTCTATCACCGGCAGGATGAGATGTGGCGCAAAGAGGCCATGAAGAAACTGCCCGGGCTCAAGCGAAATACCAACATGCTGGTTTGTGGCGAGGACCTTGGTATGGTGCCGCACTGTGTTCCTGAAGTAATGGAACAACTGGGCATATTAAGCCTCGAGATACAGCGCATGCCTAAGAAAACAGGGATCGAGTTCTTCCACCCGAAAGATGCACCTTACCTGAGCGTTGTCACTCCTTCTTCGCACGACATGAGTACCATCCGCGGCTGGTGGGAAGAGGACGCCTTCAAAACAAAACGTTTTTACAACATGATGCTGAACCACGATGGTGAAGCGCCGGAATATTGCGAACCATGGATCAATAAAGAGATCGTCGTGCAACACCTTTATTCTCCGGCCATGTGGTGCGTTTTCCAGTTGCAGGACCTCATGGGCATGAACGCCGCCATCCGCCGGGAAGATCCCCGGGAGGAACGCATCAACAACCCTTCTGAGCCGGAACATTACTGGAATTACCGTATGCATATCAACCTTGAAGACCTGTTGAAGAAGACTGACTTCAATGAAGAGCTGAAAAGTTATGTACATGCAAGCGGCCGCTGATCTTCCTTCCAATGAAAGTCAGGTATAAAACATTCGATCTCCCCTTTCATCACCCTTTCAGGATATCCAAAGGGGTGAAAACACATCAGCCAACTTTTGTGGCAGAGCTCGAGTTCATGGGAATAAAGGGCTACGGTGAAGCACCGGCCATCAGCTATTACAATATCCCGGTAGATCAAATGGTTTCTGACCTCGAGCAAAAGAAGGTCTTTGTTGAAAAATTCGCTTTCTCTGATCCCGAACGATACTGGCATTATCTCCACCATCTTTTCCCGAACAATGCTTTTTTGGTATGTGCACTTGATATGGCAGGTTGGGACCTGTATGGCAAACTCAAACGCAAACAGCTTCATGAACTCTGGAACCTGGATACAGCCAAGGCTCCGTTGACCGATTATACCATCGGGATCGACAGCATTGATAAGATGGTGGCCAAGCTGAAAGAAAAACCATGGCCTATCTATAAAATAAAAGTGGGTGTGGAGGATGATATTGAAATGGTAAGGGCATTGCGAAAACATACCGATGCGGTGTTGCGGGTGGATGCCAATGCCGGGTGGACACTGGAACAGGCACTTATGAAAATACCCTTGCTGAAGGAATTAGGCGTCGAACTGGTTGAGCAACCGTTGGCGAAAGACGATTGGGAGGGAATGAAGGTATTATATGAAAGATCTTCGCTGCCGTTGTTTGCTGATGAAGCCTGTGTGTTTGAAGAAGATGTGGAGAAATGCCATGAGCATTTTCATGGCATTAATATCAAGCTGACCAAGTGCAGCGGTATCACGCCGGCAAAGCGGATGATTGCTAAAGCAAGGGAACTGAACATGCAGGTAATGGTGGGCTGTATGAATGAGAGTTCGGTAGGAACTGCGGCCATTGCGCAATTAGCACCGTTGCTCGACCACGTGGATATGGATGGGCCGTTACTTTTGGCGGAAGATATTGCCGAAGGGGTTAAATTCGACTGTGGAAGGATTCTCTATACAGATCACCCAGGCCTGGGGATCACAATCAGATCATTCTCATAGAACCGGTCTTCTTATTTCTTCAATATCGGCAGTCTTTTTCCGTAGGTGAGTTGCCGCCAGATCCATTCCAGCGGGCCATAGTTGAAATACCTGAACCACCAGTTGCTGTAGATCACCTGAACTATATAAACCCCAATAGCAATAGGAAAGAATGTAACCGGGCCAATATCTCCACCTATTCCAAACCCTATCCCGTAAAAAAGTGTGATGCAAAGTATTGTTTGCATCAGGTAGTTCGTGAGGGCCATTCGTCCGGCAGGTGCCAGCCACTTCCACCAGGTATTGCCTTTTGTTTTTATCCAATGCAGGCAAATAGAAGAAGTAATGGCGAAACTAAGAGGTACCACACTCAATGCATACAGGGTGGTATCTGCCAAACCAAGCGGCTTCGGTATACTGTTATCGTCTATCTCGAATATGGCCATGGCAATACTAAGGGGAATGCCTGTAATGAAACCCCACTTACGGATCTTTTTCAGCAGTGATGTGTGTTTCTCCAGGCCTGCATAGATCCTGTTCCTGCCGGCATAATACCCGATGAGGAAGATACCGAGCACTTTAGGAATGCGGTTGCTTTCGAGCAGGTAAGAGAAACGGTATGCCCATCCCGACGCCTGCCAGTTGCGCCACTCCTTCCAGCCACTGCCGGGCCCATATAGATACTGACTGTATTCGCTTTCGGCGGTGGGTATGCCGTTCTGTTGGTCGATCTTTTTAGCAACCGTTTCCAGGTATGCGCCCGGGTTCGTTTTCAGAAGTACATTGACGCAATCGATGAGGATGGGAGAGGCGATGAGTATCATTGCCCAGGTGAGTAATGCCCGGTTGGAACAATTCCTGAACAAGGGTAGTACAAAACCGATTAGTGCATACAGAAATAAAATATCCCCTTCCCAAAGGAAAAGCATATGACCTGCCCCGATCAGTAATAAGATGAACAAACGCCGGTAGAAAACCCCCAGTGGGTTTACACCCCTTTGTTCATTGCGTGCCAGGATGATAGAAAAACCAATGCCGAACAGAAATGAAAAAAGTGTGTAAAATTTACCATTCACAAAGGCCAGTTCACTGATACCAAGGATGCCATCTGCTGGCCAGGTGGCCAATGCTTCCCGCTGTTCCATGGTGCAATATCCCCAGCCGGTGAAACCGAACATATTATCGAGAAGGATGCCCAGGATAGCAAAGCCCCTGAGGACATCGAGGATGCCTATCCGTTCGTTCTGAAGAATGGGGGAAGCCGCATTTGTCATGATCATTATTTTATTTCTTCAACAGTGGTTGCCTGCGATGAGACCGCTTTCCAGGTACCGCCCCGTTTGATCCATACATCGTAGAATTTTGTCCTTTTTTGAACCGGGTGCCCCTTATCCTTTTTATAGGTGTGGCATATGAAAATGGTAATAGCAACGTTGCCGAGTTGGTTTACAATGAAGGGTTCTTCGATCCGGAAAGAATCGATGAAGATGCTGTCATTGCGCATGGCAAGTATGTTATTGTATACCCCTTCCAGTTCTGTTTTTTTGCAGGAAGTATCGTTGGCTGATATACTGATGAAGCTCGGGTCAAGCATGGGTGCAATCGAAGCGGTGTCCAGCGCAAACTCGTATTCCAGCCATTTCTGTTCCAGTGAAAGTAACTGCTGTTCGACCGGCGGTGGTGCTTTTTGTTCGCAATTGCAGCTGAGCAGTGCGGAAATGATGGTCGGCAAAAGGAGTTGAACGTTGATTTTCATTCCTGCTTATTTAAATGACGAATGTTATTTGCCGGCTTCAGTAAGGAACAGCCCGGCTATAACAGAAGTATCTTTAAATGTAAGCAATATTGATTGAAAACGTGGGATCATCCTCCCTTAAAAAGAAAACCGCCGCCTATCAGGCGGCGGTCAATATAAGGTGTTTATAAGGATACTTGATTGGTCAATTCAGCCCCTGCACCTGCATGAAAACATATGGATTCAGAGAGTGGTATTTGTCTTTGCGGATCCTTCCTTCACAAAACTCCAGGTCGATATAAGTGTTGCCGTCGAGTATCTCCCAAAGATCGGCCTTACTATCTTTATTGAAACATTCGGGTAACATTTCAGCAGCCAGGCCATCCCAGCAGGCTTCGATCAACTGTTCTTTTTTTGAATGCCAGTCCCTGGCGCTGCCGCCACGGTTTACCTTTTGGAGTTGCTTGGAAAAGAACTTTGTGTTCAGCATCACCAACAGCTCGGTCTGGTTATAGTTGTCGTTCATAAAATAGATTTTCGTGTTTTGTTACAGAATATGGATTGAATCGGAAAACCTCTAACGTTCAGGATGTGAAGTTAAGTATGGGCAAATGGTGAAAATATAGAGATATGAATCCTTATTATGTAGTAATTGTCCTACTTCTTTTTATGGGTATTCCTGTTGATAATCAGTCTGTTCACTGGCTTCAAGGCCTTTGATTTGATCAGGGTGTCCTGTATGTGTTGGTTTCTGTCGGATTTGTATGTCCTGGTCCGCATCAGCCAGTCAAGAGCATCTTTGCAGATGAGTTGCCTTCCTCAACCATCAATATTTCTAACAGCTATCATGGCTGCAAGGGCAAAAAGACATCTGTTATAAAAAAAACCGGCAGTGGATACTACCGGTTTAATGACCAGGTTGATTTTTGTAATAGAACGTTCGCAATTACCTGAAGTTACGGACCCATGCCGGGGGCGTATTGCAGAACTTGCTGGCTATCCGGGCATCTGCACGGTCGGCGGAGTAACCTCTCCATGCAGAACTTGTATGCCTGTTGGCGTACCAGTAATAACTGATCAGGTAATATGTTTCAGATGTATAAGGACGGTTATCTTCCCAGTTCCGGTCCTGGCTGTCGTTGCAGCTATGGTCCTTTTTTATTCCATAATGATGTCCTTCATGCAGTATCACAGCAGCCCGCTGAATGGCATTAACTTCATAGATCATTTTCCAGTAGAATTCGATCCGGTCGTCAACAAATGCGCCCCAGCGGGTATAAGCCCACCAGTTACCATTCTGGCATTTTACCCTCAGGTCATCCAGGTCTTTATATACGGTTCCTGAATAAGGGTATGCCCATTTTACGGCGGATCCACTCCAATCACTAAGGCTTGTTGCTTTTGGAGAATAGGAGTTTTCCAGTAAGTATAATGTTCCAAAGATCCTTCCCAAAGGTTTCTGCCAGTTACAGCAATCCTCCCAGCCCATTCCATCGTCCCAATAACTTTTTACAAAGCCGAACGTATTCCAGTATTTGTCGACAGTGCTTTGTACGCAGATGCGTGAGACAAAATACTGGTCGATGGCCCGCATTTCAGGCGATAGGAACCAGGGATTGTAATAACAGGTCTCTGCTTTTATGGCAGCATTGCCCAATAGTAATGCGGATATCAGAAAGAGATTCGCTTTCCGCATGAATTTTATTTTAAAAGATTTCATCACAAAAAATTTTGAGTTAAGAATATTGATTTATCGGCTCAGTTTCCCTTTGCCTTCGGGGAAGGTGTTGCAGAAGCGGGCCTTTCGGTTTTTGAATCCTTTGTTTTTTCGTCCGAAAGTTTTGTGATCGAGTCCATCTTTTTTATGAACTCTTCCGGTGATGTTACCGAAGTAGTGATCACATCCTGCCACGATTTGTCCAGCCTGGAGCTTAGCAGCTTTGCCCTTTCATCGGTATTCTTACCACTACGCAGGTAAGCTTTTATGGCCCGCAGCCGCATAGCCGAATTGCTGATGGTTGAATCAAGAGCAATCTGTAATAAGGTACGGTCTGCATATGCATCTCCCTGTTTGGCCAGCAACCCAAGCCCTTCAATGGCCCTGATCCGGATCACTGCTTCTTCTTCCTGGGAGGAGAAATGATGGAGGTCTTTGCTTTCTTCCGGGCCTATTTTTGAAAAGGCTATGTCCGCCAGTGGTTTGACCGCCGAAGGATTCTCCAGTTCGCCCATTGTTTTTACAATGCCCCAGCGGTTAAAGTAGTGTTTGGCTTCTGTTTTGTTGTAGGCATCATTCAGCAGTACGATTGCCTCCGTTGCATTCTTTTTCAGTTCCGTGATCGATGCATTGTACTTGGCATCCGCTTCCTCAATGGTTTCGGCAGGCATGGATAAGATCATCATATGATCTTTCAATTGATTTCCCAATGCTGTATTGGGGAACACCACACTATCGTGGGGTTGCGAAGTAGTTGCCGTAGCGGAATCTTCTACCAACGCACGGCGGTCTTCTTCATTCATTTCTGTAGATGACCCTTTCTTTTTACCGAACATCCAGAAGAGCAGGATGGCGAGGAGCAATAAAAAGATCACCAGGATGACATACTTTTTCATATGCTTAGTTTTAAGATAACAAGATGTTGAGGTAAGGGCTATTCAGGGTCTATCTTGTATCGCAGAGGAGGCGCTATTAATCCAGTATTGGCCGATTCCCGAAGTGCTGAACTGTGAAGTGTACTGCAAGGTAGAGCGAAACAAAAGCAAAAACAATACAACTTTGTGGTAATGCCTGCATGCGTGATGATTGCAGGGTTATGATAAGATTGCTGTGCTTGTAACAGAATACAGCTGCCGGTTGGGTCAAATAACGGTAATGGCCATATCAGGGGTTTTAATAAGAATAATGGTACGGGAGGCAGCCTGCTTCATCGCAAATAAGTTTATGGTAAACAGGATGTTTCAGCACATCGGTGTAATACATTTTAGTCCCGTCTACCCATAGATAGGCGTACACCAACCGTGCGCCATGGCTGTAATCCACATACCAGTTTACGTGGCCGGTGTACAAAGGCTGTATTGGTTTTCCATCAAGCCGGTGCCAGCCATAGATCGCTACACGATCCGGCTTTGCTTTGTTCATGCCCGATATCACCACGTCTTTTTTGATGCCGGCGATCAACCCCTTTCTGTTCTTCCGCTGGCCTTCGATGATCAGATGGTGTTGCCACATGGTAACACTGCTGTCGCGATAAGCAAACATGGGGACAGGTTCCAGCTTTACTACTGCCTGGCTATAGATAAGGTCTGTCATCTTCCGGGTGGGTAAGAAGCAATGGAAGCTATCGGCTATTTTTTGTGCCGCCATCGGTGTCAAGGGCACTCGTGCCCAATCCTCACCGGTTCCTATAGAGATATAATCCGGGCTGACATAAAAAGTTGCACGGTGTATTTGACCTGAGCTGTCTTTGATCGACGAATGCACCGCAACAAATTTTTGCAGAAAAGCGGGAATATTACCTGAAAGGGCCTCCTGAACAGCCAGTGAATCGCGGGATTTCCAGTTCCAGGCAGCAATCGTCTTGAAAAAAACACTGCCGGGCATTCTTTGTACCGTGCCTGAAGGTACAGGCAACATATAATACCTGGTGTTGCTGCAGGAGCTGAGGCTGGTAAGTAATAATATGATTTGAATGTATTTCAAGAATGATCAATAGTGCTGGTAAATATAGGCAAGAATTCCGGGGTACAGTTGGCCCGCCTGGGTATGACAACCGTCAGTAAAATCCTGCCTTTTGAATGACACTTATCAGGTTGATGAAAAAAAACATTTCCCTTATTTAGTTTTATTGTATGAAAACGAAATTGGAGAATAAGTTCAGTCACCTTTGGCGGCTGGTAGGTAACACACCGATGATGGAGATCATTTACCGATACAAGAATGTTACAAGGAAGGTCTATGTTAAATGCGAGCATTATAACCTGACAGGAAGCATAAAGGACCGGATGGCTTTGTACATCCTTCAACAGGCATACCGCTCCGGAAAGATAAAGCCGCACGATTGCATCGTAGAGGCAACAAGCGGAAATACAGGAATTGCGTTCAGTGCAATAGGAAGAGCCCTTGGTCACGACGTGAAGATCATTATGCCTGACTGGCTGAGCAGTGAACGGATCAACATTATTCAAAGCCTCGGGGCCGAAGTAATATTGATCTCGAAAGAAAAAGGTGGTTTTTTGGGCAGCATCGCTTTGAGTGAACAGATGGCGGCATCCGACCCGTCTGTTTTTCTGCCGAGGCAGTTTGAAAATACCTATAATGCAGAAGCGCATGAACGGACTACAGCAAAAGAGATATGGATGCAGCTCCAGGCAATTGATATTAACCCCGACGCTTTTGTAGCCGGAGTGGGTACAGGAGGCACCATCATGGGAGTAGGGAGATACCTTCGCTCGAAAAACCCATCCATCCGTATACACCCGCTTGAACCGGCAGAATCACCTACACTTTCCACCGGGTACAAAGTAGGATCGCATCGCATCCAGGGGATCTCAGATGAGTTCATCCCGGCTATTGTAAAACTGGATGAAATGGACCCTGTTATTAAAGTATCCGATGGCGATTCCATCCTGATGGCTCAGAAACTTGCCAGGAAACTTGGCCTGGCAGTGGGTATTTCGTCAGGTGCCAACCTCATAGGCGCCATTCACTTGCAAAACCAGTGTGACCAACCCCTTAATGTTGTAACGGTTTTCAGCGACAGCAACAAAAAATACCTGAGCACCGACCTGATGCGTGAAGAGCCGGTAAAGCCAGGATATATTGCACCGGAAGTTGAACTGCTCGATTACGATGCCATCAACAGAATGTAAATCCCGATACGGATCGGCAGAGCTGATGCACTGCCCGTTATGGAAGCCTTCGTTGCTTCATAATTTGCTATTCCCCTTTAACAAAATATTTATAAGGCCATTGTAAGCTGGCTTACAATTGTCACTGATGGGTGGATCTAATTTTGCACCCGGTTAGCATTTTTGGAAAGGACCCCGGTGGGGTTATTACATTAATTAATCGAGCGTGTTATGAAAAGTGCGTTGATCAGTGAAAAGATAAAATGTTCCTACATCAGCAAACATCCTTTGTTCCGGCAACTGGATAGGGATCATTTCGAGCAGGTATGTGCCAGGGCCAGGCTGGTGAAACTAAGAAGGCATACGCCCTTTCTGCTCAACAATGAGCCTTCAAGCCGGATATTCTTCATGGCCAGTGGTATGGCAAAACTTGTCAGCTTCAACGGAACCGATGAAAACTCGGTAAAGGATATCATGGTGGAAGGGGAGTTATTTGGCGATTTTTCCTTTAATGGCTCGGGAATGGATGGTTATGTCATCGGGCTGAAACAAAACACGCATATGTTTTATTTTGTTGCTTCGGAACTGAAAAAGATCCTGCAGCAGTACCACATACTCACTCTCAACTACACGGAAGCCATCAGCATAAAACTACGGAGACTTGAGGAAAGGCATTTGGTATGGACGAACAAAGATGCCCGTCTTCGGTTATTATACTTTTTTCAGGTATGGGTTTCGATTGAGGGCACAAGATCGGGCCGCTGCGTGATACTGGAAAATTATTTAGCGCTCAGCGATATTGCTGAATTCATCGGCGTGTCACGCCAGTTTATGCACAAAATGCTTAAGGAGCTGAAGCAGGAAGGCCTTGTGTATTACACCCGGAAACAGATCGCCCTTACTGATGATTTTCTTTCACAAAACCTGCGACGGCAAAAGCTGGTGATTTAACGGTGAAGGATATGTTTCTTTTGATAAAGGAAACAGTTCCCTTCCATATCTTTTTCACTCCGGATTTCTCCATGATAGAATTCAACCGGCAGGTTAACCGACTCTTCTTTGTAAACTAGGTTACACGAATAAAAAGTTTTTCCCCAAATCTTTGTGATCTGTTGAAATTATACTCTAAAATTGACCAGGAAATTATCCGCATCTGTAAAACGGATGATTGAAGTGTTCAAGTATCATCATACTTCTGTAATAAGTATACTGCTATAATATTCTATGCCAAAACGATTGCTACCCCATGGCCCGTTTGTAAGAATAGGGCCCAATGAAACCAGGTCAACTTATTGTATCAATGTTGACTTTTTACAAAATCTCGGGTTTGAAAAGAATGAGGTCCTCTCGGGCCCGACGGAATGGGTCTACAGGTATTACCGGCGGGGGAAAGGCTGCCATGGGATTGAACTGGTTTTTCTAAAAGAGTTCAGCATTTTGTCTGTGGAGGAATTCTGGCTCGACCAATCGGATGATTCTGCGTATGTAAGTAATTCTATTGTGGGCACATTCCGGATATGTTCCGATGAAGACCTTGATTTCATCTTTTCAAGGAATGTAAAGCTTAATCACATTTTTAATGTGGATGGGAAAAGGGTTTGAATATCCAATTCGTGCCAAAGAGAGCCTGCATAAAAACAGAACAACGGTTATGAATAAGACTATAAGTCCCATACAAAAGGTAAACAAGTTTACACACGACCGAAGATATCCTTTCTGTTTTGCAAAGCAATTTGTAAAAATAATTAGGTTTGTCGGCAACAAAACAATATCCATGAGATTCCCCGTACTTCCAGCCTTGCCGGCGTTAGCCTGTGTGCTTAATCCATCTGTGGTAGCCCGATCCTCCATTCACATCAGTATCGTGACTTGACTTATTTGCTGGTATTCCCCCTGTAAATAACGAGATACCTTTTCAACAATTACCAATAACCAAAAAAATAATCCTATGATGAATTTAACTGCAAGAACCAGAAGTCTTTTCCGTAAAATGCTGAAGTGGCCGATCGTATTAATAACCACTTGCTTCTTTCAACAGAGCCCTGCCAATAATCTTCAAATAAGCAATGTTGTTATAATGGGACCGAATACAAACCAGCATTTTGCATTGGTCCGGTTCAATATCGGTTGGGAGAACTCATGGCGGACCTCGACCGGACCATCCAACTGGGATGCCGCCTGGGTATTTATAAAATACCGTATAAGCAACCAGCTTACCTGGAAACACGCTACACTTAATTGGGTGAATGGCACCGGCACAGGAGACGGCCATGTTGTGCCGGCAGGAGCTACGATAGCAAGCAGCAACGACAACAGCAGCGGAGGCAGCTATGGAGTTTTTATTTATCGTAATGGAGATATGCCGCAGGCCACGGTAAATTATTCCGACGTGCAACTACGCTGGAATTATGGAACAGATGGAGTGAGTGATAATGCAAAGATCGAAATATGTGTGAACGGAATAGAAATGGTGCGTGTGCCACAAAGCAGCTTCATGCTCGGGGACGGCACCACAGGAAATATAGCAGGTCATTTCCATAATGCCTCTGGTGTTACAGATCCGTTCCAGGTAACAAGTGAAAATGCGATTACGATGGGCGGCGGTTCACCCGGTTCAATGGGAAATAACAACGGGACCAACATGCTGCTGGTCCAGGACGATTTTAACAATATTACCAGTCAAACCCTTCCTGCCTCTTTTCCAAAGGGGTTTAAGGCTTTTTATTGTATGAAATACGAGTTAACCCAGGAACAGTATGTTGGCTTTCTAAATAAATTGAACTATTTGCAGCAGGCTACACGTACCAACCAACCAACTCCGCCGGATGCTGCAGCGGGTACCAACGTGTTGACCTTTTTCGGAAGCCCTTTCCGAAATGGAGTCGTTATTATGACACCCGGAGTAAATCCTGGTACTCCCGCTGTTTATGCATGCAATGGAAATGGGAACGGGATTTATAACGAAGCCGATGACGGACACAACGTTGCATGCAACAACCTGAGTTGGGCCGATATTACGGCATACCTCGATTGGGCAGCGCTCAGGCCCATGACCGAACTGGAGTTTGAGAAGGCATGCAGGGGAACTGCAGTTCCAGCCACCGGCGAATATGCCTGGGGTAATTCAGCTATGAGCCTGGTGCCGGGTGTCATTAATAACGGGATGATGAATGAAGCTTCCAATGATCCCAATGCAAATTGTAATAATACTGATTGGACAGGCATGCCAGGACCCATACGGGTGGGCAGTTTAGGGATGGGTATCAATACCCGCGAGGCAACCGGGGCCTCATACTACGGTATCATGGAAATGAGCGGCAACCTTTGGGAGCGAACAGTAACCGTTGGCAATCCTGCAGGGAGGGTATTTAACGGAAAGCATGGGAACGGTGTACTGAACAATGTATATATACCCGGCCAGTTAAATATAGGAGATGCAGATGTGGTAAACTGGCCTGCAAATACTGCCTTAGGGTCGGGCTTCCGGGGCGGGGCCTGGTATTTTTTTGACCCGGAGGCTGCCAGTGTATCAAACAGGTTATATGCAGCCAGCGATCAGCCATTTCCGCTGTATGACTTTGGGGGAAGAGGTGTACGCACCGCACCCTATTAATGATCTTGTAACAGCATTTCTCAACATCCAATAACCTAAAATCATATCAACATTGAAAAACTTTTTATTAGTAGCCCTCTTTTGGGCGTATAGTTCCATTGGCTTTTCACAGATCTATGGAGTAGGCAATGGCAGCGGGCAAGCCGTTAATTGTATTGAGTGGAATTTCGGGGCTGTTATTTTACCCGTTAACTTGATTTCCCTTGATGCCGCCTGTTCGGGTGATAAAGTTGTGATACGCTGGTCAACCCTTCCGGGTTCGAACAGTGATAATTTTAACATCGAACGAAGCGGGGATGGAATAAATTTCCAATCGCTCGGAAACGGGTACATAAAGAAAACTCATAACAATAAGAATTATTTCAGTTTTACCGATAAGCAAGTTCCGTCGGGTAGAGCCTATTACCGGCTTGTGCAAATCCAGGGCAACGGGCAAATTGACTATTCGCAGGTTGTATCTGCAGGTTGCAGCAGTGGTAATGATCCCGTCGTAAATGTATACCCTAATCCTTCTTCCGGTCTGGTAAACATAAAAACCGGTACATCAACAGCCATGCTGGTCATAAGGAATTCAATGGGGCAGGCGCTCCTTCAAACTCAGGCTAAGCCATTAATAACAACAATTGATCTGGAGCATTTCCCACCCGGAGTGTATTATGTTGAAGTTCATACAACGGGCAGACCCTCTTATCATAAAGTTGTAGTAAGGCGGAATTAGCTTTTAATATTTGAACATCGCATATCCTTTCAACTGGTAGGTAGACACAGTTGTAAACCGGGATACAGCGATCGTAATTTCGGGATTAACCGTTGCAGGATCGATCTTATTTTTCATGATCGATTGCCCGCAGGCAAACAATTTGATCCCGGCTACTTTCATCGCTTCTATTATTTTAATGTTAGGGTTGTCCACGCCGTATTTTTTCTTGTAAGCCTCATTATTCATGACAACCGTAACAGGCGGTCCCCAGATGACCATGGCCACATCCAGCCGGTTCTGCGGCACACCGCCATATACATGTAAGTTATACAGCCTGGCAACATGTTCCAGGGGCGGGTAGATGGCTGTTGAGTCTTCCAGTTTTTCAGAAGCCTCAACAATGATCTTATAATGCAGGGAAGGATCCGGCTTGTCTACCGCAAAAGGCACTTCCCACATTTTCCCGAAGTCTTTGATCGGGGGTTTAAAACTGTTTTGAGCCCGAACGGAGAATACCAGGACCAAAACACTGATGACGAGGAGTTGTATTTTTTTCATTGTAATTATATTGTTGTGCCAAAATAAGAATATGCTTATTCAAATAATTATAGTGTCTTAATCATTTTATTCACTCGCTATGGCTACTTCACATAGGGAGTCCCCGGAAGATCCTTTACATATTTATTCAGCCACTGGTTCTGTTCCCAGAGCATGTGCAGGATGTTCTCTTTAGCCGCATAGCCGTGGCTTTCAAATGGCAGTTGCACAAAGCGCACGGTTCCTCCATGTCCCTTGATGGCATTGAACAGCCGTTCACTCTGGATGGGGAAGGTGCCCGGGTTGTTATCGGCTTCTCCGTGTATCATGAGCAGTGGTGTTTTGATCTGGTTGGCATAGCTGAATGGGCTCATTTTAAAGTATACTTCGGGGGCCTGCCAGTACGTACGTTCTTCGTTCTGGAAACCGAACGGCGTAAGGGTGCGGTTATAAGCTCCGCTTCGGGCAATACCCGCTTTGAAGAGTTTGGTATGTGCCAGCAGGTTGGCGGTCATAAAGGCGCCATAGCTGTGACCCCCTACCGCCACACGGGTACTGTCGCCTACACCCATTTCCGCCACTTTATTAATCGCTGCCTCGGCACTCCATACTAACTGTTCAACGAAATTATCATTGGGCTGTTTGTCGCCTTCACCCACGATGGGCATTTCGGCATTGTCCATGATGGCATAGCCCTGTGTTGCCCAGAATACGATAGATCCATAACCTACCCGGGTAAACGTGTACTTGCTTCCACGGATCTGGGCGGCATCGCTGGCACTTTTGAACTCACGTGGATAGGCCCACATGATCACCGGAAGCGGGCCATCTTTCTTTGGATCATAACCTCTGGGTAAATAAAGATCGGCCGCCAGGTCAACTCCGTCTTTTCTTTTATATGTGATCTTTTGTTTGGTGATGCCCCGTAATCCGGGTTGCGGGTCGGGGAAGCTGGTAATGGCCTTTATTGAATTGTTCTTGATATCACGGATATAGTAATTCGGTTGTTCATCCTGGCTCTGCCGGTTGGTGATGATGGTCAGTTTATCGTAATCGAGTATTGAGGCCACCGATTCGTAGTACGGTTCTTCGCAACGCCATAGTTGTCTGGTCTCTTTGGTATTGATATTAAAACTGCTCAGGAATGGAAGATCTCCTTTGGGCGAAGCGCCGTTGCCCCGCATGAACAGGGTGGAACCATTCAGCAGCTTTGGTACATTACGGCCATACTGGTTCTTCTCCGTTATGGCAGATCCCGGATCATTGTATGCGTCATCGGTACTGCGGTCGATCAGTGGCTCCGGCTTGCCACCCGGAACCAGCTTGCTCGTCTTGACCCGGTGCTTTGCGCGGGAGCCTTCGGTAACAAGGAACAGGGTTTCATTTATATCGGTCACACTGTACATACGCTCTGCTGTTTTTACCAGTTCTTTCGGGTTGCCGGTGAAAGGGGCTGCCAGCGTATAAGCGGCATCGTGGAAATCCATTTTGTTTTTAATGAGCCCGCTGTCGAGCGGTTCGATCCATTGCACCGTGGCAGGGAAATTATCCAGCCAGTTATAGTTACGGGGGGCATTGAGTACATTATCATTTCCTCTCGGCGCCAGTTCACTGCTGGGCAGCTTGGCCAATTGTTTTACCAGGTTACCGTTCATATCGGTGATCAGCATGGTGCTGTTGAACCCACCGGCCGGAACGAGGTAAGAGAATGGTTTATCGATCTTCTCCACCAGCATGTATTTGTTATCGGGAGATACAGATATGCTGCTGTAAATGGCCGGTGAACCGATCCGGGTTTCGATGCCATTGGTATTCTTTACCAGTTGCGTGGTGGCATAGAATTCAAACTGAACCTCATCAAAGGGGGATTTGATCAGGTCCTGGAAGGTTACACTGGCTGCTACTTTACCTAGATTCTGTTGTACCACTGGCCCTTTGGGAGCAAGGGGCTTTTTGGGAGCCATGCTCAATGGTTTGTTCACAGCCGTATATATCAGGCTGTTGTTATCGATCCAGTCGAGTGAAGATCCCAATACCATGTTTACAGCAGCCTTATTGACCTTGCCTGCTTTCCTTGTTTTGATATCGATCACATAAATGTCGATGGTGGTGTTGCTGGTGTTGGTGAAGGCAGCTTTGTCCTCATTAGGGCTCCATTGCAGGTTACCCGCCTTAAGGCTCGCAGGTAAACCGGTAACAGGGAATTCTGTACCCGTCTTAACGTCTTTGATGGTGATGTTGGTAAAATACGAACTTCTGCTTGGGCCAAAATTGTTCGGGTTGATCCGAAGGCCGGCAATGCGCAATTCAGGTTGGGCAAGATCTTCCGCCGAAGGCATACTGCTTCGCTCCATCACCAGCATGTACTGACCCTTGCTGTCGAAGCTGACGCCGGGGGTTGGTTTGGCCATTACCAGGTCGTATATTTCTTTTGGAGGCACCTGGTATTCGATTGCGTCCTGTGCAAATGAATTGTAAAAACAAAAGACAAATGCAAGTAGAAGGAACTTTTTCATATGAAAGTTTTAAATTTTTAGTTTGAAATACCAACCCGGTAACCCATATATTCATTCCTTGTGGCCTCGTTCAGCATGAACATGGCCAGGTCGCCGGCATTGATGCGGTGTTTATCGGAAGGGGGAAGATGGTCTGCGGCAGTAACATAACTGCCTGTTGGTCCTTCATTAACGATATCGGGGGGGCATACAAATGTCCAATCAAGCCCGCTTTCTTTTAAAAGCTCAAAGGCTTTTTTGTGTTCGAACCCGACCGGCAGGTATTCCGGTGGGTAATCTTCCTGCTCCATGATCAGCCTGCCATCCTCAGTTTCAAGTACCCCTTCTGCACCGACGGCTATGATCCTCGGTAAACCTGCTTTTTTCATCTGTGTGATGATGTTCTTGATGCCCAGTGTTCTTGTTTTGTCAGTGCCATCGTAGCCACCGCCTATTGCAGAAAGTACTACATCACATCCGCTAATGGCATCGTACACATCCTTCGCATCGAATAATGCACCCTGGATGAGCTGGAGGTTATCGGTCTGTAAATAGTCGGTCGTAAATACATTCCTTCCGAAAGCCCTTACATGGTGCCCCATGAACAGGGCCTGCTGTACCAATTGTTTCCCTACCATACCTGTGGCGCCAAAAACAATGATGTTCACATGAATAGTTTTTCTAAAGGTAGTGCAATTATTTTCTCAGTACATCGCCGAATTCATCTGCTTTCTTTTTGAATACGGAATGGGCAAAAGGACAGAGTGGGACTATCTTGATCTTGTTCGCCCGGGCATACTCAACGGACGAATGCACCAGCTGGTAACCCACATTCTTGCCCCTTAACTCGTCCGAGACCTCGGTGTGGTCAATGATCATGAGGTCGTTACCTGTCATGGAATAGGTCATTTCAGCAAGCAACTTTCCTTCCTCTTCTACGTAAAATGAGCCTTTGGTGCCTTCCTGTTTCTGTTTTATCAGCATATTGTAAAAATTTTACCGCTGCTTAAAATTAATTTTTTTATCAGGCATTTTATTCCTTATTTGCAGGAGTAATGAAATTTATCAAAACAAACAAAAACAGTTGGTGGTGGCAGTCAGAAGACTGACGTGTCGCTGTACTGTTATTACTTGTAACTAAATAATTACGGAGCCCCGACACGATGTGTTGGGGCTTTTTTAATTAATACATGAAACGGATACCTGTTAAGACAAGCTTTAAGAAACTGCTCGCCGATGTGTATACACCTGTCGGTATCTATCTCCGCCTGCGTGACCGGTTCAGGGATACGATATTGCTGGAAAGTACGGATTCGCACGCAGGGGAGAACAGTTATTCCTTTATCGCCATCAATGCCATTGCCGGCATTGAGATCAGCCACCCGGCCCTGATCGAGTTCAAATTGCCCGGGGAAAATGCAGAACGGGTAAAAATGGAAAAGGGGGAAGATGTTCCCTCACTTCTTCAGGCATTCATGCAACGGTTCGAAATAACGGAGGCTGCACGAAAACCGGTCAACATTGCGCAGGGATTATTCGGCTATGCGGCATACGATGCCGTTCAGTTATTCGATCCGGCGGCGGAGATCCATAAAGATACTGTAACCAGGTCCGGCAAGATCCCGCTTGTACGTTACCGGTTTTATCAATACCTGATCGCCATCGATCATTTCAAAGATGAGTTGTTCATTTGCGAAAACCACCTTCCCGGCATAGAAAGCGAGACGGGGCTTGTTGAAAGCCTGATCAGGAGCAAAGACATCCCTTTGTTCCCGTTTAAACCGGTTGGGGAAGAAGTAGCAAACATGTCCGATACGGATTATATCGAAATGGTAAAGAAAGGCATGGCTTCCTGCTTCCGGGGCGATGTGTTCCAGGTGGTGCTCAGCCGGAGGTTCGAGCAAAAATTCACCGGCGATGAGTTCAATGTATACCGTGCATTACGCAGTATCAACCCCGGACCTTATTTATTCTATTTTGATTATGGCGATTATAAACTGATGGGTTCGTCTCCGGAGAGCCAGCTGGTAGTGGAGAATGGTCAGGCCACTGTTCATCCCATTGCCGGAACGGTCAGGCGTACAGGCGATGATGAAGAAGATAAAATGCTGGCTCTTCAGCTTAAGAACGATGGTAAAGAGAATGCCGAGCACGTGATGCTGGTAGATCTTGCCCGTAATGACCTGAGCCGTCTGTGCAGAGATGTAGTGGTTTCACAATTCAAGAAGATCAATTACTACAGTCATGTGATACACCTGGTAAGCGAAGTAACCGGCAGGGTGGAGCAGAAAGCAAATTCATTTAAATTGCTGGCGGCAACTTTCCCGGCCGGCACTTTGAGCGGTGCTCCAAAAATACGGGCTATGCAGCTCATCGGTCTTTTTGAACCTGCCGGGAGGGATTATTACGGCGGCGCCATTGGTTTTATCGGCTTTAACGGGAGCATAAATCATGCGATCATGATCCGTACATTTTTGAGCAAAGAGAACAAACTGATCTACCAGGCAGGAGCAGGAGTGGTGGCAGCAAGCGTACCTGTTAACGAATTGGAGGAAGTGAATAATAAACTGAATGCGCTGAAGAAAGCTATCAGGTCAGCAGAGCAGATCGATAGCTGACGGATAATTGATGGTTCACAGATCATAGTGACCTGTTATCAACCATCATGCATGAACTATCAACAATGAACAATGAAAATACTTGTATTCGACAATTACGATTCATTCACCTACAACCTGGTTCACCTGGTGGAGAAAATAACTGGTGAGCAAGTGGATGTATGCCGGAATGACCAGATAAGCCTGGGGGAGGTTGATAAATACGATCGGATCATTCTTTCGCCTGGCCCGGGTATACCGGAAGAGGCTGGTCTACTGTTGCCATTGATCAAACAGTATGCACCGACGAAATCGATACTGGGTGTATGCCTGGGGCACCAGGCGATTGGAGAAGCCTTTGGGGGGAAGCTGCTCAACCTGGAAACTGTGTACCACGGGGTGGCAACAAAGATCCAGATTCAAAGTTCGAAGACCAGGATCTTCAGCGGACTGGCCGGAGAGATCGAGGTCGGCAGGTATCACAGCTGGATCGTACGCGATGAAGGTTTACCTGCTGAACTCGAAGTAACTGCAAGAGACGGGAGCGGGTATATCATGGCTATGAAGCATACGAAATACGATGTGGAGGGGGTGCAGTTTCACCCGGAAAGTGTGCTGACACCTGCCGGCGAACAAATAGTACGAAATTGGCTAGTGTCATGAAAAAGATACTGAATTACCTGTTTGAACATAAAAGTCTTTCCCGTGAAGTGGCCCGGGAGGTATTGCTCGATATTTCCAAAAGCATGTACAGTGAAGCCGAGATCGCTTCATTTATTACAGTATACCTCATGCGGAGCATCACTATTGAGGAACTTCAGGGGTTCAGGGATGCTTTACTTGATTTATGTCTGCCTGTTGACCTGAATGGATACGAGGTGATGGATATTGTAGGCACGGGTGGCGATGGCAAGAATACGTTCAATATCTCTACATTAAGTTGTTTCATCGTGGCAGGTACGGGAAATAAAGTGGCCAAGCATGGTAATTACGGTGCTTCCTCCATTAGTGGAAGCAGCAATGTCATGGAGGAATTGGGGTATGCATTCAAAAGTGATGCGGCGGCTTTGAAAACCGAACTTGAAAAAACCAATATCTGCTTCCTGCATGCACCGCTCTTTCACCCGGCCCTGAAAGTGGTGGCTCCCATCAGGAAGAACTTGGGTATCCGTACGTTCTTTAATATGCTGGGGCCGATGGTAAATCCTGCAGCGCCGAAATACCAGTTGGTGGGTGTATATAACCTGGAAATGGCCCGCATTTATAATTACCTGCTTCAACAGGGCGAGAGTAAGTTCACCATTATTCATGGGCTTGACGGTTATGACGAGATATCGCTTACGGGTGATACAAAGGTCATCACCAACAATGGTGAAAAAATATTCAATGCAGTGGAACTTGGCAAGCGAACGGTAGCACCGGCAGATATCAGTGGCGGCGGCACAGTGCAGGAGGCCGCCAGGATATTCAGTAAGATATTGAAAGGGGAGGGTAGCTGGGCACAGAACGCTGTGGTGCTGGCCAATTCTGCCATGGCATTGCAATGTACAGGCAGGTATACGGACTACGATGAGTGTTATCAAATGGCAGTGGAAAGCCTGGAAAGCGGCCGGGCATACCGGTGTTTGGAAAAATTGATCAACCAGAACTGATGAATATCCTCGAGAAGATCATAGAATGCAAAAAAAGGGAAATTGAGGAAAAGAAACGGTCTGTTCCGGAAGAGGTATTGAAGGGTTCCGTTTTTTTTGAAAGAGAGACGCTTTCATTAACAGGGAATTTACTCAACGGTAAAGGAACCGGGATCATTGCTGAATTCAAAAGAAGGTCACCTTCAAAAGGTATGATCAACGATAAAGCGGATGTTGTGGATGTAACATCCGCCTATGCCAGGTATGGGGCCTCAGGCTTGTCGGTACTGACAGATGGCCATTTTTTCGGAGGGACTGAGGCCGACCTGCAGAGGGCAAGGGTCAATAAACTTCCTGTTTTGCGTAAGGATTTTATCATTGATGAATACCAACTGGTCGAGTCAAGGGCGATGGGTGCCGATGTTATTTTACTGATCGCGGCCTGCTTATCAACTGAACGTGTTAAAGAATTGACTTCCTTTGCAAGGCACCTGCACCTGGAGGTATTACTGGAACTGCATCAGGCAGACGAACTGGGTCATATCTGTGAGGGGATTGAATTGGTGGGAGTAAATAACCGCGACCTGAAGACCTTTGCCGTGGACATAAACCGTTCGATCGAACTGGGCAGGAAGATCCCCGGTGATAAGATCAGGATCGCTGAAAGTGGTATTAAAGACGCCGATTCAGTGCATAAGCTGCGGGAAGAGGGATTTAAAGGTTTCCTCATCGGTGAACAATTCATGAGAACAAATGATCCCGGGAATGCATTCAAGGATTTTGTACATCAACTATCAGAATAATATGAACATTAAGGTTTGCGGTATAACCGAACTAAAGCAGCTGCAGCAACTGGATGGATTGGATATTGATTTTGCCGGGTTGATCTTTTACAAAGAGTCACCGAGATATATGGGCGATAAATTATCCGGGAAAGACCTGAAGAATGCCGACTTCGACCTGAAAAAAGTGGGCGTGTTCGTGAACCCGGAAATGATCGATGTGCTGGATGCCATCGACGAATACGGGCTGGAAGTAGTGCAGCTGCACGGAACTGAAAGCCCCGAAATGTGTGAAGACCTCAGTACCGAAGTAGAGGTGATCAAGGCATTCTGCATTACCGGCGATGAGGACATCGACAAACTGGTAGCGCCTTACGATGCGGTTTGTGATTATTACCTGTTCGACAATTGTGGCCTGCGGGAACGCATTGGCGGCACGGGGCAGCATTTCGACTGGAGTCTTCTCAGTAAAGCAAAGATCGAAAAACCTTTTTTCCTGAGCGGGGGTATCGGACCGGAGGATATTGAAAGGCTCAGGCAATTCAAACATCCCGACCTGTATGCGATCGACATCAACAGCCGGTTCGAAAAAGAGCCGGGTATTAAAGACATGGGGAAACTTCTTCAATTCAAACAGGCCTTAAAATAAACTGATATGGTTACGGTACGACCGGCTACAGAAAACGACCTGCCACAGATACTGGAGATCTATAATGAGATCATTGCCAATACCACGGCTGTGTATTATTATGAGCCGCATACTTTGGAAATGCGCCGTCAATGGTTCACTGAAAGAAAGCAACTGGGGTTCCCTGTTTTTGTAGCAGAAGAAGAAGGTGTAATACTTGGTATGAGTACGATCGGGCCGTTCAGGGTGCATGCCGCTTATAAATATACTGTGGAGAATACCATACACGTGGCTGCCCATGCAAGAGGTAAAGGTGTCGGCCAACTGCTGATGCCCCCCATCATTGAAGCGGCAAAGCAACTGGGTCTTCATACCATTGTTGCCGGCATCGATGCGGCCAATGAGGTAAGCATCCGCCTGCATAAAAAGTTTGGATTTGAAGAAGTGGCACATTTTAAAGAAGTAGGGTACAAGTTCGACCGCTGGCTCGACCTGAAATTTTTGCAACTGTTATTACCTGCTTCCTAGATTAACAGGACTGCAGTAAAATCCAGGTAAGTTGTTGAGCAAAGATCATCCGAACAAGTGTGCGACGCCACTGGAGTTGAGGAATTAATAAATGCCGGAAACAAAAACATACAAGCAACCAAACGAACAGGGCTACTATGGAAGCTTTGGTGGTGCGTTCATCCCCGAGATGCTGTATCCGAACGTGAAGGAATTACAGGATCATTACCTGGCCATAATCCATGAGGAAAGTTTCCAGGCAGCATTCATTCAATTGCTGAAAGATTATGTGGGAAGGCCAACACCTTTGTACCGTGCACAACGCTTAAGTGATCGCTACAAGGCGAATATCTTTTTGAAGCGGGAAGACCTTTGTCATACCGGTGCACATAAGATCAATAATACCATCGGCCAGGTATTACTGGCACAGCGGCTGGGAAAAAAGCGGATCATCGCTGAGACAGGCGCCGGGCAGCACGGGGTGGCAACAGCCACCGTATGTGCACTGAAAGGACTGGAGTGTGTGGTATATATGGGAGAGAAAGATATGGAACGCCAGGCCCCCAATGTGGCAAGAATGAAAATGCTTGGTGCCACAGTGATTCCTGCAACCAGCGGAAGCAAAACATTGAAGGATGCGACCAACGAAGCCATCCGCGACTGGATCAATAACCCCGTTGATACACATTATATCATCGGAAGTGTGGTGGGCCCTCATCCATACCCCGATATGGTGACCCGTTTTCAAAGCATCATCAGCCAGGAGATCAGGGAACAACTGCTGGAACAAACCGGCAAACAAAACCCGGATTATGTGTTGGCTTGTGTAGGCGGGGGGAGCAATGCGGCCGGGGCGTTCTATCATTTTCTTGATGAGGAGGACGTGAAACTTGTTGCCGTTGAAGCAGCTGGTTGTGGTATCAATAGCGGCATGAGCGCCGCCACGACGCAGTTGGGTAAACCCGGTATCCTTCACGGAAGCAAGAGTTTGGTGATGCAGACCGAAGATGGGCAGGTAGTGGAGCCGCACAGCATCTCAGCCGGCCTGGATTACCCGGGCATCGGGCCCATGCATGCGAATTTATTTGAGAGTGGCCGTGCCGTCTTTATGAGTGCGACGGATAAAAAAGCCCTTGCCGCCGCATCTGAACTGTGCAAACTGGAAGGTATTATCCCTGCCCTTGAAAGTGCACATGCGCTTCATGCACTTAAGATGATCAATTTCAGAAAAGAAGATGTGGTGGTGGTTTGCCTGAGCGGCAGAGGGGATAAAGACCTGGAAACCTACATGAAACATCTATAAATATGCGATACCTGTTCATCATCATCAGTTGCTGTGTCTTTTTTTCCTGCAGCGATTCCTTCATCAATCATAAACTGGCATTTGAAAAAGCAGGGGACTGCAACGGGGAACCGAAACCGATAAGAGTGATCTCCAATATCAACGGGGAGCGCTATGAATTTGATTGTTGCTTGGACGACGACTTCGACGGCAAAAAGTATAAAGTGGAGAGAACCGGAGACAGTATCCTCGTAAATTTTCCCCGGACAGGAGGGAAAAAACAGTCCCGTTTCATGTTAACACTGGATATAGATGCCAAACCCAGGTACGGGCATATTATACTGGACGGAAGGGGGATCACTATTGTTCCTTATCAATAATGAAGATGGGCCGTTTACAAGAAATGTTTGCGAAGAAAAGTAAAGATGTCCTGAACATCTACTGCACGGCAGGATATCCTCAATTGGACTCCACGGTTGAAGTGATGAAAGCACTGCAGGAAGCCGGGGCTGATATGATCGAGCTGGGGATGCCTTATAGTGACCCTTTGGCCGACGGACCGGTGATCCAGGAAAGCAGCCGTATTGCCCTGGCAAACGGAATGAGTATTACAATCCTATTCGGGCAATTGCATGAATTCAGAAAGCAGGTCACATTGCCGGTTGTGCTGATGGGCTACATGAACCCGGTTTTGCAATATGGTTTTGAAAGATTCTGTTCGGATGCTGCTTCAGTGGGCATCGATGGACTGATCCTGCCCGACCTGCCTCTGTTTGAATTTGAAACTGAGTATGCAGCCATCATAAAAAGGCATGGATTGGATTTTATTTTCCTGCTTACACCCGAAACTACAGAAGATCGTATCAGGAAAATAGATGGCCTGTGCAGCGGGTTCATATATGCTGTTTCCTCATCATCTACTACCGGTGTTCCAAAGAAAACAGGCGACCTTGATGCTTACCTCAACAGGTTAAAGGATATGAAACTAAAGAACCCGGTGCTGGTCGGTTTTGGTATCAGTGATAATAAGGGATATGAAGCAGCCTGCCGTTTCAGTAATGGTGGTATAATTGGCTCTGCCTATATTAAAGCGTTGAAAAGCAGTGGCGGTGTCGGCCAGCTTACTAAAGAATTCATAAAGAGCATCAGGCCCTAGGCCAGTCTCCCTAAATCTTCCTAAATTGCGTTTCTTAATTTGTAACGATGAAAAGAATTGTACTTTTCTTTTTCTTACTCCCTGCTTTCTCTTTTGCGCAAACCACAGCTAAGCAAAAGTCAGGTACCAAGGCTGCAGTTAAACCGGCGTCACAGGCAAAGAAGCCGGAAGGTTTTGTGATCAGCGGCGTAGTGGAGGGTTTCCCCGAGGGAACTAAAGTGGAGTTGCTTAACGGGCGTACCGGTGAAACAGAATCTACTTCAGCAGTAAAAGCCAATAAGTTCGAATTCAAAGGGCAGATGAATAAACCGGATTTCAAGATCATCCTTTTCAACAGGCAAACCCCTTACATCACTCTTTTCCTTGATAACAGTATTGTGAAAGTAAGCGGTAAAAAAGAAACCATTGACAAAGCAACGATCACCGGATCCAAATCGCACACTGATTTTGAACAATTCAATACGTCATTGGAGCCATACCAGTCGTTGTTTGCTGAAAACGCTCCATACGATTCAGCGGCCGGCGGTAAAGCAATGAAACTGATCGAGGAATTTGTGACCTCCCATGCTTCTTCCTATATCACACCACTTGCCATCATGCGTTATAACCAGCTGGCTGATGATGCCATTAAAATGGAAAGCATGTTCAACCAATTGGCGCCGGAGATACAGTCATCGCCCATGGGTATGTATATTGCCCAACAGGTTGCTGAAGGAAAGAAGAATGGGGTTGGAACTTTATTGCCTGATTTTTCGCAGGCCGATACTTCCGGAGTGGCCATAAGCCTTTCATCTTTGCGTGGAAAATATGTACTGGTGGATTTCTGGGCAAGCTGGTGCGGACCATGCCGCATGGAAAACCCTAACCTCGTAGCAGCGTTTAATAAGTACAAAGACAAAAATTTCACCGTCTTAGGTGTTTCCCTCGATAAGGCAAAAGAAGCATGGCTTAATGCCATAAAGATGGACGGACTTAGCTGGACGCACGTAAGCGACCTCCAGGGGTGGAGCAATGCGGTGGCCCAACAATTCCAGATATACAGTATACCACAGAATTTCCTTATTGATCCGGAAGGGAAAGTGGTTGGCAAGAACCTTCGTGGCGCAGCACTGGAAAGGAAACTCGATAAGGTGCTTCGCTAACGGATTTATTTACTTCCCGTACGGTAATCATAACATCAGCTCAGTTGTCGCTTATATAACTGAACAGTATTTTCAAGCCCGAGATATATGGCATCGCATATCAATGCATGGCCGATGGAGACTTCGAGAAGCCCGGGTATCTTTCGAGAAAAAAATTGAAGATTATGCAGATCCAGATCATGTCCTGCATTAATGCCCAAACCCAGTTCATTGGCCTTTAAGGCAGCTGTAACATAGGGAGCAATGGCCTGGTCTTTATTCCCAGAGGCAAATCCTTTTGCAAAGGCTTCTGTGTATAATTCGATCCGGTCCGTACCAGTTGCTTTGGCTCCTTCCACCATTTCAACGACCGGATCTACAAATATCGAAACACGGATACCGGCGTTTTTAAAAACGGAGATCATCTCCTTTAAATAGCCGGCATGTTCGATCGTGTTCCAGCCATGATTGCTGGTAAGTTGCCCGATTGCATCCGGTACAAGCGTTACCTGGGTGGGTTTGTTGGCAAGAACAAGATCGACAAAACTTTGTTCGGTACAATTTCCTTCAATATTGAATTCGGTGGTCACATTTTTTTTCAGTGCATACACATCCGAATAGCGGATATGACGTTCATCGGGCCTGGGGTGAACGGTGATGCCATCCGCACCATAGTTTTCGATGTCTTTGGCCGCTCTCAGAATGTCGGGATTATTGCCGCCGCGGCTGTTGCGCAGGGTAGCCAGTTTATTGATATTTACAGAAAGCTTTGTCATGCTGGTCAGTCGTTGATTTTAAAGCTCGACACACATTGCTTGAAACCGTTCTCGAATTTATCAAAATCGGAATGCAATGCTGAGCATGTCAATACATATCCTGTGTTGTTCTTTACTATGAAATAGACGGTATTCTTCAGCGGTTGGCCTGAATAGTTGAATGTATACAGCACCCATTGTGCCGGCAGGTCGCCGATCTTTGTTTCCCCAGACCGGATCACTTTCATTTCGGGCAATTGCTCTTCCATGTATTTACGGTTGGCCTTGGCATAGTCATCGACGCTGTAATCCTTGGCATCTTCGGTGATGATATTGAGGTTCTCCCTGAAAACATCCTTTTCATTGTCAAGTGGTGCCATTACAGTGGTGATCTTCAACCCCGATACAAGGGTATCAAGTTTGGTCCATCCTTCCGGGGCTTCGATCGAATAGGTTCCGGCTCCCGCATTGATCCCCGGATTCTCCTTTACCAGTTTTTTTATATCGGCCAGGTCGTTCTTCTCCTTTTTTGATTTCGACTGGCAGGCAGGCAAAACGATCGCTGCTATGGCAATAACAAGGATCGGGAAATTTCTTTTCATCGAAGATATATTTTTTCAAAGGTACACGACAGATCGGTTCTTCAAAGCAGGAGCAGGAGGGTGTGTAAAAACAAAAGCCCGCCTGCGTGCAGCAAGCGGGCTGTACAATAGATTGCTCGTATATCAATACCTGTAGTGCTCTGGTTTGAACGGGCCCGAAACAGGTACGGTCAGGTATTCCGATTGTGCAGGGGTCAGTTCGTCCAGCACCACGCCGATCTTGGCGAGGTGCAGGCGGGCAACTTTTTCGTCCAGCACTTTCGGAAGCACGTACACTTCATTCTTATAATTCTGGTGGTTCGTCCACAGTTCGATCTGTGCCAGTGTCTGGTTGGAGAAAGAGTTACTCATCACGAATGATGGGTGACCGGTAGCACAGCCCAGGTTCACCAGGCGGCCTTCAGCCAGGATGATCACGTCTTTACCATCGATGGTGTACAGGTCTACCTGCGGCTTGATGGTATTTTTTGTGTTACCATAATGCTCATTCAGCCATGCCATATCGATCTCGATGTCGAAGTGGCCGATATTACAAACGATTGCTTTGTCTTTCATCAGGCGGAAGTGTTTCTCAGTGATCAGGTCACGGCATCCGCTGGCAGTAACGATGATATCGGCTTCCTTCACTGCATCGATCATTTTCTTCACTTCAAATCCGTCCATGGCAGCCTGTAAAGCGCAGATCGGGTCGATCTCGGTAACGATCACGCGGCAGCCTGCGCCTTTCAGTGAAGCGGCAGAACCTTTACCTACGTCGCCATAACCACCAACAACAGCTACTTTACCCGCCATCATCACATCGGTTGCACGGCGGATAGAATCCACCAGGCTTTCTTTACACCCGTATTTGTTGTCGAACTTTGATTTGGTAACAGAGTCGTTCACGTTGATCGCAGGAACAGGTAAGGTCCCTTTCTGCATCCTTTCGTATAAACGGTGAACACCGGTGGTGGTTTCTTCGCTCAAACCTTTTACATGCTGTATGAGTTCAGGGTAGGTGTCGAATACCATGTTGGTCAGGTCACCACCGTCATCGAGGATCATGTTCAGTGGGCGATCGGCGCCACCGAAGAACAGGGTTTGTTCAATGCACCAGTCTGCTTCGGCCTGTGTTTGGCCTTTCCAGGCAAAAACACCGATACCGGCAGCGGCGATGGCTGCAGCGGCCTGGTCTTGTGTAGAGAATATAT
>CAZYAT010000034.1:0-39427 GCA_964645235.1 uncultured Ferruginibacter sp. | reverse complement strand
AAGAACGGGCATGTATATATATTGGAGACCCCTTTGTTCCGGGTACGAAATAAGCAGGAAACCATTTACTGCTATAACGAAACAGAAAAGCAGGAGGCGACAAAAAAACTCGGCGGTAAACCGGAGACCACCCGGTTCAAAGGGTTGGGTGAGATCAGCCCGGATGAGTTTGCCAAATTCATCAGCGAGGATATGAAACTGCAGCCCGTAATGCTGCTGCCTGAAACCCATATCCAGCAGCTGCTCGAATACTACATGGGCAAGAACACCCCCAGCCGGCAGGATTTTATTATTGAGAACTTAAAAGTGGAACTTGACCTTGCGGAAGAGTCCGTCAAAAATTAGAAATGATCCATATTGTACATAATGCCGCAGATGTTGACGTATTACAGAAAGCCATTGAACTCGACGAATCACTTTCTGGCGATGTCATACAGATCAAAGACGATTATGCCGTAGGTCCCCTGCAGGATATCTATACGGCAACAGGTATCGAGAACCGTAAGCAATGGCAGCGTGAAGTGCTTGCCGGAAGTGATTACGACGGCGCTGTTGACAGCGGTGAAGTGGATGACCCGAAGACCGTTGCCGGATTGATCGAACGGCTCAGTAATGACCCGGATGAGGTCATCTGGATATGGGCCGCACAGAATAAGCACGATGTGTGCAGTTACTACTGGCTGATGAGCCAGCTGAAAGATCACCATGGCAGGGTATTCATTCTCTACCTTAACAACCTTCCTTTCCTGAACGAAAAAGGGAATATATTCTACCCCGCCTGGTTGAGTGAGATACCCCCAAAGGAATTCCTGAAAGCTAAGAAACTGGCGAGGGAGATCACCTTGAGCGAATTTGAAGTGGACCCGGATGAATGGCTGAAAATATGCAACGAATCAAAAGGTGTGCGCCTGTTAGAAGGAGGAAAGAAGCTGATCCAGCAAGACTATGATTTTTACGATGCGGAACTGAAGAAATTCGTTACCGTTGATTGGCAGAAGGCTTCGAAGATCATACATCAGTACCTGGCTAAATCGAAACACACAACCGGTGATATGTACTTATTGTGGCGGTTAAAAACAATGATCGCTATGGATATGTTCGATGTGCAGGGCAATGTGGGCAAGATGAAGGATTTTGAAATAAAAATAAAAGCCACAGGAGGATAAGTCTCATGAAAACGGTCATCAAACTGGAAGAAATGGGCATGCTGATCGCAAGCATCATTGCACTGGTCTACCTGAAAGTGGAATGGTGGTGCTACCCGGCTCTTTTCCTGGGGCCCGATATCAGTATGCATGGTTATTTGTTTGGAAGCAGGGCGGGGGCGGTATGTTATAATCTCTTTCATCACAAAGGAATTGCGCTGGCATTGCTGGTAATCGGATTTGTTTATAACAACTGGATCCTTGAAGTGACCGGCCTGATCTTATTCGGTCATTCATCGATGGACCGGATGGCCGGTTATGGTTTGAAACTATTGAGAGGATTCAGGTACACACATCTTGGAATGATCGGGAAGGCTGAACAATGAAAACAGGGTTTGACAAATGGCAAAAAGCAAAAAAAATATTGAAGAATACGAACACACCGAAACAGGCATCGGGGGCCAGTACAAGACCTGGTTCCTGGACTATGCCAGCTATGTGATACTGGAGCGGGCCGTTCCGGCTATCGAGGATGGACTGAAACCTGTGCAGCGGCGTATTTTACATGCGATGAAGGAAATGGATGACGGCCGGTTCAATAAAGTGGCGAACATCATCGGTCAAAGCATGGCCTATCATCCTCATGGCGATGCCTCCATCGGCGATGCCCTGGTGAACCTTGGTCAAAAGGACCTGCTGATCGATACACAGGGAAACTGGGGCGATGTACGAACGGGCGACGAAGCTGCAGCATCAAGATATATCGAGGCAAGGCTCAGCAAATTTGCGTTGGAAGTTGCTTTCAATGCTAAGACTACCGAATGGGCATTGAGTTACGACGGCCGGAAAAACGAACCCGTGACTCTGCCTGTAAAGTTTCCGCTTTTACTCGCCCAGGGGGCAGAAGGAATTGCAGTTGGGTTGGCAACAAAGATCCTTCCGCATAATTTCTGTGAACTGATCGATGCTTCGATCAAGTACCTGCGTGGGAAACGCTTTGAATTGCTGCCTGATTTCCAGACCGGCGGTACCATGGACGCCAGTAATTACAGCGACGGTGTACGTGGTGGTAAGATCCGCGTACGGGCCATCATCGAGGAATTGGACAAGAAAACGCTGGTCATCAAGAGCGTTCCGTTTGGCGTCACAACATCTCAACTGATGGAGAGTATTGTAAAGGCCAATGACCAGGGAAAGATCAAGATCAAAAAAGTGACCGACCATACAGCCGCCGAAGTAGAGATCATCGTGGAACTGGCGCCCGGCATTTCATCCGATATCACCATCGATGCCTTGTATGCATTCACCGATTGTGAGGTAAGCATCTCGCCCAATACCTGCGTGATCGAGAACAACAAACCGCGTTTCATGAAGGTGAGCGAGCTGTTGAAGGCTTCGGCTGAAAATACAAAAGAACTCCTGCGAAGGGAACTGGAGATAAAACTGGCAGAGCTCCAGGAAAAATGGCACTACACCTCCCTTGAGAAAATATTCTTTGAAGAGAAGATATACAAGGAACTGGAGAAAAAGCACGAGACCTGGGAGAAGGTACTCGAAGCGATCGACAAAGCATTCGTTCCATATAAGAAACAACTGAAACGGGCGATCACCAGGGAAGATATCATCAAACTTACAGAGAAACCTGTCCGCCGGATATACAAACTTGATATCGATGAGTTGAATGAGCAGATCAAAGCGCTGGAAGCGGAGATCAAGCAGGTGAAGCATGACCTTGCCAACCTGGTTGACTATGCAGTGGCCTACTACGAGAACCTGTTGAAAAAGTACGGCAAAGGAAGAGAACGGAAAACGGAGATAAAACTCTTTGATACCATCGAAGCCAAAACAGTTGCCATTGCCAACACCAAACTTTATGTGAACAAGGCGGATGGTTTTATCGGTTCCGGGCTCAAAAAGGACGAGTTCGTGGCTGAAGTATCCGACCTCGACGATATCATTGCCTTCACAAAGGGAGGTATCATGAAAGTGGTGAAAGTATCTGACAAGACATTTATCGGGAAGGACATCATTCACGTGGCCGTATTCCAGAAGAATGATGAGCGCACTACCTATAATATGATATATGCCGACGGCAAAACGGGCATCAGTTATTCCAAGCGTTTCAATGTTACCGGTATTACAAGGGATAAGGAATACGACCTTACCAAGGGTTCTGAAAAAAGCAAGGTGCATTATTTCAGCGCTAACCCGAATGGGGAAGCCGAAGTGGTGAAAGTTGTACTGAGCCCCAACTGCAGCGCCAGGATCAAGGAATTCGATTTCTATTTCGAGGAGATGGAAATAAAGGGGCGGGGAAGCATTGGTAACCAGGTAACAAAGTACCCGATCAAAACTGTGAAATTCAAAGAAGCGGGGGTGTCTACCATTGCCGGCAAAAAACTTTGGTACGACGACCAGTTTGGCAGGTTGAATATGGATGAAAAGGGAGAATACCTCGGGACATTCGACCCCGATGATAAAATACTGGTGGTTTACAGCGACGGGTATTATGAGATCACCGACCAGGAGCTTACCCAGAAACTGGATTCGGAAAAAGTGATCTTCATACAGAAATTCGACCAGGCAAAAATTGTTACCGTGGTTTACGCCGATATGAAATCAAAGCAGTTCATGGCCAAACGTTTCAGGATCGAAACGACCACGCTTAAGAATAAATTCTTCATCATCAAAGAGGGGGAGGGGAATTATATTGAAGCGGTAACTACGGATGAAGAACCCGTACTTGCCATGCAGCAGGGCAGGGGCGCCCAGGTGCGCAAGGGTAAACTGAAGATCGCCAAGATCGCCGAAGTAACCGGCTACCGCACCGTGGGGGCTAAACTGGCCGATTACAGCAAATCGACCGAAATGGAGTGGGTGGCAACAAAGGCGAACAATTCCCAACCTGAATTGTTTGAATAGGCAGAAACGTCATTTTATGCGATATCTTCTCATGCTGGCTTTCAGCCTTTCATTACTGGGCGGCACTGCCCAGGATACCTTACCGTATTACAAGAAAGAGATCATATATGGCCGCAAAGACGGCATGGCACTAACCATGACCGAACTGGCCCCAAAAATGAATGCCAACGGCAAGGCGATCATTTATGTGTTAAGTGGGAACTGGGTTTCTTCTGAAAGGATGCTGGAGGCATTTCCCGAAAGATCCGGTCTGTATATTGATGCCGGATATACATTATTCGGAGTGATGGTTGGATGCCAGCCCCGGTATGCCATACCCGATGAGGTAGAAGACCTGAAGAGGGCCGTTCGTTTTGTGAGGTACCATGCAGCTGACTATAAGATCGACCCGTATCGTATCGGTATCACAGGCTCTTCCTCTGGTGGGCACCTCTCGCTGATGGTAGCTACTTCTGATAATATCGTGGATGCAAAATCGAACGATCCCGTTGACAAAGTATCGAGCCGTGTGCAGGCAGCTGCCGTTTTTTATCCCCCTACCGATTTTCTGAATTATGGGAAAGCCAACTCATTTTCGCAGGTAAGCCAGGCAGGCCTTGCCCTGATGGGTATTGCCGGGGCTTTCGACTTCAAGGAATGGAATGATACTACCCGTACTTATGTTTCTGTAACGGACATAGAAAAGAAAAAACAGATCGCCTACCAGATATCTCCCATCAATCATGTAAGCTCCGACGATCCGCCCACGCTGATCATCCATGGCACCAAGGATATTGTTGTCCCGATGCAGCAATCAGAGTCCATCATTACAAAACTCAGGGAAGTAAAAGTACCCTGCCATTTTATTCTCAAAGAAGGCGGTGGCCATGGTTGGCGCAACCGGGATGTGGAGGAGAAGAATTTCGTGGACTGGTTCAATAAATACTTAAAGTAAAAAAGGGATTACCGCTTTTCTTTCTCCCGGGTAATCAGTAAACCTGCTGTGGTACCATTTGTGGTGCGATAGTGCCCGGGGTACAAGGTTGGCGGCTGTCCAGATGAGGAAGGTAAGGGCCGGCATATTCCAGCAGAGTATTGCAAATCCCGCCCATTCGATCAGCTCGCCGAACAGGTTCGGGCAACTAATATAATCGAACAACCAGCCTTTCGGTACTTTATAGCCCGTCTCTCCGGGTGCCCGGAGGTTGATCAGGATATTGTCCGCTTTCCAGTTTACCCATACCCCCAGCAGGAAGATCAATAATCCAAGGATGAACCTTGGATCCGAAAGCCAGCTGTTATCATTGCTCGCAAAATGGGTGAAATAATAACCAAGCAGAAAGGTGTTGCACAGGTTGAAGAAGATACCTGAGGACATGATCAGTACGGGCATTTTCTTTCCCTTCGTGTGCAGGCGGAATGGGAAAACAAAACTCCTGTTGAAGTAGTGCAGGCAGTACAGGCCGATCATTGTTGGTGTGACCAGGTCCTGTGCTGAAAAATTTATGACCAGCACATAGCTCATGATCAGCAGGGCCGGGAATTCCATGAAGAACCAGCCCAGGTGGTTGGCGATCTGGGGTCCCCATTTAGCAGAACTGTGCCTGCCGTAAGGCGCCGTGATCTTCAGCAGCAAAAAAAAGATGAAGACAGCAACACCGATCCATACATATGCGATCGCCTGGTAGGTTGAATACGAGATGAGCATGTTAATGCAGTCAGGGTTTATCAGACAAGATAGCCTTTATTCTTAAACCACTCAAATGTATCGTGGATCGTTTCGGCAAGGGGGCGAGTCACATAATCCAGTTCATTCTTTGCCTTTTCACTGCTGATAAACCGGTTGCCCCTGAATATAGCTTCCAATGCCTCGTTAGTGTAAAGTGGTTCTTTATGCTGGATCTTTCCAAGCAGTTTTACAAAAGGGAGGCCTGCGTTTCCTACCCACTCCGGGAAGGCGATCACCCGGATCTTTTTCGATGAGGCAGCCGAAAGCAATTGAACCAGTTCCTGGAGGCTGTACCATTTCCCACTTAGCAGATACGATTCTCCTGGTCTGCCCATGGTAATGGCATTTAGCACTGCGGTGGCAATATCCCTGCAATCGCAAAAATCAAAGCCACCGTTGAAGATAAACGGTAAACGGCCCTTGTAAAGGTCGATAAGGACCTGTCCCATCAGGGAAGGTTTGAAATCATAGGGGCCGATAATGGAAGTGGGGTTTACCACGATGGTCTCCATTCCACGCCCGTTAGCTGCCAAGGCGATCTGCTGACCGGCGTATTTCGAGCGGTCATAAGCAAAGCCATTCTCATCCACCGGTATTCTCTGTTCATCAAGTATTTCCAATGAAGGTTCCTGCCGGTAAGCGTGTATAGAACTGATATGGATACATCTTTTAACGCCGGCTTCAACCGATGCGTCGATAACCGCCCTGGTCCCTTCAACGTTCGTTTTGTATACAAGGCCCTGGTGATCTCCGTTCACCGAAATATAAGCGGCGCTGTGAATAAGTACATCACAATCTTTGACAAGCCTCCTTAATGCCTCCCTGTTGAGCAGGTCTCCTTTGATGGGTTCAATTGGCAATCCTTTGAGTGAAGTGGTATTCGTGTCACGAACAAGTGCCCTGACGGTAAGGCCTCTATTGCAAGCCTGCTGCAGTAAAGCAGATCCAAGATGTCCGCTGGCTCCTGTAAGTGCTATTCTCATTGCTTCTTTTATTCAAAGGGCAAATAAAAAACAGCAGGTGTACTGCTGTTCAATTATGTTGACTGGTTTGTGCTTAATACTTACCGCGGTTATTGGTAAAACGTGGTTTGCTGTTAAAACCTCCTCTTTGCCCACCACCTCCTCCACCCGATGGGGGACCCGACCTTTCTTCTGCTTCTTTTACTACCAATGGTTTTTTGCCGAGTGAAATGTCCTTCAGGTTCTCGATGGCATCCCTTGCCTCTTCGGCATTGGGCATATCCACAAATCCAAATCCTTTGCTTTTACCGGTTTCCCGGTCGATGGCAACTTTGGCAGAGGCAATGGTGCCGAATTTCTCAAAGATCTCGATCAGCTCGGCATCATCCAGGTCATATGGTAACCCGGCAACAAATAATTTCATGGAGGTTAATTTTGACGAAAATACAAAACTTCCTGAGGTATTTCTATTTTTCAGGCAATTGTTGAATGTTCCTGTAAACTCAGCCGGATGAGAGTTCGAATAAGTTAAGCTCTTCCGTTGCCATCCCAAGCTTTACCCGCCCTTTAAACCTGAACCCCAAACGTTCTAGCAATTTAACTGAACTGTCATTGTCCACAGATGTGATTGCCAACACCCGTTTCATACCCAATACAGAACTGGCATGTTTGAGTACGGTATCTGCCGATTCAAAAGCATACCCCTTTCCAGTGAATTGCGGCAGAAAGGCAAAGCCAATGTCGGGAGCATCGAGTGTATCCCTGCGAAGGAGTCCGCACATGCCGATCGGCCTTCCGCTTCGTTTCAATTTTACGGCATACAAACCAAAACCAAGCCGGGCATAGCTTTCCTTGGGTCCTTTTTTTATATACTCCCTGGCTGCCTTCAGGGTTTTGACATTCTTATCACCGATATAGCGTATCCAGGCAGGATCGTTCAGTAACTCAAGTATGAAAGGTGCATCTTTCAATGTGAGCCGGGAAAGCTGAAGTCGTTTTGTTTCAAAGACTGGCATGGGTAGTTAACTATACTTAAAGTTAATAAGCGTTTGCCTTTCTGAAGTTTCTTTCTTTAACTTTAGTATATGTTTAAATACAGGGCCCTTTTACTGTTTTTTTGTCTAACCTTCTTTTCAACATTGCTTGCGGCGCAGAATTTTGGAGGTAACCCCTCCACTGCAAAATGGCACCAGGTGAATACGCCATATGTGAGGGTGATCTTCCAGAAGGGGCTCGACAGCCAGGCAAACCGTATCGCCAATGTTGTAAAACTCCTGGGTGATAAAACCGCTCCGACCATCGGTGGCAGGCAACGGAAGTGGAATATCGTGCTGCAGAACCAGACCACTTTGTCGAATGCCTACGTTCGTATGGCGCCAGTGATGAGCGAATTCTATATGACTCCCAGCCAGGATAATTTTTCTACCGGAAGTATCCGTTGGGACGATAACCTCGTGATACATGAAGACAGGCATATACAACAGTTCAGCAATTTCAATAAAGGGTTTACAAAGGTATTTTCGTTCTTACTGGGCCAGGAAGGCCAGCTACTTGCCAATGGGATCACCATTCCTGATTATTTTTTTGAAGGAGATGCCGTTTGGCAGGAAACCCTGGTGAGTGCACAGGGAAGGGGGAGGATGCCCTCCTTTTATAATGGATTCAAATCTTTGTGGCAGGATAAGCGGGATCATTCCTGGATGAAACTCCGAAGTGGCTCTTATAAAGATTATATACCTGATCATTACCAGCTTGGTTATTTGCTTACAGCCTACGGCTATGAGAAATACGGAGAAGATTTCTGGAGGAAGGTGACCGGCGATGCAGTACGCTTCAGGGGTTTCTTTTACCCGTTCAACCAGGCCATCAAACGTCATTCTGGTAAAACGTATAAACAGTTCCGGGAAGATGCGATGGATTATTTCAAAGATAAGTCCTTCCCCAAGAAGGAATCAGGAACAGTGGTTAATTATATAACGGCCCCTGTAAAAAATAATGTGACTGATTACCGCTTCCCTGCTTTTGCCGGTAACGACAGTATTGTTGTGGTAAAAAGCTCTTTTAAGCAGATAAGTTATTTTGTCCTTTTAACGGGAGGAAAAGAAAAAAGGATACGTGTAAAAGACATATCACTGGATGATTACTTTTCGTACTGGAATGGGAAGATCGTGTATGCAGCATACCAGCCGGATGCCCGTTGGGCTAACAGGGACTATAGCGTTATAAAGCTGCTGGACATAAGGACGGGGGAACAGCGGCAGGTCACAGACAGGTCTAAATATTTTTCACCAGATATCAATCAGGAGGGAACCGAGATACTGGCCGTAGAGGTGAAACCGGATGGCACCAATCATCTCTGCCGAATAAATGCCCTCACAGGTGAACGTATCCATGAAGTTCCGAACAGGCGTAATTATTTTTTCACACAAACCAAATACATCAATGCAAACACCGCGGTGTCGGCTGCAAGGAATCCGCAGGGCAATATGATATTAATGAAAGTTGACCTTACAACCGGGGCGCTAAGCAACCTGACTCAATTTTCGTTCAATGTGCTCGGGTATCCGTTTGTTAAAGGCGATACGGTTTATTTTACGGCCATGTATAAGAACTCGGATAAGGTATTTGCCGTTGACCTGAAGACAGAAAAGATATACCAGGTCACCGACAATGTCAACGGTATTTATCACCCTGCCGTGAATTCCAAGGGGGAGATCATAGTATCCGCCTTTACATCCATGGGATACCGCCTGGCCAAACAGGATATTGTTGCAAGCTCATGGAGGGGGGTGGTTACGGCCGATTTTATTATCGGTAACACTGATTATTACACCGATTCATTACAAACCATGAGCGGGGTAGGCGCACTTTATTCACTTCGCGATAGCAGCTTTGAGGAAAGCAGGTCGGGCAGTGCCCGCAACCTGGTTTCTAAGTACCGCAAAACATTCCGGTTATTCAATTTTCACAGCTGGAGGCCGGTGATCGATGATCCCGAATTCGGATACACCGTTTATAGCGATAATGTGCTCAATAGCTTCAGTAATAACATCAGCTATACGTACAATCGCAGCGACAGGAGCCATACGCTGGGTTTCAGCGCAGCCTATTCGGGTTTGTTCCCGGTATTGAGCCTTGATGCAGAAACAAGCCTTGGCCGAACGGTGGATACTGCCGTCGGCAGATCGGTAAGTTATAACTCGGCCAAACTAAGTGCAGGTGTTTCCATTCCCCTTCGCTTCATCAACGGCAGAACGAGGAAATCCTTCAATGCCGGGGTAGGTTATAACATCGAACAATATTATTACCGGGGTGTGGGAAAGAATATATTCTCCAATAATGGGATAAAGTATATCAGCGGTTTCTTAAGTTTCAGCAATTCCTCCCAGCAGGCCGTTCAGCATATCAATCCACGCTGGGCACAAAGCTTTTCATTCAGTTACCGGGACGCAGTAAACTACAGTAATAGCCACAAATTTGTAGCGCATGGATCGCTTTATTTTCCGGGCCTATTTGTGAATCACAGCCTGGTTATCAATGGAGCATGGCAGAAAAGGGATACACTCCCAGACCTCTTCAGCAAGAACTTTTCATACTCCCGGGGATACGAAGCTTTGTCGACTCGAAGGATGTACAAGCTGGGGGTCAATTATCATTTTCCGGTCATGTATCCCGATTGGGGTTTTGCCAATATTCTTTTCTTCCAGCGCATCAGGGCAAATGCTTTTTATGATTACACCAATGCGAAAGCAAGGGTAAATGGAGTACTTACCGAGATCGAGAACCGAAGTACTGGAGGAGAGATCTACTTCGATACCAAGCTTTGGAATGCCCTTCCAGTGAGTGTTGGACTGCGTTTTGCACATTTACTTGATACCGATCTGTTGAATCCGGGCGTGAAGAACCGGTGGGAGATTATTATCCCTATTGGATTGATCCCGGATTGACACGGGTATCATAAACCTTCTACATGGGAATAGACAAAGGATTAATTATCAAATGAAAGATTCTTAAACTGCATGTGGAAATTACTATTTTTTTTGAGTAAAAACACTTTTTTTGAATCTTGAATCCCTATATTTGGTTATCGAAACTAACCAACCATGGGAAATCTAACCTCACAAGACCTTGAACAAACCGGCGAAACGCACGTAGAATCATGGCTGACCGAGAATGGGTACAGCAATATTACCAAGGAGAGCCTGTTCCCTTCGGAAAGGGAGATAAGGGCAACCGGCAGCCTGGGTAATATAATTATCCAGGTACGAACTTTTCAACACCCCAACCGCCCTTTTAAATTAAGTGAGTACGAAACCCACAAAATGATGCTACGGGCTTCACGTGAGAATAATACAGCCTATGCTGCCTATGTGGTGGTGGATGAAAATAAAAATCTTGTAGGCGAGATCATTTGGGAGCGATTGAACTAAAAGTTCGGGCAAAGAAAGTTTCCTTTATCTTTATACGGCATTGTTTTCTTTTTGAAACAAGAGCACTACGCTTATTGACTGATTTTGTAACCCCCAAACTTTGTTTGTATGAAATACCTTCTTTCTCTTGGCATCTTCTCTTTGTTAATGCTTGCATCCTTTACTTCCTGTGCCCAAAAGGATAAGTCCAAACGCCCCAGCCCACCTGCACTGGTTACTCAGAAAGTGGGGGAGACAACCGTCAGCATCGATTACAGTCAGCCTTCTGTGAAGGGCAGGACAATCGGGAAGGACCTTGAACCAATACCGGGCCAGGTTTGGCGTACCGGGGCCAACGAGGCAACGGTATTTGAAGTGGATAAGGATGTAGCGGTGGAAGGGAAGGCTTTACCAAAAGGGAAATATGCATTGTTCACTATTCAAAATGGCGATGATTGGACCATTATTTTCAATAAGACCTGGAACCAATGGGGCGCCTTTAAATATAACCAGGCCGATGATGTCCTTCGTGTGAATGTGAAAGGGAAGAAGACCGAGGCCGTTGCAGAAAAAATGACCTTCACTATTTCCCAGGCCGGAATGGTAACCTTACTTTGGGGGAACCTGCAGGTTGACTTTGCCGTGAAATAACTTGTTATTTATAGGCATTCTTATCGATATTCTTACCCATTGTGCCCCTGAACCTTTTCCAGAAAGACTCCCTGGAGGTAAGTGGGATGAAATCCTTGTTATAGGCTTTCTTATAATCAATTGACGGGTCTATCATGGTATGCCTGATCCCCCTTAGCGTATCAAATACGATCGGGATGAGGCCTACTGATTCATCTACTTTCACTTTTGCATACCGGCGCAATTGCTTGGCCTGGTATGGGTCTGTTGAGAGAGCAATGCTGTTGAATCCGAGTTTTTTTGATTTTTGGTACGAATAATAAAGGTTTTCTGTACTGTGCTCCGCTTTTGTTTCCGCAAATACATTCTCTTTTGGTATACCGATCGCAACGGCATACATAGCCATGATCTCTCCTTCGTAATATGGGGATGAGACAGAAGACCCTGAATACATGATATTTTTTGCAATGCCTTTATCGTAAAGATGTTTTGACCAGTATACCCGGGCTTTCATCACACTGTCCCAGCCCTGTTCAGTGAAAGGCACACCTGGCACTACGATCATGTCGTAGCTCTTTGATCTTGCTTTATTATAATAACGTTCGGTTGTCCTGGCTGAAAAGGAGCAGGAGAGGAATGGACTAATAAGAATCGGGAGGATGAAGTACCGGTACATTGGTTCCGTATTTCAGTTAATAACAAGGGACCGGCAAAAAAGTTCACAGGTCATAGCCGGCTTATTCTGGCGATGCTGATATTCTTGTCGAATTTGTCGCCATGGCTTTTTTGCTCCTGTATCTTTCTTACAACAGGCATACCCTTTACCACTTTGCCAAAAGCTGCCATGCCGAGGCCGTCTTCCGTGCCTCTTCTTCCCGCATCCAAAGGGCTCTGGTCTCCAATGCAGATAAAGAATTCACTATTTGCAGAGCCAGGGGTGGTTCGGGCTAATGATAATGTGCCCGACTGGTGTGTGAGGCCGGATTGATCCGTGGGCTCGTGTTTGATGCCCCGGAGTTTTGTCTTTAGTTCTGGTTTTGTTTGCCAGATACCGCCTTGTATAATACCTGTATTGTTGGGGTTGGGTAATTCATCCGCCTTTAATACACGGTAAAAGCTACCGTTGTTATAATAGCCTGAGTCGACATACGATAAAAACGCAGCCACCGTCATAGGGGCTTTGTCCGGGTATAGCTCTACTTCAATGTCACCCAGTTTTGTCTCGATGAGTACATGTGGATTTTTATAATTTTCCCTGCACGAAGCAAGTATAAAGACCAGTAAGACAAGGGCATTCTTCATGCTGCAAATTAAACAGAAATTGGATGTATCTTTATTCAATAAAGTAACTTCATGAAAAAGACATTGCTGTTATTCCTGGTTTTGGCAGCAGGCTTATCTTCTACCGCACAGCATATTTCCAAGATCACGATCACCGGAAGTGGCCAACCCGAGGCTTTTTCGATAGGCCTGGATGAACAGGTAGAGATATATATAACGAAGGATGGCAGGATCGGTAAGTGGGGTTACGATAAATTCATCGGTTACCAGGAGAATTATATGGGCCAGCTGGAGCCCTATGCTGGAAGGGTGGAATACTACAGCCAGCTCGACGATGAAGCACTGCGTGGCAAACCCAAATACATCGGCCGGACACTCGTTACTTACTACCCCTCTTACGAAAATGAGATGCTCAAAGGAAAGGTAAAAAGCATAGGTAACATAAACTTTGATTACTACCTTTCTTTCGACGATGACGCTTACAGGGGATTTATTAAAACACTCGGACAAAATACACTCACCTGGTTCGCATCTTTTGACAACCATGCGTTAAAGGGGAAACTAAAATCATTTGGTCCTACTCAGCTCAGCTATTATTCTTCCTTTGAGGACAAAGCATTTCGTGGGAAGATCAAAAGCATCGACCGTAATAATATCACTTACTACTCGTCTTTCGAGCAATACAGCGGGAGCATGAAAACAGGTTTGCAGGTGATGAACGTAAACGGCATCAAATATTATATCAGGAGTTATTAAATAGTTATAAACATCTGCTAACCATTTACCCCTGATTCCCAATTGTTTAATTGGCTGTCGTATATTAACGTCAGTTCTGTTGGTAGTTTTACTATTTGAATATCGCCCCCCATAGTTTAGATTTAGCACTTAATTCATCTTTATAAAAACAACCCCCAATGAAAAAAGGTATACTCCTCACATGCCTGGTGGTATGTATTGCCAGTTCAGGCTTCTCCCAGTCAGACCAGTTCTGGTCAGCTAATACGCAAAGCAGGTCAACGATTGTAACGGATAAAGCTGTTGCAAGGGTATCTTTCCCTGCTGAGTTCAAATTATTCAACCTTAGGTTGGCAGCATTAAGGCAGGAATTATTTACTATTGTTGATGGCAGGTCTGCCGGCCGTTCAACTGTAGTAACTCTTCCGAATGCCGAGGGAAAGCTGGAACAATTTGAAGTGTTCGAAGCTTCTAACTTTGAACCTGCCCTGCAAGCAAGGTATCCTGAGATCAGGGCCTTTTCAGGTAAGGGCATTACCGACAGGCATGCCAGCCTGAAACTGAGCATCTCTCCACAGGGAATCCAAACCATGGTATTCCGTACGGATAGTGATAATGAATTCATCGAACCATATTCTCAAGACCATTCGGTCTATTCGGTTTATCGATCGCACAGGGATAAAGGCAAACTGGCCTGGACCTGTTCAACAACCGAACAGCAATATGCAGGTGACTTAAAAGCCCAGCTGCCAGTTTCTAGCGCATCAGGTGCTTCGGCAGGAACATTAAAGACCATGCGCCTGGCTCAATCCTGTAATGGAGAATACGCCAACTGGTTTGGTGCAACGAACGTTGCCCAGGAGGCGCTTGTGCTTGCCGCTTTCAATGCCACATTAACCCGCTGCAATGGTGTTTATGAAAAAGACCTGGCCCTTCACCTCAACCTGATCGCTGCCACTACATCAGTTATTTATTATAATCCTGCAACCGATCCTTATTCAACAACATTGAGCCAGTGGAACCTGCAATTGCAACAAACACTTACCACTGTGATCGGGAATGCCAATTACGATATCGGTCACATGTTCGGTGCCTCTGGTGGTGGTGGTAATGCCGGTTGTATCGGCTGCGTATGCAACAACCCGGCAACCAGCAACTCATTGGGCAAAGGCGCTGGTATCACTTCGCCGGCCGACGGAATCCCACAGGGAGATAATTTCGACATCGATTATGTGGCGCATGAAGTGGGACATCAGTTGGGAGCCAATCATACTTTTTCCATGTCTCTGGAGGGAACAGGTCAGAATAAAGAAGTAGGATCAGGAATTACCATCATGGGTTATGCTGGTATTACTTCCCAGGACGTAGCACCGCACTCTATTGACATATTCCACGAAACATCGATCGCCCAGATACAGGCGAACCTGGCTGCCAAAACCTGTCCGGTAACAACCAGTATAACAGCCAACAATGCCATACCGGTTGTTTCACCTGTTAGTAATTACACAATCCCCATCAGTACTCCATTTGCACTTACAGCTTCGGCAACCGATGCAGATGGAGACCCCATAACTTATTGCTGGGAACAAAACGATAATTCAACGACCTCTGGAACGGGTAGTGTGGCATCACCTACTAAAACAACAGGGCCAAACTGGTTGTCGTTCAGCCCAACGGCATCAGGGACCAGGACCTTCCCAAGGTTGTCAACCATCCTGGCAGGCCTGAATGTAACACCTCCTTTACCAGGTGGTGATGCGGGTGCAAATATTGAAGCATTGAGCTCTGTTTCCCGTACGCTTAACTTCCGTGTAACTGTTCGGGACAATCATCCATATAGTTCAGTAGAACCTGTGGCAGTTGGCCAAACTGCATTTACGGATGCAGTTGTTACGGTAACAAATACAGCTGGCCCATTTGCTGTAACTTCTCCAAACACTTCGGTGAACTGGAGTGCGGGCGGATCGGCAACTGTAACTTGGAGCGTGAATGGAACAAATGCCGGTTCAGTGAACTGTGCTTTGGTAAACATCTTGCTGTCTACCGATGGTGGACTAACATTCCCCACCATCCTGGCCTCGTCAACACCGAATGATGGAACTGAGGTCATAACCGTTCCCGCATCCCAAAGCAATACCTGCCGTGTAAAAGTAGAAGCGGTTGGTAATATCTTCTTTGATATCTCCAATGCGAACTTTACGATCGGCCCTCCTGCACTGTGCGGAGACGTTTCCGGCTTGACTGCTTCTGCGATCACAGAAACCGGCGCAACAATAAGCTGGGCAGCTGTTAGTGGGGCAAGCAGTTACGATGTTGACTATAAAGCGAATTCCTCCTCAACCTGGATCAATGCAGCAACGGCTACCACAGCCACTTCTGTTAACTTATCGGGTTTGACGGCATCTACTTTATACGACTGGAGAGTAAGGGCAACATGCCCTGAGGGATCGGGTAACTATGCACAGGCCCAGTTCACCACGGCAACACCACCAGTAACCTGCCCCGGACCTTACGATATCAGTACCAACGGAACGACAACCGGTGCAGCCACCATTCCGCTTAATACAGATATCAAAGGGTTGGTCAATCCTTCAGGCGATAACGATTATTACAGATTTGTGATCACCACAGGTGGAACGATCACGATGACATTGACGACACTCCCGGCAAATTATCACCTGAGGTTACTGAACAGCAGTGGAACCACATTGCAAACCTCAAGCAACAGTGGCACCACCAACGAAACCATCAGCCGTACCGTTACAGCCGGGACCTATTATGCACGTGTTTATCCAAGCAACAGCAATAACTGGAATGCGACCAATTGTTATACCCTGCGGGTTCAAACCGGCACAGCAAGCAGGGGTGAAGTGAATGGAGAGGTGTTATTTGCCAATAACTGGATATCGATCTACCCCAACCCGGTTTCATCGATCGCCAACCTTCGTTTTGAATCAGACGCTGCCCGGACTGCAGTTGTAAGTGTGGTCAACCAGGAAGGTACCATTCTTTTAAGCAGGAATATGCAGGTAAATGAAGGCGAGAATATTCGTCAGCTGGACGTACGTTCACTTACCAACGGCATGTACTTCATTAAAATACAGAATGGGCCGGATGTGCAAATGGCAAAAATTGTGATAAGAAAATAAAATAGTTTTGAGCCGTACCCTATGGGGCCGCCGAAGGTGGCCCCTTTTTTTTGTTTTATCTCCAAATGCTTTTTAATAAATACCTTAGTAAGAGAACACCCTGTTTATGAAAAATGTATTATTGGGTTTGCTGATCCTTTTATTGCTTGCAGGTAATATTCACTTCTACCTCGAGAGCCGCAAAAAGGAAAAAAAAGGGAAGGTTATGTCCTCCGGGGTACTGACAAAAACAGTGACGGCATTTAAATACGAAGTACCTGCATATGAAATGGGTGCAGAGATGAAGAAAGTTGAAGCGAACCGGGATGAACTGAAAAATTATGCAAGGCTGAACAAATGCAATATGCAATATGCGTTCATCATCGATATGCGCATACCTTCCTATAAAAAACGTTTTTTTGTATACGATATAAAAAAAGATTCCCTCCTTTATTCCGGACTGGTTGCACATGGAACCGGTTCCGAAACGTTCAGGGGAGCACTTGTTTTTTCCAATATACCCGATAGCCGCTGTTCATCCCTTGGAAAATATAAAATAGGGTCTTCTTACAAAGGCATGTATGGTTTGTCTTTCCGTTTGCAGGGCCTCGATAGTACGAATAATAAAGCAATGCAACGGGCTATAGTATTGCACGGCCACTCTTGTATTCCCGATGAACAGACGGATGAATACCCCATATGCTTCAGTTACGGTTGTCCGATGGTATCACCCAAATTCCTCCAGAAACTAAGGACCTATATCGACAAACAGGGTAAGACACCAATACTCCTTTCGGTGATCTATTGATTTATGCATTAGAATTCCATTAAATCGGGTACCTGCTTAAGCGGAATCTGTAACTTGCTCACATAATGCAATTGCACATGGAAGCAGCACGTATACTGATCGTGGAAGATGAAAAGAAGATCGCCGATACCCTGCAGGTAGGACTGATGGAAAACGGGTACCAGGTGCAGGTGGCCTACGATGGCGGGATGGGGCTTCACCATTTCACGACCGGTAAATACAACCTGCTTATTCTCGACATCAACCTGCCGGGTATCAATGGCCTGGAAATATGTAAAAAAGTAAGGCAGCAGGATGCTACCCTTCCGGTGATGATGCTTACTTCCATGGGAACACTTGCAGATAAGCTGGATGGATATAATGTAGGAGCGGATGATTACCTGGTGAAACCATTCGAGTTCAAGGAACTATTGATGAAGATCAATGTGCTGCTAAAACGGAGTAAACAAAATTCTGCTGCACAACGGAATATCCTGCAATTGGCCGACCTTGTTATGAACCTCGACAGTAAAGAAGTAACCAGGAGCAATGTGAAGGTGAATCTCACTGCAAAAGAATTCCAGCTGCTCGAATATTTCATGCACAACCAGAATAAGGTTTTGTCCCGTGCAGAGATATCCCTGAATGTATGGGGCATCGATTTTGACACAAACACCAATATCATCGACGTCTATATCAACTACCTTCGTAATAAGATCGATAAAAACTTCAACCCCAAACTTATCCATACACAAACAGGGATGGGGTATATCATTAAAGTAAAAGAGAGCTGATGCCAGTACGGGCCCGGATAACATTGCTGTTCGCTTCGGCGGTATTTGTCATACTATTCCTGCTTTGTGCCGTCATCTATTATTTATCCTACAACAACCGGATCGACCTGGTTAAGAACCGGCTTACAAACAGGGCTGTCAATACCGCAAGCCTTATGAGCAAGTTCACCATTTTCAACAACGAGTTATTGAAAAAAGTGGATTCTTCAACGGCCTTCCAGTTCAGGGATAAGGAGATACAGGTGTACGACAGTAATAACAGAAAGATCTATTTCTTTTCTGATAATCCTGGTGATGTACTTAGTGTGGATGAACGAGTGCTCAGAAATGCCAGGCAGCAAGGGAGCATCTATTTTGCCAAGGGAAAAAGGGAAGCCATAGCATTACACTACCAGGATAAAGACCTGGTGATCGTTTCGGCAACCTATGATGAAACAGGGCGTAAATATCTTGCACAGCTAAAAACTATTTTGCTGATGAGCATGCTTGGGGGTACTGTCCTGTCCCTGATGATCGGCTACCTAGTATCGGGAAGGTTGCTGCAGCCTATTAAGAACATCGCTGACGATGTGAACGAGATCTCTGCAAAAAACCTCAACCGCCGTATAAAGACCGGGACATCCGGTGACGAGTGGTTCTACCTTGGAGAAACCCTCAACAGCCTGCTCAATCGGTTACAGGAGAGTTTCGAGGTTCAGCGAAGGTTCATTTCCAATGCATCCCACGAACTGTCTACGCCGCTTACATCGGTTTCCAACCAGCTGGAAGTATCGCTGCAACGCAACCGGGAAGCAGAAGAATACCGGGCGGTCATGCGTTCTGTTCAGCAGGATGTGTTGCATATGAGCAAACTGACTCAAACACTGCTCGAATTTGCAAAAGCCTCGGGGAGTGCCGGTGGGCTTGAAATTGAACCCGTCCGTATTGACGAGATCATCCTGCAGGTGGTGAATGAATTGCCTAAGATCGACCAGCGTTACCTGGTGAAACCGGACTTCAACGATATGCCTACGGAAGAGGACCAACTCCTGGTTTTAGGTAACGGGGAGTTGTTGCATACCGCCATCAAGAATATTGTACTGAACGCTTGCAAATATTCGGTCACCCACCAGGCCATGGTGAGCCTGCGGGTGAAACCAAGCGAGATCATTATTGAAATAGTAGACGATGGCCCCGGTATCCCCGAAGAAGAATTGGAATATATTTTCCAGCCATTCTACCGCACCGCTTCTGCCAATGCTGAAAAGGGTTTTGGTCTCGGACTTTCACTGGCTAACCAGATCATCAAACTGCATAAAGGGTTCATCTATGTGAAATCAGCCCGCCAGAGCAACACTACGTTCATCATCATACTGCCGCAAACAGTAAATAATACCCTGTATAAACCAGTTACAGATCCAGGCGGCCGGCAATCCCAAGTCTCACATTAGAATTACATTAAACCATCATTAAGGAATGCTTAAGCAGGAGTTAGAAGTTAATTAGATTACGGTATCAATGCTGCATTGCATGGCTAATCCTTTAATTTAGATACACCTCAATGTGCTGCCATATTGATGTGGGTACGATCGAACCGGTACATTGCCCGTTTTAATAAAACTGTATATGAACATATTCTTTATGATTACGCGACCTGAATTTTCCGGCTAACGAATTAACTGTGTTGCCGCTGGCGCTTCTATGATTCATCAGCTGCAAGAAGTACACTACCTGGTCAAGGGTTTCTTTTGGTCATCATTTGCTTTAGTTTGGATTATCTCTGGTGAGCAATTAGAAATTTGCAATCATTCTCTGAAGCAGGAAGGCGCTGGCGGCAACACAAGCAGTGTGATCGCAGAGTGGTAAGGGCCACCCGTTAACGGGTGGCTTTTTTGTGGGGGAATGTTACTATGGTTTGTATGTTTAATTTGTGTAATTTCAAAGGGCCGATTACCCGGGTTACCACCTGCACGTTTATTTGATCACTGCATGCCCGTAAAAAAGCTACTACGCAAAACAGCCATACTGATGGCCGGCATTGCCGGCTTGTACTTGTGCTTATTGGCCGTTGCAGCTATTTATATCAGTACGCAAAAGGATAGTATCCGTAAAAAGATCGAAGCAGAATTAAACGAAAAACTTCACGGGGATCTCCGTATTGGCGGTTTAGATATCAGCCTTTGGCGCTATTTCCCATCCGTCGGCCTTCGACTGAATGATTTTTCCCTTTCAGATTCTATCTATCGTAAACCCATATTGGCTGCCAAGACAATGGCCACTACCTTCAATCCATTCGGGTTGATCATTTCGGGTAAGAAAATTGATGATATAATCATTGAAGATGCGGCATTCCATCTTTTTACTGATTCGACAGGTTATACCAACAAATACCTGCTTTCACTTCGAAAAGAAAATACAGGAAATGCCGTCAGTGGTAAAAGCCTGGAGATCGAAAAGTTGAAGATCAGGAACCTTTCCCTGTTAGTGGAAGACGCCGTTAAGAATAAAAGGATATCCTTACTGATCAATGATCTGAAAGCATCCATTAGGCAGGAGGGGCCAATGATGAGCCTGGGGATCAATGAGGCGATCAGTATGCGGGAGGGACTTGGCTTTAATCTTGAAAAAGGTTATTATTTCGGGAATCAGCAGATCAATGGGAGCTGGCAATTGGAACTGAACAGGCAAACCAATGAACTCTCTTTTGAACGGACAAAGCTATCCATCAATGATCATCCCTTTTACGTGTCAGGGCGGTTCCTATTTACAGATAACCCACATTTTGCTTTGCGCTTTGATACAAAGGAAGTTTCCTATTCACAGGTTAAGGCCATCGTAACCCAGCATGTCCGTGAAAAGATAAGTAAGATAGATATGGACGGACCGCTTGATGCAAAGGGGGCCGTTGAGGGTTCCTTAATGTATCGTGCCAAACCATATGTGAACATTGACTTGAAGACAAAGAACAATGACCTTAAGACACATGTGGCCGCATTCAGCCGCTGCAGTTTCACGGGCAATTTTATGAACCGGGTAGATACAGGTTCTGTTAACGACGATGCAAATTCCAGGATCAGCTTTTCCTCTTTCGAAAGCAATTGGGGTGGAATAGATCTCAAGGGCCGAAACATCGTTTTGACCAACCTGGTAAATCCAATACTTCAGTTCGAACTGGACAGTGAGTGCAAACTGCAATCGCTCGATGAATTATTTGCCATGAAGCAGCTCCGTTTCCTGGAAGGCACAGCAAAACTCAGGCTTTCTTACAACGGGCCAGTTACAAAAGACAAATCGATGCTGGAAGAGCTGGAAGGGAAATTATCTGTGGCCAACGGTACCGTGGAGTATGTACCCCGGGGTTTCACTTTTACAAAATGCAACGGAAATATAGAATTCTATAAAGACAGCATCAGCGTCCCGGGCTTCCATTGCAATTACCAAAAGAACGATATACGGGTACGGATGCATGGAAAAAATATCCGGCGGTCTTATCTGGTGGGCGATCATTCCAGGCAACCTGAATTGAAATGTGAATTGCAATCCACATACCTCGACCTGGAAGATTTTAAAACATTATTTGCAGCAAAAAAGCAACGGGTAAAAACGGCGGGATCGAAACAGGGCTTCGATGCATTGAGCCGTAAGTTCGATGGACTGATCAATAATGGTGTCATTCACATATTGGTGAAAGTGGATGATATCCGCCACCAGAACCTGCGTGCAAAGAACTTTGATGGTGATATCCGTTTTGGGACCGGTTTTTGGGACATATCAGGCCTTTCACTGAATCTTTCCGGCGGGATGATCAGGTTAACGGGAAGACTGGTTGAAAAAGCAGGTAACCGGCACCAGGCAGGTATTAAAGTGAACGTGAATAATGTTGATATAAAAAAACTCTTCTTTGCTTTCGACGATTTCGGGTTGAAAGACATCTCTCACATGAACCTGCAGGGCAGTTTCAGCACTGCTGCCACTTTACTGGCCGGCATAGATGGGAGTGGGATGCTGGAACCCTCAAGCCTTTCGGGAGCTGTTGATTTTTCACTGAAGAACGGCGGTCTTCAGAATTTTGCCCCCCTCGAACAAGTTAAGAACTATGTTTTCAAGAAAAGGAACCTGTCGGACGTCCGCTTTGCCGAAGTCAAAACCAGGATCGACCTCAACGGGGAGAACATGTATATCAACCGGATGGAAGTTGAAAGCAATGTATTCCGCCTTTTTGTGGAAGGTAACTACGGCCTGAACGGCAGGAATACCGATCTGCTGATACAGGTACCCTTCAGTAATTTCAATAAGAATAGTTTCGATGATACAGATGTCCCGGTAAACAGGGGTATAAAAAAAGCCCCGAAAAATATCTGGCTCAGGGCAAAGAATAATGAGCAGGGCAGGGTTAAACTTACGCTGATACTGAACCCGGGTTTAAAAAATAAGAAACCTGTGGTGGGAAAAAAATAAATATTACAATTATCCTTTCGAGATTTATTTACTGAGTATTATAAAAAATCGTGTACATTGTACCAAACAACTAGTTATGCAAAAGACCTTCTTGCTGCTTCTGGCCTGCTTTTCATGCATCTTCCTGTCTGCTCAGAACACCAATCTCGATAGCATACTCACAGTCAGGAAATTTCAAAGAGACAGCAGCTTTAAGGCTGCTTTTCATGCCGATTCCATGAAAGCGGAAAAGGAATATAAAGAAGCAGTAAAATGGGACCGTCTCAATGCCCGGGCCATCTACCCGGTGATCAAAGCGGGTGACTGGTCTGGCGTGATCCCCGTTCCGGAGGCAACCGAAATGCCTGATCCGACCCTGGATTATAAGTTCCTCTTTGAACTTACCTCATTGAACCCGGATTCTGCTTCTAAAGATGTGGATTATGGTCTCGCAGAAGTAGCGAGAGTGATCAACCTGCATGTGGCTTCTGGGGTTCCGCTTAAAAAAATATCCGTTGTGATCGTCATCCATGCAGCTGCCCTGAAAGCCTTTGGCACAAATGCCTATTACAAAGAGAAGTTTAAGACCGACAATCCTAATATAAAAGTGGTGGAGGAACTGAAGAAACTGGGTACCAGATTCATCGCATGCGGGCAGGCAATGAACTTCCTCGAGGTAAAAAAGGAAGATATGCTGCCGGATGTAAAAGTATCCCTGACAGCTCAAACTGTGATCTCAAGCTACCAGCTGAAAGGATACCTGCTTTGGTGGGGTGGGGCTGGAAAACATTAATCCACAACTGTTTAAAACAGGAAGGTAATGGAGAATTTAGCAGGGTATTTGCTATGTATGGGGAGGTACCCCATTTTCAATATCATAAAATTGAACCTGTATGAAGAACCTGGTCACTCTTTTTTTAATCCTTGCAGGCCTGTACAGTCAGGCACAATTAAAGGCAAAACCCGTTTGCCCCACTATTGAAGTGGATGTAATGGCAGGAACGATAAATGAACTCCCGCCCAAATCAGCCATTGGCGAGATCAAATCCACATTGCCTTGTTTTACGGACGTGAACGAAGTCGATTCTGCATCCCGTTGCGCCGGGGTCTTTTACAAAGACAAAGGCATAAGTTTCTTTACTGAGAGGAAGTATATAGAGGTGACCGACCATTATAAAGGTAAACTCAGCCCTGCATTGATGGGGGTAAGTCGTAACAGCCTGTTCAAACTGCTTGGGTATCCGAAATTAAAAGATGCCGAGTGGGAGGCTTTCCAGATGGGGTATGGCACCCTGATACTGTATTACAACAAAGCAGGGAAGATAAACAAGATACAAATGAGCAGTAAAAGTACCGACACTATAAAATTATGTGAATAAGCGTCGGGCTGACGAAAATCATTGGTTATAGAAACTTCTTCTGCTAGAATTGCGTCTTGAAATTCAGCAAAAAAATACCTGCTTTGTTCTTATTGGCCATTTACCTGTTTTCAGCAGCGGCCAGCAGGGAGTTTTGCAAATTGCCTCTACTGGTAGAGCATTATTTCGACCACGTTGAAGAAAACCATGCAACTGTTTTTCTTGAATACCTGGTACAGCACTACTATGAAGAGGACGGTACAGATCATGATGCATCCGAAGATAACCAGCTCCCGTTCAAGTCACCGGAAAACAATCTTCTTTCTTTTACCTCGCTCAGGCCACCAACCGAATTTACATCCGATCAGGAAATGTGGGTGAATATTAGCAATGACCTCTCCGGGCATATTGAGTCTCCGCTTCCTGCTCAATATCTTGATGCCATCTGGCAACCTCCCCGGACCTGAGATTTTCTCTGGTACTATTTTTTCAATCTAAATTCAAAACAATGAACACTACACATATTCATCTGTTGCTGAACCATTTTCCTATTATTGGAACATTGATCGGCAGTTTATTACTTTTTTGGGGTATCCTCCGTAAAGAGCATAACATAAAATTGCTGGCAGCGGTTTTACTTTTCTCGATGGCGTTGGTAGCTATCCCTGTATTTTTGACCGGGGAACCAGCGGAGGAAAGCGTTGAGAAAATCCCCGGAGTCTCTGAACAAATGATACATCTGCATGAAGAGGCTGCTGAAATTGCCATCTGGATCATGGGATTAACAGGCCTTTCGGCTCTGATTTCTCTATTGTTCGCTTATAAAAAGCACCGGTTTGCCAACAGCTTTTTTGTATTCACCTTTATTTTGTCGGCCATTTGTTTTGCTTCTATGGCACGTACCGGGTACTACGGCGGCCAGATAAGGCATAGTGAAATCAAAAGCGGGGGCAGTAATACTGAGCAACAAAATGAGAAGGAAGAGAAAGATGCCGGTAAGGCAAGTAAAACAGAAAAAGAAGATGATGATTGACTTCTTGAAGCCGGCACAACCTGTGCCGGCTTTTTTTCTTACTTCGGACCATTTCAAATCACCATCCTGACCCTTCCGAATGGCAGACATGTTATCCGCCTGTCATACCGGGATTTCCTTTCCGGCAATTCACCCTGTTAAAACCTCAATTCATTCACACAGCAGGCTATCTACCTGAGATTACGGTGCATATTTACTCTCAAATAGTATAGCCATGAAAAAAATAGTACATGTTGTATTGGCAGCCATTGTGCTTGCTGCCTGTAAGAAAACAAAGCCTGATCCACTTCCCTTATCGCCAGAGCCACACCCGGTCATGCAGTATACCGACCTGCAAAATACTTCGGTACCATTTGGCCAGATAAAAAGACTCGATCTCAATAACGATGGGGTGGATGATTTCCTCGTAAGCACCTTATTAGTGGGGGACCCTGTCCTGCAAAGAGACCGTCGCCAGTATTACATCAGTTCAAGTACGGAGACAAGGTTTCTGCAAAATGGAGCCAATCAGTCTCCCATACTTAATAAGAATGATCAGATCATGTCTCAGCATCCTGGTTACACTTGGCTCGAGGTGACATCGGTATTGCTGGCAGAAAAGATCATACCGATGGCCGGCAATCCATTCTGGCAGGGAGACTGGAAGCAGGCAAACCATCATTACCTGCCGGTACAGGTAAAAAAGAATGGAAACTTTTTCCATGGCTGGATCGAACTTTCGTTTGATACTGTACAGGAAACGATAATCCTTCACAGGGCAGCACTTTGCACAGAAGCTGGTAAGGCCATCAAAGCAGGTATTTAATGCTAATAAGGGCCTCTTGCATATACAGAGGCCTTTACTTTTTTATGAACTCCCTGTAAACAGAGATCGGTACCAGGCCCGTCCAGCCACAGAAATCAGGCCTCGATTGATTTCCTTTGTTTAATGAATCGGGAGCATAGTTCTCGAAGAAGGTACCTGTTTGTTTGTACACTTCTGCAATTGCCCAATAATACCGGGCTGCTAGTTTTGAGGCGACCTTATTTTTCCCATAACGTTTCAGTCCACGCAGGATCATATAATTCGTAGGAGCCCAAACCGAGCCTAACCAGTAATCGCCCTGCTTTGAATAGCCGGGCTGATCGGCTGGATAACTGGCGACCGGTATTGTTCTCCAGAATTCAGCTGGGTTGGTGAGGTGCTTGAGCATGCCTGCCACCCTGTTTGGTGGTACCATCCCGGCCATCAATGTCCAGAACATCCCGATGTGTTTTCGCCTGATCTGTTTGCCATAGCCAAGGTCAAAATAAAACCCCTCTTCTTCATCCCAGCAAAACTCATTCAGAGCCTTTCTGGTTTCGTCATAGAACTTTCTGTACTCAGCTACATTGTTTTCCTGCTGTATGATCGTTGCAATGCTTACGAGGTTTTCTGCAAACAGGGCCATTTGAGAGGAAAGATCCACAGCCCGGCCCTGCTTGTTCCAGGCAGCGCTGGGTCCTGTATAATTGAATATTTCCGGGTACAGGTTGTTCAGTTTGATCCCCTTCCCATCATCGGTCCATCCATCAGGGTGCCTTGGTATATTATCCATGCCTGATCCAAAGGCATCACTGAAGAAAAGATGATCGTCCATTCGGTAATGCGATACGAGGAATCGAAAATGCTTTTCCAGGAAAGGATATACTTTTTTTAAACGGGAACTATCCTTTGATTCACTATAGAGCTCCAGTTCTGCAAATGCCAACAAGGGAGGGTTTACGCTTACCGGGTGATCTTTTGGCCACATGGTCTTACCTTCTTTGGTATATTCCCGGCTTATGAAACCATCCTCATCCATCCGGTCATAGAAATTATCCAGCGCATTGGCAATCGGGAGTTCTGCGGGATGGTATTTGGCATAGCAGGCGATGAAACAGGTATCCCAGTAAAAAATATTGGAAGAGAAGGCAGCATCTACAAAGGGCTTTTTGTAAACAGGATCACCAGGGCCGCCCCGGACCTTGCTTTTGGCAATACCCAGTGCGGTTTCGTACATTTTTAATTGTAACGGCTGCGGAACAGTATACGAGGTATGGCCTGCATTCGCAGAACGACACGAGTCGTTAAGCAAAGAATACCCTGCGCCGGCCAGCAGGCCGTTGTATAGAAATGATCTGCGATCCATTTGAATACTGTTTTATTCTCCTGCTATTTCAGGTTCTTTTTAAAGAACTCGATCGTACGTTCCCAGGCTAATTTTGCAGCGGCCTCATTGTAGCGGTTAGGGGCTGTATCGTTGTGGAAGGCATGGTTTACGGCCTCGTACATGTACAATTCATACCTGGTTCCATTCTTCTTCAAAGCTTCTTCGTAAGCGGCAATGCCCGAGTTGATCCTTTCATCCAGGCCGGCATAATGCAACTGCAGGGCTGCTTTGATATTGGGCACGTCTTCGGCTGCCGGCTGGCGTCCATAAAATGCAACAGCTGCTTTTAATTTAGGGACTTTTACGGCAAGATTGTTTGCCATGGCTCCTCCCCAGCAGAAACCTACACAACCGGCATTGCCATCAAAATCTTTCCTGGTGGCTAGATAATCAAATGCATTGATGAAATTCTGCAGGTTATTCTCCGCCTTTAGTTCCTGGAATTTTTGTCTTGCCTCATCTTCATTGGCCGGTTGAATGCCGATAGCAGATAGGGCATTGGGGGCAATGGCAAGGAAGCCCTCCTTGGCAGCCCGGCGGGCAACGTCTTCAATATGTGCATTCAGCCCCCTGTTCTCGTGGATGACGATGATGGCCGGATATTTTTTTTCAGCTTTTGGCCTGGCGACATAGGCCTCCATTTTCCCTGGTGTACCTGGATAACTGATCCGTTCGGTGAAAAGATCATCATCGGGGGTGATCGTCATGTTGGCCGCATTGACTTCTATCTGTGGCAATATGGATAGGGCAGCTGCCATGCTGCCGGTTAGCAAAACGAGACGGTTGATGAATTCACCTCTTGTCAAGGGGGCATGTGTATATTCATCATAAAGGTTTATGATCTTCTGGTCCATGATCTTTTTTGTTTCAAATTAGAATAAATACCGGACCGATGCCAACACTTTTCCAATTTTTTTTCGCAGGGCAGTACATATTTGAAAGAGACCCTCTTATTCTGCATGATCCGCCATTCTTTCTGAAAATTTAAAAATGAATTTGTAACTTTCCCTTATTACCCCCACCCAAAACACACTGCAATGAAAAAGCAAATTCTTTTGTTTTGCTTAACAGTATTCACTGGTTATGCATCATTTGGTCAGGTCAACCTTATCAGCTATGGAGCATCATGGAAATACCTCGATAATGGGACGAACCAGGGTACAGCCTGGCGGAGTCTTTCATTTAATGATGCTTCCTGGGCAACCGGGAATGCGGAATTGGGTTACGGCGATGGCGACGAAGCAACCGTAGTAAGTTATGGACCCAATGCCAACCAGAAATACATTACCACGTACTTCAGAAAAACAATCACCGTTGCCAACCCGGCGGCTTATACCGGTTTGACACTGAACATTCGACGCGATGACGGTGCAGTGGTTTATATAAATGGAACAGAACGTTTCAGGACAAATATGCCTACAGGCACCATTTCCTATACAACCAAGGCCTCCGCCGATGCATCCGATGATGGCAACACTCCGCAAACCATTGCTTTGGCCACCTCGGTACTCGTGGCAGGTACCAATGTGATAGCCGTGGAGATACATCAGCGCACGGCAAGCAGTTCGGATATTACGTTCGACCTGCAGCTGACTGGTTCCGGCGACGTGACGCCCCCGACCGTTTCTGCCTATTCTCCGTCTGACAATGCAGTTAACATTACCATCACCAGCAACCTGGTACTTACTTTTAATGAAACAGTGCAGAAAGGAGCTGGCAATATCCTGATAAAAGAAGCAGGTATCATAACTCAAACCATCGATGTTACTTCCCCAACCATTACGGTTTCCGGAAATGCGGTTACGATCAACCCGGCTGATTTTTCTTACGGGGCACTTGTCAATGTTGAGATTGCAGCTGGTGCCTTCAGGGACCTGGCCAATAATAATTATGCCGGTATTGCCGACGCCACCATATGGAATTTTAACACAGTGATTCCGGATATCATTCCTCCCCTGGTCAGTATCTATTCTCCCGCCGATAATGCAACCGGTATATCCAATACCAGCAACCTGGTGCTAACATTCAATGAAGCAATCCAGAAAGGAACAGGCAATATCCTGATAAAGGAAGGCGGCATCATTACTCAAACAATCGATGTAAATTCTACGGCTGTTACAGTTTCAACGAATACCGTCACGATCAATCCTTCTGACTTTTCGTATAATGCGGCAGTTAATATAGAAATAACCCCGGGGGCGTTCCGCGATCTGGCGAATAATGATTATGCCGGCATCACCGACGCAGTAACATGGGATTTCATTGTAGCACCACCACCTTCCGGGCCTCAAACATTCATTTCATATGGATCTTCATGGAAATACCTGGACAATGGGACCAACCAGGGAACGGCCTGGCGGGCCAATGGGTTTAATGATGCATCCTGGGCATCAGGTAATGCACAACTGGGATATGGCGATGGGGATGAAGCTACTATTGTCAGCTACGGCCCCAATGCATCGGCCAAATACATTACTACTTATTTCCGTAAGACGATCAATATAGCCAACCCTGCTTCTTATTCAGCATTCAATGGCAGTGTTAAAAGAGATGACGGAGTGGTCATCTATGTCAATGGAACAGAAGTATACAGGAACAATATGCCAACGGGTACCATCAGTTACACCACACTGGCCTCCTCGGCTGCCGGCGATGATGGGAATACCGCACAGAATTTTTCATTGAGCCCGGCAGCTTTCATCAGCGGCGATAATGTGGTGGCCGTTGAAATGCACCAGAATGCCGGTAACAGCAGCGATCTCAGCTTTGACATACAACTCATCGGTACTGTGCCTGGTGCGGCCACCCTTACCCGCGGGCCCTATATGAACAGCGCCCTGCAAAGCAGCATTGTGATCCGATGGAGAACAGATGTAGCTACCAACGGCAAGGTGAATTACGGTACAATGGCCGGCGCACTGACCCAGTCTGTTACTGATAATACGGTAACGACGGAACATGTGGTTACCCTTACAGGTCTTGCTGCAAATACGCTTTATTACTACAGTATTGGTTCCACCACACAAACCTTACAGGGCGACGCAAACAATTATTTCAAAACAATGCCGGCAGTGGGGAGCACTCAAAAGATACGGGTACTCGCCATGGGCGATATGGGCAATAATTCCACCAACCAGATGAATGTGCGAAATGCCTGGCAGACATTTAATGGCTCCAATTATACGGATGCCTGGATTTTAATGGGAGACAATGCATACAACAGTGGTACGGATGCAGAATATCAATCCACCTTCTTTGATATTTACCAAGGTAACCTGACAAAGAATCATGTATTATGGCCATCACCAGGTAACCACGATTATGCCAACAGCTCTGCCCGGCAGGCCGATCATGTGATTCCATATTACGACATATTCAGTCTGCCCTCTGCCGGCCAGGCTGGTGGCGTGGCTTCAGGCACCGAGGCATTTTATTCCTACAATTACGGTAACGTACATTTTGTAGCACTTGATTCGTACGGTTGGGAAGCTGGGAATACCCGCTTGTACGATACCCTTGGACCGCAGGCGGTATGGCTCAAGCAGGACCTGGCTGCCAATACACAACCATGGACAGTGGTGTATTTTCATCATCCTCCTTATACAAAAGGATCGCATAACAGTGATAGTGAAACGGAGTTGATCAATATGAGGCAGAAAATTGTACCGATTCTTGAGCGGTATAAGGTTGACCTGGTATTGAACGGACATAGCCACTGCTATGAACGGAGTTACCTTATCAACGGTCATTATGGGCTGGAAAGCACATTCAGTCCCGCCACCCACGCACTCAGTTCATCCAGTGCAAAGTATGACGGCACAGCCAATTCCTGTACTTATATCAAGAACGCAACGGAAGTCCGCAACGGGATTGTATATGCTGTAGTAGGCTCGGCCGGCCAGGTGGGAGGAAGTACAACAGGTTATCCGCACAATGCAATGTACTATTCTAACATAACAGAGGGTGGTGCACTGTTTTTTGAAGTCGAGGCAAACAGGATGAATGCGAAATGGATCGGTTCCGACGGGCTGGTGCGTGATAACTTCACCATTATGAAGGAAGTGAACAAAATCTCCGATATCACCATCAATGCCGGAACCCCTGTTTTACTGACAGCTTCCTGGCCAGGCACTTATACCTGGTCAACAGGCGAAACAACCGCTTCCATTACAGTAAGTCCTTTGGTAAACACCACATATACAGTAGCTGACGGACTGGGGTGTATTACGGATGTATTCAACGTTACAATCAGTTCTGGATTACAGCAACCCTTCGCTGCACCAATGGAAACGATGTCGAAAGGCGGCAACGGAACATTCCAGAAAGTATACCCGACTGTACTGCATCGGGGAGATGCGATCAATGTCCGAACAGGGACATCAACAGTAAATGAAATACAACTGGCAGATATCAATGGAAGGGTCATCAGCCGCCATCGGATTACCGGCCAGGTGCAGATCAGCACAGAGCATCTTGTGGCGGGCACCTATTTCCTGATGTGGTATGAAAGAAACAAGCCCATTACCACACGGTTTGTGGTTTTAGAGTAAAAATGATATTTCTTTATATCCAGTGACAGGGCCGCCTCACATCAGCGGCCCTGTTTTCATTCTGCCTTTTCGTGTAGCAGGATTTGTCTTCTGCGGAGGTAATAAAATATAATGAGTATACTTGTACGTAAATCATACGACCATGCTATCATCATTCAATTCGCAAAAATTCAGGTTCTGGTCGTTTGTATCAATGTTCCTGCTGGTGTTTGTACATGCCTATAACCTGAACATAAGTTATCTCCAGCCCTGGACCCTGCCGGGAGAGCCGATGACCATCACCGGTTTTACCGAGTACTGGCTGGCCAATGGCATCTTCCGTTTCCGCATCCCGATGCTTTTCATCATATCGGGTTACTTGTTTGCGCTGAGTGATCACAAGCCATACAAGGAGCGGAGTGGTAAAAGGGTCCGCACACTGTTGTATCCGTACCTGTTCTGGAGTGCATTCGGTTTATTGCTCACATTTGTACTTGAGTTCTTTCCATACAGCAGGCAGGTCGTATCAGATACACACCTTGTGCAAATTGACGAGAATCGTGTTTTGCTTCATCAATACCACTGGTACGAGGTATTAGCCAGGTGGATATTCTTCCCGGTATCGTATCAATTATGGTTCATCCGTGTACTGCTCATCTATAACCTGGCTTACCCGGTACTCCGTTGGTGCGTAACTCACCGGACGGCCAGGTGGATATTCTTTTCCATCGCCTTTTTATTATGGCTGTCTACTTCGGGTTTTGTGCTGGTGGAAGGAGAAGGCCTGCTTTTCTTCTCACTTGGTATCTGGGTCCAGAAAACGGATTTCAATATCGATTCTCCCGGCAAATGGCTGAACCCTGGCAAGTGGTTTGTCGCCTTCGTCATACTCTCGGTTGCAAAAACCATTCTTGCCTTTGAGGTCCCTTTCAGGGGCATAGAACTGGTGTTGTTGTTATTGCATAAGACTGTTGTTGTAAGCGGATTGATCTTCGCCTGGTATGGTTGCAATGCGTTGGTGAAGTGGTGTATGGAAAAAAAATGGTTTACCTGGCTTTCTTCTTTTTCCTTTATGATCTACGTATTGCATGCTCCGCTGGTGGTTTATGCCACCCGCTTTGTGTTTGTACAAATAAGCAGCTGGTATGGATACCGTATGCTGACATTCATCTCCCTGTCACTAGTACTGATCGCATTGTCGGTGCTGGTAGGGGCAACATTGCGTAAGGTTTTTCCTGGATTCTACAGTTTTGTAACGGGTGGCAGGGGGCTGGCGTAATGGTGCATATACCCCGATACCATTCATACAGCTGACCATCGCTGAATGGAAATTATTGTTATCTTACCACATAAACCCCTTCATATGCAACGAATACTATGTTCTTTTGTCTGTGTGATCATACTGGCTGCCTGTAACAGCAGTAGTAATGAGGCAGCACTAACCACTTATAAACCCATTGATGTGAAGTATCCTGTAACTAAAAAAGACTCAACTGTCAGAGACGAATATTTCGGTACGTCCGTAGACGATCCATACCGCTGGCTGGAAAACGATACCAGCACCGAAACAGCGGCCTGGGTGAAGGCAGAAAATGAAGTGACACATGGTTACCTTTCACAGGTGCCCTTCCGGGATGCGATCAGGAAACGCTATGAGACCCTGTACAACTATGAGAAATACTCGGCGCCTTTCCGCCAGGGGAAATTCACTTATTACTATAAGAATTCGGGCCTGCAGAACCAAAGCGTTTTGTACCGTGAGGCCGATGGCAATACAACACCCGAAATGTTTTTGGATCCCAATACGTTCTCAAAGGACGGAACAACCTCGATGGCCGGTACTTCTTTTTCTAAAGACGGAAGCATGATGGCATACAATATTTCCGAGGGGGGGAGCGACTGGCAGAAACTTGTAGTAATGAATGCAACCGACAAGAAGCAATTGGCCGATACGCTTGAGATAAAATTCAGCGGGGCAAGCTGGAAAGGTAATGATGGGTTTTATTATTGCAACTATGAAAGACCCAAGATAGGTAGTGTGCTATCAGGAAAGAATGAAAACCATAAAATGTATTATCATAAACTGGGTACGCCCCAGTCCGAGGATGAGCCCATTTATGGAAGCGATGCCAGCCCGGTGCGTTATATGGGGGCGGGACTGAGTGAAGACGAACGCTGGCTTTTTATTTCCACGGCCAATGAAACCTATGGAGGTGCTTTATTTGTGCAGGACCTCAGCAAACCCAATAGTCCTGTGGTCCCTATCGTGTCCGATATGAAGAACAACCATAACGTAGTGGATGTCGACGATCAGTTCTTCTACATTCAAACCGATCTGGATGCACCCACAGGCAAGTTGGTAGCAGCGCCCGTCTCTGATCCAAAACCGGCCAACTGGAAGACGATCATCCCGGCAAAACCTGAAGTGCTGAATGTATCTGCAGTAGGGGGCACTCTTTACTGTACATACCTCAAAGATGCCGTTAACAAAGTATACGAGTACGACCATGCGGGGAAACTAGTTCGTGAAGTTCAATTGCCCGGCCTCGGAACGGCCGGCGGGTTTTCAGGAAAGAAAGAGGAAAAGGAAACCTATTTCGTTTTCACCTCTTATATAAACCCGGCCACGATCTATAAGCTGGACATCGCCAGCGGTAAATCGGAGATATACAAAGAATCCAAAATTCAGTTCAAACCATCCGATTTTGAATCCAAACAGGTATTTTATAACTCAAAGGACGGAACCAAAATACCGATGATCATTACATACAAGAAAGGGACCGAACTGAATGGCAAGAACCCTTGCCTGTTGTATGGTTATGGAGGATTCAGTATTAGCCTGACACCTGCATTCAGTACGTCCAACATCATCCTCCTGGAGAACGGGGGTATCCATGCAGTACCAAACCTGCGTGGTGGCGGTGAATACGGAGAGGATTGGCATAACCAGGGCATTAAGATGAAGAAGCAAAATGTGTTCGACGATTTTATTGCAGCTGCACAATACCTCGTGGATAATAAATACACCAGTAAAGAGATGCTGGCCATTGCCGGAGGAAGTAACGGAGGTTTATTGGTAGGCGCCTGTATCACGCAGAAGCCGGATATGTGTAAAGTGGCATTCCCGGCAGTAGGTGTGATGGACATGCTTCGTTATCACAAATTCACAGCCGGTGCCGGCTGGGCCTATGATTATGGCACATCGGCCGATAATAAGGAAATGTTCGAGTACCTGTATCATTATTCACCCCTGCATAATATCAAACCCGCCAGTTATCCCGCAACGCTGGTTACCACTGCCGACCACGACGACCGGGTGGTGCCTGCCCATTCGTTTAAGTTCGCTGCAACACTGCAGGAGAACCAAAAAGGGGCGAACCCGGTATTGATACGTATTGAAACAAAGGCTGGTCACGGTGCAGGCAAAAGCACCCAGCAGATCATCGAAGAGCAGACAGACAAATGGAGCTTTATGTTCTATAACCTCGGTGTGAAACCGGTTTACTGATAAAAATAACTGCAACAATAAAAAAGGCCGGTCTCCGGCCTTTTTTATGCAGAACCTTTTAGTGTTCTCTTAACAAATCATGGCTTGCAATATGCAAAGTGGGGTTGCACAAATATGAAAGACCGTAAAACTATTTTCATTTCCCGTTTCGGGTATTGATCTGATCAGCCATAAACAATGTTGTATTGCAGGATAGGGATTCCCGCATTTTATTAGTAAACAGAAGATCTGTACGTATGCAATGATAATTGTACCTGTGATTTTTTATTAACCTAAAAATTGATCCACTATGAAATCAATCCAATCAAAAATGCTGTTGGGCATTTTATCCATCGGTACACTAATCTTCAATGCATGCAAGAAGGAAACGGCCCTTTTTTCAGCTTCCGGCACGCTTCCGGAAGATTCGTTGCGGCATAATTCCGGGGGAGGCGGCACGGGAACCGGCGCACCGAATACCTACTATGTGAACCCTTCAGGCAGTGATGCCACCGGCGACGGAAGTATTTCCAAACCCTGGAAATCATTGGGCAAGGCAGCTACGGTTATTACGGCTGCAGGAAGTATCATTCATCTGAAAGCGGGAACGTACACAGAAGCCATCCAGGTGAACCTTGCAAAAGGGGTGAGCATTGAGGGAGAGGGCAGTGCTTCCACGATCATCAAAAGCAATGTATCGGGCCAATGGTCGGTATTGCTTTCATTAGAATCACCACAGGATACCCCAGGCAATCAATCGGTATCAGGAATAACATTTGATGGTCAATATATAAGTGAATCGAATTTCAAAACATGGTGGGCTATCCTGGTCGGCGGGAGGAGCAACGTCAGCATCCATGATTGCAAGATCATCAATTTCCGAGACAGGGGAGTTGTATTCGACGGAAACGACGTGAACGACCCGGTGACAGACCCGGGACATTATGCTACGGGCAACAAGTTCTACAATAATACTGTTCTCAATTCTGCTGCACAGAACAACAATTACGGAAGCGGGTTATTGAACATCGGCGGTCAGCTGGGAATGGAGATCTATGGGAATACAATGGTACAGGACCAGCGGGGCAGGTATCTCAACGGTTGGCCGATCAAGTATTGGGATAATGGCTGGGTAAAAGGGGTAAAGATATACAACAACGCCCTTACCAAAAAAGCCTATGACGGAACCTACCCTGGAGAAGGAGGCAACTGGGATTTTGCGATCGAATTGTTCAATATATCCGGGCTGGAGATATACAATAACAATATCCAGGGAAGCATTGATCTCAATTATAATAAAAAAGGGAGCTACCCTTATTGTACCTGGATACACCACAATAACCTGGGACGAGCCACAGTCAACCCGAACTTTGAAAGCGGGATCATCCTTGAGTTCAGAACCGAATCGGCGCTGATCGAGAACAATGTATTCAACAACGTATCAAGCGGTGTACAGTTCAATACCCGGACTGTCAGCAATAATGGTGGATACCCAAATCCCGGCGGGGGCATCCCGACTGGAGGGTTCAGTTTCCTTAGTAATAATATTATACGGAATAATCTCTTTGCTAACATTTACCAGGGGAATGGTACTGGTACGGCCGCAGGGGTAACAGTGATCAGCGAAAATGGTAACGACCCGCAGATACAGAATATGGATATCTACAACAATACCATCATTGCTAAACCTGGCGCAGCGCCCTGGATCGGTATCGATTTCACTTCAGGTGAGAACGGTAATGCGACGGGTGTGAACATCCGTAACAATATCGTTACCGGGTTCCGCGACGCCTGGTTGAAAGGAAGTTCCGTAACAAAAATGAGCGGGGTGGTAGTGACGCATAATGATGCTTATGGAAATGGAAGCAATGCCCCCGTTTGGCCGGGTGGTAACCCAGGAAGTTATACATACAACAGTAACATCAGCGCCAATCCATTGTTTGTATCTCTGGCTGATTTTCTGCTGCAGCCTGCCTCGCCTTGCGTAAATGCCGGTGTGAATGTAGGAATGCCGTATGTGGGTTCGGCACCCGACATCGGGTATGCCGAGTATGGAAGATAGGTAAGGATATACTGAATGCTAAAATGGTTCGGGTAACCGGACCATTTTATTTTAATATAGGCCGTGTTTCAGCCATCATTTATTTTTCAGTGATTCTCTCAGTTTGGGGGCGATCTTTGTCCCATATAGTTCAATGGACCTCATGAGTGATGAGTGCGATGGGCCGCCAACGTCCATGTGAGCACTAAAACGGGTAAGGCCGAACATTTCCTGCAGGTATAATATCTTATCGATCGCTTCATTGGCATCACCGATGACCAGGTGTCCTTTAGGGCCCCGGCCCATATCGAACTGCTGCCGTTGATAAGGCGGCCAGCCACGTGTGCTTCCTACCCGGTTCATCTGTGCCGAATACAGCGGGTAGTATTCATCCGCCACCTGTTTGCTATCGTCTCCAAAAAAACAATGCATATGTACGCCCACCTGGAATTTATCCATGTCATGTTTGTAATGCTGGTAGGCTTCCTTATAATAATCGAACAGGGGGACGAACTGCGCCGGGTTGCCGCCGATGATGGCAAAGATCACGGGTAACCCATGGCGTGCTGCACGTACCACCGATTCAGGTGTGCCGCCTACGGCCACCCACATGGCAAGGTGTTCATAAAAGGGGCGGGGTAATACCTGTTGTTTGTTAAGGGAAGGACGTAACCGTCCTTTCCAGGTGATCGGGTTCTCCTGATCGATCTTGACCAGCAGATCGAGCTTCTCATCAAACAACTCATCATAATCATTCAGGTTATAACCATAGAGGGGAAAGGATTCTGTAAAACTGCCCCTGCCGGCCATCAGCTCGGCCCGGCCATTGGAAAGCAGGTCGATCGTCGCAAAGCTCTGGTACAAACGAACCGGGTCTGATGAACTCAATACCGAAACAGCGCTGCCGAGTTTGATCTTACTGGTTACAGAGGCAGCGGCAGCCAGTACGATCTCGGGAGTGCTTACGGCATAATCGGGGCGATGGTGCTCGCCGATACCGAAAAAGTCAAGCCCCAGCTCATCCATCAATTTTATTTCTTCGATCAGTTCCTGCAGGCGTTGTGAGGTGGGTTGGATATTTCCCTGTTGGTCGATGTGCTGATCGCCGAACATACTGATGCCGATTTCCATTCTTTTTTTGAAGCAAAGATAAGAGGCACGGTATCTTTTTTCGGTCAGCGAGGCGGATGTTTTATTTATATGCTTCGCCCACCCATGCATTCAGTTCTGAGCGGATCGGGTCTTTGCCCACTTCCCTATGGATCTTTTGAATGATACTTGCCTTGATCTTTTCCACCTGCGAAGGGTCGTCTTTGATTATCTCTGTGATCACCGGGTTGCCTTCAACAAACCCGGTGGCAATATCCACCGCAGAAGGGCTTTCGCCCGTAAGCGTGATCCGCTTGATCTGTGCATTTTTAAAGCCGGCGGTATCAACATGCATTTTTAACTCGGCAGGGTCGTGCATGGAGAAAGGGACCTTATAGAATTCAGGAGGATTGTCTTTAAAAAAGGCAGTTACCGTTTTACGGGCTATGTAAGCAGTGACATTGTTCTCCACTTTGTCCCAGGTATTGAATAGGAATTGTCCACCCGGTCTTAACACCCTGTATGCCTCATCAAATCCTGATTGACGCTCGTTGAGGAACATGTAACCGAACTGGCAGATCACGCAATCGAAGCTGTTATCTTCAAAAGGCAACTGTTGTGCATTGGCGGTCAACCATTCTATATTCGGTGCACTTACACGTTGTTTTGCAATCGTTAGCATGTCGGGGTTCAGGTCGGTGGCGATGAATTGTGCATCATGGCCGATGCTGTTGGCAATATGCCTGGTCACCCTGCCGGTGCCGGCTGCGATCTCAAGTACATTCTTCACCGGCAGCCTGAT
>CAZYAT010000033.1:1919-39797 GCA_964645235.1 uncultured Ferruginibacter sp. | reverse complement strand
AAAGACGGTGTGGTAAGTGATGCCAACCTGCACTTCGTAAAAAGGTTGCTGGCCCTCAAATAAGATTGCCGGACTGAGAACTTAAAAACATTCAACATTAAAATTTAAACGAATTAGAATATGCCACGTTCAGTAAATGCAGTAGCCAGCAGGGCCCGACGCAAAAGGATATTGAAAGCCGCCAAGGGTTTCTATGGTAAGCGTAAAAACGTTTATACGGTTGCCAAAAACGTAATGGAAAAAGGGTTAACGTACAGCTACGTTGGCCGTAAGAATAAAAAACGTGAATACCGTACGCTCTGGATCGCTCGTATCAATGCTGCCGTAAGGGAGCAGGGGATGACCTACAGTGAATTCATCAACAGGCTTTCGGTTAAGAAGATCGATCTGAACCGTAAGGTATTGGCCGACCTGGCCATGAATGAGCCAGAAACCTTTAAGAAATTGGTTGAGTCTGTAAAATAATACAGGCAGTAAATATTCCATGACCGGCGTGCCCCACGCCGGTTTTTTTGTGCCTGAAATTTCAGTATTCTTTTACATTTGTAAAAAATTGCAAACCCAGCTAAGAGATATAAATGGATAATACCTATAACGACCTCGTCAACCAAACCTTCAATTTTCCCCAGGAAGATTTTAAAGTAAAGAACAATTACCTGCAGTACAACGATCTGGACATAAAAGCGCTGATCGACAAATACGGTACACCGCTAAAACTTACCTACCTGCCAAAGATCGGGATGCAGATAAACAAGGCAAAGAGGATGTTCGCTGCTGCATTCAAGAAACACAAATATGAGGGGACCTATAATTATTGTTACTGTACAAAAAGCTCTCATTTCTCTTTTATTGTGGAGGAAGCATTGAAAAACGACATTCATCTGGAGACGTCCTATGCGTATGATATCGAGATCATCAAGAAGCTCTATGCAAAAAGAAAGATCAACAAAGATACCTATATCATCTGCAACGGATATAAGCAGAAAACCTATACCAGCCGTATCGCCGGGCTGCTGAACAGCGGGTTTAAGAATGTGATCCCCATACTGGATAACGTGGATGAATTGCGTGCTTATATCAAATCGGTGAAAGTGCCTTTCAACCTTGGTATTCGTGTAGCAGCTGAGGAAGAACCCAGTTTTCCTTTCTATACATCAAGACTCGGCATCCGTGCAAAGGATATCCTTGAATTCTATGTAGATAAGATTGAGGGAAATGAACATCGCTTTCAGCTGAAGATGCTGCATATCTTCCTGAATAAAGGGATTAAAGACGATATTTATTACTGGAGTGAGCTGAATAAAGTGATCAACCTGTACTGTCAGCTGAAAAAGATCTGCCCTGAACTGGATTCGATCAATATCGGCGGCGGGTTCCCCATTAAACATTCGCTGGGTTTCGAGTACGACTACCAGTTCATGATCAACGAGATCGTTCGCAACATAAAAGTGGCTTGTAAGAAAAGCAAAGTACCCATGCCGAATATCTTCACCGAATTCGGAAGTTATACAGTAGGGGAGAGCATGGCACATATTTACAGCGTTATTGGTCAAAAGAACCAGAACGACCGGGAAACCTGGTACATGATCGATTCCTCATTCATTACCACGCTGCCTGATACATGGGGCATCGGCGAAAAATTCCTGATGCTACCGATCAATAAATGGGAGAATGAATATCGCAGGGTCGTTTTGGGCGGTATCACCTGCGACAGTCATGATTATTACGATAGCGAGGAGCACATCAATGAAGTGTTCCTTCCAAAGATCAACAACGGTGAGCCGCTTTATGTGGGGTTCTTCCACACCGGGGCTTACCAGGACCAGATCAGCGGCTATGGCGGCATAAAGCATTGCCTTATTCCTTCGCCAAAGCATATCATTGTTGGGTATGATAAAAATGGGAAACTGGTTGACTGGGTTTATGCAAAAGAGCAGACCGCACAGAGCATGCTTAAAATACTCGGTTATTAACAATATAAAATAATGGTCATGAAACACAATCTCATTCTCCTGGCGGTTGCGTGCCTTCCGCTTTCCAGTATTGCGCAGACTGCCGAAGATTCGGTAAAGACAACAGTGAATACCCTTTTCAATGCCATGAAAAACTCGGACACCGAATTACTGAAATCCGTTTTTGCCGACAGTGCCATTTTGCAAACAATCGTCCGCAACAAAGAAGGGAAGACAGTTGTTCAGACAGAGCGTGTAGCCGATTTTGCTGAACAAGTAAGTAAAATACCCAAAGATGCAGCTGATGAACGGATTACTTTCGATGTGGTGAGGGTAGATGGTGCATTGGCGATCGCATGGACACCATACCGATTCTATTTCAATGGCAAATTCAGCCATTGTGGTGCCAATTCCTTTCAACTAGTCAGGTTTAATGGAGTGTGGAAGATACAATACCTGATCGATACCAGGCGAAGGGCAGGTTGCGAACCATAAAAAATAAAGCCTTCCCAGGACTGGGAAGGCTTACCCGGTTAGTACCGGGAACAAACCAACTGTATGCTCATTTATGAAAAAACTACTGCTTACTGAATTGTAATTTCTTTGCTGCCGTTTTTCACTTCTTCTTTCTTAGGCAGTTCAAGTGTAAGGATACCGTTCTCGTATTTGGCAGCGATGTTGGCGGTATCTATCTTATCATCAACGGTAAAACTGCGTTTGAAAGCTTTATATCCAAATTCTTTTCTTACCACCTTATCATATTCTGATACATTCTCGGTTTTCTTTTCAGCGCTGATGGTAAGTACCTTATCTTCCAGCTTTACATTAAAATCAGCCTTGTTCATCCCGGGGACGGCCATTTCGATCTGATAATGGTCTTTTTTCTCCACGATGTTGGCCGGAGGAAAATGTAATACATCTTCTCTGAGAGTTTTACCGAAAGTGAGTGGCAATTCATTGAACAATTCGTTCATCAAACCATCAAATGATCTGTTGATCGGGTTGTTAACTTTTACGAGTGTCATAGCTATTAATTTTTTGTTTTTAAAATTCTGATTTGCCAAGATTACCTCAAATGATATTCCACCCCGATTTTCAGGACAAAATTTCAAGGCCTGCTGTTTTTTAAGGCCATTATGACCGGTGCGAAGGAGGCCCGATGACAGAATTTCTGCTTTACCGATTTCGATATTGGGAAATGTGCCCGTATGATAAAGTGTTATTAATGAGAACTGCTTAATTTTGTGGTTTATTAAAAACCAAAAAATATGTATCCGGAAGAAATTGTTATACCGATGAAAGAAGAGCTTACCGAAAACGGCTTTACAGAGCTATTGACAGCTGATTCGGTTGAAAAAGCACTGGCAGAAAAAGGGACCACCCTTGTGATGATCAATTCCGTTTGTGGCTGCAGTGCCGGTACCGCCAGGCCGGGAGTGCTGATGGCAGTTAGCAATGCAACGCGGAAACCAGATCACATCACCACAACATTTGCGGGTTTTGATATTGAGGCTGTGAGAAAACTCAGGGAACACCTGCTTCCTTATCCTCCTTCTTCTCCGGCTATTGCCCTCTTCAAAGATGGCCGGTTGGTTCATTTTATTGAAAGGCATAATATTGAAGGGCGTAGTGCCAGGATGATCGCCGATAACCTCTTAGGGGCATTCGATCAGTATTGCAATTAACGTTTCTTATAAGAGATCCCACCAAACAGGCCTCCCATACCGGGAGGCTTTGTTTTTCAGCGTTGAATAAATGAATATATTGCAGTCCTATTTTTATAAACAACCCTTCGGCCAATGTATCCCAACTTATATTATGTTTTCAAAGACTGGTTTGGTATAGAATCGAAATCGCTTAGTTTTTTAAATACATTCGGTCTGATGGTGGCTATGGGATTCGTTGCAGCAGCCATCAGTTTAAGTAAAGAATTGCAGCGTAGGGAAAAAATGGGGCTGTTGTCTCCCCGCCAGGAAATGATCGTAGTGGGCAAGCCTGCCTCCTGGAGTGATCTTATTTTAAATGCGATTGTAGGTTTTGTCTTCGGGTATAAACTTATCGGGCTTTTCTTCAGTAAACCAGATGATGTAAATCCTCAGGATTATATTTTTTCCGGTAGCGGAAGTATTATCGGGGGGCTGTTGGTTGCAGTTGTCCTGACAGCGATAAAATGGTGGGATAAGAATAAGCAAAAGCTTAAAGAGCCCGAGAACAGGAATGTTCGCATTTGGCCTCACGACCGGGTTGGTGATATTGTTATACTGGGGCTGATATTCGGCATCCTGGGAGCAAAGTTGTTTGATAGCCTGGAGAACTGGAAAGAGTTCATTGCCGATCCGGTTGGAATGATCTTTTCGGCAAGTGGCTTGACCTTTTACGGAGGATTGATAGTAGCAGCCATTGCGATTTGCTGGTATGCAGCCCGGAAAGGGATAAAAATAATTCACCTGGTTGATTCTGCAGCCCTCGGACTGATGATTGCCTATTCAATAGGGCGTATCGGCTGCCAGGTTGCGGGAGATGGGGATTGGGGTGTTTATAACAGTGCTTATAAAGTAAATGAAGAGGGGCAGGTTGTTCCTGCCGGGCCAGACGATTTCGGGAAGGAACTCCAAAAAAATACTGATTATTTGCTGTATGCAAGAATAAAGGAGTCGGATACCGGTTATACTTTCATCCCTACTGCCCGTACGTACAAATCATTGGCGGAAGTGCCACATCGTACAGTCAAATCGCCGTCTTTTCTACCGGTTTGGGCTGTAGCGTATACGTACCCTCAAAATGTTAATAAGGATGGAGTGCGAATTGCCGGCTGCGAGGACGAACATTGTCGTGCTCTGCCCATGCCGGTATTTCCTACACCGCTTTATGAGACCATTATTTGCGGTATACTCTTTCTTTTCCTCTGGCTTATCCGCAAGAAGATAAAAATACCAGGGGTCATGTTTGGTATTTATCTAATATTTAATGGGTTAGAGCGTTTTTTTGTAGAACTAATAAGGGTAAATAATACCTACAATATGCTGGGATTCCACCCTACGCAGGCGGAGATCATTTCTGTTTGCCTAGTGCTGGCAGGTACGGGTTTGATCATTTATGCCAGAATCAAAGCCTCAGATAGTTCTCAATAACCTGTTCTCTAAATTTCCACAGGTCTGTAACCATTCGTTCTATTATTCGTATACAGGGATATTGCCAATTATCCCTGAAATGGACCGTTGAATATAAAACAATGTACTATGTAAAACAAAGTACCTACTTTTGTGAAGTAGTTATTAAAGTATAGAACTACGAACATAAATAGCCAAAAACAAAAAGTTAAGCCATGAAAAAGTATTTCAGCCTGCTGGCTGCTATGAGCATTGCCTTATGCAGTTTTGCACAAACCGGTGGTAAAGTAGCCGGTAGTATCAAAGATGGTGGCAATCAGAAAATAATTGATGCCGCCTCGGTTTCCCTTCTGCATTTGAAAGATTCGAGTCTCGTTAAGACGGCTATTGCCGATAAGAACGGGAATTTCGCTTTCGAAAATCTTAAAGACGGCAACTACCTGGTTATGGCCACATCGATCGGTCATAGCAAAAGCTACAGTAAGCCTTTTATCATTGCCGCAGGCCAACCTGCAGTCAGTCTGGAAGTATTACAGCTTCAACCGGTAAGTAAGAATCTGCAGGAAGTTGCATTAAGTTCAAAAAAACCATTGATCGAAAGAAAGCTTGATCGTACCATTGTAAATGTAGAAGCATCAATAACCAATGCCGGTAATACCGCCCTCGAGGTGCTGGAAAAATCGCCGGGTGTAACAGTGGATAAAGACGGCAATATCAGTTTAAAAGGTAAGTCGGGTGTTGTGATCTATATCGATGGACGCCCCAGTTATCTCAGTGGCCAAGACCTTGCGAACATGTTACGCAACATGACAGCCAATCAGCTGGACCAGATCGAGATCATGACCAATCCGCCGGCTAAATATGATGCAGCAGGTAACGCAGGCATTATCAATATCAAAACAAAAAAGAACAAGCAATTCGGTTATAACGGAAGCGTCACCAGCGGGTATACTCAAGGTAGGTATGCCAGGTTCAATGAGTCGTTTAGTTTCAACTACCGAAACAGTAAGGTCAATTTCTTTTCTAACCTCAATTACAATCGCAACCACCGGAGCGAAGAGTTGTATATCACCCGTAATTTCCGCGATGAAGGGACCAAGCAAATCACTTCTATTTTCAGTCAGCAATCAGACATGGAGAATCAACGGCATTATTACAATGCCAAGGTCGGGGCCGATTTCTTCGTTTCTAAGAAGACAACCCTGGGTGTGGTACTGAACGGTTTTTATAATCCAAGTACATGGGAAAGTATGACCAGTACAGATATCTATAACCCCAATTATGTACTTTCCGGTAAAGCGGCAGCCGTTACACGGAACGACGAGAAATGGAAGAACTTCAGCGGTAATGTTAATTTCCGTACTGTACTTGATTCTGCCGGGCAGGAAATCTCAGGCGACGTGGATTATATCAAATACAAATCATCCAGTACCCAGCCTTTAACAAGCTATTACTATGATAACCTTGGTAATCTTACAAAGGCGCCGGATCTGCTGATGGGGGATCTGCCAACTGATATCAATATTTACAGCGGAAAGATAGACTACAGCAAACCACTGAAGAAGGGAGCAAAGTTCGAAGCGGGTATCAAATCAAGTTATGTGAAAACAGACAACAATGCCCGTTACGACAGCGTAAAAACTAACTCAATGGTGCTGGACAGTGCACGTTCTAATCACTTTATTTATGACGAGAACATCAACGCAGCGTATGTGAACTACAGCAGACCCCTCGGCAAGAAATGGAGTGCCCAGCTGGGGTTGCGTCTTGAGAACACCAATGCAAAGGGCATTTCAAAAGGGCATACGTTCAACAAGCAGCTGAATAAATTCGAATACACAGAGACGAAGTTCAACAGGTCTTATTCCCAGTTGTTCCCCACTGTTTACCTGCAATACAGCGCCAATGAGAAGAACCAGTTTGTGATCAATTATGGAAGGAGGATACAACGGCCCGATTATGAGGATATGAATCCGTTCGTTCATTTCCTTGACCGGTATACGTTCGAACAGGGTAATCCCAACCTCAGCCCGCAGTTTGCTCACAACATCGAACTAAGCCATACTTATAAGGGTTTTCTGACCACTACGGTTAACTACACAAATACAACGGATATCATCCAACAGGTACTTGACCAACGTGATCAGAATGGTGAACATGAGACATTCATAAAGAAAGCAAACATCGCCAGCAGTCAGCAGGTCGGCCTGGCCGTATCAGCGAACAAGTCAATTACAAAATGGTGGAGTGCCAATATTTACACGAATGTATATAACAACCATTTCAAAGGAACAGTGGGTGTAGAGCCAATTTCAATCGGTGTAACAACATTCCTGGCCCAGATGCAGCACCAGTTCAAATGGGGCAAAGGCTGGGGCGCCGAGTTGAGCGGTTTCTACCGGTCAAAGGGTTTGGAGGGTGTAATCTTCATCAAGCCGATCGTACAGGTTAATGCAGGGTTCAGTAAGCAGGTGCTTAAGAACAAAGGCAGCATCAGGTTGAGCGTACGTGACATTTTTGCCGGGGGCGTGTTCAAAGGCTACAGCAAATACGGAACCGTGGATGCCCAGTTCAGGAATGTGAACGACAGCCGGGCGGTATCCCTCAGTTTCACTTACCGTTTCAACAAGGGTAAGCTGAAAGCAACCAGTGGAAAAAGGTCGAGCGGTGCCGATGACGAGCAGAACAGGGTTAAGGCAGGCAACTAACCAATCAGATATTGGATTAATAACAAGCGTGGTTCTTTTTGTAAAACCTGTCGTCTTTCTGCGACAGGTTTTTTACTTTTGAAAAAAACTAACATATGCCTTCATTTGATATGGTAAGTAAGGTCGACCTTCAAACCCTCGATAACGCCATCAATGTTACGACCAAGGAGATCACAAATCGCTTCGATTTTAAAGGCTCCCATGTGGTGATCGATCTCAATAAAAAGGACTTCACGGTTAACCTGGAAGCAGATAGCGAAATGAAACTGAACCAGATCATAGACGTAATGATCAGCCGTAGTATGAAACAGGGGTTGGCCGGTGAGATATACGACCTGAGTAAAGAAGCTTACCAAAGTGGGAAAGTGGTGAAAAAGGAGGTACCTGTAAGAAACGGCATTAAACAGGAGGACGCCAAAAAGATCGTAAAGCTGATAAAAGACGGTGGTCTGAAGGTGCAGGCTGCCATTATGGACGATATCATCAGGGTGACCGGAAAAAAGATAGATGACCTGCAGGCCGTTATCCAGGCCTCAAAAGGCTGGGGGCTGGGCATCCCCCTGCAATATGTGAACATGAAAAGCTGATTTTTTGATGTTTCAACGGCAAAAGTCAATATTTTGCCTTATATTTGCCGCTTTAATAAACAGTACGGCAAAATCCGTGCATAAACCATTGATAAGTTATGAAAAAAGGCATTCACCCGGAAAACTACAGGCTGGTTGTTTTCAAAGATATGAGTAATGGGCACCAGTTCCTGAGCAGGTCAACAGCTCCCTCAAAAGAAACCGTTGTTTACGAAGACGGTAAAGAATACCCGGTTATAAAACTTGAGATTTCCAATACCTCTCATCCCTTTTATACAGGCAAGAATGTGCTGGTAGATACCGCCGGACGTATAGATAAGTTCAAGAAGCGCTACGAAAAAAAAGTAAAATAATTTAATACAGATCACTATCTTTATTTAAAGTTTGTTTTTCATGGCTATACTTTAAGTCCCTTCGGTTCTCCGGGGGGATTTTTCTTTTCCGATAATTAAACTTTTCTTATTTCTTAAGGTCTAAGACTGAAAACCTTGGGTATTGTAAGGTTTTGAACCAGGCCATCATTGGATTTGTACAAGGATTTTTGTACTTTGTTTGCTCAACTTAACCAAGCGAAATGAGAAAAGGGCTGCTTTTACTGGCTGCTTTAAGTGCCTTTGGCAGGGCATTTTCTCAGGATTTTTCAAATAAGGGCAAGGACTTTTGGGTTGGATATGGTTCTCATTGTGACATGTACAATAACAATGGTACCCTTAATGCAACCGGAGGCCCCCAGGAAATGGTTCTGTACTTTGCCACTGAGGCGATCACAACAGTCACCGTATCGATACCCAGCCTGGGTTATTCACAAACTTACTCTAACATTGCTGCTAATACCATTTTTGAAACTCCCCCCATTCCCAAGACAGGTGCCAATGATGCACGACTGGCCACAGAGGGGGTATCCGGTAAAGGGATTCATATACAAAGCGACAAACCGATCGTTGCATACGCACATATTTATAACGGCAGCCGTTCGGGCGCATCGCTTCTCTTCCCAACCAATACACTTGGCAAAGAATATTATTCCCTTAACATGAGCCAGAACTCTCAGCAGGCCTGGTCTTATTGTTACTTCTTTGTAGTTGCCACCGATACAGGCACAACGACCATACAGGTAACACCCAGTGCCAATACACAGACGATGGTTGCGGGCCAAACCTATACGTATAATCTTACACAGGGGCAGGTGTTCAATGCTCTGGGCACCATCAGCGGGAACAACGGGGTAGACCTTACGGGTTCGAAGGTTGTCAGCATCGCAAGCGGAACAGGTGCTTGCAAACCAATTGCCGTTTTCTCAGGAAGCGGAAAAATAAACCTGAACTGCCCGGTGAACGGGGGAGGGTCTGCAGATAATTATATCGTTCAATCGTTTCCTAAAACAGCATGGGGAAAGAACTATCTCACCGTTCCGACCTATGGCATGCCGTATAACTATTTCCGGATCGCTGTATCAGATCCCACAGCAGTTGTTAAGTTGAATGGGGTGCCTTTAACCGGCCTGATCAATAACTTCTATTACCAGTTTGGCGCAACCAACCAGCCGAATTATATCCAGTCGGATAAACCGATTATGGTGGCCCAATATATCACGACAACCGGAGTCTGTGGAAACAATGTAGGCATTCCTGCCGGCGATGGCGATCCCGAAGTGATCTACCTCAGTTCCATTGAACAGAATATTTCCAAGGTACAGTTGTATGCCACACCTCATTTTGCGATCAATGAGCATTTTATCAGTGTGATGATACCGAACGGCGGAACAGGTGTAAGCTCCTTCCGCATCGATGGCGCCGTGCCATCGAGTCCATTTGTAGTGCATCCGCAAAACAACAGCTACTCATACCTGCAACAGGCAGTAAGCGCAGGAACACATACGTTACAATCCGATTCGGGGTTCAATGCAAGTGCTTATGGATACGGCAGTGTTGAATCGTACGGCTATAATGCAGGCACCAGCATCAGGGACCTGCTTACATTTATCACACCCATCAATCCTTTAAGCATAAGCACCAATGTGACCGCATGCACAGGAACACCGTTCTATTTTGCCGTCACCATGCCCAAACACCCGGATTCACTCACTTACCTTACCTGGGATTTTCATAATAACCCCCCAGGCAACCCGTACCCGAATGTCACACTCAATGCCCCGCTGAGTTCAGACTCTACTTATTTCATCGGGACCACACAGGTATGGCGTTACCGCCTTCCATCGCTTTATAGTTTTGCCCCGGCAGGAGTTTACCCGGTCACAATAACGGCCGGAACCCTTACCAGTGAGGGCTGCGGTAATTCCTTTATCATCGACAGGGAGCTTTATGTATACGATCCGGCGGTACTTGGATTTACCTGGGGCAATAATGGGTGCGTCACAGATAGTGTTGCCTTCACTGATACAACAACCTATGTAACGTCAACCTATCCCTACAAGTGGTGGTGGGATTTTGGAGATGGGGCCTACAGCACCCTTAAGGATCCTAAACATTTATACGCGGCTCCCGGCACGTATACCGTTCGATATACAAACACTACAAATGTGGGTTGCCTCAGCGATACAGCATCTCATCAGGTCACTGTTACGGCAGTACCTGGTGCGCTTTTCGGAGTATCCATTCCACGATGCGATGGCATGCCTGTTACCTTTATCGATTCATCAACTGTAAGTGCGCCAGGTACGCTCGTTAAATGGTACTGGGATTATGGCGATGGAGTGAAGGATACGGTTCTTAATGGCAACAGCATGGTACATACCTATACGCCTTGGGGAACTAAAATACCCAGGCTGAAGGTGGAAACCAACACCGGCTGTCAAAGCAACTACTTCGACGATACAATCTATATAGGCCCGATCCCCTTTGTTGATTTCAACCTGCCTGTTGCCGTATGTCTTCCATATGATTCAGCGCATTTCTTTGATGCCAGTACCATTGCCGACAATTCACAGAATGCATTTACCTACAAATGGCATTTCGGAGATCCGGCAAGCGGCATCAATGACAGCTCAGTGCTGAAAGACCCGGTACATTATTATAACAATACGGGCCCATTCAATGTCAACCTCCAGGTAACAAGCAATGCAGGTTGTGTACATGATACTACCAAAGTGTTCAGTACTATTTACCCTCAGGCGCATTCTGACTTTTCGGTAAATGCTGAGAATTGCCTGCGTGACAGTACCGCCTTCATAAGCAATGCAACAGGCAGCGGCAGTACCATTATTGAGTGGCATTGGGATTTCGGGGACGGTAATTTCTCTACGCTTCAAAACCCTAAACATGTTTATGCCACACCGGGATTGAAGACAGTGAAACACTGGATCGTGACCGATAAGGGGTGTTTCAGCGATACCACCATACACACCGTACTGGTCAACCCCCTGCCCTTGGCGGCATTTAGTTTCAGTTCTCCCTCATGCGAAACCAAACTCATCAGTTTCACAGATGCATCTGTGCCTAATGCGGGAACACTCAGCACCTGGTATTGGGATTTTGGGGATCCTGCCAGTGGTACGGCAAATAATTCCAGCCTGCAGAACCCACCACATACTTTTGCAAATGCAGGAACCTATTCTGTGAAGCTGGTCGTAACTTCAAGTAATGGCTGCATCAGCGATACGATTACCAGGCAGGTGGTCATCAACCCGCAACCTGCCCCGGGATTCATTTCACCGGAAGTTTGCCTGAGTGACGCGTATGCACAATTTGTCGATACATCGCATATTTCTTTAGGATCTATTACCAGCTGGTTATGGGATTTTGGCGATCCTGCTTCGGGGCCGCTGAATACATCCACCTTGCAAAACCCGCAGCACCGGTATAATGCGATCGGTATATATACGGCCACGCTTACTGTTACAAGCGACAGTGGATGTGTGGCAACCCTGGCTCAGTCATTTACTGTGAACGGAGACATTCCTGTTGCTAATTTCAATCCGCTGAATCCGGCTAATCTTTGTGCGAACGATTCCATAGCCATCCAGGATGCTTCCACGGTTAACTTCGGAAATATCACCAAACTCGAGATATATTGGGATAATGTGAATGCGCCCGCAGTATTCCAGACGGAGAATAACCCTTACCCGGCAATAATCATCCGTCATCTTTATCCGAATTTCCAAAGCCCCCTTTCAAAAACATTCGATATCAGGTACAGGGCCTATTCGGGCGCCACTTGTGTAAATGATAGAATTAAGACCATCGTAGTGAATGCGGCCCCAAAAGTTCAGTTCAATCCGATTCCTTCTATCTGTTTGGATGCGGTACCATACCAGATAACACAGGCCAGTGAAGTGGGGGGTGTCCCCGGGACGTTTGTATTCACAGGACCAGGAGTCAGTCCTACCGGCCTTTTCGATCCCGCTGTTGCAGGCGCAGGCACCCATACCATCCATTACACATTTACTTCTGCAACGGGAGGCTGTATTGATACCGCATCACAAACGATCACGGTGTGGGACCCGCCAAAAGCTAATTTTGGTTTTAGTACACCAAATTGTGAACAGGCGGCAATAACATTCACAGATTCTTCTCTCAATACCGTGGGCTCCTTAACCACCTGGACCTGGGATTTTGCCGACGGTACACCCGTGCAGGTACATACCAATAACAATCCATTCACGCATACATTCAGCAACTACGGCATCTATAATGTTACATTGAGAGTTGCTACCAGCAACGGTTGCATAAGTACAGTCAAGTTAAAGCCCGTTGATGTGAAGCCGGAGCCACGTCCCAATTTCACGACTCCTGCAAGTTCGTGCCTGCCCAATGCAGTGGTTGCATTCAACAATATTTCAACCATCGCTGATGGAACGGAGAATATGTTCACCTATTTATGGGATTTTGGCGACCCGGCCAGCGGTCCGGCAAATAATTCGGTAGCAAAGAATCCCGTGCATACATATATCAGCACCGGGCCTTTCGTTGTTAACCTGAAAATCACAAGCGGCGCCGGATGTATCAACGATACCAGTATCCTTCTCAATACGATCCATCCGCAGCCGAAGGCTGCTTTTGTGGCTGACAAACCAAGTATTTGTATCGGCGAATCCATTACTCTCACGGACAATAGCAATGGATTGGATGGCACTGTAAACCAATGGTACTGGTCTTTTGGCGATGGATTGACGACATCCGGCTCACCGGTTGTGTCGCACATATATGCCGATACGCTGACTTATTCAGCCAGTCTCTATATTATTAACAGCCACGGCTGTAAGAGCGATACCACGACAAGGTCATTCACTGTTTATCCTTACCCAAGGGTTGATGCCGGCCCCGACCGTTATGTACTGGAACTGGGATTGATCACCATTCAGGCAACCGCCTCGGGCAACGACCTTCAGTTCTTATGGACGCCCGCCCTGTACCTGAACAACAACAGGCTGCTAACACCTACGGCAAAGAACCTCCAGAGCGACATGACTTATACCCTTTCAGTGACCGCGAGGGGCGGATGTACGGCAAGCGATGACGTATTTGTAAAACTGTTGAGGGCACCTAAGATCCCGAATACCTTTACTCCCAATAACGACGGTATCAACGATGTGTGGAAGATCGAATACCTCGATACCTATCCGAATAACCGGGTACAGGTATTCACCCGGACGGGACAATTGGTATTTGAAAGCAGGGGATACAGTACCCCCTGGAATGGAACACTCAACGGGAAGCCGCTGCCATTCGACACGTATTATTATATAATTGAACCGAATAATGGCCGTACCCCGATAACAGGGTACGTGACCATCGTAAAATAACTGAAGTTTGTTTTTCATGGCTATACTTTAAGTCCCGCCGGTTCTCCGGGGGGATTTTTATTTTTAGTAGTTTTACTCATGCAAAAGATCATCTTCACAGAGGAATACTGCAAACCGGAGAATCTTCATCCCTTTACCTATACCCGACATATACAGGACATCCGCATCGGAATACTGACCATTCGTGAAAAATGGGAGCGCTGCCTTAAACTAAGCTCTGTCAATAAATGGGAAGATTATTACCTCGATAATGGATCCTCAGTGAAGATCGATAAGCAGATCGGTAAGGGTGAGTACCTGCTGGTACATGCGAATGTGCTGCCTACCGCCGCGATCACACGCAAGATCAAGGAACTTAAGAACGGGGAATTCCTTACTTCAGGCAGCGAGGGCGGAGTGGCTTTCAGGTTCTCACAAAAGGAAGTGCTGGGATTGCACAAGATCAAGGTAAGCAGGTCTGTTGAATATAAAGGCGATCTGAAGGCCATTCATTATCCCTGGCAGATATTCCAGTTGAACGATTGGGCTTTGAGGGAAGATTTCACCCTCATCAGGGGAAACCGGAAAAGCAAACCTGTTTCCCGGACAAATAAGGTCACGAAGCCGTCAAAGGTTTTCCTGGAGAACGGGGTTAAGATGGAACACTGTTATTTGAATGCAGAGAACGGGCCCATCTATATCGGCAAAAATGCAACCATAATGGAAGGGGCTTACATCAAAGGTCCCGTGGCCATCTGTGAGGGAGCTGTGGTAAAGATGGGAACGAAGATATATGGCGCAACCACCATCGGCCCATTTTGCACGGTTGGAGGGGAGATAAAGAATTCGGTTCTTTTTGCCTATTCCAATAAAGCACACGATGGATACCTGGGTGATAGTGTGCTGGGGGAATGGTGTAATTTGGGAGCCGGCACCACCAACAGCAACGTGAAGAACAATGCCAGTGAAGTGAAGTACTGGCTGGATGCAGATAAAAAAGAGATGGCAGCCGGAAACAAAGGTGGGCTACTCATGGGTGATTTTTCGAAAGCAGCGATTAATACATCCTTCAACACCGGAACGGTGGTGGGAGTTTGCTGTAATGTGTTCTCGCCAGGGCTGACCCCCAAACTCATCCCAAACTTTTCCTGGGGGGTTGACGGCATCACAAAATATAAACTGGAAAAGGCCCTCGTTGATATCGACAACTGGAAAAAACTAAGAGGTCTCCGCATAACCGACCGGGAGAAACGGATCTTGACAGATATTTATAAACTATACTAAAACGAACTGAACATGCGTAAACAAATTGCAGCTGCTAACTGGAAGATGAATTTAACCCTCCAACAGGCAGAAGCGCTGATCGACGAACTGATCGCTACACCCCATAACCTGAACGGAAACCAGCAAGCCGTATTCGGCGTTCCGTTTCCATACCTGATCAATGTCAAGAATAAACTGGCCGGTAAGAAAAATGTATTTGTTGCTGCCCAGAATTGCTATGATAAGAAAAGCGGGGCATTTACGGGGGAAGTAAGTGCGGAGATGCTCAGGAGCGTCGGAGTAGAGTATGTGATCCTTGGTCATAGTGAACGTCGTGAATATTTCAACGAGAGCAATGCCATGCTTGCTGCCAAAGTGAACATCTGCCTTGAATATGAGTTAAAACCGATCTTTTGTTGCGGCGAATCGCTGGCCGTAAGGGATACAGGTAATCAGAACAGTTATGTAGAAACACAACTCAAAGAGAGCCTTTTCCATCTTTCTGCTGATCAGCTTAGCGGGTTTGTAATAGCGTATGAGCCGATCTGGGCAATAGGTACCGGTAAGACCGCCACTAACGAACAAGCGCAGGAAATGCATGCTCACATAAGGAGTGTATTTGCAAAGCAGTATGGAGCAGATGTTGCTAACAGCATCTCCATCCTTTATGGGGGCAGTGTGAAGGCAGGCAATGCGAAAGATATTTTTGGACAGCCTGATGTAGACGGTGGATTGGTGGGCGGGGCCAGTTTGGTGGCGGCCGACTTTGCAACGATCATTAGCAGCCTGAAATAAATGCAGGGCTTTGCAGCATCCATTCCTCACCGTAATCTCATCCGCGTAAATGCATGCAGGTAAAATTTTGATCCAGGGCTTGATTTGGCGGGGCCTGTATTATGCGGGGGCTTTCGTTATCAACATTCTGATTGCCCGGCATTTCCAGGCATCTGCCAGCGGCATCATCTATTACCTGAGCAGCATATATGCCCTGGCATTGCTCTTTTCCAGCCTGAGCCTTGAATCCGGGATTACGTATTTTACTGCAAGAAACGAGATACCTGCTTCCAAACTTTTTAATTTCTCTTTGATCTGGTCATTGGCAATAGGCTTTTTCGTTTGGTTGGCGGTGATCATTTTATTCAAACATTCTTATCAGGGCATTTCGAGCGGATTGCTGATCTTCTCTGCAGTTTGTTTCATTTTGGGCAACCTGCTTACCACTTATTGCAGCAGTTTCTTTTATGCAAACAATCAATATGCGGTCCCTAATGCCATTAATATTGGATGTACCCTGTTGCTGATCATCCTGCTGCCTTATAATGACAGGTCGGTGATACCGGCCATCAACAACGAAAACTATTTCTATGTATACTTTGGGTCTTTCCTCTTTCAGGGGTTTTGTATAGCCATCGCGGCGAAATTAAAACACGTACGAACATGGTCTATGCACATGATATCCTCCAATGAATTCAGGCTGCTGTTTCGGTATTGCGCCATGGCCTTTACGGGCAATGTGATTTACTTTCTTTTATACCGGGTCGATTATTGGTTCGTGCAAAGGTATTGTACCAGCGACCAGTTGGGGAATTACATACAGGTATCAAAGCTCGGACATTTGTTCTTCATTCTTCCTACCATCCTCGCCAGCGCTGTATTCCCCCTGACCGCCGGGGGAAAAAAGGAAAACATTGGGACAATGCTGACATTACTTTCCCGGGCCATTTTCTTTACCTACCTGGTTGTTTGCCTCTTGCTTGCCTTTGCAGGGAAATGGCTGTTCCCGTTGGTATTCGGTGAGAGTTTTTCTGATATGTATCAGCCATTCTTATTGCTGGTCCCCGGTATACTGGCCTTATCAGGCCTGTATACCCTTACTGCCTATTTTGCAGGGAAGGACCAGATCAAGACCAACATAATCGGTTCGGTATATTCGTTGGCGGTGATCTTAATCGGCGATATACTGCTCATACCGCTTTTTGGGATACAGGCTGCAGCACTGGTAAGCAGCATTGGCTACATGGTTTACCAGGGGTATATCATCGCTGTGTTTAAAAAGGAATTCGATATTCCTTTGAGCCGATTCTTTTTGATCAGAAAGTCTGATCTTGCACAGATCAAAAACAACATCATTTCCCTCATCAGTAAAGCTGGATAGGTCGATTTATGAAACAGGTTCTATGGCTGGCAAGCTGGTATCCCAATAAGCTGAGTCCCTATGATGGGGACTTCCTGCAGCGTCATGCAAGAGCTGTGTCCTTGTTCGCGAAAGTACACGTGATCTATATACTGAAAGATGAAGCAGGGTCCCTTACAAAAAGCACATATACGGAAACGACTGTAACAGGCAACCTGACCGAGCAGGTGGTCTATTATGCTTCTCCCAAAACAGGCAGCAGGATGCTTGACAGGTTCCTTTCGCAAAAAAGATACGATCGGTTGTATAAGGAGGCCATTTCAGGTTATATCCGTAAGTACGGAAGGCCTGCACTTTGTCACGTTCAGGTGGTTATGAAAGCAGGGTTGGCTGCCTTATGGGCAAAGAAGAAGTGGGATATACCATACCTGGTTTCAGAGCAGTGGACAGGATACCTGGAAAATGCCGATCATCGCCTTTCCGACTATTCCTTAATTCAGAGGAAATGGGTTCATAAAATACTGGAGAACGCTGCTTCTGTTACAACCGTTTCTCATTACCTGGGCAGGTCAATGCAACGGCATTACCCCTTTGTCAGCTACCGGGTCATTCCAAACGTTGTGGATACAAATGTATTTTCCCTGGCAGCTAAGACGCAACAGGATGTGAGTACATTCATCCATATATCCAACATGACATACCAGAAAAATACGGAGGCGATCCTGGCTGCTTTTGCATTGCTCAGCAATGATACTTCCTGCAGGTTATTGTTATTTGGATCGCCCAACCCCGATCTTAAGAATATTGTAGCGTCACTCAAACTGGAAGGCTGTGTCAAAATGATGGGCGAAGTGCCCCAACCTGGGCTGGCTGAAGCAATTCAGCAATCGGACGCATTGATCCTTTACTCCCGTTTCGAAACCTTTGGCTGTGTCCTTATCGAGGCCAATGCTTGTGGTGTGCCGGTGATCGTGAGCGATATTGATGTCTTTCATGAACTGGTCAGGGAGGGGGAAAACGGCCGCTTTGTGAAAGGGGACGACCCGGCTGCCCTGGCAACATGTATAAAAGATTTCCTGAAAGATAAAAACCGGTTCAACGGCAAGGTTATTGCTGAATACACAGCAACCGCTTATAATTACAGAATCGTGGGTAAACAGTTTGCCGACCTCTATGATGAATTACTAAGCAAAAAATAAACAACGTAAACTGATCTTCCAATGAGTGAAACAACATTAACTACCGGAGAGATGCACACCAGCAAGGGTGTTATGAAGTTTGAATTGTACGATGATGACGCACCGGGCACAGTGGCCAACTTCAGGAAACTGATCGGCCAGGGCTTCTACGATGGGCTGAGTTTCCACCGGGTAATTCCAGATTTTATGGTCCAGGGTGGCTGCCCGGTAGGAAATGGAACAGGCGGGCCAGGTTATACCATCCCCTGCGAACTCACCGGGAAGAAGCAAATTCATGATCGGGGTGTTTTGTCGATGGCACACAGGGGAAGGAATACCGGTGGATCGCAATTCTTTATTTGCCATAACCGGTCAAATACTCAGCACCTGGACAGGCACCATACCTGCTTTGGCAAGGTTACAGAAGGGCTCGACGTCCTGGATGCGATCAGGGCCGGAGATAAGATCGAGAAGATACTGCTCACAGGGTAAAAAAAAATTCCCCACCCAGGCTGTATACCTGTTTGAGGAATTAATAATGATTCCTTCTTGCGTGGTCGTTTACCAGGCGATGTAAGCGATCAAAGCCATAATGGCATAATAGCCGGCAATGATTCCGATAGCTGTAAATACATCTGTAACTACAGGTGAATAGAACTTTTTCATAACCTACGATTAAAAATTAAAAAATTTAATTGAAGGCTTTCGTAAAATACAGGATTGTGAAGTAAAGAGTTGAATCCTGGGGGGAGGGCTGGTCAAAGGTGTAGGATCTGCTGCAAGATAAGAACTTAATCCTGCCCATCCAAGAAAACACTGAAAATCCTTTGTTTTGGCTGTTCGGCTATTGTCTTTTCACCCCCTCATTGTTTGCACATTTTTTTCACAATGAATGAATTAGAGAAATGCCGATGCGTTTTTTAGTAATTTTAAGTAAATTTTACTGACCAGTCATGAATACTACCCTGAGGTGCATGTTTTTTACTGCATCGTTGCTATTTAATTACCTGTTTGTTCCAGCCCAAAATACCTACATCGCCCAGTACGAAAGGGCTAATTTATTCGCCGGCCTGGAAGTGGGGTCAAAAGGGGTTAAAATGAGCCTCCTCGAGATAGACAAAAGCGGCCGGCAAAACGGGGTTTTTCACATCGTTAAAGACACGACTGTGAACACCGATTTCATATCCTTTACGCAAACTACCTACCTGGCAACTATTGGGGCGCTCAACGGCTTGTACGACGTTGCTAAGAAGGATTATCACATTCCCACAACTAATATTTTTACTGCCATCAGCAGCGGCGTGCATATCCAGGCTGAGAAAGAAAACAAATCCAATTGGGTTGATCAATTGGTTAATGCATTCCGGTTCAACTTCAACGAGCCCGAGCGCATTGTCACGGTGATAGATGTGAGGGAAGAGGCCCGTTTATCGCATTTGGGTATCGTACCCGATTCCAGGCGTTACAATACCTTTCTCATCGATATCGGAAGCGGTAATACCAAGGGGGGCTATTTCCCTAATGGGAATACGACCGATTTTAAGCTTTTCCAACTGAGTTGGGGTACTAAAAGCGTGGCGAATGCCACTGAAAAAAAATTGGAGATCGATAATAGCCTGGACAATTACAACCGGCAATTGACAAGAGTATTATCCATTGCTGAGAATTCAGAGATCATCTATGCCGTAAATGAGAGCGGCTCCTTCCCGATGAGCGACAATGTCGCTTTCAGTGGCGGTATTGCCTGGTCGTTGGCAACACTGATCTATCCGGAGTTGATCGATAACTCAGTAGTTCCGGTTACCTATGAGGAGGTAGCCGCTTTCTACGAAAAACTCCTGAAGAATTACAATACCCTATCAGATTCCTACCTGGCCAAGGCGGCAGGAGATAAGAGCCTTAACATGGAGGCCATTAACCGGGAAGTAAAGAGGGTTAACCAGGTATTTGATCAACGGGCATTAATGGCTGGAACAGGGCTGCTTCTAAAAATCATGCGTCAGTTCCAGAGTGTCAATGAGCGTAAGAATTTTTACCTGGTAAAGAATGGATCTGTGGGATGGATATCCGCCTATGTGAATCAAAATATATCAAGATAAACACCTGCACTCACCTAAAAGCCCAACGACAATCCATTTGAGCCGATGAAAGACGCAAAATCATTGTTACTCCTCCTGCTTTCACTATTGCTTGTAATTGTCTCTTTCGTACTTATCTGGACCTGGGGCTACCGTTTTTATAAAGACCAGGATGAATATAAAGTGAATGCTAAGATCGTACTCAGTGATTCTACTGCCACTGTAAGCCGTATACGGGATTCGCTTCAAAGAGTATATGATGAGACCATTAACAAGCTGGATGCCCGGCTGGATTCTTCCTTGATCAATTCTGATTCTCTTAAAGCACAGCTCGATCAGAAATTAGCCGAATTCTTCCGGTTAAGCCACGAAATAAAAGCCCTTCTGAACAGCCGTAACATTGGCTCGAACTTTAATATTGCGAAACAAAAACTCGGGGAATTGCAAAGCAAGGTTGATGACCTGCGTGATAAGAATACACTGGTGGACGAGGGAAACAAATCGCTTGGTTCTGTTCTGGAAGAATTGAATAAAACGGATAAGAATGCAAAACCTGTTACATTGACCGACACGAATAGGAATGGGGGACAAGACAGGGGAAATCCTGTCTATGCTGTTTTCAATGCTACCGATGTAAAACTGTCTGCTGTTTTGGGCGATACCGACAATGAAAGGGAAACAGCCTGGGCCGACCAGGCCGAAAAGCTGGTGGGCACGTTTACAGTGACGAATAATATCAGCCAATTGAGCAATGTTGAAATGATGGTGGTGATCCTTCAGCCGGATGGGCGTGTACTCAAGAATTCGGAATGGGATGCCGGGTCGTTCAATACCCCTGAAGGCAAGAAAATATACTCTTATAAGGTCAACTTCAACTATACAAAAGGCGAACAGAAACGCCTGTTCTTTTCACTCAAGGCCGACAAATACCAGAAAGGGAATTACACCATGCAGGTCTATTATAACGGCGTGATGATCGGCCGTACTTCTAAGATCCTTTCCTAGCCTGCATTGAATCAAGTAGAATTTGCACTACAAGAAAAAAAACTATACGGCTACAAACCAGTACTGCTTCCCGCCGCATTTTTACATCAGAAAGTTTGCCCCGTTTATTATCCGCATACCTATGAAAACAGATGACATGTTCAAGCATGGGAAATCACTATGAGAAACCTTCAATATTGAAGGTTTTTTTAATTACAGCAATTCATCTCCTTACGTTTATTCCCGCTTTTTAATTCTGCCTATTTTCGCAGCATGAAAGCTGCTTCCATCCATGAACTGAGGTCTGAATTGGCCAATGTCCCCGAAAAGGAACTGGTCGACCTTTGTGTACGCCTGGCCCGATTTAAGAAAGAGAATAAGGAACTCATCACTTATATCCTTTTTGAGTCGGTCGATGAGGAAGCCTGGATCGAAGGCATAAAAGAGGAGATGCACGGCCAGTTAGCCGCGATGAACAGGACAAACGTATATTTTGTAAAGAAGAGCCTCCGAAAGATACTCCGGCAGGTAACCAAGTACATCCGGTACAACGGTAACCCTGAAACTGAGGTGAAGCTGCTGCTTTCCTTTTGCGGAATGATAAAGGCAAACGGTATTCCCGTTGAAACCAACCCGGTGATAAAAAACATCTATCAAAACCAACTGAAAAAGGCCGCTAAAACGATCTCGGGAATGCACGAAGACCTCCAGTACGATTACCTCAAAGAGTTGAAACTTCTTTCGTAACTTTATTGAACCATTCAACTTACGCTTATGCCAAGGTCTAAAACAAGAAAACATCATCACGAATTCCACCCGCCGGCCAATGCCGAAAAATCAAAAAAGAACCGCAGCGCTGTTTTATTTACAGTAATCCTCTGCACCGTTGTTGGTCTCGGGATGGCCTTTTTTGCTTCCGACTCCAGCCCGCTTTGGCTTTCTCTGGGCGCAATTGCCGGAGCTGCCGTTGGTTATTTTGTAGGTAAGCAACTCGACCGATCCTTCTCGGGTAAGTGACCGCTTTTCCCCCAAACATTCACCCGTTATAACCCGGTTACTAACAATTTTATGTCCGGTGTGGAAATGATAAGCATTGCCCAGCTTGCATTTTGGCGGGCAAACGCCTATTTTGTTATGCCTATCAATAAACGCTCACTAAAACTTAAAACTTATGGACATTAAAAAATGGGTCATCGGGGGTATCACAGCTGGTATCCTTCTTTTCCTGTTGGGTTGGTTGATCTATGGTATGTTGCTGATGAATTTTATGAACAACCATACCGGTGCCGCTGGTAATGTTATGAAGCAGGAACCAGAAATGCTCTATCTGGTCATTGGCAATCTGGCAGCCGGCTTCATGCTGGCCTACATCTTAATGAAGGCCAATGTAACAACGATGGCAGGCGGGTTCATTACCGCAGGAATAGTTAACCTGTTGATGGCTGTAAGTGTGGACTGCATGATTTATGCCACCACCACCACCATCAGCAAAACAGCTATGGCTGCCGATGTGGCCGCATCAACGGTGATGTTTGCGATCGTCGGGGGTATCACTGCTATGGTGATGAACATGGGTAAGAAAGCAGCCTGATCGCATCGTTCTTCCTCGAGGGTACCCGTGAATTGTCTCAACAGACTGGTTTTTGATGAGGAGGTGATCTATTCTGTAAATGGTTAGAAAATAATTAAGGAGTTCGTTATGAGCTCCTTTTTTATTGTGGTGAACTTTCTGTTTATCTTTACCCATAAACAATACGAGCAATGGCTTCTGGCAAAAATGCGGCGGTAGGATTCATTTTTATCACCTTGCTGATCGATGTGATCGGCTTCGGCGTGATCATCCCGGTGATGCCCGGCCTGATAGGTCACCTGAAGAACGTGGACGTAAGCACGGCTGCCAAATACGGAAGCTATCTTACCGTGGCCTATGCACTCACACAGTTTATTTGTGCCCCTATCTTAGGTAACCTGAGTGATAAATACGGGAGGCGGAAGGTACTGCTGATCTCCTTGTTTGGATTTGGGATCGATTACATCTTTATGGCACTGGCGCCTACATACGGCTGGTTATTCATCGGGCGTGTGATCGCCGGCATTACCGGCTCTAGCTTCACTACGGCCGCTGCTTATATTGCCGATATCAGTACAGCAGAAAACAGGGCAAAGAACTTTGGGATGATCGGTGCTGCATTCGGACTTGGGTTCATCATTGGCCCATTGCTGGGTGGAGTGATCAGCCAGCTTGGTGAAAGGCTCCCGTTCTATGCAGCGGCTTGTTTGGCCCTGTTGAATTGGGTATACGGTTTTTTTGTCCTGCCCGAATCGCTGAAACAGGAAAACCGCCGGGAGTTTCAATGGAAGCGTGCCAACCCTGTAGGCTCGTTGATGTACCTGATGAAATATCATTCTGTTGTGCCCCTTATCATCAGTATCTTTTTATTGTACACAGCCGCCCATGCCGTGATGAGCAACTGGAGTTATTTCACCATGCACCGGTTCAACTGGAACGAGAGCCTTGTAGGCATATCGCTTGCTGTTGTGGGTTTATTGGTGGGGATTGTACAAGCTGGCCTGACACGCATTATCAACCCCAAAATAGGAAGTGAAAAAAGTTTATACTACGGGCTTGCTTTGTATTCCATCGGCATGTTGTTATTCGCACTGGCCAACCAAAGCTGGATGATGTTTGTGTTCCTGGTGCCCTATTGCCTTGGTGGTATTGCCCAGCCTGCCTTACAGGCCGTAATGGCTGGGAGGGTTCCGCCCAATGCACAGGGAGAATTACAAGGCTCTATCACAAGCACCATGAGTTTGTCGGCCATCATTGGCCCTTTTGTGATGAATAACCTGTTCTTTTATTTCACCCACGACAAAGCGCCGATCTACCTGCCGGGGGCTCCGTTCTTCCTCGGCGCCATACTTATGGCAACAAGTTTTGTGATCGCATACCGTACTTTACATCCGTCCAAACTTCGATGAATATTATGAGAGATATCAACAGCTTCAATAACGTCTTTTTTATCGGTGTGGCAGGTGTGGGGATGAGTGCCATCGCCCAATACCTGGCAGGTATTGGGAAAAAAGTGGGCGGTAGTGACCGCTATTTTAAAGAGGGCGAGTACAACGAGACCAGGGATAAGCTGGAAGCGGAGGGTATTGAATGCTTTTTGCAGAATGGTGATGGTATTACCGTCCTTACAGATCTTGTGGTTGTATCTACGGCTATTGAGGATACCGTTTTCGAAGTACAGAAAGCGAAAGAACTGAATATACCCATCATCCGGCGCTCGGAACTGCTGGCATTGATCTCACAAAGCAAGAAAACGATCGCGGTTGGCGGCACCTCAGGCAAGAGCACCACTGCGGCCATGCTGTTCGATATCCTTGATAAGGCAGGCCTGTGCCCAAGCATCATCAGCGGTGCCGGACTCGTATCCATCATCAGGGAAGGAAAGATCGGCAATGCGAAGGTTGGCTCCGGTGATTGGCTGGTGATCGAAGCTGATGAAAGCGACGGAAGCATCGTTCAGTATCACCCCGAGATCGGCTTATTGCTGAATGTTGATAAAGACCACCAGGAGATCGGTGAACTGATGAATATATTCACCACGTTCAGGAACAACAGTAAAAAATTCATCGTCAACCGGTCGAATTCACTGGCTAAGCAACTTTCGCAGGATAGTAAACAGGATTTTTCAGCAGGTGAGGATCCTGGTGCCGGGTATGTGGCAAAAGGTTTTAAACAGAATGGATTTGAAATTGAATTTCTGATCCATGATACATTATTCTTGATTCAAACGATCGGGCAGCATAATATGGAGAATGCCCTTGCCGCGGTTTGTGTGGCCAACCAGCTGGGTGTCGACCTGCAAACCTGTGCGGCTGCGTTGAAGAACTACGAAGGTATTTACCGGCGCAACCAGGTTTTAGGTAAAAAGAACGGAGCATGGGTGATCGACGACTATGCGCATAACCCGGTGAAATGTGCCGCTGCGATCAAAGCTTGCCAGCCGGTGGCTGATAAAGTAGTAGCCTGGTTCCAGCCGCATGGATACGGGCCAACCCGGTTTTTGCGCAACGATTTTGTAAAGGAGATATCGGAGGCGTTGAGACCGCAGGATGAGATCTGGATGAGCGAGATCTTCTATGCGGGCGGAACGGCGGTGAAGGATATCTCTGCCAATGACCTGATCAACGACATCAAAGCGCATGGTAGGAATGCCTTCTTTGTGGCAAGCCGGGATCAGTTCGTTGATTCGGTTCGCCCGCATTTAACAGGTAATTCTGTTTTACTTTTAATGGGAGCCAGGGACCCATCCCTGGAAACATTCTCTAAATCGGTATTCGAAAAATTATAAATCAGCGGCCAATGATGCGTAAAGCAGGTTTCGTTCTTTTATTCAGTATGTCCTGTGGGCTTGTACAGTCGCAAAGCGTTTCCAAAGCCGACCTGGTGAATACGCTGATGGGAACCTATTCGAAGCCGGACCTCTCCAATGGCAATACCTATCCCGCCATCGGCACACCCTGGGGCATGAATTACTGGACACCGCAGACAGGAAAGAACGGCGATGGATGGCAATACACGTATGGCGCAGAAAAGATCATTGGTTTCAAACAAACACATCAGCCTTCGCCCTGGATGAATGATTATGGACAATTTTCCATCATGCCGGCTGCCGGCGGATTGAAATGGAAGGAAGCCGACAGGGCATCCTGGTTCTCTCATAAAGCTGAAGAGGCAAGGCCTTACTATTATAAAGTATACCTCGCCGATGCTGACCTCACGACCGAGCTGACCGCTACGGAACGAGCCGCCCATTTCCGGTTCACATTCCCAGGATCCGACAGTTCTTCTCTTGTAATCGATGCCTTTGATAAAGGCTCATATATAAAGATCATTCCCGGGCAACGAAAGATCATCGGGTACAGCACCCGCTACCGCCGTGGTAAACTGATCAACTTCAGGAACTATTTTGTCATCTATTTCGATAAGGCCTTTGATTTTACCAAAACAATCAGTGAGGCCGGTATTGCCGTTGATTCACTGGAAATAAACAACAGCCACGCCCTTGCCGTGGTAGGGTTCAAAACAAGGAAGGGAGAAGTAGTGCATGCAAGGGTTGCTTCCTCTTTCATCAGCTTTGAACAGGCAGAACTGAACCTGAAAGAGCTTGGTGGAAAAACAAAGAGTTTTGAATCATTAAAAGCCGATGTTAAGGACCGCTGGGAGAAAGTACTGAATGCTGTGCAGGTGGAAGGGGGGACAGAAGAGCAGTTGAGGACCTTCTATTCCTGCATGTACCGTACGGTGATGTTCCCGAACAAACTCTACGAAGTAGATATCAACAACAGGATAATGCATTACAGTCCGTACAATGGCCAGGTATTGCCGGGTTATATGTTTGGCGGCACCGGTTTCTGGGATACCTTCCGTGCTTTGTACCCCTTGCTCAATGTGTTGTTTCCTTCCATCAACAAAGAGATGCAGGAAGGACTGATCAATGATTACAAAGAAGGAGGGTGGCTGCCCGAGTGGAGCAGCCCGGGCTATGCCGATATCATGATCGGCAATAACTCGGCTTCAGTAGTAAGCGAAGCGTATATTAAGGGATTGAGGGGGTACGACATCGAAACATTATACAGGGCATTGCTTCATGGAGCCAATAATGAAGGACCGGTAAGTGCGGTGGGGCGTAAGGGTGTGGAGTATTACAACCGCTTAGGCTATGTGCCCTATGATGTAAAGATCAATGAGAATGCTGCCCGAACACTGGAATACGCGTACGACGATTTCAGTATTTACCAATTGGCTAAAGCACTGAACAAGCCTAAGGAAGAGATCGAATTGTTTGCAAAGCGCTGCCAGAACTATAAAAACCTCTTCGACCCGGAAACAAGACTGATGCGAGGAAAGAATGAGAACGGACAGTTCCAGACGCCGTTCAACCCGGTTAAGTGGGGCGATGCATTTACGGAAGGAAACAGCTGGCATTACAGCTGGAGTGTATTCCATGATGTGCAGGGATTGATCGACCTGATGGGAGGGAAGGGAATCTTCGTTAAGATGCTCGATTCTGTTTTTACCATGGCGCCCACTTTTGATGATAGTTATTATGGGGGTACCATTCACGAGATAAGAGAAATGCAGATCGCCGGCATGGGGCAGTATGCCCACGGCAACCAGCCCATCCAGCATATGATATACTTATATAATTATGCCGGTCAGCCCTGGAAAACACAGTACTGGTCCAGGGAAGTGATGAACCGCATGTACAAGGCCGAACCCGATGGTTATTGCGGTGATGAGGATAATGGCCAGACCAGCGCCTGGTATATCTTCTCTGCGATGGGTTTTTATCCCGTTTGCCCTGCTACGGATCAATATGTGATGGGAGCGCCACTGTTTAAAAAGATCACACTGAACCTGGAGAATGGAAAGAAATTTGTGGTATCTGCCCCGCAGAACAGCCCACAGAATAAATACATACGGGCAGTCAGCAAAAACGGTACCCCCTATACTAAGAATTGGCTCAATCATTTCGATATTCAGAAAGGTGGAAAGCTGGATATACAGATGGGTGAGCAGCCCGGGAAATGGGGTGAAGCAGATGCGGATGTGCCATATTCTTTTTCCAGAGAAAAAAAGTAATGATGAAAATACTTCTCGGGATATTTTTATTCAGTTTCCCTGTAAGCATGCTGGCGCAACGAAGCGTTGCACTTACGGAAAAGGAAATAAAGGACATGGTCGGCAACTGGACGGGTACCATGGTGCATACAAGTTTCGGCAACGATAAAATACAGGTGACGTACCAGACGAAACTGGAAGTGGTGGATAGGAAGGATTCGCTGATCTTTAATTTCATCCACACCGGCCCGGACGGGCAACAGCTGATAGAAAAAAACAGCTTCCGTGTTTATGATAACGGTAACCGGCTTAGTTTTGACAGCGCACAGTTTGATATTGTAGACACCAGGCGCAGGGGGATACGTGTCACCATCATCGCTGAAAGAGAAGGTGTGGAGAATTTCCGTTCGGCCGATTTCCAGGAGATGATCAATTTCGGCCCGGGGATATTGAATTATACAAGAGGCGTACGATATATGGATATGTCCGACGCCTACCTGATAAGAAAAAGAGTAACCCTTACAAAAATAAAATAGTACCAGCAGATGTCTTCAATACTGATCAGGCATATAAAACAATTGGTAGGGGTAAGGGAACAGGAGGTATTGCTCCGGGGTAAGGCATTATCTGTTCTTCCCGCGATAGATGATGCGTTCGTCCTGGTTGAGGACGGCGTGATCATTGAATACGGCGCCATGTTTGAGCTGGAACTTAAGGTACCCTACCTGCCCGCCCACATCATCGATGCAGACGGGCAATTCGTATTGCCTGCATGGTGCGACAGCCATACCCATATTGTGTTTGCACGAACCAGGGAAGAAGAATTCATTGATAAGATAAAAGGGATGAGTTATGCGGAGATCGCAGCCAAAGGCGGCGGCATTCTGAACTCTGCTGATAAACTGAATGCAGCCGGCGAGGATGAACTTTTCAACAGTGCCTGGCAACGATTGGAAGAGATTTCCAGGCTCGGTACCGGAGCAGTCGAGATCAAAAGCGGCTATGGTCTTACAGTAGAAGGGGAATTGAAGATGTTGCGGGTGATCAGGCGGTTGAAGGAAAAATCGAGGCTTTCCATAAAAGCCACTTTCTTGGGGGCGCATACTTATCCGCTTGTGTATAAAGAGAACCACCAGGGGTATATTGACAGTATCGTTAATGAGATGCTTCCTGTGATAGGTAATGAAAAACTGGCAGACTATATTGATGTATTCTGCGAAACCGGCTTTTTCTCACCTGCAGAAATGGAAACGATCTGCAAGGCCGGTATGCAATACGGATTGAAACCAAAATTGCACATCAACCAACTCAGCAGCATCGGTGGCCTGGAAGCCGCAATTCAACTTAATGCCTTATCGGTAGACCATCTTGAAACAATGACGGATAAGGATATTGATCTGCTGGGTAGTTCGGGTGTCATCGGGACCTTGCTGCCCACCGCGGCATTTTTCCTGCGTATGCAATACCAGCCTGCCCGCCGGCTGATCGATAATAATTGTGCCATTGCACTGGCAACCGACTATAATCCCGGTTCATCCCCGAGCGGCAACATGAATTTTGTGTTAGCACTTAGCTGCATACAGATGAAGATGCTGCCTGAAGAGGCGATCAATGCCGCAACACTCAACGGTGCTTATGCAATGGATCTGGAGAAGGAACTTGGAAGCATCGGTATAGGCAAAAAGGCCAATCTTATCTTTACCAAACCGATCCCTTCATTGTCCTATCTCCCTTACTCCTTCGGTAATAACCTCGTAGATAAGGTGATGATCGGGGGTGTTTTTATTTAAGTATCAATTTAAAATGCTGAATGAAACAAACAGTCTTTGCATTCTTGCTCATAACAATTTCCTTAGCATGCTATTCGCAGGAAACCAACTGTACACAATACCACCGTGGTAAGTTCATATATACCGATTCGGTTAATAATGTGATCACCGTTAAGAGGAAGAAGAATTTTCAGGTAGAAACCAATGAACAAACGGGGGTATGGGTGAATTACCGGATTACCTGGGTCAGCGATTGCGAATACAAACTTGAACAGGTGGGAACGAACAGCAAGTCAAAACGGAAGTATAATCATACGGTCAGCACCACCATCATTTCAAAATCGTTCGGTACGGAAGGCTATGAGTATACCTGTGCGTGTAAGGATGGCAGCAAGCCGAAGATCACCGGGGTGATGAAGTCAATCAAAGAAACACCTTAAACCTCTCATAGCAGTATTTCATCAGCGTTTCCCGGTCGTCGGGGTGTGCAATATCAATGAGTAATTTTGCCCGCTGCCGCAGGTTCTTACCAAATAGATAGGCAATTCCATACTCGGTTACCACATAATGCACGTGCCCACGGGTGGTAACCACGCCTGCACCATCTTTGAGGTGTGGAACGATGCGGGGAACTCCTTTGTTGGTCCGGCTGTTCAGGGCTATGATCGGTTTGCCTCCTACACTCAGTGCGGCACCACGCATGAAATCCATCTGTCCGCCTATGCCACTGTATTGTAACTCACCGATGCTGTCGGCACAAACCTGGCCGGTAAGGTCTACTTCTATGGCGCTGTTGATGGCGATCACCTTAGGATTCTGCCTTATCACATGCGGGTTGTTCACATAATCGATGTCGAGGAATCCGAAAGAGGAATTGTCGTTCACGTATTCATACAGTTTGCGGCTGCCGATGGCGAACGAGGTAATGGTTTTATTGGGATGTTTGAATTTGCATTTGTTGTTGATCACATCTCTTTCTACCAGGTCGATGATCCCGTCGCTGAGCATTTCGGTATGTACACCCAGGTTTTTATGATTGCCCAGGAAGGATAGTACCGCATCGGGGATAGTGCCGATCCCCATCTGCAGGGTACTGCCGTCTTCGATCATACCGGCAATGTGTTTACCGATGATCCTTTCCGTTTCACCCACTTTGCTGCTGTAACTTTCTTCCGGCAAGGGAGATTCGTGGAATACCATTTTGTTGAAGCGGTCGGTGTGGATCATGCCATCTCCATGAGTACGCGGCATGAGCGGGTTCACAAGGGCGATGATCTGTTTGGCGTTGTCAACCGCTGCACGGGCTATATCGACCGAAACCCCCAGTGAACAGTATCCATGCCGGTCGGGCGGCGATACCTGCACGATGGCGGTATCGAGTTCCAGTATATTGTTCTTGAACAGGTCGGGAATGTCACTCAGGAAAACAGGAATGAAATCGGCCCTTCCTTCGGCTACGGCATTGCGGATTGGCCCTGATACAAAGAGGGAGTTGATATGAAAACTTCCGGCGTATTCGGGTTTATCAAGCTCAATGTCTCCTTTTAGGGTAATGGATACGAGTTCCACGTTGCGGAGACGGTCTTTTTCTTTGGCCAGTTCGTGTAACAGGTAAATGGGTGTACAAACGCTGCCGTGGATGAACACCCTGGTATTGCTCTGGATAATGGACAAGGCTTCCTGCGGGGTAACGTAATTGTATGGATGTATCATTCTGCTTTTATTAGTACTGCAAAAATCCGGTTTCCCAATAAAGTTCGGGGTAATTTTTATCATGCTGGGCTATGATTTTGACACAGACGGGCACGTTGTTCCGATACAACTTTGCCTTAAACTTCGCATCTTTGCCTGAAATCATTACGTATGCAGCTAATAGAATGTGTGCCCAATTTTTCAGAAGGGAATGACCTCAATATTATCAAGCAGATCACCGGTGAGATAGAAAAAGTGGAAGGCGTACGCCTTCTGAATGCAGACCCTGGAAAGGCGACCAATCGTACAGTGGTAACCATGGTAGGGGAACCGGGCCGGGTGATCGAAGCTGCATTCAACTGCATCAGAATAGCAGGCGAACTGATCGACATGAGCAAACACAAGGGCGAACACCCCCGTATGGGCGCCACCGATGTTTGCCCCCTGATACCCATCGCCAATATCAGCATGGAGGAAACGGCAAAGTATGCACAGCAACTGGCAAAACGGGTAGGAGAGGAACTGAATATTCCGGTTTACCTGTATGAAGCTGCTCAATCAAACAAGGAACGAAGCAACCTCTCTGTTATCCGTGCGGGGGAATACGAAGGTTTTTTCAAAAAGATAAAGGAGCCGCAATGGAAACCGGATTTCGGTCCGGCTGAATTCGATGCAAAGCGGGGCGGAACGGTCATCGGTGCCCGTGATTTCCTGGTGGCTTATAACGTGAACCTGAATACCACCTCCACCCGCCGTGCCAATGCCATTGCATTTGATGTGCGTGAGGCAGGAAGGAATATTGAAAAGGATGGGAAAAAGGTGAATGTGCCGGGAACATTAAAGTCGGTTAAAGCGATCGGATGGTTCATCGAGGAATACGGTGTTGCCCAGATATCCATGAACCTCACCAATATTAATATCACCCCGGTGCATATTGCTTTTGATGAAGTATGTACCAGGGCAACTGCCAGGGGAGTTCGGGTAACGGGCAGCGAACTGGTTGGTTTGATACCCCTGAAAGCCATGCTGGATGCAGGCAAATATTTTCTGCAGAAACAAAAACGAAGTACTGGTGTAAGTGAAAAGGAACTGATCAAGATCGCCATCAAGAGCATGGGGCTGGATGAGCTTGGGCCCTTCAAACCCGAAGAACGCATCATTGAATATATGCTGGCCGATAAATCCGCAAGCAGGCTGGTGAATATGAAGCTCACCGAGTTTGCCGATGAGACGGCGAGTGAGAGTCCGGCACCAGGTGGCGGTTCCATCTCGGCCTACGTGGGTGCCCTGGGTATCTCCCTGGGTACGATGGTGGCCAATCTTTCTTCGCATAAGAAGGGGTGGGACGAACGATGGAAGGAATTCAGTGACTGGGCCGAAAAAGGGGAGTATTATAAAAATGAATTGATCAAACTGGTAGACGCCGATACTGCTGCCTTCAATAAGATCATGCAGGCCTTTGGATTACCCAAGGCAACCGATGAAGAGAAGAAAGCACGTAAACAAACTATTCAGGAAGCGACAAAGTTTGCGATCGAGATACCATTCAGGGTGATGGAAACAGCTTATAAAAGCATGACTGTCATCAAACAAATGGTGATCGAGGGAAATCCGAATTCTGTTACGGATGCCGGCGTGGGCGCCCTTTGTGCCCGCAGCGCTGTGATCGGTGCTTATATGAATGTGCGCATCAACGCCACCAGCTACGATGATAAGGCCTTCGTGACCGATATCATTGCTAAGGGAAAGGACATTGAATCAAAAGCCATTGCCCTGGAGGCCGAGATCATTGGGCTGGTGAATGGGAAGATAGGAGCCTGAAAGGGCTGTCATCCCGACGCAGGAAGGATCTCCTTGTAACGGAGCGAATTGATAAAACCACAGATAACACGGATTTAAGCACAGATTTTCACAGACTTACCGCCTGCCGGGAAGATAATGAAGCGGATCTGTGAACAAAATTTTGTTCACAACAAACTTGTTCACATGATGCCCGGGCCTCATCTGCGGCCTGCCAGTAAGTTGTGAACACTACACTTGTGAGCATTCGAAGTGTTCACAATAAGAATGTTCACAAAAATGCCGGCTTGAAATTTTTGGAAGAAGCTGCCAAGCTTCTGAATACCATCTTTTATCAAATACGTATATTCTCATTCGATTTAAGGTCATAACTATTTGATTATTAATGTCATTTAAAATATTATTGTTTATGCCATTTTTAAAATATTTATTTAATTATTCTGTTTAACGTTAAATTTAGTCTTATATTTGCTAAAAAGGCTCGCATTTTCTTGTTTTAGTGAAATTTTGGCCATAAAATTTGGCTGTTTCAAAAATTTAATGTATATTTGCTGTATAAACACATATAAAAATGAATCCTAGAAATCAAATATCAGACCTAATTGACTTTATTAATAAGGCCATTAAGCTGGGTAAATATAATTCCAATACAGGCGGAGGTATTCTTAACGCTGTAAGGGCTGCGGAAAAAGGGATCTCTTCAGATGAGCCGAAGGATATTGATTATTTCCTTGCTCACGTTGAGGAACTTTTTCTTCGTCAAAAACTTAACCTTTCTCCGCAGAGTTTGGCAGTTTATATAGGTAGGATAAAAAAGGTGGTGGAAGATTACAAGAAATATGGCATAGATGCCAAGGCTATTTATGCGTGGTCGCCAAAAGCAAGAATCAGAAAAATAACTACAAAAAAACCTACTGCTGGTAAGACAGATGAAGAAGTAGATGAAGACATAACAACAATGGTTGGAACCAATACGTCTAGTGGTACTGCAAGTGATCAGGTGATAAGAGAGATTGGTGGTGTTAAACTGAATGTGGTTACTTGGCGTCTTCGGCCGGGGGTGTTAGTAAGAATTGAATTACCAGAGGATTTAACAAAGGCAGATGTAGAGCGAATTAAGAAGCTATTGGATTTGGAAATAGAAGTGTTCGAATAATAAATGCCTCGAAAGAGGCATTAAAATAAGTCCTGTAGGAGGGGCTGAACAGATAGAGGAGGACAGCTTAAAAGTATGAGTTTACAGTGAAATAAGCCTCATTTGCCCAAATAAACTGTATTACTCCACTAAATGTTCAAAATGGTGAAGGCCACACCTTCAAAAGTCAGTTAGGCATAATCATCACTAATGCAAACCTGACTTTTTTCATTTCATCAAAGATAAGAAAATTTTCCATCCTGTGCAAGTGTTGATCCTGTAACTGAATATAAGTTTGTGTAACCTGTCCTGTATTTTAAAAATATACCCCTACCTTACGCCGAACCTTACCCCATGCGCAAATACTCTTTCTTGTTCCTGCTTGCCATCATTTCAGTGATCTAATAACAGTAATGGTTGGGGAGGAGGCGATGGCGCTCCATACAACAGTAGTTAAATTCCCGCTAACCGGATCATTCTGTACAGGTAATAAAAATTCATCAGTTTATAATGATGAACCGGGTACTAAGTTTGGCTGTTTTCCCGGTAACAGTTAAAATATAATAGCCGGCACTTAAAAATCCGAGTGAATTTAGTTTAATGACCAGCCCATCGTCGAACAGTAGGGTTTTAGCGCCCATCGTTTTACCGGCGATATCTGTTACCCTTAACTGAACCGTTTCAGCAGGTTTAAAACCTGTTATCCTGGCAAGGGCCGCATCATTTCTTCCAGGGTTGGGATATACCACAACAGCCGCTCTATTACCCATTCCTTTTACAGCAATGGTATTTGAGAACTGGTAACTGTTATCCAGTCCCTTCTCTTTTACGCGGTAGTAACTGATACCGGTAAAAGTATTCAGGTCGTTCAGTTTGTACTGTAAGGTAACCGATGAATTGCCTGCGGCAGGTAACATGCCCACAAGGGTAAACCCGGTAGAATCGCCAAAACTCCGTTCCAGTTCAAAATGCCGGCTGTTGATTTCCGTTCGTGTTTTCCATTTTAAGGCAACGGTGGATTCATTCAACCGGTTACCCTCCAATTCCAGCCCGGTAACAGGTAATGCGCCGCCCGGACAGAAATAATCACAATAACTGAACAAGGATGCATTATACTGGGCATAAACAGCAACATTGCTGCTCAGCAGGAAGAACATAAAAAGCTGTATTATTTTTTTGTACATGCCTCTTAATTATTGGTCCATGTGGTAGCATTTGTAGCCTTGTTGTATGTAAGTATTTGAGCCGGGGTCACCATTAAATTGTGGTATTCGATGGTGATGAAAGAAAGGGAATAGGTTTCCTGTATCCCGATACAGCCGGAGCCCTGGCAATCTGCCTTTACTCTGCGGGCAGAAGTTACGTAACTGTTCAGCAAAACAACTTTGTAAACCGGGGTGGTATTTACTCCGTTATAATATCTTACTTCAAACGTTTTTGTATTGGGATCTGCGATGAGATGCATGAGCCTGAGGCTTGTAAGATCAAATGCTTTTTTTATGAAGATGTCACCGAATTGCGGAGCCCCGACCTGGGGTGGGTTTCCTGTGAACGGGAGTATTATATTCATCGAGTCATTTGCCAGGGCCACTTCATCCTGATGGCCCTCGGCAGCATTGCCGGCATTGGTGGTTATATTATTGCTGTACAGGTAAACTCCGGCTATAGGAATTGGTGGAGCCGAATTTTTTGTTTCAGCCGGTTTGTCTGTAAAACTTAAAAAAATAATACAGGTTAAAAGAAGCGATATTTGTTTCATGAGCAGTTTTTTTAAGTTGGTTGCTAATTGATCGTTGTGTTAAATACGTTCAGGGTTTCATTTTTAGATATAGGATTAATTTCCGGCCGTTGTTTTTTCATTGACCATTTTTTTTAATCCTTCTATTTCTTTTTGTAATTGTTCTATCAGCTCCCGGCCAGCGGCCGTATTCCTTTCCAGCGCTTCAATCTTTACCTGCTGTTGCTGCACGGCTTTTACAAGAGGAACTACCAGGGTGGCGTATGCAATTCCGTAAGCCTGGTGTTCGCCCTGCGGCACGGTTATTCCATCAAAACCTTTATAGCCGGAAGCGAATACGGCTTTTTCCATTTCCTGGGCAATAAAACCTGTTTGCCTGGTGCTGCTTAGCGTGTTGAGTGTTTGTATATAATCTGCCGATTGTTTTTCGCCAATGTATTTGCTGTAGCTTACCCGGTCGAAGTTGTAGGTTACCGGCCTTAGCTTCATGATAAACTCCAGTCCTTTTACATCTTCCTGTACATTGGTTTTGAACCGGCCATCCGACGGGAACGTATATGCCACCTGCCCTTCAATAACGGTCACAGCCGTATTTCCCAGGCGGATCTTATTGCTTGCATTTACAGCTGCGCCGTTGCCAAGGGCCGTGGCATTCGTTAATCCATTTATACTTGCATCTGCCGCATTTCCAACAAACGTGTTGTTTGAGTTGCTGGCAAAGGATGAACCGGCCTGGTATCCCACAGCTACGTTCCGGTTTCCGGTTGTCTGGAGCAGCAATGTTTGATAGCCGACAGCGGTATTATTGATGGCGGAGGCATTCGTCCACATGGCCTGGTAACCCAACCCAACGTTATTATTTGCATCCAGGTTAGCATAAAGAGCCTGCACACCCAGGGCTGTATTCCTGTTTCCTGTAGTATTAAGGCGTAATGCATCATAACCGGTGGCAACGTTGTTATCGCCGGAAGTATTTGAAATCATCGAGCGGGCACCCAAGGAAACATTATTGACTCCGGTGGTATTTACATAGAGCGCCCGGAAACCTACTGCTGTATTACTATCGGCAACTGCACTTGCATTCATGGCATCAACGCCGATCGCTGTATTGGCAATACCGGTTGTATTGCTATATAATGAACTCTGGCCCATGGCTGTATTCCTGTTTCCTATTGTATTATTGTATAGTGCGTCTATCCCAACAGCCGTGTTATTACTCCCTGTAGTATTCTTATTAAGGGCCTGGAAACCCATGGCATTATTATATAGTCCCGTGGTGTTATTAAAAAGAGCCCCGTAACCCATGGCGTTATTATATAGTCCTGTGGTGTTATTAAAAAGAGCCCCGTAACCTATGGCGTTATTTCCTGTCCCGGTAG
>CAZYAT010000033.1:0-1819 GCA_964645235.1 uncultured Ferruginibacter sp. | reverse complement strand
GTGGTGTTATTAAAAAGAGCCCCGTAACCTATGGCGTTATTTCCTGTCCCGGTAGTGTTATTCGCCAATGCCTGGAATCCAATGGCATTATTTACTTCCCCTGTAGTGTTTTTGTATAGTGTACTGTCTCCAAGGGCCACATTATAGCTTCCGGTTGTGTTATTGTAAAGCGAACTATCGCCAATGGCAATGTTATTGTTGCCACCTGTATTGCTGTAAAGCGCTCTAAATCCTATGGCTTTATTAGAACTGGCTGTAGTGTTGTAGAATAATGCCTGCCCCCCTATGGCCAGGTTATAACTGCCGGTGGTGTTATTGTACAAAGATTCAAAACCGGTAGCCGTATTATTACCAGAACTGCTGTTATTGTGCATAGCGCCGGACCCGACCGCCGTATTATTGCTTCCAATGGTATTAAGGTATAGTGCGCTATGACCGATCGCAATATTATTAGCACCCGAAGTATTTGCATTCAGCGCATCGACTCCCATCGCCATATTGGCAAAACCGGTTGTATTGGCATATAATGAACTCTGGCCAATGGCTATATTATGGTACCCTGTAGTATTATTGAATAAAGCTTCTACTCCAACACCTGTATTACTATATCCCGTAGTGTTTTTATAAAGCACCCATCTTCCCATAGCACTATTAAAACTGCCGCTGGTATTGCTGAAAAGCACTCTGTCTCCAAGGGCAGTATTATAATTACCCCCGGTGTTACCATAAAGCGCTCCGAATCCAAGTGCAGTATTGTAAATGCCCGTACTGTTTTTATACAGGGATTGGTTGCCTATGGCAACATTATGATCACCTGTGGTGTTACTGTAAAGCGCTGCGTCCCCCAAGGCATTATTATGATCACCCGTGGTGCTGTTGTAAAGTGAACTGTCACCTATAGCAATGTTATTGCTACCGTCTGTATTACTGTAAAGCGCTCTGAAACCGATGGCTTTATTGGAACTGGCTACCGTGTTGCCGAATAATGCCTGCGCTCCTATGGCCAGGTTATAGCTGCCGGAGGTGTTTGAATACAATGCCTGATACCCGGTAGCTGTATTATTATCGGAACTGGCATTGCTGTACAAAGCACCCGATCCTATTGCGGTGTTTCGTATTCCGGTTTGATTGGAATAAAGGGCCGTTGATCCGATACCCACATTGTTGTTACCGACTGTATTGGTATAAAGCGCCTGGTAACCGTTAGCCGTATTATTGTTGCCGGTTGAATTGGTATACAGTGCCCGAAAACCTACCGATGTATTATTATCTCCGGCGGTATTTGAATAAAGGGCTTTACTGCCCACTGCGGTATTGCTCAAACCGGCTGCATTGCTGAACAAGGAACTATCGCCGACGGCCACAAGGTTGCTTCTGCCGGATGCCGTGTACAATGAGCCAATACCGATTCCCACATTACTGATACCCGTGTTATTTGAATTTCCGGCGTTGAAGCCCAAATAGGTATTCCCGGCCCCGTTGTTACTGGCGCCGGCCCCAACACCCAAAAAGGTTTCCCTGCCGGCATTACCCAAACGACCGGCTTTCAGGTTGTTCACCCTGAAGTTCAAAGCCACATTATCCGTTGTGCCGATAAAATGGGTGCCATCCACCGTTCCCGTATTGCCCAGCAATTGCCATTGACTATTGTCTGTTCCACTGATCAGCCTGGACCAGGCCGATCCACTCCAATAATAATAACCCGGGGTTACGTTATTGGGCGCCGTGCCGGCTGTGGCCGTGTTATAAATGAGAAGGGAGGTTAGCGGCGCTGCCAGCGGTGCCGGAGAATTGGCTGCTGTCAATGCCACCCGGGGAA
>CAZYAT010000032.1:0-39837 GCA_964645235.1 uncultured Ferruginibacter sp. | reverse complement strand
AGTTCATCAGTTTCAGTTCATACTTCGTTCCGGTCAGTAATACCTTGGCTGTGCCGCTTACATTTCCGTAAGGGCCGTTATTGAATACGCCCGTTGTTTGGGTCATTGCCGAACTATCCGGCATCTCGTTTAAAACCAGTTCAGGCGTATTGTTCTTCTTACAGGATGCAAGCAATATGAGCATCCCGGCTGCGAATAAAGAGATTTTTCTTTTCATAAGGTGCTTTAATTGTTTTACATACTCATTCTTGTTCCAACAAACAGTGAAAGTCCCTGCAATTGGGCTCCCTGTATCTCCACCGGCGATTGCCACCAGGAAGCATCTAGGTAGATCGTTTGCAGGAATTTGATCTTTGTCTTGTACCCGAAACGGGCGCCAGCCTTGCCAAATATGCCGCCTTCCCTGGTCACTTCCTGTCTGAAGATCACATCGTCCTTCATCACCAGCCTAGGCTCCCCGATATTCAGGTATCCACCACCTGCGTACGGAGATATCAGCCATTTCTTTCCCAGGAAAATATTATACCCGCCGCTCAGGGCACCCTGTATCAATGAACTGCTGGTGCGCTGGAAAAGATAAGGCGAACCTTCATCCAGTTTGCGCTGGTCGTATTTCAAACTATTGAAATCGAGTGTGAGTTGTGCAAACCAATTCGTTTTCCCTGTATACTCCAATCCGGAGTTAAAAGCAACAGACGGGTGAAGTACTTTGCTCAGGCCGCCCGGGGATTTAATCAACCCGATGCCTGTTGTGAAAAGGAATTTATTTTTTTGAGCCGAACAGGCCGTTACTATCCCTATGGCAAGGGCAATGAGCAGTGCTGTCTTTTTATTTTGTTTCATACTACCTGTTTAAAAGTTATTTATTGCCAGCTGAATTTTCCGCCGGTTTGTACACGCAGTTTATATAAGCTGGTATGTGCAGTGAGGTACAATGTTTTTCCATCGCCGTCGCCCCAGGCCATATTGGCCGGACGTTCGGGTGTCACCAACTTACCCAATAGTTTTCCTTCTGCATTCAATATCCATAGGCCGCCGGGAGCAGACACAAAGAGGTTGCCCTCCTTATCCACCTTGATACCATCCAACGCCTCCTCATCTTCGGTAAAGCTGAAGTCGAAGAATACTTTCCCGTTCTTTAATGTTCCATCCGGCTGTACTTCATACCTCCACAATGTTTTGGTGTGGTGTATGTCCCGGATATCCCAGTTGCTTACATAGAAATATTTTTCATCGGGAGAAAATGCGAGCCCGTTCGGACCGCCCAGGTCCTTGGAAACAACCGATACTTTTCCGTTACGGATCATGAATACGCCCGAATAGTCGAGTTCTTTCCTTTTATCGTTGAAAAATTCCGGCAATCCATAGGGAGGATCAGTAAAATAAACAGAGCCGTCGCTTTTGATCACCACATCGTTGGGACTATTGAATCGCCTGCCGTCGAACTTATCTGCAAGAATAGTAAGGGGCCCTTTCTTTTCATACCTTACTACCCTCCTGTTCCCGTGCTGATCCACGATGAGCCTTCCTTCTTTATCAATGGCCAGTCCATTACTTCCGGGTTGACCGTACTCACCGATATCGGGGCCTGTGTAGCCGCTATGGCTCATGTACACGGTTATATTATGATTGGCCGGGTTATAGCGATAGATCGTGTTCGTATTCGGATCACTGAACAGAAGGTACCCGTCGGGATGCCATACTGGCCCTTCGGTAAAAGAAAAACCGTCGGCAACTTTTTCGATCCTGGTCCCGGGTGCAATGACGTTGTTCAGTTTTGCATCAATGACATATATCTTCCCGATGTCTTTCCAGTTTTTATCAGAGGGAAGTTCATGGTAAAAATCGACCACTGCATTACGCACCCAGATATAATTATCCGGTATCTTTCCCATCGGGCCGTTGATGCCAAGAATGGCAATCGAAAAAACATCTCCTGCCTTTGCCTGATCGGTCAGTATCACCCGGTTCCTTGCATTGTAGCCGGAGACAAGGCCGTTGCCGTTTTGCCCGAATCCCTGCATCTGCTTCCCGTTCACCCATATCTCGCTGTAATCATCCACCGTGATCTCAAAAACAGCAGTGGCACCGGCCGTATTCAGTTTACCGATCATGGCCGGGATCGTGATCTCAACTTTATACCATACGTACGACACCAGTCCCGTACCCTGTCTTAACTCAAGGTCGGTAGCCGCTATTGCTTTAAACCCTTTGTCAAAATCCGATGCACCTATCTGCGGGTGAATAGTATGTGTTCTTACGGAAGGGCCTGTGGGATATAACGGCAAAGGGTCTCCATTCATTCCTGGTCCCGGCGTTTTAAAAGAAGCTTCTTCAATATGCGCAGGTTGAACAAACCATTTTGCATTTACCAAAGACGCCCCTTCCGTTGTTTTCAGGTCAGCCACGGCGATGGGCTTATCCACAGCCAGTTGCCTTGTTTCCTGTGCAAACAGTTTGAACGACAGAAGAGAAAAGAACAGGATGACCAGGAAGATCAGGTAGTACTTAAGGATCGAATATATCTTTATCATGACATTGAGTATTATTGATTGCGTATCGAACATTTTTCAATGCCCGATTTTCAATCCATTTCGTTTAATCGATTTTAGCTTTTGCGCCGGCAATGGCCATATCCTCATCCTGCTGGGCGCTGGCGCTTCCACTCACGCCGATGGCGCCGATCACCTGGCCCTGGTAAATGATGGGGATCCCACCTTGCAGGAATGTATGTCCAACGGTTATAAGGGCCTGCCTTCCACCGTTGATCGAGTTCTCCAGTTTGGAAGAGGGCGCTTTGAACAAAGCTGCCGTATTGGCTTTTTTGGCAGCTACTTCAGAAGCTGCCGCAAACGTATTATCAAGACGTTCGAGATAGACCAGGTTACCGCCCGCATCCACTACTGCGATGGCGCCGCCGGGTGCATTATTTGCTTTGGCATATACAACTGCTTCGGCAACCACTTTCTTCGCGGCGTCGAGAGAGATGTTCCTGGCCGATATTACCTGTGCTTTCGATGACATGGAGAAAATGACCACGGCGATCAGCAACAGGGGCAGATGATTTTTTATGAATTTCATGGCTGTACTTTTTGATTTTTTAGTTCTGATTTTTATCTTATTTCGCCGGTTCATCGAAACCGATATTGTTCTTCCCGGCATTCTTTTTCACTTTTTCCGGCCAGTTTTTATTTGCCTTTGCGATATTATCGGTAAGCCCATCGTGGAATCGCTTGTAAGCATCCTGTGTATGCTGAAGGATCAGTTTACCGTCGATCACATCGAATATCTCTGGGTTGATCGGGCGCAGTTTATTCAGGCTCATCGCATAACCGCAGTAACCACCGTATTGAGGGGCAAACATCTCCGGGTGGTCCTTGAACATGGATGCATTTTTTTCAGAGGAGAAAAAGTAAGTAGCCCCATTGTAACGGGCCATGAACTTATCGCTTCCCATTACGGCTTTGTTCTCGGTGAAATAAGCCACTGCATCGTATCCCTGGAGGATCACCCCATCCTTATCGGTATTGTTCAGGAAACCTTTCTCCTCATCGGTGGTGATCTGTTTTCCGTTCTTTGAAGAAACGGCTGGCCAGTATTTATCCGCCTTGACAAGGTTGCCGGGCACATCTTTATTCCATCCCCGCACTGCCCGTTCATTATGCTGGATCACAAGGCGACCATCTACGATCGAAAATGTATTCACATCAATAGGGGCCACCCTGCCCAATGAAACGGCATAGGCGCACCATGCGCCGAATTGCGGCTTGTATTTTTCAGGAGCCGATTTGAAAAGGTCAAGGTGCTCCTGAGAAGCGAAATAATAAATGGCATCCTCGTAGCTGTACTGGAATTTTTCATTGCCCTGTACCGGCTTATTGTCGGTGAAGAATGCAACGGCATCGTAACCATCGAGGATCACGCCTTTATCATTCAGGTTGTTGAAATATTTTCCGTTGTTTTTCTGTGCATGCGCACTGTTGATCGCAGTGAACGCCACCAGGACCGCAAAGCAGAACTTCAGCACAATGGTGAGTTTATTCGTCTTTGCATTCCGGTAATACGAAATGGCCTTTAATGTTCTTGGAGATTTTGTTATTTGTTTCATGACTGTTGATTTTTAGGCAAAGAAAGCAGGGTGGCAGAAGGATGTCTGTCGCTTACATTACAATTATCAATGCCGGCAGGAAAAATGGAGGGATTGTTGTCGGGTACCTTACAAAACGAAGTTCAAACCCGTTCGACCGTGTAACTGATTGCCCATTCGCTAGCTAAATTTTATCACTTCCCCATTTCATCAGGCAATACAGTATTTGAAAGGAAATAAAAAAGCCTCTCAAATAGAAAGGCTCTTAGTTGTACCGGGGAGCAGACTTGAACTGCCGACCTCAGGGTTATGAATCCTGTGCTCTAACCAGCTGAGCTACCCCGGCCTGTTCCTGTTTTAGGAGGCGCAAATATAGGCCATTTATCCAAAACTCCGGCCTTTAGGCACCAAGAAGTTGCCCCATGCGCACTGATACCTTTTCGGTATTGGGCAGCATGGCCTGCTCCAGTATGATATTCATCGGCACCGCTGGTAAATTGAGGGCGCCCATCACTTCTATTGGTGCATCCAGCCATTGAAAGCAATTCTTTGATATGCGCCCGGCCAAGGCCTCAACGAAGGAATTATTCTGCTGTTCTTCTGTAAGGATAAGGCATTTCCCATGCTTTTTAACCGTAGCAAATACCAGTTCTTCATCCAATGGAAATAATGTCCTCAGGTCAATCACTTCTACCCTGCCCGGGAAATTCTTAGCAGCAGCTTTTGCCCAATACACTCCCATACCATAGGTGATCACACAGCAGCTTTCTCCTTCATCAACACAATCTTCATCGGCACTCAACACGATATTGCCTTTACCCAACGGGATGATGTAATCCCTAGAAGGCTCCACCGTTTTTGCTTCTTCCGTTCCGGGGACCTTGCTCCAGTACAATCCTTTATGTTCCAGGATTACAACAGGGTTCGGATCGTGGAACGCAGCTTTCAGCAACCCTTTCATATCAGCAGCATTACTGGGATAAACAACTTTGATCCCTTTTATTGTCAACAAGGTACTTTCCACGCAACCGCTGTGATAAGGCCCGCCGCCGCCGTACGCTCCCACCGGAACCCTGATCAATGTCTGTACCGGGAATTTCCCGCAACTGAGGTAACAACTTTTTGATATCTCGGTCACCAATTGATTCAGGCCGGGATAGATATAATCGCCGAACTGCACCTCAACAATGGGTTTCAGGCCCACAGCACTCATACCTACGGTTGAACCAATGATATAGGCTTCCTGTATCGCTGTATTGAACACACGGTGATCACCGAACTGTTCGGCAAGCGTGGCTGCCTCACGAAATACACCACCTAATCTTCTGCCCACATCCTGCCCGTACAACAACGCCTCCGGGCAATCTTCCATGATCTCACGGATGGCGAATAAAGCCGCATCCACCATGAGCACTTTTTCTTTACCGGAAGGTGAGCGTTCACCCTCTTCTTCTTTTATGGGCGTGGGAACAAAGACATGGTCGCTTACTGATCCCGGTTCCGGTTCTGGCGAGGCTACTGCGCCTTGGAAATGATGCGCTATTTCTTTAGCGGCTTCTTCCTCCAGATAATTCAAATGACCTTCATCGACACCGAGCTCCAGTAATTTTTTTCGAAGTTTTGGACCAGGGTCATCCTGCGCATGTTTGGCAAGGTCCTCTTCTGTCCGGTAAAATTCTTTTCTGACACCGCTGGTATGATGACCAAGCAACGGCACCCGGGCATGCAACAGGAACGGATGCCGGTCTCTTCTCACTTCCTCAACCACATTTTTCATTACATCGTAAGCCTGCAGAAAGTCGCTTCCATCTATGCTGATATGCTTGATCCCCTTAAAGCCTTTCACCATTTCATTGGCATTACTGGTGCGTGCCTCGCCGGAGCTTACACTGATGCCCCATTCATTGTCCTGTACCAGGTAAATGATCGGCAACTGGTGCAATGCAGCGAACTGGAATGCCTCGCTAACCTCTCCTTCTGTCACTGATGCATCTCCAAGAGAACATACAACTACCGGCGATTCGCCGTTCATGCCTTTTTTCAACTTATCCGACCTGATCCCCTCCATGAACTTTACCCCCTGTGCAACACCGGTTGTAGGGATGGCCTGCATGCCGGTAGCACTGCTTTGGTGTATGATGGTTGGTTTATCATCGCCCCTATAATTCGGATGCGAATAATATTCCCTTCCGCCCGTGAAAATATCGTTCCCTTTGGCCAGTAATTGAAGCATCAATTCATACGGGGTAAATCCAAGGCCGAGCAAAAGGCTCTCATCCCGGTAATACGGACTTACAAAATCGCAGGGCAATAAGTTGAAAGCTGTGGCCAGCTGGATCGCTTCATGGCCCCGGCTGGTGGAATGCACGTATTTGCAAACCTGCCGGTTCTCTTCGTATGTATTGGCCATCACTTTGGCCTGGCACATCAACCGGTAGGCCCTTAATAAAATATCAGTGTCGATCATTAAAATAGCAGGATCTAAATGAAAAATTTAAGCGTGCCAAAGGTATAAAATAAAAATCGCCGACGGTTTGGTCAGCGATACAGAAAGTTATGGTAACACGAGGTCATTTTACTTCGATGCTGAGCAGGCATTGATTGTCGATGTAACCTTCCAGCAGGTCGCCCACAACGGCTTCGCCCACCCCCGCCGGGGTACCGGTAAAGATCAGGTCGCCGATATTGAGTGAGAAATAATTAGAGATATTCTCAATGATCTTCTCAAAACTGAATATCATCTGTGAAGTATTGGCCTTCTGAACGGTTTCTTTATTCTTCTGCAGGGAGAAGTTGATGCTTTTGCGGTTGAAATCGGGCGTCAGTTCAATGAATTTCCCCAACACGGCTGAATTATCGAATGCTTTTGCCTTTTCCCAGGGTAATCCCTTTTTCTTCAGTTCATCCTGCAGGTCACGGGCAGTAAAATCAATCCCCACCGTTACGGCATCGTAATAATTGGGCGCATGTTTTTCCTGGATGTATTTACCGTTCTTGCAAACCCTTAACACCACCTCGCATTCATAATGCAATTCATTGGTGAACTCAGGGTAATAGAAAGGGGTATGGCTTTGCAGCAGGGCGCTCTTGGGTTTCATGAACAGTACCGGCTCATCCGGGATGTCGTTTCCCAGCTCTTTCGCATGATCAGCATAGTTTCGGCCTACACAAATAATCTTCATTGCACGTTTTGTTTAAGGTATTGCGGTTCAGGCACGAATATAGACAAATGGCATAAAAAAAACAATTATACGAAATAAACCGGCAAAACCCCGCATCAAGGCTTTACCGATATATTATTATATGTAGCCATGGCCTGATCGATGCCTGCGATTACGAAGGTTTCTATTACTTCCATGCATTTCTCGATCTTGAGGCGTACCTGGGGCTCTTCCTCCTTGCGCCACTTGCCCAGTACAAAATCGGCCTGCATCCCCCTGGGATAATCATTCCCGATGCCGAAGCGGAGTTTGGGGTACTGGTCGGTGCCCAGGATATTCTGGATATCCCTGAGCCCATTATGTCCGGCATCGGAACCGCCGGGACGGAGACGGATCTTATCCAGTGGAAGGGCCAGGTCATCTACAACGGTCAGGGTATTCTCAAGCGGCACTTTCGCTTTATCCATCCAGTACTTAAATGCACGTCCGCTGAGATTCATATACGTGGTGGGGCAAATACAGATGATCGTTTTCCCTTTGAATTTGACTTCGGCTACATAAGCCAGCCGGTCCACTTCAAATTTGCCCTTGTGCTTAAGCACGAAAGTATGCAGCACATCAAAACCGATATTATGGCGTGTACCTGCATATTCGGAACCGATATTACCCAAACCAACAAGGAGAAATTTAGCCATAGTGAGACATTGATCATGGTCGTTTTAATGGACCAATGACCTGTGGTTTTAATTTAGTGTATCAAGCATCTGCTGCAGGTCGGCCTCTGTTTTCACAAGCACATCCCTTGCCTTGCTGCCCTGGTTGGCTCCAACAATGCCTGCTGCTTCCAGTTGATCCATCAGCCTTCCTGCCCGGTTATAACCCAGCTTCATCCGGCGTTGTAACAGCGAAGTGCTGCCTACCTGGCTGGCGACGATCAGCCGGGCGGCATCTTCAAACAAGGGGTCTTTATCCCCCAGGTCAAAATCCTTGCCTTCCATATCCTTCTCATCAATGTATTCAGGCAGGAGGAATGCCTGTGGGTAACCCCGTTGTTCACTAATGAAATCAACGATTTTGTCCACCTCAGGTGTGTCCACGAATGCACATTGCAACCGGACTATATCGCCATTATAACTGATAAGCATGTCTCCCTTCCCGATCAGCTGTTCGGCACCCCCGGTATCCAAAATGGTACGGCTATCGATCTTGCTGCTCACTTTAAATGCAATGCGGGCCGGGACGTTGGCCTTGATGGTACCGGTAATGATGTTTACCGAAGGACGCTGAGTAGCAATGATGAGATGGATACCTACCGCACGGGCCAATTGCGCCAGGCGGGCAATGGGCATTTCCACTTCTTTACCTGCCGTCATGATCAGGTCGGCAAATTCATCCACCACCAGTACGATAAATGGCAGGTATTGATGTCCCTTTTCCGGGTTCAGTTTGCGAGCGACAAATTTTTCGTTATACTCCCGGATGTTACGGCAGCCGGCTTCCTTCAAGAGGTCGTAACGGTTATCCATTTCAATACAGAGTGCGTTAAGTGTATGCACCACCTTCTTGGTATCAGTGATGATGGCGTCTTCTTCCCCGGGCAGTTTGGCCAGGAAATGGTTCTCTATCGTTTTATAAATACTCAACTCCACCTTCTTCGGATCGACCAAAACAAATTTCAGCTGAGAAGGATGTTTTTTATACAACAGCGAAACAAGGATCGCATTCAGTCCGACCGATTTACCCTGGCCGGTCGCACCCGCCATCAGCAAATGCGGCATGCTGGTAAGATCTACAATGAAATTCTCGTTGTCGATCTTTTTGCCAATGGCGATCGGGAGAGAAAAATTATTCTTCTGGAATTTTTCAGAAGACAACAACGTCTTCATACTCACCACTGTTTTCTTTGCGTTCGGAACTTCGATCCCGATCGTTCCTTTACCAGGAATGGGAGCAATGATACGGATGCCCAGTGCGGCAAGGCTCAATGCAATATCGTCTTCAAGGTTCTTGATCCGGGAGATACGAACACCAGCCGCCGGTATGATCTCGTACAGGGTAACAGTTGGGCCAACCGTTGCGTATATCTTTTGTATCTCTATGTCGTAGTTCCTGAGTGTACCGATGATCTGGTTCTTGTTGTTCTCCAGTTCATTGGCATCCTGTACGATCTTATCACTGCCGTGGTTCTCCAGCAGGTCAAGCACCGGGTATTTATAATCCCTCAGGTCGAGTATGGGATCGTAAGGCTTGGAGGCCGCCACTTTTGCTGCTGCAGTCTGCACCAGTTCCTCGGCTGTTTTTTCGGGGGCCGATTTTATTTCAAGGGCCAGTTCGCTCACCGGTGTTGATGGTTTAACCGGCGGTGGTACAACAAGGACCTCCTTTACAGGTGGCTCTTCTTTGTGCTGCACCTTTGGTTCCGGTTCTGTTTTTTCGATCACTTTAAACTCCTCTTCAGCAACTTTCCCGTGCTGAGCCGCAACATCCAGCATAGGAGTATTCTCTTTCAAAGTATTCCCTGTCGAAGACACCCTTTCGTCCTTTTCATTCCACTCCACTTTCTCAGAAATATTTTCAGCTTCGGGGACCACATTCTCATCTCCCGGAATTGCTATTTTCTTCACCGGGAATTTAAACACCGGGTTGAAACGCCAGATCACATAAGAAAGGACGGCAACGGCCAGAACGGCAATAGTGCCTATTTTCCCAATGGTGGTATACATCCAGTCACGGATCATATCACCTGCGGCACCTCCATAGGGAAATGCTTTTCCTTCAAAGATCACAGAAGAAGCCACACTGATAACAGGCAGGCCCAGTATCAGGTATTTGATATTCTTGAAAATGGAGAATATCCTTTTCCCGAAAAAGAGATTGACCCCGATCACAAAGAAGGTACTGCAGATGAGATAGGAAGCGATCCCGAAACCATGGCGAATGAATATCTCGGAAATAAAGGCACCGAATGTGCCCAGCAGGTTCTGCACCTTGATGTCGTTGGCGAGCAGCATCCGGTAACTGAACTTATCCTGGTCGTCGCCCCAGGTGAACAGGTAGGAAGTGAATGCGATGAAGAAAAGAAAAGCAAAAAGCAGCAGGATGCTGCCAGCTATCTTATGCGTACGTTCGTCTTTCAGTAATTGCTTTACCTCTACCTTCTCTTCTTTTTCCTGTTTCAACTGCTCGGAGTCGGCAGGCTTTGCCTTGGTGGATTTAAGTTTATTCGCCATCGGCCACAAAGATATAGAAAACCCACGCTCGGGGCGGGGTCAAAGCCCCGTCATTTTCGTTATCACCGAATTTATGTAGGTTTGAAAAAATATCCCCTGTTGAAACGGTTAACCGCCTTTTCCCTTTTTTGTTTTTCCCTGCTCTGTACCCAGGCACAACCTGTTCCTGATACGAGCGTGATGGACATTGCAAAGATCTCGGGCGACAGTATACTGCTCGGCCATACATATATTTATACCGATAAAACCAACTCGCTGTCCATTCCGGAGTTGATCGCAAAAGAATTCAAACCACTCAGTTCTTTTAAAGAAAGAAAGAAATTGCCTGCCAACCTGGTGCCTTATGTATTTGCCCTCCGGCTCCGCCTGATGAACAGCTCTGATAAGCCACGGGCCGTATTTTTATATCCCGGTATTTATTTCAAAGATATCGAGGTATATAAGCTCAATAACCCCGCATTGGCCAGGTATACCGACGAGGAAATAACGGGTTATACAAAACTAACCCTTTCCCCCGGGGAGAATACCGGGGTGCTCATGCGTTTCAAACCGGAAAAGAATGATTTCAATGGCATCAATCCCCGGATCATAAGTCAGGAATTTATCGAAGACTTCCTTGCCTATTCTGCCGGTTCACGTAATGATATTCATATTTTCGGCATGGTGCTGAGTGGCGTAGTACTGATGATGATATTCTTCATGCTGGCCAACTACCTGCTCGGACCCAGGCCGGAATACCTGTACAATGCATTGTACTCTCTCTGCATGTTCTTCCTTATATTCTTCAATTCATTCCTTTCCAGGAAGACATGGCTGTTCGCAGGCCTGTATTTCAGTTATCTCGATTTCTTCCTGCTGGTGACCGGAGTGCTGTTCTATATCAGTTTTACCCGCAACTTCATGAACAGCAAAGTCATCTATAAATCGGCGGATAAAATATTGCAATACGGGGAATATTTTGTGTTGTTCCTCCTGGTCGTATACACATACCTGAATTTTTTCACCAACACCTACCTGCCCCAGTTTTACCTGGAGAACATCACTAAGTTCCTGATACTCGCCATCGGTGTGTTCTTTATATTCTTTGCAGCCAGGCAACGCGACCCTCTGCTCAATTACCTGGCAGCCGGTAATGGTATGCTCGTGATCTTTTCAGCTGTTTCGCTGTCCTTGCTGGTTTTCGACGTGAGATACCGGTCCCTGTTCTCACACTCGCTGTTTTACTACTACATAGGTATCATCCTGGAACTGATATTCTTCCTACTGGGCCTTACCTATAAAAACCGGAGCGAACTGATACGGGGTATCAAGGAACAGGAAGCATTGAAACTGGAAGCAGAGAAAAAGGAATTCGAAACACAGATCGCCGTTATCAAGGCCCAGCAGGAAGAAAGAAACCGGATCAGCGCCGATATGCACGATGACCTGGGCGCCGGCATGACCACCATCCGGCTGTACAGTGAACTGGCAAAAAGTAAATTAGGCGATAGTCCCATACCGGAGATAGAGAAAATATCTTCGTCAGCCAATGAATTGCTCAATAAAATGAATGCCATTATCTGGAGCATGAGCAGCAGCAACGACTCACTCCATAATATGATCGCATACATCCGCAGTTATGCCCTGGAGTATTTCGAAGATTCGGGTGTGGACTGCCGCATAAACATTCCCGACAACCTGCCCAACGTGGAAGTGATCGGCGAAATAAGGCGTAATGTCTTCCTCGTTGTGAAAGAAGCACTGAATAATATCCTCAAACATTCAAAAGCCACTGAAGTAGAGATCAAACTTCTTAGAGAAGGGAACGATCTTGTGCTTTATATACACGACAACGGGGTAGGCATTGACATGGATGCATTAAGACAGTTCGGCAACGGCCTCAAGAACATGAAAAAAAGGATGGCCGACGTACATATTGAATTCAGCATTGAAAACAGGAACGGTACCCTGGTAACACTCCGCCGGAAGGTTGAACAATTCTAATCTTTTTTAAGAACGGCTGTAAACAGCAGCACCCACCCACCTATAAAAGCAATGCCTCCCAATGGAGTGATAGCCCCGACCCAGGTCAGAGGCAAGCCGGCATGTTTTATATATACAAGCACATATAGTGAACCGCAAAAAAGCAGTATCCCCGCTATAAAAAACTTACCTGCCCACTGCATCAACTTCCCGGGAAACTCTTTGTAAAGGATGCCTGTCACCAGCAGGGCGAAAACGTGATAGAAAAGATAACGTACGGCTGTTTCAAATACCTGTAACTGCTCACCATCGAGTATTTTTTTCAGGCCATGGGCGCCAAAAGCTCCTGAAGCGACGGCCAAAGCGCCGAACAATGCAGCCAGTTTCAAAAATCCTTTATGCATATAATTACGATTGATCGGTCAGGAATGGAGAAAGGCTTTCGTCGGTCAATGTTCCCTCCTGTAAAATTTTTTTTGACCTTTTATAAAAAGATTCCCTCTCTCCCAATTTTTCTTTTATGAAAGAAAACAAGGATGCTGGATCGGTATTTTTCAGCAGCGGGCGCTTCTCTTTTTCACCGATCAGCCGGTGATGGATCGTTTCAGGCGAAGCCGATAAATAAACAGTAATACCCTGTTCGTTCATCCAATCCAAGTTGTTGTGAAAGCAGGCCGCCCCCCCTCCGCAGGCCATGATGAAAGGCCCTTTAGCCGAGAGTTCCCGAAGGCAGGCTGCTTCGGACTCCCTGAAATATGATTCTCCTTTTTGCTCGAAAAGCTCAGCTATCGTTTTACCTTCTTTTGCCTCGATCACTTCATCGAGGTCAATAAACGGCAAATGGTAATGGTATGCCCATCTTCTTCCCCAATAACTCTTCCCGCTTCCCATAAAGCCGATCAGGAATATCTTGCTATTGCGGCCAACAAACGATGAATTGTCAGGAGATCTCATAATTAATATCCGCTCTGCTTTATGCAAAGAAAGTCAATTATGATAATAATACAGAAGACGCTGATGAATCGGTACCCTGCATGTAAGAAAAGTATCCTAATTCTTCTTTTTGAAGTCGCCCCGTTTCCAGGCTTTGATGAATTCGGCCCAGGCAAAAGGATTGAATATGTTTTGAGGAGGTGCCTGGCCGTAGTAATATGCTTTGCTTGCATACTGGCGCAGGTACTGGCTGCTTGCCTCCCTTCCATCGGTGGGCAGGGTGGCCGCCAGTAAGCGCCTGGTGGCGGCACTATTATTCTTGCGGGCGATGGTGATGTAATCATCGGGTACCTGGGCATTGATGAAATCACGTTCGAACTGCGCCCGGGTTGGCCTGGCTTTAATAATGGTAGCTGCCAGGTAAACGGTGTCTGTGACCATCAGTTGAATCACACTGTGCTGATTACCTTCGAGGCTGGCGGGGATCGTGATCGATTTTGATTTATACCCGATACTGCTGAACTGGATCACATCTCCCTTCAACACTACGATACTGAATACCCCCCTATCATTGGTAACCGTCCCGCGGTTCTGCCCTTTCACCATTACGCTTACCGACTGAAGGGCTTTCAAACTATCTGCGGTCATTACAATACCGTACAGCTGGACAACTGAATCTTTGAAGGTTTCGAACTGGGCTCTGGCAGTTGATGGAAGGAAAAAAAAGGCTGTAAGAATGTATGGTATAAATTTCTTCATCAATCAATATCTGGTTGACATATCGGCTCTCGGCCAAAAATACCAACATTCCCTATTTAATAACCAAAATAAGCCCATATCTGGTTAATTTTGTGGCCCTAAAAGCCTTTTTTAACAAATAATTGAACGATGACGAACGAGGACATTTTAAAAGCGTTGAGCAATGTACAGGAGCCCGATCTGGGTAAAGACCTTGTTACCCTTAACATGGTAAAGGACATAGCCATCGATGGTAATCACGTTTCCTTTACCGTGGTGCTTACCACACCAGCCTGCCCGCTAAAGGACATGATCATGAATGCCTGTATAAATGCAGTAAAATTATTGGTGAATAAAGAAGCGATTGTGAAAGTGAACTTTACCAGCAATACCAGCAGCAACCGGCAGGATGGTAAAACGATCCTCAGCGGCGTAAAGAATATCATCGCAGTGGTGAGTGGAAAAGGAGGTGTTGGAAAAAGCACCGTATCGGCCAACCTTGCTCTCGCTCTCGCCCAGGGCGGAGCCAAAGTGGGTTTAATGGATGCCGACATCTACGGCCCAAGTCAGCATATCATGTTCGGCGTACGTGGGGATCGTCCATTAATGAAAGACGATGGAGGAAAGGGATTGATTGTGCCGATCGAAAAATTCGGAATCAAAATGATGAGTATCGGCCTGCTCATCGATGAGAAGCAAGCGGTGGTGTGGCGTGGCCCGATGGCCAGCAGTGCCATCCGCCAGTTCGTAAGCGATGTAGACTGGGGTGAACTGGATTACCTCGTGATCGATATGCCACCCGGAACCGGCGACATACATCTTACTATTGTTCAGACCGTACCTGTTACCGGCGTGATCGTAGTGACCACACCTCAGACCGTTGCGCTGGCCGATGCTAAAAAAGGCATCGCTATGTTCGGGCAGGCACAGCTAAGGGTTCCGGTTATCGGGCTGGTGGAGAACATGAGCTATTTCACTCCTTCTGAATTGCCGTCTAATAAATATTACCTTTTTGGGAAAGACGGTGGCAAGAACCTCGCCGAAGAGTTCGACATCCCGTTCCTTGGGCAAATTCCCATTGTTCAAAGTATCAGGGAAGGCGGTGATATGGGTGTGCCGGCCATGGTAAGCGACGATGCCGTTTCGCAAAAAGCATTCGTGGAATTTGCTGCTAATGCTGTTCGGGGTATAGCCATGCGCAATGCAAACCTGGAGCCGACGCAGATACAGGAAGTAGTAGCCTGATAAACCTTTAAATAGAAACAATCATTTTTTAAAGATACCTACCAAGCATGCCCTTATCGCAGCAGCAACTTCTCCGGATCGCCCATGAATTCGGCACACCTGTTTACGTGTACGATGCTGAATGTATTACGTCCCAGTATCAAAAGCTCACAAAAGCATTCGCACAAACTGATACCAAATTCTTTTATGCCTGCAAGGCGCTTACCAACATTCAGATCTTAAAACACATTAAGGCCATCGGGTGCAATATAGATTGCAGCTCGATCAACGAAGTAAAACTTGCTATTTTGGCCGGTTTTGAACCCGCCAGTATCCTCTATACCAGCAATGGCATCCACTTCTCCGAGATCGAAGAAGCTAAAAACCTCGGCGTTCACATCAATATCGACAGCCTGAGCAACCTCGAAAAATTCGGTCAGCGTTTCGGGCACAGCTACCCGGTTGGCATAAGGCTAAGGCCCAACATCATGGGAGGCGGCAACCTGAAAGTCTCTACGGGACACGACAAAAGCAAATTCGGGATACCAGTGGACCAGATCGGTAAAATATCGGCACTGGTATCATCGTACGATCTTTTTATTCAGAACCTGCACATACATACAGGCAGCGACATAAAAGACGTGGACACATTCGTAAAAGGCATTGAAGTGCTCTTCGACATCATTCCCAGGTTCAATGAACTCGAGTCCATAGACCTGGGCGGGGGTTTTAAAGTACCGTATAAAGACGGGGATGCTGAAACAGATATAGAATTGCTCGCCAAAAAAGTAAATGAAGCGTTTGCAAATCATCCCAACCCGGATGGCAGGCACCTGCAGGTTTGGTTCGAACCAGGCAAATTCCTTGTTAGTGGAGCCGGTTATCTCGTCACGGAAGTAAACGTGTTGAAAGAAACAGCTGCCACCATTTTTGCAGGCATTAACAGCGGCTTCAATCATTTGATCCGCCCCATGTTCTATGAGGCTTATCACCGGATCGATAATATAAGTAACCCCAATGGGCCTTTAAAACAATACTCAGTGGTCGGCAATATCTGCGAAACAGACACATTCGCCTGGGACCGTGAATTGAATGAGATCCGCGAGGGCGACCTGCTCGTTTTTTATAATGCCGGCGCTTACGGATTTGAAATGAGCAGTAACTTCAACAGCCGTTTCAAACCGGCCGAAGTGCTGGTTGAAAATGGAAAAGCCAGGCTGATACGGCGGAGGGATGAATTTGAAGATCTCTTAAAGAACCAAATCATTAACTGAATTAAAAATGATACCTGCCTGCAGGAACCTGGCACTTATTCTATTGCTGCTGTCGATAAAATCCCCGGCAGTTGCCCAGTTGCCTGACTGTAATAAATTCAAAGAGGGCAGATTCCGCATCGTCGATACCCAGGCAGGTGTGGTCACCATTGCTGAAAGAAAGGGCATGTATCAAACCGAATACAGCGAGTCCCTTAAACTGGTGGTGCGGTTCCGCATCGATTGGAAGGATAATTGCAGCTTCACCCTCAGGCTTGATAAGATACTCCGCAACGAAAACAAGATCGACATCCCTACTGGTATGGAAGTGTATGTAAAGATCACCAGCACTTCCGCAAATTCTTTTATACAGGAAATTTCCTCCCCCGTCCTCAATAAGGCATATAGTGTACAAGCAACCCGGATCGATTAGCACCTTCAGGTTTATGTAATTGACAATAGAATTGCATCCGTAGAAAAACTTCCGGGTAAACCCAAGGCCTGTCTTTTGACCTGGGTTGAATTCTCCAGCCGGTAATAACATAGTATAAGCCAATGAAAACGATCGATAATACCGTACCGTACTGGGGGCACGACTTCTGCCCCGATGACCTGGCACCCATGCTGCAACCTGTATTCGATCATTGGAATGCGATCCACCAAATGCCCGAAGAGTTAATGGAAGACATTGCCGGCAAGGTCGTGATCCACAGTTGCAACAAGGGTGATAAACTGCTGAAGCCAGGACGGGTAGCCAACTATGCAAGTTTTGTCTTAAAGGGCCTTGCCAAAAGTTATTATATAAGGGAGTCGGACAATGCCGAAGTGATCACCAAGTTCCTTTTTGAAGGCTCTGTTATCACGTCGATATTCAGTTATTACAGCCGCAAACCAGGCAACGAATACATTGTGGCGCTGGAAGACATTACGATCATCGGGCTTCACTACGATGATATGCAGCTACTATTCAGGAAGCATCCGGCATTCAACTTCATCATCCGCACGGTAACAGAACGGTATCTCTATTTCCTGGAAGTGGAGCTCTTCAATATGCGCAAACCATTTGCCGAAGAGCGGTACAACTTTTTTACAAAACATTTCCCCGACCTGCTGCAACGCATCACCCTGAAAGACATTGCGTCTTATCTTGGCATGAGCCTGGAAACACTGAGCCGCGTACGTGGCCGTTACAAAAGATCATGATCGTTGCCGAATTTGATTTATGTCAAACCAACTCTTCTGACAGCATTTTAGTTTTACAAAAAACAAAAACGTATGAAGAAGAATGTAACAATTGCGGCACTGACCGTGCTGGGGCTCTTTCTCCCCGGTGCAGTAAAAGAAACCCAGGGGCAACCTCTCATGCATGAGATGCCGACGTATGCAGGGAACAAGCCTGCTGAAAAAGAAATGAAGGGCGGTACTACTACTCCCGACGTGATGGCAGGGTTGCAGACCGAATACCCGGTCATATTCCGTAAACTGACAAAGGAATACAGCACGGTAAACAACCTTACTTACCGGAAGAGTGGGCGATATGTATTCCTTGGCTTTACCAGCAATAACTCGCCGGTCAGCTCTGTGTATTCACTCCGTGGTAAACTGAGGTATGAGGTCATGCAAATGGGCAGGAATATTCCTGTTACTGTAGCCGGCCTGATAAAAAAAGAGTACCCGGCATACCGGATATTTCATGGCAGGTATATCCGGACAAAAGATGAAACCCTGTACCAGGTGGTTGTGGAGAACAATTCCATGTACCGTGTACTTCTTGTTGCCAATGACGAAATCACGGAGGTCAGCTCTGTAATAAAATAACCCGAAAATCCGTCGGGCCGACTTCCACTACCCGTCTAACCGGGCCTTGCAGGCGCTCAACCTGCCGGCCCGGTTCTATTTTTAAGCTACACCCCTTCTTCCGGCAAGATTTTCCTTTTACAAATCTTTTAACGGAAACAGATTTCTCCACCCCTTGTGGAAATCAAAATTTCTTTCAACATTTACGCAGCAAATAAAAATGCCGATATTGGTGATTCCACCAATGTCAACCAACTTCAACAAACAATTTCAAAATTTATGGAACACGACCGTGAACCCCGGAACAAAAAGTTCGGAGTAACTTTTTTCCGGGCCTTCCTGTTTTTGACAGTTAGTCTTTCCCTGTTCTCCTGCAACAAAAAAGACAAATGGATCGATGTTGACCCCGCCTTCAGCAAGTACATCGACGCCTACACCACCGGCACCATCTCCAAAACATCTGCTATCCGTATCAAACTGGCTACCGATGCATCCACCACACATGCTGTGGGTGAAGAAGTAAAGGAATCCTTGTTCAGCCTCTCCCCTTCTGTAAAAGGAAAAGCTTATTGGCTGGATGCCCGTACCATCGAATTCAAACCAGAAAAGTGGCTGACACCTGATGAAATGTATGAGGTGAAATTCAACCTTGGTAAGGTAACCAAAGTCACTTCTAAATTCTCCGAGTTCCGCTTCAGCATGAAAACAGTAAAGCCTTCTTTCAGGATCTCGGATGAAGGTTTGAGAAGTACGAACATAAAAAATAAAATGAGCCTGAGCGGCGACCTGGAGACAGCCGATGTGGAAGATGGTAAACAGGTGGAGAAACTGCTCATGGCCCAGCAAAACAATTCAACACTCAAAATAAACTGGCAGCACAACGACGGCAGCAAGATGCACCACTACACCATTGATAACATTGAACGGTTGAAATCGGTAATCAATATCAACCTGCGCTGGGATGGTAAGCCAATGAATATGGAAGTAAAAGGGGAAAGGCAGGTGGCCGTTCCTGCACAGGGCGATTTCAAAGTATTGAATGTGATCGCCGTCAATGAAGCACAGCAATACGCATCTGTACAGTTCAGCGACCCGATCGAAAACGGACAGGTGCTCGATGGTCTTATTACGATCAGTGGCCAATCCGACATTTCCTATACCATCAGCGGCAGCGAAGTCAAAGTATTCGGGAATGGTAAGCTGGATGGGAATTATACCGTTAATATCAATGCAGGGATAAAGAATACCTGGGGCGATGTGCTCGATAAGGGCTTTGCCGCCAATATCAACTTCGAAAACAGGATGCCCTCCGTGAAGATCCATGGTAAGGGTAACATCCTGCCGAACAGCGGAAGACTGGTTCTTCCCTTCGAAGCGATCAACCTGAATGCGGTGGACATCAGCATCATAAAGATTTTTGAAAACAACGTACCCCAATTCTTACAGGAAAACAACCTCGCTGGCAACAGCGAGTTAAGACGGGTAGGTAAACCCATCGTACAAAAAACCTTGCGGCTTGATGACGACAAAACACTCGACCTGCACAAAAAACAACATTTCTCCCTTGACATAGATAAATTCCTGAAGACAGAACAGGGAGCCATTTACCGGGTTACGATCGGATTCCGCCCGGAATATTCTTTATACCTCTCTGCCGATACCACTTTTAAATCCGATTCCGAAGATGAAGGAGAAGAAGATGATGGTTACCGCGACTATGAACGAAGCAGTGTTGACGATGACGATGCTTTCTGGGACCGTTATGACACGTATTACCCTTTTGGTTATAACTGGGAAAGAAGGGATGACCCCACCAGCAAATCCTATTATAATAAGGACCGCTGGGCTACCCGTAACATCATTGCCAGCAACATCGGTCTTACTGCCAAACGCGGCAACAACAACAGCATGCTGGTAGCGGTAAGCAGCATCCTTACCACCGAACCCATGAGTGGTGTGGAACTGGAAGTAAGGGACTACCAGCAAACCATCGTCTCCACCACCAAAAGCGGGAATGATGGTTTTGCCACCATCGACCTGAAAAGAAAACCATTCCTCCTGCTTGCCCGAAAGGGAAATGAGAGAGGCTATCTGAAGCTGGACGACGGAAGTTCACTCCCGCTCAGCCGCTTCGATGTGAGTGGAGAGGAAGTGAAGAACGGTATCAAGGGGTTCATCTTTGGGGAAAGAGGCGTGTGGCGCCCGGGTGATACCATGTACCTGAATTTTATCGTGGAAGACAAAGAAGGTAAATTGCCTAAAGATCACCCGGTCGAATTCAGTCTTTTCACTCCCCAAGGACAACTATACAAACACACGGTGCAGTCCGATGCAGACGATGGTTTCTATCTTTTCAAAACAAGTACCGACGCTTCGGCACCCACCGGGAACTGGCTGGCCAAAATAAAAGTTGGTGGGGCCAATTTCGAAAAACGCATCAAAGTTGAAACCGTGATGCCCAACCGCCTCAAGATAAATGTTGACTTTGGTAAAGATGCCGTATTGGGAGAAGGCAATCCCAACACGGGCGCCATCAATGCCAAATGGTTGTTCGGTGCACCCGGAAAGAACCTGAAAGCCAAGATCGATGCCTCGCTGTATGCAAGAGGTACCAGGTTCCAGAAATTCGCCGGATTTGATTTTGACAATCCTACATCGGGTTATTCCACTCAAACCAAAACCATTTATGATGGTACGCTGGATGCAGAGGGAAACGGTACACTCAAAACAAACTTCGAACTGGATGAAACAGCCCCGGGCATGCTCAGTGCCAACCTGGTGGTGAAAGTATTTGAACCGGGCGGCAGCTTCAGCATCGACAATGTCAGTCTGCCATACAGCCCTTACAGCAGTTATGTGGGCATGAAACTTCCTGATGGAGAAAAGCCATTCAACTTCCTGTTGGCGGGCAAGAACCATACCATGCAGATCGTGAATGTTGACAGCAAAGGTAACCTGCTGTCAGGAAATGATGAGGTGGAAGTACAGTACTATCGCATTCAATGGCGCTGGTGGTGGGACGATAATAACGATAACCTCAGCAACTTTACCCAGGATGAATACAACAAACTGCTGAAGACCGAAAAGGTAAAACTTGTTAATGGCCGCGGCAGCTGGACCTTCGGAACATCGGAAGACGATTGGGGCCGCTACCTCATCCTCGTAAAGGACCTGAAAAGCGGGCATATCAGCGGAGCCGCATTTTACATTGATACTCCTTACTGGCAAAGTCGTGAAGGGAATGATGACCAGACCGCCGCTTCGATGCTGTCTTTTACCTCTGACAAAGAAAAATACAATGTGGGCGACGAGATCGCTCTGACCATTCCAAGCAGTAAAGGCGGAAGGGTATTGGTGAGCATCGAGAATGGAAGCAAAGTGATCAAATCCTTCTGGCAGGAAACCGTACAGGGACAAACAAAAGTGAAGTTCAAGGCCGAAGCCTCGATGGCGCCGAATGTGTACGCAACCGTGAGTTTGCTGCAGCCGCACTCGCAAACCATCAACGATCTGCCCATACGGATGTACGGTTCTATTCCCGTTTTCGTGGAAGATAAGAATACGATTCTTACCCCGGTGCTGAACATCGCCGGCAGTATTCGCCCGGAACAGAATGTTTCATTCAGTGTAAGCGAAAAGAACGGAAAGGAAATGACCTATGTGGTGGCGATCGTTGATGAAGGACTGCTCGATCTTACTCATTTTAAAACACCGGATCCACACAACGCATTCTACGCAAGGGAAGCGTTGGGTGTTAAGAGTTTCGATATGTTTGATTACGTGATCGGCGCCTGGGGCGGCGACCTTGAACGTATCCTCACCATCGGTGGCGACAATGAAGCAAGCGCAGGCAAACAAAAAACCGCCAATCGTTTCAAACCCGTGGTAAAATTCCTCGGACCCTTCCACCTGAACAAGAACCAAACTCAGAAACAATCCTTCACGTTGCCTTCTTATATTGGTTCGGTACGTGCCATGGTGATCGGAGCACACAATGGAAGTTACGGTGCCGCTGAAAAAGCCATTACCGTTAAGAAACCATTGATGATGCTCGCAACCATGCCAAGGGTATTGGGGCCGGGTGAAACGATCAAATTGCCGGTAACTGTTTTTGCCATGGAGAATTACATCAAGAAAGTAAATATTTCCCTGCAGTCGAATCCTTATCTCGAAATAGTAAGTGGTAATGCACAATCCATCAGCTTTACGCAGGTGGGTGAACAGATGGTTTATTTCGATGTGCGGGTGAAACCAAATGTAGGCATCGGCAAAGTAAAACTGCTGGCAACCTCCGGCAATGAAAAAGCAGATTACGAGGTGGAGCTCGATATCCGTAACCCCAACCCGCCTGTAACAAGTGTAACAGAGATCACGTTGAGCCCGGGTCAGCAATGGAAGACAACAGCCGCACCCATTGGCATTGCTTCCACCAGCACAGGCATGGTGGAGATATCCAGTATCCCTGCCATGAATCTGCAAAAACGACTGACCTATCTCATCGAATACCCGCATGGCTGCATCGAACAAACTACCTCTGCCGTATTCCCTCAGCTGGTACTGAACCAATTGATGGACCTTGACGATTACAAGAAAGCACAGATCGATAAGAATATACGTGCCGGCATCAACCGGTTACAGAACTTCCAGCGGCCCGATGGTGGTTTCAGCTATTGGCCCGGCATGCCCCAAAGCGATGAATGGGGTAGCAATTATGCCGGCCATTTCCTTGTAGAGGCCCAAACCAACGGTTACCTGGTAAGCGATTATATGCTGCAGCAATGGAAGAATTATCAACGCGGCAAAGCGAACAGCTGGATACCTTCTTCCGAGAATTTCTATGGCGGCGACCTTACCCAGGCTTACCGTTTATATACGTTAGCCCTTGCCAAAGCTCCTGAACTCGGAGCCATGAACCGGTTGAAAGAGTTCAAATACCTGTCTACGGAAGCAAAGTGGAGATTGGCTGCTGCCTACAAGTTAGCTGGACAGGATAATACAGCTCTCGATCTTATCAGTGGTCTCAACACCAGCTTTCCGGCCAGGACTTACTGGGGCTATACCTATGGGTCCGATACCCGTGATGAAGCAATGGTATTGGAAACATTGACCATACTTGGCAGAAAGGCAAAAGCAGAAGAATTACTCCGCAGCCTTTGTGCAAAGCTCGCACAAGATTATTGGTACAGCACACAAACCACTGCCTATTGTCTTATCGCCGTGGCCAAATTCTGCGGTAAGAACCCAAGCGGTGCCAAGATCATTGCCAATGGAAATGTGGATGGGAAAGGGGTGGATATCAATTCCGCTTCCTACATACGTCAACTGCCGATCCTGTTCAAGAACGGCAACAGTAACATAACCATCACCAATAAAGGCAATAATACCTTATATGTACGTCTGATCACACAAGGGCAACCGCTGGCAGGAGACAGCCTCAAAGTGAATAACAATCCCTCGGTCCTTAACATGAGCGTAACGTATATGTTGCAGGATGGAAAAGCCATTGAGGTGAACAAACTCACGCAGGGGACCGATTTTGTTGCGAAAGTGGTGATCACCAACCCGGGCAAGCGTGGCTATTATTCCGAAATGGCGCTGACACAGATCTTCCCCAGCGGCTGGGAAATACTCAATGCCCGCATGTTCGACGGAGAGGGGGCGTTCAAATCTTCTTTCTCCACCTACCAGGATATACGGGATGACCGTACGTACACGTATTTCAACATCAGGCAGAATGAAACCCTCACTTATTATATCCAGCTGAATGCTTCTTACCTTGGCCGGTATTTCTTACCGGGTACTTTCTGCGAGGCGATGTACGATAACAGCATCACAGCCGGCGTAAATGGAAAGTGGGTGGAAGTAGTGAATCAATAATTGTCCTTGGCCGTCTATGCATAAACCCCGTCAGAGTTATTAAGCTCTGACGGCGGTTTTTTGGGACGATGTTTTTATATGACAACCCGCTTAAAAAAAATAGTGCAAAGATTACGGGACATCCGTACCGGGAATAAGGTCATCCTGTTTATTTCGTTCGGATTGATGATATGCTTCTGGCTCTCTCTTCCATCCCGCTTTTTCCTATCCCCTACTTCCTATGTAATTGAAGACAGGGATGGCAATTTATTGAATGCGACTATTGCATCCGACGGACAATGGCGCTTCCCATATAACAAAAACGTCCCTTCGAAATTTATCGATTGTATCACCACGTTTGAAGACCGCCGCTTTTTCAAGCACCCGGGTATTGACCCGGTTGCTATTATAAGAGCCATCACGAAAAACATAAAGAACAAAGGCGTGGTACAGGGCGGCAGCACCATCACCATGCAGGTGATGCGCCTGTCGAAAAAAGATGATAAGCGCAGCATCTGGAATAAAATAAAGGAAAGCATACTTGCGGTCCGGCTAGAATTATCTTACTCAAAAAAAGAGATATTGGCGCTTTATGCAAGTAATGCTCCTTTCGGTAGTAACATTGTGGGGCTGGATGCCGCCGCCTGGCGTTACTACGGCCGGAGCGCTGATAAGTTGAGTTGGGGTGAAATGGCTGCTCTCGCTGTGTTGCCCAATGCACCAGCCCTGGTGCACCCCGGTAAGAACAGGGATGTGTTACTAAAAAAAAGAAACCGGTTGCTGGATGAACTGGTGAATGCAGGAAAGATCGGCAAACCCACCGCTGATCTTGCCAAACTGGAGCCATTGCCTGATGAACCCCTTCGTTTACCGCAAAATGCCCCCCATCTGCTTCAGCGTTTCATCAAAGACAATAAAAAATTGAAGCAGGAAACAAAGATCAGGACAACGATCGACGGTAACCTGCAAAAGAACGTATCGAGGATCATCCAGCAGCACCAGTCCATGTTAAAAGGCAACGGCATCAACAATGCCTGTGCATTGGTGCTGGATGTTGAAACAGGTAATACACTTGCCTATGCAGGTAACATTGCAGACGTCCGGGATAAAGATATGGAGGCGGATGTGGATGTGATTGCCGCACCGAGAAGCCCGGGCAGCGCACTTAAACCGGTGCTATATGCAGCCATGCTCAGCGACGGGTTGATCCTGCCGCATTCGATCATTCCTGATATACCCACCCAGATCGGCAGCTATTCGCCAAAGAATTTCGATCTCAGTTATGATGGTGCCGTTCCTGCTGACAGGGCTTTATCGAGAAGCCTCAATGTGCCTGCAGTAAAAATGCTTCAGCAATACAAGTACCAGCGTTTTTATGAAACCTTACAACAATGCGGCATCACCACCCTCAACAGGAGCGCTGACACATACGGCCTGAGCCTTGTCCTTGGCGGTTGCGAAGTGACCATGTGGGATATCGCCGGCGTATATGCATCCATGGCCCGTACATTGAACCACCAGGCAAAGAATCACGGGAAGTTGGATCCAAAAGATTTTCACCCTCCCGATTATAAACCAGGGTCCCATCAACAGGACCCGGCATCCAGGAACATCCCGCTCGATGCCACTTCTATCTGGTTCACCTTCCAGGCCATGCAGGAAGTGATGCGGCCGGGTGAGGAGGGGTTGTGGCAACAGTTCTCCTCGTCGCAAAAGATTGCATGGAAAACCGGCACCAGTTTTGGCTTCCGCGACGGATGGGCCATTGGGGTAACACCAAAATATGTTGTGGCTGTTTGGGTAGGCAATACAGATGGTGAAGGAAGGCCCGGACTGATCGGTGTACAAACAGCGGCGCCCGTGTTATTCGATATTTTTCGACTGCTACCTTCAAACAAATGGTTTGAGAAGCCGGGATATAATTATGCCTTTGTACCTGTTTGCCGGCAAAGTGGTTACCGGGCCAATATTGATTGCCCAGATGTTGATACGTTGTTCATGCCACCGAAAGGTAATAATGTAATGCAATGTCCCTATCACAAGATCATTCATTTAGATGCGGGCGGCACTTACCGGGTGACAGAAGAGTGTGAAAGCCCCGCCAACATGCAACACAAAAGCTGGTTCATACTCACACCTGCCATGGAATATTATTATAAACAAAAGAATATCGATTATACTCCTTTGCCTGCATTCAAACCAGGATGTGCCTTTGCTGAAAGCGGCAAACTCATCGAGATCATGTATCCGCAGCCGGATGCGAAGATCTATGTACCCCTTGAGATCAACGGCGAAAGAGGGAGAACGGTATTTACCGCAGCTCACCGGCGGGCTGGCGCTAAAATATTCTGGAGCCTCGACGATGAATTCATCGGTACCACCCAAAACTTTCACCAGATCGGGCTGAATCCTCCCCCGGGCAAACACATCATTACACTCGTGGACGAGAACGGCGTAAACATATCACGCCAGTTTGAGATACTGGAAAAAGAATAGACCTTTTTATAGCTGTTTATGATCGTAGTTCACCCGATCCCGGTCGTTTTCAATGTGGATATGTGGCTTCATCTATTCAAATTTCTTCTTACATTTAATTAGTCATTCACTAAAAACTTTTTGTATGCCTATACGTATGGAAGACGATCCCCGGGATCAACAGGACTTTGATGAAAGTAAGACCTCGGGTGGAGGTGGCGGCCGCGGTGGCGGAGGTGGTATGAACCTGTTGCCACTTATCCTAATGCTTTTCCGTGGAGGAGGAGGAAAGAAGATAATATTGTTATTGGTAGTGGCAGCCGCGGCTTACTTCTTTATGTCGCGGCAAGGAAGCGGTTGTGCAGGGATCGGAGGCGGAGGCAGTGCCGTTACCGACGTTGTGAAGAACCTTTTTTCGCAAAGCGGGTACAGCTATAATGCTGATACCTTTAAAAAAGCAAGCGTGTACGAAGGCCTGGCCGCTGATGATACCAAGAACCCATTGCCTGAAAGTGTCTCTTTATTGCGCTTCGCCCCCGACAGGAAGAACCAGGGCCAGCAGGGAAGCTGTGTGGCATGGAGCAGTGTATATGCTGCAAGAACGATCGTGGAAGCAGCTTCTACCGGTCAAAGTGGTAACAGCACGTCATACAGCCCTGCCTTTGTTTATAACCAGATCGGTTTAGAAGGCTGCCAGGGAGCATATATACAAAATGCCATGGAATTTATGACCAATAAAGGGGTGGTCTCGTACAATGCTTTCCCCTATACCGATCAGGATTGCAGCCGCCAGCCGAACAATTCATTGATGAATGAAGCTTCCCAGAACCGGATGCACGGTTTTACCAGGCTTACCGATGGAGAAAGCACCGAAGGAATCAGCATCCGGGCCATCAAAGAACACCTGGCAAAAGATGCACCGGTGGTGATCGGTATGATGGTAGGCGGTAGTTTCATGCAGGAGATGATGGGTAAAGAATTATGGACCCCTACTGAACAGGACCGAAGCCAGATGGGATTCGGGGGCCATGCGATGTGTGTGATCGGGTACGACGACCGAAGGGTAGCCAAATATGCCAATGGTGAGACCTATACCGGGGCCTTCCAGATCATGAACAGCTGGGGACCCGAATGGGGTGTGAATGGAGTGGCCTGGGTTGGTTATGCCGATTTTAAAGAATTTGTGCGTGAAGCCTACGGCATCGATCCCATGCCCAAACGGGGTGTTGCCGTGAATGCCGCTTTTGAATGTGCCATTGGCCTGGTAAGGAACGATGACAAACAATACATACCCCTCCGTTTGAGATCGGGCAATGCCTTCGAAACAGTGAGTACGGTTGCTCCAGGTACCAAGTTCAAAATGGAGATCAAGAATTCCATCGAATGTTATACGTACATCTTCGGGCAGGAAACCGATGGCAGCAGCTATACGCTCTTCCCCTATCCAAGCAGGGAAGATCCAACCAAAACATCTTTCTCCCCTTATTGTGGTATCACCGGATATCGTTTGTTCCCTAGAGGCAAGAGTATGGTGCCGGATAATATCGGTAAGAAAGACGTATTTGCCATCGTGGTTACCAAACAGGCCATCGACTGGTATGCTGTAAACAATTCCATTACAAAAAGCACAGCGGGGGATTATGCCGCTAAGGTAGCCGATGCCATGCACCAGGCAGGTATGAATAACGTACGATTTGCCACTGGCAGCGGAGGTACTATCAATTTCTCTGCAACTAACGATCAGGAGGTAGTTATTTGCCTGGTGGAAGTAAATAAATAGTGGTAATGAAAAAGCTGATCATTGTTCTTGTTTGTATTACCTGGCTGAATGGTAATGCCCAGGATACAGACAATAAACTATACCACCCCGATGCCGATGCAGAAAAAGATATTGCAGCAGCCGTCAAACGGGCAAGGACTGAACATAAATATGTGCTCCTGCTCGGCGGTGGCAACTGGTGCAGCTGGTGCATCGAATTTGACCGGGTTTGCAAAACCGACCCGAAGATCGATTCAGCACTAAAATCAGGTTTCATTTCCTACCACCTTAACTGGAGCAAAGAGAATGAGAACAAAAAGGTATTTGCCCGGTATGGCTATGCCCAGCGTTTCGGTTTCCCGGTATTCATCATCCTGAATGAAAAAGGGGAACGCATTCATACACAGAACAGCGAATACCTGGAAGACGGGAAAAAAAGTTATAACCATGCACAGGTACAGGCCTTCCTGGAAATGTGGAGCCCGAATGCACTGAACCCGAAAATGTATGGAGATTAAACCTTGGCATTGAAGATCGATTACGGAGAATTCTCCCTGATGATGTTCAATATTCAATGCTTATGAATCAATTATCAATGTCAAACGCATCACAATTTCTTTCTCTTGTCAACAGTCCGCTTAAATTCCGTCTTTTTCTATTGTCCAGATTACCCAGTGCTTTTTTTTGCGGTGTTCGGGTACGTGCTGCGGATGAAGAGAAATGTGTAGTAACGGTACCTTTTAAATGGATCAGCCAGAACCCTTTCAGGAGCACTTATTTTGCCTGCCTGAGCATGGCAGCCGAAATGAGCACCGGCGTACTGGCCATGGCGCATATATATAAACGGAGCCCCTCTGTAAGTATGCTGGTACTAAAGGTAGAAGGCAACTTTCAAAAGAAGGCTGTTGGACGGACAACATTCACCTGCGAAGAAGGTACATTGATCAGGCAGACCATTGAAGAAGCCATCAGCAGCAAAGAGGGAAAGATCATCTCTGCTAGGTCGACCGGCCGGAATGAAACCGGTGAGGTGGTGGCGGAATTCTCCATTACATGGAGTTTTAAGGTAAAATCTAATATAACCTGATGTACTGCCTATTTATGTAAATTGCATCCCCAGGTCCAATCGATTTAATAGTCAAATCCGGTGACGGTAAAATGAAGATCGTTTTACTATTAACCATGGACCATTAATAAATAACTATGTCAAAAGAATCACGCAAACAACAGGCCCTCGAGTATCACGCCAAAGGAAGGCCTGGCAAAATAGAAGTAGTTCCTACCAAAGAAGCCAAAACACAAAGAGACCTCTCCCTTGCTTATTCACCCGGTGTGGCAGAACCTTGCCTGGAGATCGCCGCCAACCCGGAGGATGTTTATAAATACACGGCCAAAGGAAATCTCGTCGGGGTGATCAGCAATGGCACGGCAGTCCTTGGCCTGGGCAATATAGGTCCCGAGGCCGGTAAACCGGTGATGGAAGGAAAAGGGGTGCTATTCAAGATATTTGCCGATATCGATGTATTCGATATTGAAATCAACGAACACGACCCCGAGAAATTTGTACAGATCGTACAGGCATTGGAACCCACTTTCGGTGGCATCAATCTCGAGGATATTAAATCTCCCGAATGTTTTTATATAGAACAGGAGCTCAAGAAGCGATGCAAGATACCCATCATGCACGACGACCAGCATGGCACCGCCATCATTAGTGCTGCCGGGTTATTGAACGCACTTGAGCTGCAAAAGAAAAAGATTGACAAGGTACGGTTTGTAGTAAACGGAGCGGGTGCAGCAGCCATGGCCTGTATCCATTTATATGAATCGCTGGGTGCGAAACACAGTAATTTCATGGTATTCGACCGGAAAGGTATTTTATACAAGGGGCGTCCTGATGTGGAAGACCTGAAACAAAAATTCTGCGTAGATGAAAAATACAAAGACCATGACCTGACCAGGGCATTGAAGGATGCAGATGTGTTCATCGGCTTAAGCGTAGGTGATGTTGTTACCCCAGATATGATCAAGGGCATGGCTAAGAACCCGATCGTTTTTGCCATGGCCAACCCAACGCCGGAGATCAACTATGAGCTGGCTGTTGCTACACGTAAAGACATCATCATGGCTACCGGCCGCAGCGATTATCCCAACCAGGTAAATAATGTGCTTGGCTTCCCCTACATCTTCCGGGGTGCCCTAGATGTTCGTGCCACACAGATCAATGAGGCCATGAAGCTGGCTGCTGTAAAAGCCCTTGCTGAACTTACCAAGGCTCCCGTGCCTGATATCGTGAACCTGGCTTACAATGAAAAGACCATCACCTTCGGCCCAAGCTATATCATCCCGAAACCGCTCGACCCACGATTGCTTTCGACCGTAGCTCCCGCTGTAGCAAAAGCAGCAATGGAAAGCGGGGTGGCTAAATACCCGATCGAGGATTGGGATAAATACATTCAGGACCTTAACAGCCGTCTCGGCCTGGATAACCAGTTGAGCCGCGTGATCGGTACCAAGGCAAGAAAGGACCCTAAGCGGGTGGTTTTTGCCGATGCGGAAAATGTAAAGATCCTGAAAGTGGCTCAAATGGTATTAGAAGAAAATGTCGCTTACCCGATCCTGCTTGGAAGGGAAGAAAGGATCAAAAAAATGGCCGAAGAGAATGGCATCGACCTGGAGGGCATGCCCATCATCAACCCGGTTGACGATGCCCATGAAGAGACAAGGAAAAAATTCGGTGAGGTATATTTCAGCAAACGCCATCGTAAAGGCGTCAACCGCTACGAAGCATTCAAGGCCATGCGTGAAAGGAATCATTTCGGATGCATGCTGCTCGAACACGGCGATGCCGATTGCATGATCAGTGGTTTGAGCCGCAACTACCCAGATACCATCCGGCCGGCCTTGCACATCATCGGCACCGAACCCGGAGTGAAAAAGATCGCCGGTATGTACATCATGTTCACAAAACGGGGACCCCTGTTCCTTGCCGACACAACGGTGAACTTCAACCCCACTGCCGAGGAACTTGCAGAGATCACCTTATTGGTCGCAAAGGAAGTAAGGCAGTTCAACATACGTCCACGCATTGCTATGCTCTCTTACTCAAACTTCGGTAGCAGTAATTCAGCCGAAGCAAACCTCGTACGCCACGCCAGGGAAATCGTAAAAGCAAAAGATCCAAGCTTGTCCTGCGATGGTGAAGTACAGGGCATCCTTGCTTTTAATAAAGAGATCCTTAAAGAGAACTATCCCTTTACCGAGTTACTGAACGGAGAAGTGAATACGCTTATCTTTCCCAACCTGGCTGCGGGGAACATTGCATATAATCTTTTACAGGAAGTAGGTGGCACCGACTCGATCGGCCCCATCCTGCTTGGGTTGAACAAACCTGTGCATGTACTTCAATTGGGAAGTTCGATCCGCTCCATCTTCAATATGGTATTGATCGCTGTGGTTGATGCACAAACAAAATGCAAGACAGATACCCAGGAGCACGTAAAGCGCAGTAAGTGGTGGAAAAGGAGCAAGGCAGAAGCGTAGTGGCGGTGTTTGCGTCCCGTGCCTGTCATAAACAGGTTAGTTGTGTACCTGGCCCTTGAAGAAATGTAAATGACAAATAGTATATAGTAAATTGCAACCTGTAAACCGAACCTGTTAATGCTTTTCTTCAATCATTTTGGCCGCTACCTCATGATGCTTAAAGGCATGCTCACCAGGCCCGAGAACTGGCGCATGTACTGGAAGGAGCTTATGCACCAGTGCGTGGAGATCGGTATCGGTTCACTCGGTATCGTGATCATCATTTCAATATTCATGGGCGCAGTGAGCGCCGTGCAAACAGCTTACCAGCTGGTGAGCCCGCTTATACCCTCCTCTACCATTGCACAGATCGTACGGGATACGGTGATCCTGGAATTCGCTCCCACCGTGGTCTGTATTGTACTTGCCGGGGTGGTGGGAAGCAAGATCGCCAGTGAACTGGGAAATATGCGGGTGAGTGAACAGATCGATGCATTGGAGATCATGGGCATCAACACAAAATCCTACCTGGTCATGCCAAAGATCCTTGCCTGCCTTATCACGATCCCCTTGCTGGTCATTTTATCAATGGGTCTTGGCATCTACGGCGGAAGACTGGCAGGTGTAGCAACGGGTATTCTTTCTACCGATACCTATGATGCGGGCCTGTTGCTGAACTTCATGCCCTACAACGTGTTCTTTGCGCTGGTGAAGGCGTATACGTTTTCGTTTATTATAAGCAGCATACCATCCTACTACGGCTATTTTGTAAAGGGAGGTGCGTTGGAAATAGGAAGGAGCAGTACAAAAAGTGTGGTGGTTAGCTGCGTAATGATTTTATTTGCGGATTACATACTCGCCGCCTTATTGCTGAACAAGTAGTTGTTTATTATGATCGAGTTCAAAAACCTGAAAAAATCTTTTGGCGACAAGGTGATACTTGACGACGTCAGTCATGTGATGGAGACCGGCAAAGCCAATCTTATCATCGGGCAGAGCGGCAGCGGAAAAACGGTCCTGCAGAAATGCCTGGTAGGCTTATTTGAACCGGATGAAGGTGAGATCATTTACGACGGCGTCAGTTTCACCGATATGAATGTGGACCAGCGTAAAGAGCTCAGGCAGCAGATAGGCATGCTTTTTCAGGGGTCTGCCTTATTCGACAGCATGACGGTGGAGCAGAACATCATGTTCCCGCTGGATATGTTCACCGGCCAATCGGGATCTGACAAACTAAACCGGGTAAATGAAGTACTGAAAAGAGTGAACCTGGAGGGAGTGAATAAAAAATACCCTGCCGAATTGAGCGGCGGGATGAAAAAAAGGGTGGGTATTGCCCGTGCCATCGTGCTCAATCCAAAGTACCTCTTCTGCGATGAACCGAATTCGGGCCTCGATCCACAGACATCGATGGTGATCGACAAGCTCATCCTCGACATTACCCGTGAATTCAACATGACCACGGTGATCAATACCCACGATATGAACAGCGTGATGGAAATGGGTGAGAACATCATCTATCTCTATGATGGCAAAAAAGAGTGGTACGGTAATAAGAAAGACATCATCTTCTCAAAGAATGAACGCCTCAACAACTTCATCTTTGCCAGCGAGTTCCTGCAGGACGCAAAAGATATGCGCATGCTCGAAGCCAAGGGTAAGATCGCTGATGACCGCAATATGGACGACCTGCTGAAATAACGCTTGCCAGTTAAAGCACAAATCGGAAACCGATGCCTACTGAGTTAAGTAAGTTGGCGCTCAGGCTTGAATTGAACCAGAAACCTGTTTCTTTACTATTAGTATTTGTTGGTGTGGTATTTTTTGTAACTGAGTATTCCAGGCTGGCAATACGTGGTATCAGTAATTCCAATTGCAGCTTTTTATATACCCGGTACGAAAGACCCGGCGTAAGATATAATTCTCCCCCGGACTTCCTGGAATTGGTTTTACTGTTGGTTGCTATTTCTGTATCCGTATTATCTGAACCCACATAACCGGCTCCCAGTTCACCGAAGAAATAAAAGTCGCGGGCCAGTTTTTTGTATTGCCTGTAAAAAAGGCCTGCGTTGTATGCATTGCCATCGGTATTATACAATGAGCCCGGGTAATAATTATTCCTGTCCCGGACACGGCTGTACTGGCCATAAAACCCGATGATTTTGTTCTCCTTTATTGCAGTACCGACACTTATACCTATAACAGTACGTTTGATCTTTTGGTCCGACTGGCTGCCGGTCCAGTCCACTTTGTTGTCCAGATATGAAAGTTGCCCCCCAACAAGCAAGGCCCCCTTCCTGATCTGGGCGGTGGTTGTAAAACAAAAAAAAGCGATGGCTGATAAGAGCAGAATAGTTTGTTTCATAAAGTTTGTTTTGAAAAATAAAGATACCGTTGAGGGCAATTACCGCTGTTAAGATTGTCATAATTGATCCTTGCAGAAATGTTAATTGAAACACGTTCTTGAAAGCAGGCGAAAAGGCCGAAAGGCATATTTCATACTCCGGGAGGGCATATAAAATATCCTTTTCCCAATACCTCTTCCTCCCCTATCTTTGCGGCAATCCTGCAGGCAGGTTTTCATTCTATAATCTTTATTTTATATCATGTCTGTTCTAGTAAACAAAGATTCAAAGATCATCGTACAGGGCTTTACGGGTACCGAGGGCACTTTCCATGCTACCCAAATGATTGAATACGGCACCAATGTGGTTGGTGGTGTTACTCCAGGTAAAGGTGGAAATTCACACCTCGAAAAACCTGTTTTCAATACTGTGGCAGACGCCGTGAAAGCAACAGGGGCCGATGTGAGTATCATCTTTGTTCCTCCTGCCTTTGCTGCCGACGCTGTCATGGAAGCTGCTGATGCTGGTATTGCACTGGTTGTTTGTATCACCGAAGGCATCCCTGTACAGGATATGGTTAAGGTAAAGAGTTACCTGAGGACCAAAAAGACCAGGCTTGTTGGCCCGAATTGCCCTGGTGTTATCACTGCCGAAGAATGCAAAGTAGGCATCATGCCAGGGTTCATATTTAAGAAAGGAAGGGTGGGCATCGTTTCTAAATCGGGAACACTCACCTATGAAGCAGCCGACCAGGTGGCAAAGGCCGGATTGGGCATTTCTACAGCCATCGGTATTGGCGGCGATCCCATCATTGGCACAACCACCAAAGAAGCCGTAGAATTATTCATGAACGACCCCGAGACCGATGCCATCGTAATGATCGGTGAGATCGGTGGTGGTATGGAAGCCGAAGCGGCCCGTTACATAAAATCGATCGGCAATAAAAAGCCGGTGGTAGGCTTCATTGCCGGACAAACAGCTCCCCCCGGCCGCCGGATGGGCCACGCCGGTGCCATCGTAGGCGGCGCCGACGACACCGCAGCAGCAAAAATGAAGATCATGTCGGAATGTGGTATCTATGTCGTCGCCAGCCCGGCAGACATTGGAAAAACCATGGCTGAAGCGCTAAAGAAATAGAAGCAAGAAATTTCCAATAAGATCCCGGTATCATCCGGGATTTTTTTTGCCAAAAAAAGAACCGGGGCTTTCGCCCCGGCCTCTAAAGTATAGCCATAAAACAATGTTTAGTCTGCATAGGAATATGCTCTAAAACCTCATATATATAACCAATAGACATGCCACCTGGTTTGCTCGTGCCACAAATAAAATGTTAAAGAAATTTATTTGCGGCAATTGTGCAAACACTGTTTAGTAATCATCTCTTTGCTGTATTATTTTTAATGCAGTTTTAATAAGCACTAGCACAAATTGTATCTTGTAAACAAATTCCCCCTCATGTCCGTAAAAAAAATTGCCCTGGTTATTTTTTTGTTAACCGGCATATATTCCGTCAATATGGCGCAATTGAAAAATGATTACGCAGCAAGCTGGAAAAAAGTGGATGGCTTTGAAAAAAAAGGGCTCACAAGATCGGCCCGGACCGAAGTGACAACCGTCTACCGGCTGGCGCAAAAAGAAAATAATGATGCCCAGCAGATCAAAGCCTGTATGTACCTGATCAAGTACAGGAACATGGTAGAAGAAGACAGCAGGGAGAATAACATCTTTTATATAGATACGCTTATTACCGGCTCAAAAGCTCCTGCCAGGAATATCCTTCAAAGCATGCAGGCAGAAATGTTCTGGCAGTACCTGCAAAATAACCGCTGGCGGTTCTATAACCAGACTAAACTGGCCGAAGAAAAAAGCAAAGACATTGCTACCTGGAGCGTTGATAAACTTTACGCTACCATTTCAAGATTATACAAAGCCTCTTTAAGCAATGATATAATATTGAAGAATACCAAACTGGACGGGCTGGATGCAATACTGGTAAAAGGCAAAAACACCCGGCAGCTCCGGCCAACCTTATTCGATTTTTTAGCACACAGGGCACTTGAGTTTTATAAAAATGATGAAAATGGTGTAACCAGACCTTCTTACCAGTTTAGGATCGATAATGTTTCAGCATTTGCAAAAGCTGATGATTTTATCAAAACCTCTTTTAAAACCAAAGACACCGCTTCTTTGCAGCACAGGGCACTCCTGTTGCTGCAGGACATTCTGAGATTCCACCTGACAGACGCAAATCCGGATGCACTGATCGATGCCGACCTGATCCGCCTCGAATTTGTTCATACGAACACAATTTTGGAGGAAAAGGAACTGCTGTATGAAAATGCACTGCTTGCCATTGAAAAAAAATACCCTGCTTTCCCTGCCATCGCACAGGCTGCTTACCTGAGAGGTATGATCTACATGGCCCGGGGAGAAAAGTACCAAGCCAAAAGCAGTTCCACCACTCAATATGAGCTAAAAAGAGCCAAAGAATTGTTCGATTCGGTTTACAGCAGGTTCCCCGGTTCGGAAGGTGGCATAAATGCAAAGAATACTGCTGCACTGATCGGGAACCCTTTCCTTAATATGGAAACAGAAAAAGTAAATGTGCCCCAGCAACCATTCCGTACACTGGTAACTTATAAGAACATAAACAAGGTCTTTCTGCGGGTGATCAAAACCTCCCGGGAAGAGATAAAGAAATTCGACCGCAAGGACTACGACCAGCTTTGGAGATCATATACCGGCATGAAACCGATGAAAAGCTGGACTGTTTCATTACCCGATCTGGGGGACTACCAGAAACACAGCACCGAGATAAAAATAGATGGCCTGCCCAATGGCATCTATCTTGTTCTTGCCGGCATCGACGAAAATTTCTCGCTCACAAAAAATATCATAGCCCGTCAGCTGACCTATGTAAGCAACATCAGTTACATTCACAGCAGCAGCAACGATTATTATGTACTGAACCGCGACAATGGCCACCCTCTTCCGAAGGCACAGGTGCAACTTTGGGAGTCGAAGTACAATGAAAAGTCAGGCGAATACGAAGACTTCAAAGCCGAAAAATATATAACAGACGAATCCGGCTATTTCAAACTGAAAGAATCAAAAGAATACCGGGGGTTTACGTTACAGGTCACTCACAACGGGGATGAACTTTTCATGCCCGAGAACAATGGTTACTATGGTAACTACAACAGCTATGAACCGGCAGAGCTCAAACCTTATACTTTCCTTTTCACCGACCGGAGTATCTACCGGCCTGGCCAGCCTGTTTATTTTAAAGGCATCGTTGTAAAAAGGGATACCAATGTGTTGAAAAGTACAGTGCTGCCTGGTCATACCACGAAGGTCTTCTTAAGGGATGCAAATGGTCAAAAGGCTGCCGAACTCACTGTGACCAGCAACGAATACGGCAGTTATCATGGCTCCTTCCGCTTACCTCCGGGCGGAATGAATGGTTATTTCAACATCACCGATTCCGTTACCGGTTCTACAATCAATTTCAGCGTGGAGGAATACAAGCGGCCGAAGTTCTTCACCGAGATCAAAAAACCAAAAGGCACTTACCGCATCAACGACAGTATTGCTGTTACCGGTGCAGCCAAAGCATATGCCGGCAACAATATCGATGGTGCCAAAGTAAGTTACCGGGTTGTTCGCAGGGTACAATACCCTATCTGGTGGAGTTGGGGATATTACAAAGGTGGTGTCTGGAATAATAATGAAGAGACAGAGATCAGCAACGGCACCACCGTAACAAATGCCAAAGGTGAGTTTATCGTAATATTCAAAGCCATCCCTGATGCTACTGTTGACAAAAAAGACCAGCCTACCTTTATTTATGAAGTAAGTGCAGATGTTACCGACCTTAATGGTGAAACAAGAAGCGGCAATACCTCGGTAGCAGTAGCCTATCAGTCGCTCAGGCTGAATATCGATGTACCCGACCAACTGCCCGGCGATAGCCTGAAAGCATTCACCATCCGCTCATTCAACCTGAACGACGTATTCGAAAAAGCAAGTGTACAGGTAACGTTCAACAGGATCAAAACTCCCGGAAGGATATTCCGCAGCCGTTACTGGGATACACCCGACCAGTTCACGATGAGCAGGAATGAGTATTATTCACTGTTTCCCTACGATGCATACAGCGACGAAGACAGGATACAGAACTGGCCGCTGGCAGAGAAATTCATTGATAAAACGGATTCAACAAAAGAAGATGGAAATTGGCCTTTGGCCGTTACCGGTTGGCAGGCCGGGTGGTACAAGATTGTTGCCATGACAAAAGATAAGTATGGAGAAGAAGTAAGAGCCGAAAAATTCATTCGTATCCTGAATAGCGGAACCGGATCATTGAGTAATGATGCTTCCGAAGACCCGGTAACAGTGAATTTCTCCAGCACTATTGCCCAGCCTGGAGATCATGTCCGCTACAGCATACGTTCCGGTTTTACCGATTCATGGCTGATCCAGCTGATCAGCAGGATGAGCAGTACAAACAGGCCATCGGTACAAAATATATCTTCTGTCCTGCCTGTAGAAAGCACGATACCGGTAAGTGAGAAAGACCGGGGCGGCATCGCCGTCAGTTATGCTTTTGTAAAACACAACAGGGTATACAACGGCACGGAGAACATTGAAGTGCCCTGGAGCAATAAAGACCTTAAGATCAGTTACGAGACCTTCCGCGATAAAGTATTACCAGGGAGCGAAGAAAAATGGAAAGTGAAGATCAGTGGCAATAAAGGAGAAAAAGTAGCGGCAGAAATGCTGGCAGGCATGTACGATGCAAGCCTCGACCAGTTCAAACCACATGAATGGAACAGGCCGCTATTATGGCCACGCTTATATAATACCATACGTTGGGAAGAAGATGGTTTCGAAAAAACCCAATCGGTCGAAATGAACAAAGTGGATATCAAGCTGCTTGCCGCTTTGGAAAAAAGTTACGATCAGCTCCTCGATTCTTATGCATACGGTACCAGGCTTGCATTCAGGTCAGGCGATGTAAGGATCAGGGGCCAAGTGGCAGCGGCGGCCCCGATCGCTTACGACAATTATTCGGCTCCAGTTGCAAACGGAAATCTTAATGAAGTGGTGGTCACAAAAGCGCTTGCAGGAAAAGTAGCCGGTGCTAAAGTTGTAACTAAAAAAGAATTTGCTGATTCAGCCACCTCCAGTAACAACCCACCAATCTCCAATAACCCTGTACAGGTACGCAGGAATTTCAACGAAACCGCTTTCTTCTTCCCTGACCTGAGAACGGATGACGAGGGCAATATAACCTTCTCCTTCACCATACCTGAGGCGTTGACCAGTTGGAAGCTGATGACAGTGGCCCATACCAAGGACATAGCCAGCGGGTACCTGACGGGCAAAACCATTACACAGAAGCCCTTGATGGTGCAGCCAAACGCACCACGGTTCCTGAGAGAGGGGGACAAAATGGAATTCAGTGCCAAGATCGTGAACCTGGGCGACAGTGA
>CAZYAT010000031.1:39330-43283 GCA_964645235.1 uncultured Ferruginibacter sp. | reverse complement strand
GAAAAAAGTTATTCCAAAGCAAAACTCTATTACAAAGAGTTAAAAGAGTAATTATGGGGCCAATGTAGCTAGCATTGGTTTGTGGTAATTGGGGCGGACAGAAAAACTCTCAGCTTCAGTACAAATCCAGGCATTGGTTATCGGCTGGACCTGTAACTGATCCGTCAGCGGTGTTTGGCTACGCTCTCAGTGCCGCTGGCTGCATTTCGTTCGCTGGAAACAATTTCGTTCCTTTATATAAATCACGGGTTCGGCGGACGAAATACTAATACCCCAACAACGCCAAGCCCGGAACATTAACCCCAATTTTAATACACACTATGGCAACAATATATCCAAAAGACTACTTCGCACAAACTACTGAGCAAGGGAAAAAAGCTAGCTGCTTTGTATTAATGCCTTTTGATCCAAAATTTAGGGAAGTTTATGAGGTGATTACCGAAACGCTTGAGTCAGAAATACTCAACATTGATTGTAAGCGAGGTGACGATTTTCATCAAGCACATATTATTGAAGCGATTTTACAGGGAATTACAGGTTCAGAATTTATCATCGCAGACTTGACCGAATCTAATGCCAATGTGTTTTATGAGTTAGGCCTTGCCCACTGCGTCAAGGATATTAATAACGTTATTATTATTGCACAAGACATGAGGTTTGTTCCCTTCGATCTAAGACAATTTCGATGCATACAATATGAACAATCGCTTGAAGGAACAAATAAATTGAAAAAGGAATTGGTAACTACTTTTAGTGAGTTATTAAGAAATAGTTTCAGGCTTAAACTTAAAGAACGAGAAAAAGTGACCTTTATTCATCAATTGACTGGGAAAAATAGGTTTTTATATCAACTAAAATTTGAGTCGAATGAAATTGGACTTGACGGCATTAAGCTTAAAGTATATTTTACCCAATTGTCTGCAAACGGTTCAAAGAAAGAGCTAGATCCACAATTCCTTTACGTGGGGCCAAATAATCCAGAAAATATCCAAAACGTACCATGGGTAGTTTCATTGGTGCGAACACTCAATCGAGAAGCTATAATTTCAATTGACAAACGTGATAAAAATTTGCGCTAACATTGGTTTGGCGTAATTGGGGTGGACGGAATACTGATTCCTCAACTACGCCAAGCCCGGAACGTTATGCACTAATCTTAACCAACCTTCCTAACAATATGACAATTGAAGAACTTCACAACGATACAACCTTTCTTGAAGGTTTAAGAAAGGGGGAGTTTTGCTTGGTATTAGGTGCAGGATTTAGTTATGGCTTGTCTAAGAATTGTCGAATAAAGAATAAGACTAATCACCCTACCTCACTTTACCAAAACATACCCTTGACTTCTGAATTCATCAAAATTACGAATTTGGAATTTCCAGCCGCCAATGTTATTCAATTTCCAGATGCAGTTCAACTTTGGGAGAATATGATTAATAATAATAATGATAAAAAAGAGTTGTTTAGAAATTTATTTCTTGCCGATGAAACATACCTAAAAAAAAATATACTTCCTCAGTTTAAGCACCTTCTAATTCCAAATTGGTATCGTGTATTCACTTTCAATTTTGATGATGTCTTTGAACAGATTGCGGGAGATGAATTCGAATCTCTTGCTTATCCAGACGACAAAGAGTTTAAATCAACAATAAAGAAGCAGATTGCTCATGTTCACGGGATGATTACTGACAAATCAGATTTGCAAAAGTTGGTTTTTTTCGGCAACAAGTATGCTACGCTGCAAAAAAGCTTCAACGATTTATATTATTCCTTGGTGAATTCTGTTTCCCAAAACCAGAGTAGAGGTTTGGTTGTACTGGGTTGTCGGTTTAATGAGATAATTCAGCTACAAAAATTTCACCAAGAAGTAAAAGGAAATCATAAACCTTTGTTATACCAATTCGACATTAGACAACCTTCATTTTCGGGAGGTGTTGAACATCTAGATTATAAATTTATTCCATCCTCCACAGCCAATTTTCTCAAATTTATACATGATAATAAAACCGATATCGAAAATATTAAAATTGAGGGAGCAGATGTTATTAATTCCGACTTTATTGAGAGGGTTAAACTAGAAGGAACAAAGGAAGGTTTTACAGCCTCGGTTTTTTACTTGGCTAAGCAGGTTGACGATTGCCAGTGGTATGGTGTAACACAAAACTGGGCTGTTGAAAGGGATAATTACAACTTCATTAAGCAGGAAGCGATTTCATCAATTGCAGATGAGAAACGCAATTCAAAAATTTCAGCATTGGTATGGGGGCTTGGCGGTAGCGGTAAATCAACACTCTTGCGAAAACTTGCAATTGATTTGAGCAATGAATATTTTGCTGTACTCTGGATAAAGGACAAGAGCATTGAAAGGTTCTGTGACAAGGGCCTTTCTCAACTCAGAAGTAGATATCCTCATAAACGATTTTTGGTAATAATTGAAGACCTATACCGTGCAAAGCAACAAGACGTAAATCTCAACCAAATTATTGATAGTATTTGTGGGAACAATAATGTTCGTTTGGTTGTAAGCGACCGTAGAAATGATGATAACACTTACAAGGAACACATTTACAATCCTGATAAAAATATTGTTGAATTAACCGTTGATGAGAATAAGAAGACACTTGACAAAGTTCTAGAAAACATACCGGAATGGAAAACAGTGGCAGATAAGCTCCTGAGAAATGAAGACGATTACCAAAGCACGCTCTATTATATTCTCTGGACAATAGGCAGAACGGTGCAAAAAGAAAAAGAAGGTTTTTCCTTTGCCCCGAACCCTGATTTAGTTTCGCATTTTAGAAGTTTGGTGAAAAGTGATTTAAAGGAATTACATGCTCATTACCCTGGGGTTGCCAAAATGCTTTGCTACTGGTCATGCATTTACGCAAAAAACAAAATTTACATTGCTTACGACTTATTTTTAACCTTGGCAGAATCATTTAATACTCCAACAGCTAATAAAAGCAAATTTATACTCGCCTCAACCAAATATAAATCCATTCTTGATATTTATACACACAAGGCCACAGGGTTTATTAAAAGTGCTGGTGAACTCCCATTATTCGCATTTAACCATGATATTTTGGCTGAAGATGGATTAAGCAAATCTGAATTAACCGGCTTTCATCCGTTTGATGATAGCATCAAGCTTAAAATGTTGTCAGTAATTGTTCGAGATGGCGATAATTTTTCCTCTTCAAATTTTCTTTCACATTGTCTAAGACTTATTCCTGATGATAAATTTAGTAAGGAAGAAAAGAGTAAATATGTAAGCAAATTGAGGGCAAAAGGGAACTTTAATAATTATTTAATGTCTGCTTTTGGAAAAGATTTCTATTCTGTTGAAGAAAAGCATCAATTAGCTAAAGAAATTCTATTACAGCCTAAGTTTTGGTTGCTGGATCCAACTATTATAGAGCAAGCTTTTATTATTTCAAAAGATAAAATCAAAGCTGAAGAATTGCTTTCTCAACCTGCATTTTGGGTGTTAAATCCACATATAGTGAGGATTGCTTTAAATATTTCAAAAGACAAAAAAAAGGTCAAAGTAATTCTTTCTCAACCTGAGTTCTGGTTGTTTCATCCAATGATAGTATCAGTAGCTTTGAATATTTTAGAAGACAAAGAAAAAGCCAAAGCAATTCTTTCTCAACCTGAGTTCTGGTTGTTAAATCCAATGATAGTATCAGTAGCTTTGAGCATTTCAAAAGACAAAGAAAAAATCAAAGTAATTCTTTCTCAACCTGAGTTCTGGTTATTGAATCCAATAATAGTATCAACAGCTTTGAACGTTTCAAAAGACAAAGAAAAAGTTGATAAAATTCTTTCCCAGAACAATTTCTGGAAGGAAATAAACTTTGTGATTGTCAGCAACGCTTTGAAAATTTCAAAGGACAAAGAAAAAGCCGATAAAATTCTTTCCCAGAACAACTTCTGGAAGGAAATAAACTTTG
>CAZYAT010000031.1:0-39230 GCA_964645235.1 uncultured Ferruginibacter sp. | reverse complement strand
GAAAAAGCCGATAAAATTCTTTCCCAGAACAACTTCTGGAAGGAAATAAACTTTGGGCTTGTCAGCATAGCTTTGAACATTTCAAAAGACAAGGAAAAAGCCGATAAAATTCTTTCCCAGAACAACTTCTGGAAGGAAATAAACTTTGTGATTGTCTGCACAGCCTTAAAAATTTCAAAAGACAAGGAAAAAGCCGATAAAATCCTGTCCCAGAACAACTTCTGGAATTTGGATAAGGAAATTGTTAGCACGGCTTTGAACATTTCAGAAAATGAAGCGATAAAAAAAGCAGTTGCTGAAAAATTGTTTGTTTCAGGTCATTGGAAAGAAAGGTGGGGCATTACCTGGCACATTCTCTATTTCTATTCAGAACAGAAAGTCGTCCCTAAACAGGTTAATCAAATTTGTGAAACAGTAATTACAGAATATTTTAGCAGAACTAATGCTAATAAAGGAAAATTCTTCAGATACATTAATTTAATGAAGATACCGCTGCATTCTTTGGTAGTATGGAAAAGAAGCAGTTTGGAAAACATCAGAAGGTGGGAAAATCGCCAGAGAAACTTAGTGACCAATACAATTATAGCATATCGTTCCTTTCCAGATGAAATAAAGGGTATGTGTGAGGCAATACTTAAAAATTGGGAAAATGAATTAATCAAGTAGGCAGATGGGGCACCTTACCTCATTTTGGAGACCATATTCGATTTAGTTTGGGGCACCCAGATTTAGAAAAACTTGCCAAACACACTGCTTTAGAAATAAAAGAGGCAGAATCACAATCACAGGGTCTTATCCCTGAACACCTACTGAATGTCGTTAACCAAATAATTAATGAAAATATTTTCCCGGTTTGGAGTCCAGAAAATGAAAATGAGCAAAACTAATGCAGCTCACAATATGGTATTGCCGCTAAGGAGGCTGACGGAAGTAATTCAAGAGCTTAGCTATATAAACCTTTAGTGCTAAATTTGGGTTGACGATTTTCAAAATCCTCCACTGCGGCAATACCCGAACCGCTCGGTGAAATTTATTTTTGAACCACTATATTTGCTTTTCGTCATTTTACCGATACCATTATGTACAGATCACTGACCCTATCGCTGATATTATTGTTTTCCCTGGCCGGTACCCATGCCCAGGTGGTGAAGATCAAAAAAGACAACGTGCTGCTTAACGGTACTGCCATCCTGAAGTACAATAAAATAAACCTCGCCCAGGTTTCCTTTTATTCGCTCAACGGGGATGAATTGCTGTTTTACCAGACACTTGAACACTGTTACGGTCAGCGGGCGGATGACGACTGCATGGTGCTGAATTTTGTTACGGCCAAAATCAAGTTCCGGGTCAGCGACTGGAGCCGCATTGCCTCCCTGGGAGTGAACAATGCCATGGAAAAGCTGATCAGATGGCTGGTACAGGATAAAGTACTCAGCGAAACAGGGGAATTGAATTTAGAAAAGCTCGCACTTTTCCGTGATAAATATGAAGACACCAGGCCTTTGAACTAAAGAGGATTCTAAACCATCGCCCAATTGGGCTTGCCGTAATCGGGGCGCTTGAGATATACCCTCATACCCCAGGCAGCATTTGCCTCCTTAATAGTGTCTGCTAAATAAACAACCAAATGAGAACGATCACCCTCCTTGCTGTTGTATCGCTGTTCTTCCTGGCCTCCTGTAAAAAGAACTGTTCCCGGGCAGAAACCATGTCGGGAAACTGGGAGTGGGTAAAGTCTTCGGCCATGCTGGTACAAACCCCGCAGAACACAGGAAAGGATTGGGCGCTTTCCTTTTCCACCAACCTCTCGGTTTCTCAGTCCGGCACACTTTATCCCCCGGCCACCGGAACCTACCGGCTGCAGAACGGTTCATTGCAGGTCGATTTCCCGTCGATCAACTCCTCCAGCATCTACCAGGTCTCTTACCGCACCGCCGACACGCTGTTGCTCGATGCAGGTTCGTCCTTTGACAATCCCATCCATTTCTTTGTGAGAAAATAAGGCAGGTAACGGCTCGTCGTCGTTTTGTCTGCAATAATGTTTGCCGCGGTTTTTTCCAACGCCGCTGCAGGAACTATCCCTTTGGCTTCAGCAAACTTAACCGGGTGAATTCACTGCCGTTGAATATGCGTGCCAGGCCCGCATCCTGCCGGGTATGGAATTCATCGATCTTCGATTCGCTTACTATGCGCCAGAAGTTTTTGGAGTTCAGCTCAGCCGAATCCATTGTTTCGATGAACAGCCCGGTTATGGATGTCCTGGTTTTAAAATCAATTTTGACTTTTCGTTCTTTCAGCTTGGCGCTCTGAAAGAAGGCCTGGATCTGTTCGCTTGTCATTGTTTCCTGATTTAAGTTAGATGCCCTGGTATATTACTTTCCAAAAGGGATCCGGTATTTTCCGTACAGCCTGGTTGATAATAAAGGGAAGCATCCTGGAGTGCATGGAAAGGTACGCCTAATAATCCATACCGGGGACGGGGCCGGTCAAAAGCAGGAAGATCGGGCAACTGTTTCATGTTTTAAGGCATGGGAGTCCCTGCCTTCTCGTATTTGTATTAATTTCGGTCTCTTCATATAATATTTATGCGCTCGACCCTTACCGCTTTGTTGCTCTGCCTCCTGCTGAACAATGCGCCTGCACAACAGCCAGGCAATAACCTCGTGATCAGGCCGCTCACCGGTAACTTCTATATATACACCACCTGCAACTTTTACAAAGGCGCCCGCTACCCGGCCAATGGCATGTACCTGCTCACATCCCGGGGCGCCGTACTGTTCGACACGCCCTGGGACACCACCCAGTTTCAGCCATTGCTCGACAGCATCCGGGCAAAGCATAACCAGCAGGTAGTGATGTGCATCGCCACCCACTTCCACGAAGACCGCACCGGGGGGCTTGAATATTACCGGAAGAAAGGCATACGTACCTATACCAGCAAACAAACGGATGAACTGAGTGTAAAGAATGGAATGAAGCGGGCCGAATACCTGCTTGGCAAGGATACGGTGTTCAGCGTCGGTGAGTATTCTTTCCAAACCTATTATCCCGGCTGGGGCCACGCGCCGGACAATATTGTGATCTGGTTCGAAAAAGAAAAGATACTCTACGGGGGCTGCCTGATCAAAAGCGTTGACGACAACAGCCTTGGGAACCTGTCGGATGCCAGTGTGAAAGACTATGCAACCACTTTACGAAATGTGCAGCACGCCTGTAGGAACCCCCGCTTCATCATTCCCGGTCACAACAGCTGGACAGATCCCGGCTCTTTAAAACATTCCCTGCAACTGGCTAAGAAACTGAAGAAAGAGAGCAATACAGTTAGCCATTGATACCGCTGCTGTAATTGATAGCGCAGCCAGGAACAGAAAGTGTATCTTAACCTTCCTTAATCAAATCAATTCCATCATGAGCAGTAAAAAGAAGTTGACCGCCGGACAGCAAAAACAACTGATCAGCACCCTTAAGGCTCGCTTCGAAAAGAACAAAGACCGCCACAAGGGCATCGACTGGACAAAGGTGCAGTCAAGGATCGAAGCAAAGCCCGAAAAACTATCGTCTCTTTTTGAAATGGAAGGCACGGGCGGGGAACCCGATGTGGTTGACCAGGATAAAAAAACAGGCGAATACATTTTCTTCGATTGCGCTGCTGAAAGTCCGGCGGGAAGAAGGAGTTTTTGTTATGACCGGGCTGCCCTTGAATCCAGGAAAGAACACAAACCGAAGAACAGCGTCGTTGAAATGGCAGCAGGCATGGGTATTGAATTACTTACAGAGGAACAATACCGCATGCTGCAACGCTCAGGCAGTTACGACCTGAAAACATCCAGCTGGATCAGTACACCTGCCGACATCCGGAAACTCGGTGGAGCGCTCTTCTGCGACCGTCGTTACAATACCGTTTTTGTATACCACAACGGGGCAGAATCGTATTATGCCGCCAGGGGCTTCAGGGGTTCATTGAGGGTATAGCCTGCTGTTAATCTTTTTATAACTTTACCATATGCCGCAACCGTGGTATCTGTCTTGTCCGTATAACTACCAGGGAGGACATTTTATGAAGTACATTTTTTACCCTTTACTCTTCGTATTGGTAAGCTGCAACAGCAGCAAAAAGAATTACCTGGACAGGGCCGATACCGACAACGCCCTCTTCGATGCCGTGAAAGCCCTTAAAAAGAAAGGATCCGATACAGCCGCCTCAAATGCATTACCGCTTTTATATGCCGCCGCACAGGAAAGGCACCTCCGTAAGATCGGGGCATTGAGCGAAAGCAGGGAACTCAGCCGATGGGATAAGCTCATCGATGAATACAACCTATTACAGGATATGCACAATGCCATCATCGATGCCAATGCAGCCTATTCGGCCGTAACCCCGGTGAATTACCAGCAGACCATTTACGACCTTAAGCAACGGGCGGCAGAGGATTATTACAACAGCGCTTCCGGTTACCTCAATACACCGGGGCGTGAGAATGCAAAGAAGGCTTACAATTTTTTTAAGAAGGCCGACAAATTCGTAGCCGGTTACAAAGACGCAAAAAGCAGGATGGATGAAGCGTATCAAAACGCCATCGTAAATGTTCAGATAAACCAGGTGCAGGATAATTCATTTTTCTTCAACACGGGCTGGGGGAATTTCGGGTACAATTACAGCAACGAATATTTTCAGCAGTCGTTGGTACGCGACCTGGGCGGAAAGAACAGCAGCCGCTACCCTGCCCGTTTTTATACCGACTGGGAAGCAAGGCGTGATAATATCCAGCCCGACTGGTCGGTGGACCTGATCCTCCGGAATATGAACATCCCCTACCCGAACAGTTACCGATACAGCCGTAATGCAAGCAGGCAGATCGAGTCGGGAAGGGATACCAGCGGCAAACCGATCTATCAAACCGTTTATGCAACAGTGAACATCACGCGGCAGTCTTTTGATGCGAGGGCGGATATGGATGTGGTGATTGCTGACCTGGCCAATAATAAGACCATCGATCGCCGGAGCTTCAGGGAAAATTATAGCTGGCAGGAAGAATATGCTACCTATACGGGTGACAGCCGGGCGCTCAGCGCCACCGACTGGAACCTGGTGAACAACCGTTTCAATGAACCGCGGAAAGAAGATATCCTGAACGAATTATACAGGCGGCTCTATCCACAGGTAAAGAACCGTATCATCTATGCGGTGGATTGGTAGGGAATAATGAATCTTTCTCGTGGCTGGTCTCGTTTTCCTGCATTATTATTTACAGGCCCCCTTCGTGTGTTTGATCACACCGGCCCTTTCTGCATCACAGGGATTTCCATAGGTCTTGCCGTCGCAACCACATACAGGGTCGTATTCCATCGTGCAGGGGCTGTTGGATATTTTGGATTTGTCGATGCAACCGTCGGAGTTGGCCTTGCAGGTTGCCTTTGTAAGTGTGAGCAGAATAATGACCGCAAAGAACAGAGGGGACAGCTTTTGTTTCATAGTAGCAGTATTTTGTTTACAGGGGGTTTATTAAAGTTAATAATTTTTTAATACAATCAGCAATTTAGATGGGTTGCCGGGGTTGAGAATCGTTTTAATGATCAGTGCCTCTCCTGTAAATCCGGCTATTATTATTTTTACGTAAATAGCCCTGCTATGGAAAGAAAGATTTACAACCCCATCCAGAAAGATTACGTAACCTTTTTAAAGACCCACGCCGATACCAATGGTGAGTATACCCTGGTTGAAGTTGAGCTGGCCGATGGCGGAGGCGTTGGGCTTCATTATCATAAAACCTACAGTGAGAAATTCGAATGCCTTGAAGGAGAGGTTCAGGTGCAACTGGGTAAGACCCTGCACAGGTTAATGCCGGGAGAGTCGGCAACAGCTGAACCGGATATCAATCACCTGTTCAGAAACAGGAGCGGTAAACCCTGCAAATTCAGGGTAGAGCTAAGGCCCGCCAGCAGGGGCTTCGAGCAATCCCTGCAGATCGGTTACGGGCTGGCCAGCGATGGGCTTTGCAGGTCCAATGGCTTTCCGAAAGACAAGCTGGCGCTGGCATGGCTGTTCGATATCAGCGAAAGCAACCTTCCCGGGTGGATGAGTGTCTTTGAATTCATTTTACGCAAACAGGCGAAGAAAGCGAAGCAAGAAGGAATAGATAAACAGCTGCTTGATAAGTATGTGAAATTTTAGCCGGGATATAAAGCGAAACACTTTCCTGCTTATTTCTTCTAACTGAACAGCCTATATACCATCCAGCTCATCAAATAGGCAAGCCCGGTCATATACAGCAACTGGATTGCCGGCCATTTCCAGCTACGTGTTTCTCTTTTTACCACTGCAAGGGTGCTCATACACTGCATAGCCAGCACATAAAATATCAAGAGGGATAACCCGGCAGCAAGGTTGTACACTTTTGTTCCATCGGGCCGGGTGGCTGCTCCCATCTTTTCCCTCAGCGTAGTGCTGTTTTCGTCTGCATTCTCTCCAACACTATATAAGGTTGCCATGGTGCCTACAAACACTTCCCTGGCAGCAAACGAAGTGATGAGTGCAATACCTATCTTCCAATCGTATCCCAGCGGGCTGATGGCCGGTTCGATGGCCTTGCCCAGGGTGCCTGCATAGGAGTTCTGGAGGAGTTCTGTCTTACGTTGTTTATTCAGTTCTGCCGCCTGTTGCGGATTCTCCCTCAGCAGTTGCTCGTATTTAGCGCCCACAGCATCCATCTTTTTCTTTGGGCCGTATGTGCTCAATGCCCACAATAACAAACTGATCACCATGATCACTTTCCCGGCGTCAAAAACGAATATCCTTGCCTTCTCGATCATCGTGGTCAGGGCGTTCCTCCACCGGGGCGCCCGGTAAGTGGGCAGCTCCAGTATAAAGAAACTCCGCTCGGCCGAGCGGATGAACCACTTCATCACCCAGGCAACGATCAGCGCCATCACGGTTCCCATCAGGTAAAGGCCCATCATCACCAATCCCTGCAGGCTGAGAAACCCGAAATACAGTTTTGAAGGGATGACCAATGCAATAAGAATGGTATACACCGGTAACCGGGCGCTGCAACTCATCAGCGGCGTTATCATAATAGTAAGCAACCTTTCTTTGCGGTTTTCAATGTTACGGGTGGTCATTATGGCCGGTACCGCACAGGCAAACCCGCTGATCATCGGCATCACGCTTTTCCCGTTCAAACCAACTTTTCGCATGAGTTTATCGGTAAGGAAACTTATCCTTGCCATGTAGCCGGTATCTTCCAGTATCGTGATGAGCCCGAATAAGATCATGATCTGCGGAATGAAAACAACAATGCCGCTCAGGCCTGCCACCACCCCGTTGATCAACAGGTCGCTCCACCAGCCCCCAGGTAACACATTGCCCAACCATCTGCTGAACTGACCAAACACCCATTCAATACCATCCATGGGATATTTGGCAACCCAGAACACACTTTGGAAAAGAAGGAAAAGAACAGCAAGCAAAATGACATATCCCCAACGCCGGTGCAACAACAGGTCGTCGAGCCGTTCATTGAACAATGCTTTTTGCAACGGGTCGGCTTCCACTACTGTTTGCTGCATGATGTGCTTGATGCGCCCATACCGTTGCATGATCTCATCGGCCTGCGTTTTGGTTGGGTTGAATTTATTATCGATCTCGATCTGCTCGATCGTTTCCTGCATTACATCATTGAGCTGGAAATTCTCATGGTTGATGAGGTAGTGAATGGCTGTATAGTCGCTGATATGCGGAAAATGTTTTTTTACCGACCCGATCGCATCCTCTGCCAACATGGTATTATCGATAAACCCACGGACAGGTGGCTGATAGACGTTTTCTGCCAATTGGGCGATCACTTTTTTCAGTTGCTCGATACCCTTGTTCTTTCGTGGATTGACCGGCACCACCGGAACACCCAGCTCCCGCTCAAGGCCGGGAATGTCTATCTGGGTCCCCTTCTTTTTAGCCAGGTCCATCATCGTCAGGGCCACAACAACCGGGATCCCCAGGTCGATGATCTGTGAACAGAACAACAGGTTGCGCTTCAGGTTACTGGCATCGGCAACCAGCAGGACCATATCGGATTTGACATCATTGTCCTGGTTGAGAAGCACTTTATAGGCAACCCATTCGTCGTTTCGTTTTGGATAAAGACTGTAGGTTCCCGGCAGGTCGATCAGGGTGGCCTGGAGCCCGGGAGCAATATCGCTGCGGCCGGTCTTTTTGTCGACCGTAACGCCGGGGAAATTACCAACCTGCTGTTTAAGCCCCGTCAGGTAGTTAAACAGGGAGCTCTTCCCGCTGTTGGGATTACCTACCAGTGCTATGTTGATATGCTTCGTCAAGGTTAACGGCAAATTTAAACCTAATACCCTGTTTGGCCTTACGAAATAAGAAAGATGGAATGGGAGATGCGGAAAATCCGGCGAAGGCCTGTAAACGGTTCTCTCCCGGCCAAAGAAGGTTTTGGTTGTTTTGTTACTAAATTTTACAACTCGTTTACACAAGCGGGCCCTCTCTCGTTTATCTTTGCTCTTTCTTTTAAACCCCGCTGCATGAAACACTTTCTCTGGTTTGTACTTTCCATCTCCATAACCGCATCTGCACAAAAATTAAAGAAGGCAGACAAACAGGTCATGGCGAACCTGAAATCGCATATCGCTTTCCTGGCCGATGATAAACTGGAGGGAAGAAGGACCGGCAGTAATGGCGAGAAGCTTGCCTTTGATTATATAACGAACCAGTTTGTTGCAGCCGGGTTGGCCCCCTGGGGTGAGAACGGCGGTTATGTACAGGCCTTTGAAGTGAACGATGGAAAGCAGATCGGGCCATCTACCGGCCTATCCATCAATAATAATATCCTTTCTCCCGAAAAAGATTTTTTTCCCCTGGCTTATAGCGCCAATGCAAAAATATCGGCCTCCGCAGCAATTGCGTTGCCGGAAAGCGGTACCGTTTGGTTCTGGAACCTGAAAGAAATACTGGAAGAAAACAAGAACAACCCTCATTTCGACCTCGAAGATGCCATCACCAAAAAGATAGCAAGCGTGGGTTCAAAGGGGGCTTCGGGCCTTTTCATTTATAACAGCTCTTCTATCAAAGACGAGATAAAGTTCGAACCAAAATCAAAAGTAGAGACGGCCAGGATCCCTGTCGTTTATATTAATAAGGAGGCAAAGGATAAATACCTGAAAGACGAAACCACCTCATACGATATCAAACTCGAGGTTTCGCTCGGTAATAAAAAAAGGACCGGCCATAATGTGATCGGGTACATCAATAATGGTGCTGCCACAACGGTTGTCCTTGGTGCACACTATGATCACCTTGGCTACGGCGAAGACCATAATTCATTATACACGGGCGCCGCCCCTGCCATACACAACGGAGCCGACGACAACGCCAGCGGTACCGCCGCCTTGATCGAATTGAGCAGGCAGTTAAAAAAATCGAAACTCAAAAAGAACAACTACCTCGTAATTGCTTTTTCAGGCGAAGAGCTGGGCTTATTCGGAAGTAAATACTTTACCGAACATCCAACCATCGACCTGGGTAAGGTTAATTATATGATCAACATGGATATGGTGGGAAGGCTTAATGACAGTACACATGGGTTTACCATTGGTGGTTACGGTACCTCGCCGGCCTGGGGGCAAACCCTTTCAGCAACCGATGGCTATTTTAAAATCAACTTCGACAGCAGCGGAACAGGCCCCAGCGATCACACCTCATTCTATCGTAAGGACATTCCTGTATTATTCTTTTTTACAGGGGCCCACAGTGATTATCATAAACCAAGCGACGACGCCGATAAAATAAATTACACCGGGGAACTATTGCTGATCAAATACATCTACCAGCTTATCGAAAACGTGAACGAGAAGGGCAGGCTGGCGTTCACCAAAACGAGGGAGGCACAAACACAAGGGAAAAGAAGTTTCGGCGTAAGCCTGGGCATCATGCCCGATTATACTTACAGCGGAACCGGCGTAAGGGCCGATGGAGTGAGCGAAGGAAAACTCGCTCAGCGGGTTGGCATTAAGGCAGGCGATGTGATCGTACAGATAGGGGAACACAAAGTGAACGATGTTCAGGGGTACATGCAGGTGCTGGGAAAATTCAATAAAGGCGATGCAACAAAAGTGAAAGTGAAGAGAGGAGGTGAGGAAATAACATTCGACGTGGTGTTTTAATCCATTTATCACATGGCGGTACAAAAACTAAAGATCGACAACGAAGCCCTTGCCGAAGAGTTTTTCGAAGACGCTTCTTTGCTGGGGATCGTAGCGCCGGTGAAAGATTACCAGTTCAGCTGGCAACTGAACCAGTACCTGGGCTTCAACTTCCGTTTGAACAATGACCTTGAGATACAGCTCACCAAAAAGAAGCGCAGTTATTTCTTTGGCATTTACGAGTACAAAGTTCCGTCGATCACGCTTACCCATTACCTGTACAACAACCAATACGACGGCGAATATTTATTGCCCGAGTTCAAGCACCTGGACTTTATGTGGCTGATAAAGGGCGATCCTGTTCCCGCTGAAGACCTTAAAGCATTGCTGCAATCCATCCGCAATATACCGGGAGTGCAACTGGTCACAGAAATGACGAACGAAAAAATAAAGAACAAGCAGCACCTGATCTTCTGATATTAAACCCGATACGATCCTATATGTGGGAAGAAAAAAACAACAGCCTCTATAAAAAATTCGAGTTCAAGAATTTCTCTGAGGCCTTTGCCTTCATGACCAGGGTTGCCATAGAGGCCGAGAAAATGAACCACCATCCTTTATGGACAAACGTATACAACCGGGTAGAGCTTTGGCTGAGCACACACGATGCCGGGGATATCGTAACAGAAAAGGACCGCAGGCTGGCCGAAAGAATCGATATGCTGGTTTCGTAAACGGTTACTTTGTCTTTATTTCCTTTAAGCCGATATAAAACCCGTTCTTCATCCGCAGGACGATGGGAAATTTAGCCGAATTTGAAAAAGTAAAATAAACCTCGTCGCCGGTTTCTCCTTTTGCCGTAAACTCTTCGATGCCGTCTTTCTCTCCATTTACAATTATGTGCAGCTCTTCGGGGTCTTCTTTGGTAACGCTCATCTTCTGCGCCGATTCACCCGTGTTCATTTTGATCATGGCGTTTTTACCTCCCTTTGTAAGTGAAGTAAACACATTCCTGCTCAACCAAACGCTTAGTGTATTATCATCGAGCGTCTTTTCTCCACCCGAAAAATAATTGTACATGGTGTTGCCCGATACCATGGCATTGGCCGTATGGATGATCGTGCCTTTACGGTTTACCGGCTCGGTCATCTCCCAATCGAACACCAGTGCGGGAGTGAGCGTTTTTATGGTAATGATAAAATCGTATTTCTGTTCGTTGGCCTCTACCCCGTAGATAAGTTTCGCCCCGGGTTTGATCACGCTTTGAAGGTTTACCTGGCTGAAGATGATCGTTGACAGTAATAAAAGAATGGGGAGTAGGAATGTTTTTTTCATACTATTTATTTGACGTACAAGTTTGCAATTCCGGGAAAGGTATGCAATACCCGGGAGACGGTATTTATACTTTTACGAAGATCGTTTTTTCTGCAGCCGGCCTTAATATTCCGATCGGTGTTGTGAACCCTTCCAGCCCGCTTTTTCTGAATAACTGCTTAACCTCCCCGGCTGCCGATTCACTTACCGCGATCAGCAAGCCTCCGTTCGTTTGCGGGTCGGGCAGCAGGTTGAATGCTTCCATTACATTCACTCCTTTTTCAAAACCAACTTTCGTGCTATAGCTGTTCCAGTTGCGGTAGGTGGCGTCGGGTACAATGCGTTGGGCTAAATAATCCTTCACACCGTCAACAACCGGTAATGCCGAATAGTTAATTTCAGCGGATAGCCCGCTTCCTTCAGCCATTTCGATCAGGTGTCCCAGCAACCCAAATCCAGTCACATCGGTCATGGCCGAAACACCACCGATCCTTCCAACTTCTTCTCCGATCCTATTCAAGCTGGTCATTTGTTGTATCATCTCAGGCAAATGTTCCTCTTTCAATGCACCCCTCTTTTGTGCGGTGGACAAAATACCAACACCAAGGGGTTTTGTGATGAAAATGATGTCTCCTTCCCTGGCCGTATTGTTTTGTTTGAGCTGACCGATCTCTACCAGCCCGTTCACGGATAAACCAAAAAACGGCTCGGCCGAATAGATGCTATGTCCGCCGGCCAGGGGAATGCCTGCTTCTTCACAGATCTTCCGGCTTCCTTCCAGCACTTGCTGAGCAAGTGAAGCAGGTAATTTTTCAACCGGCCACCCGAGAACGGCGATGGCCAGGATCGGTTTGCCTCCCATGGCATACACATCACTGATGGCATTGGCCGAAGCAATGCGCCCGAAGTCGAATGCATCATCTACAATGGGCATGAAAAAATCGGTGGTGGAGATCAGTGCTGTTCCATTCCCAAGATCATAAACGGCTGCATCGTCTTTACTGCTGTTGCCCACAAGCAGGTTCTTTACAGGTACCTGGTCGTTGGTGCTTTTCAATATCTCCTCCAGTGCCTGGGGTGCAATCTTGCATCCGCACCCGGCACCGCGGGAATATTGTGTAAGCCGGATCGCTTCTTCACTCATGTTTGGTCTTTTATCAAAGTTACTTATCTTGATACAAAGCATTTCGGATGGCAACATACAAAACGCCGGGTGTATATGTGGAAGACTCTTTAAGGTTCCCGCACGCTGTTGCGCCAGAACCAACATCCATCACCGTTTTTATCGGTTATGCCGGGCTGAACCCAGCAACCGGAACCGAACCGGTACGGATCTTCTCGTTTGTTGAATTCATCAACCACTTCGGAAACGATGGTGGAAACAAGTTTCTTCCCGGATCGGTTGATCTTTTTTACAAGAACGGTGGTGGCGAATGCTATATCATCTCCGCAGGAAATATACACGACCCCGTTTCTTTTTCAGCGCTTTCCGGTGGCATTGAAGCGAGTGAGAAACTCCCTGTTAAGTTGATTGTGATACCGGATGCCAGCCTGTTACCGGGAATGGATTTTTACCAATTACAAAAACAGGCCCTGGCTTCAGCCGCCGCATTACATGATCGCTTTGTTATACTGGACACGCTTTGTCCTTCCGGGAATTGCAAAGCCGATCAGGAGCTTTTCCGTACCGGGATCGGCAACGATAACCTGGAATGGGGCGCCGCCTATTATCCCTGGCTCCAGGTTGAAAACGGCAGGCAGGTTCCTCCTTCGGGTGCGATTGCCGGGGCCTATACAATGGTAGACCAAACCAGGGGAGTATGGAAGGCCCCTGCCAATATTTCGTTATCCGGAGCTCCGGATCTGACGGCTCATATCACGAGCGAGGAGCAGGAAGCAATGAATATGCCGTTGGGTGGTAAGGCGATCAATGCCATTCGTTTGTTTCCCGGTAAGGGCATCCTGGTATGGGGCGCCCGTACCCTCGATGGCAACAGCCAGGATTGGCGATACGTGCCGGTAAGGCGTACGGTCACTTTCATCGAACAAAGTGTTCAGAAAAACAGTGCATGGGTTGTATTTGAACCCAATGACGCAAACACATGGGTTATTCTGAAAGCGACGATCAGCAATTTTCTTATTGGCCTATGGAAGCAAGGCGGGCTTGCGGGTGTAAAGCCCGAAGATGCGTTTTCTGTTCTTATCGGAGATGGTATTACCATGACCCCGGCCGATATTTTGGAAGGAAGGCTTGTTGTAACTATCCTGCTAGCAGTGAGCCGGCCTGCTGAATTCATCGAGGTCACACTTCAATTCAGGATGAACAAACGCTGACCTAGTATTCTTTTCGCCGGAACACGATCGCTGCATTTCTTTCCATATCACCGCTGAAGCGGATCTCATAACGGTCGGTACCATCATTTACAATAAGCAATCCTGAGTTGGGGGGCAGTGTTCCAAGCGTTTCAGCATACATCACTATCTTGATGCTGTCGCCGATACCTTGTGTATAGATCGTCTTCTTAACCGCATTGGTGGATAGCCCAACCCTTGGCATGATCACTTCGCCGTTCATTACAATACTCACGGTATCGCCGTCCACTTCACCATTATCATACAATACCAGTTCAAGGCTGTCGGATTTGAAATACAGTGTTTGGATGGTCTCCAGTTTTCGCTTACCAATATCAACAGCGGCGGTGGGGTCCACCCTGGTTGGTTTATTAACCACTGGTGCGGACTTGCTTTCAACTACCGGCGCCGCCCTGGGTTCTGCTTTTGCAACTGCCGGGGGTTCTGCCTTAACCTGAAGCGGCTTGTTCACAACAGCAGGCTCCTGTTTTTTCGTGACGGTCTCGGCTGGTTTTGTTGTTACCGGTTCTTTTGGTTTTTGCTGCGGCGCTGGTTTTGTTTCTGTCTTGGCTACCGGCTGTTCTTTTTGTATTGCAGGCTTACTGTTTACATTTTCTGCTGGTTTGTTATCCGCTTTGGCTGTCACGGGCTCTTTTTCTGCCGGTTTTGCTTCCGGTTGCTTCATTTCTTTCTTCATCGCCGTTTCAACTATCTTTTCTTCTTCGGCTACCGGTACCGATTTTTGTGTTACTGCCATCGTTTCTGCTTTCTTTTTAGCCTCTTCCGTATAAAAAGTGAGCTCCTTCTCTAACCCGAGCTCCTGAAGATGGGGGATGAGGGCGCTGTTACGGAAATCGTTTTTACGTTCCACATGAATAAACCCGGTGGCTGGTGCGTATTCCCGGGTGCGGTTCGTACTGAACTTGCCGCTCAGCATCATCACATTGTCTTTTATTTCAAACACCAGTGTATTGCGTACATGCACTCCCTTCGGTGGTTTGATCGGGTAATTGTTTGCGATCAGTTCCACATCTTCGGCGATCAGTTCGTCCCCGTCTTTTTTGATCTTGATCCTTTTTACGCCATGATATTCCTTGTCGTTGAGGATAAAATAAGTGTGTGTGAAGCCGTATAGCTTCCCTTTATTCTCACTGATAGCGATCTCGTATCGATAATTGAGCCGGGTGGTATCGTTATACATAAATCCTTTCCAGAGGCCTGTCAGGTCTACGTCATCGATGGATCTATTTTTCTGGGCAACAAGGGAAACGGATGAAACGAGCAGTACAAAGGCCAGGATCAGGCGCTTACGGTTTTGCATGATAACAGATTTTGGACATTGGTTTTTGTATCAACGCCCATACAGGGTATTTTATTTAACAGGGAGGCAAGATTTTCCCTGTTATTCAGCCCTTTCTGGTACCATTTATCGTAATAATTGAGCAAAATGCGGAAACAGCCGTACAGGTCGCCCTCCCGCAGATGATTCAGGGCGTTTTTGGTTTCCAGTCCGCCGAGGCGTTTTTGTATACGCAGGATGGCATCTTCCAGCTTCGCAACGGGTATCTTTCCATATTCTTCCCTGATATATACAAGTCTTTCTTCAAAGGGGATATCAAGGAAAAAAACAGGACTGCGCCTCATGGTATACCAAAGCGGCATGGGTATCTGCAGGTTGCCAATGCGCTGACTTTCGTCTTCGAGCCATATGCAGTGCGACGGATCAAGGTCCTCACGTATCTTATTTTCCGCATCCGCAAGTGCTTTTGCCAGAAGGTTCTCAAACATTTCCTGTTTGGGCTGAGGTTTACCTTCAATGGCCCCGAAAGCCGACCCCTTATGCAAAGCCAGGGCCTCAAGATCCACGATGGTTTTTCCCTGTGCTTCCATTGAATGCAATACTTCTGTTTTCCCGCTTCCTGTATAGCCTCCTATTATATGAAAGGGGTATTGTTTTTCAAACTGAGCAAGTACCCTCTTTCGGTAAGCTTTATACCCGCCAACCAGGGTACATACTTTGAACCCATAGAGATCGAGCAGCCAGGCTACCCCTGCGCTTCGCATACCTCCCCGCCAGCAATGAACGAGGATAATTTTTGGCTTTTGTGGTTGGTGGTTTGCAATTATCGACTCTGTTTCCTCCACCATCTTTTTCATCTTAACTCCGAAATAATCCAGTCCCGCTTTTATGGCCGCTTCCCGGCTCTGTTGTTTGTACGTGGTCCCAACTACTTTTCTTTCTTCGTCGGTAAATAACGGTAAACTGTATGCTCCGGGAATATGTGCATGGTTGAACTCTGCCGGGCTTCGAACGTCCAGCACCGGGTTCTCTTGAGCAAGCTTTAAGAATTCTTCTATGGTAAGTTTCTGGATAGCCATTATTTAGTTAACCTACTTTGCAAAAAGGCGAAAGAGAAAAGGAGAAAAAAGCAGCAGCTCTTTTCTCCTTCACTTCTATACTATTATTGTGCTTTCAGCAATTATCCGTTCATGGAGGTCAGGAACTCTGCATTGTCCTTGGTTCCCTTCATATTCTTGAGCAACAGGTTGATGGCCTCTTCGCTGTTCATATCGGCAATATGCTTGCGCAATACCCACATACGCTGGAAGATGTCTTTTTCCAGCAGCAGGTCATCGCGGCGGGTTGACGATGCAACAATGTCGATCGCCGGGTATATCCTCCTGTTCGACAACTTACGGTCCAGTTGCAATTCCATGTTACCGGTTCCTTTGAACTCTTCAAAGATCACCTCGTCCATCTTGCTTCCGGTATCTACCAGGGCGGTGGCAAGGATCGTCAGCGATCCTCCGTTCTCGATCTTACGGGCGGCGCCGAAGAACTGTTTTGGTTTCTGCATCGCATTTGCCTCCACACCGCCGCTCAATACCTTACCGCTTGAAGGGGCAACCGTATTGTGTGCCCTGGCCAGGCGGGTGATGGAATCCAGCAGGATCACCACATCGTGTCCGCATTCTACCAATCGCTTTGCTTTTTGCAAAGCCATTGTGCTCACACGAACGTGTTTTTCGGCAGGTTCATCGAAGGTGGAAGCGATCACTTCCGCACGTACGCTGCGTTCCATATCGGTCACCTCTTCCGGTCTTTCATCCACCAGTACCACCATCAGGTAACACTCAGGGTGATTGGCGGCAATGGCATTGGCCACTTCTTTCAGCAGCATAGTCTTACCTGTCTTCGGCTGTGCCACGATCAATCCACGCTGTCCCTTACCAATCGGCGTGAACAGGTCCATGATGCGGGTGCTGTAATTATCCGATTTGGTACACAGGTCCAGTTTCTCGTATGGGAAAAGCGGGGTGAGGTAATCGAATGGAACACGGTCACGCACTTCTTCGGGAGATTTGCCATTGATGGTCTCCACTTTCAGTAAAGCAAAATACTTTTCTCCTTCTTTCGGCGGACGCACACTTCCATACACGGTATCGCCTGTTTTGATACCGAACAATTTTATCTGGCTGGGGGAAACATATATATCATCGGGAGATGAGAGGTAATTATAGTCGCTGCTTCTCAAGAAGCCATATCCATCAGGCATCATTTCCAACACACCCTCGCCCAGTATCACGCCGTCGAATTCGATATTGAACGCCTGGTCTTTTCGCTGGCCGGGCAGTTTGGCTGGTACCGCCGATTCATCTTCGAGGTCTTCCTGCGGCTCCTGTACATCTTCTTCCTGTAGCATTTGTGCTATGGCCGGGGGTACAGTACTTTCTTCGTCGGTAATAGGCATCAGCTCCACTTCCTCTTCCGATGCTTTCTTTCCGGGCCTTTTATCCGCTTCCGCCCTTTTTGGCCTTGGTTCTGATTCTGGAGCAGGAGGAGGCCCGTCGGCAGATTTTATAATGCGTTTGCGTTTAGGCTTTTCGTCCTTTTTTTTCTCAGTGCTCATGTTTGATTGGTTTTCCAGGATCTTATTGATGAGGTCCTGTTTGGTGAGTTTTTTTGCGTTGGGTATATCGTATTGCTCTGCAATGTCAAGCAACTCAGGAACGAGCAGGTCGTTCAGTTGTGAATTATCGTACATAAAAAGTGAAAAGTGATTTACTTCAAAATCCCGTCTTAAATCTGAAATTGTAATTGAGAATTATATATTGGTAGAACCTTGCTTGGCGATAAAGAGAATGATTGGATAAACTTATCAGCTGGTTCCGGCTCAAAAGTAGTGCTTTTTTTATAAAACGCAATATTTTCGGGCCAACAGGCCTGATATTTAGCATGATTTTACCGGATTTACCATGTGGCCGTCCTTTTTAGCCGGCCCTTGCCTCAAATCCCCGTTCAGACGATATCTTACTTATCTTTGCCCCCCAATTTATTTTTATATGTTCAATAAGAGATCCCGGGTAAAAGACCTGTTGGCAAGCGACAAAACCAATTATGAAGCAACTGTGATGGGTTGGGTACGTACCTTCCGTAACAACCAGTTTATCGCACTCAACGACGGTAGTACCAATAATAATATACAGGTGATGGCCGAACTGGGCAAGTTCAATGAAGACCTGTTAAAGAGAATAACAACCGGAGCGTGTATCAAAGCAACCGGGGAAGTTATCCCATCGCCGGGTAAGGGGCAAAAAGTAGAGCTGAGAGCAGATACAATAGAGGTCCTCGGAGACAGCGACGCAGAGAAATTTCCATTGCAGCCTAAAAAGCATAGCCTGGAATTTTTACGGGAGATCGCTCATTTGCGTTTCCGTACAAATACCTTCGGCGCTGTATTCAGGGTGAGGCATTCACTCGCTTTTGCGGTACATAAGTTTTTCAACGATAAAGGGTTTGTTTACCTGCACACTCCCATCATCACCGCCAGCGACGCAGAGGGCGCCGGTGAGATGTTCCGTGTAACCACACTGCCCATTGATGGAACGGCTCCGAGAAATGAAGATGGCTCCATCAATTTCAAGGAAGATTTCTTTGGCAAAAGCACCAACCTCACCGTAAGCGGTCAGCTCGAAGGAGAGCTGGCTGCCATGGCCTTCAGCGACATCTATACATTCGGGCCAACTTTCCGTGCAGAGAATTCAAACACCACCCGCCACCTGGCGGAGTTCTGGATGATCGAACCGGAAATGGCTTTCTACGACCTGGAAGACAATGCCAACCTTGCCGAAGAATTCATCCGCTATATTATTAAATATGCAATGGAGAACAACAAAGAAGACCTTGAGTTCCTTGCTCAGCGTTTGGCAGAAGAAGAAAAATCCTTACCACAGGATAAGCGCAGCGAAATGGGTTTGATGGAAAAGCTTGATTTTGTGGTGAACAATAATTTTGAGCGCCTTACTTATACCGATGCAATCGAGATACTGAAAGAAAGTAATCACAACAAGAAGAAAAAATTCCAGTACCCCATCACCGGGTGGGGAATGGACCTGCAGAGTGAACATGAGCGCTATCTGGTGGAGAAACATTTCAAGAAGCCGGTGATCCTTACCAACTACCCCGCAGCGATCAAAGCTTTTTATATGAGGCTGGACGATCATTGTGCTCCTGACAGGCAAACGGTTTCAGCAATGGACATCCTTGCCCCCGGCATCGGAGAGATCGTGGGCGGATCGCAAAGGGAAGAGCGCCTGGAGAAACTGGAACAAAAGATGAGGTCCATGCACATTCCTGTGGAAGAGATGAGCTGGTACCTGGATACAAGGAGATTTGGTTCTTGTCCGCATGCCGGTTTCGGGCTCGGCTTCGAGCGGCTGGTCCAATTTGTTACCGGTATGGGAAATATCCGCGATGTAATCCCTTTCCCCCGTTATCCCAAGAGTGCCGAGTTTTAATGAATAACCAAGAATGACGTATTGGGTTTAAGCTGACAATGAAGCTTTAACTACGGCTACGCTCTGCATTCTTAATTATATGCTGGTCGTTTACCCGAATAAATAATGTTGAACGATAAAAACAGCAGCGCCGGATAGATAACCCAACAGCGCCAGCCAGCTGATTTTTTTAAGATACCAGAAGAACTCGATCTTTTCCAGGCCCATGGCTGCCACGCCGGCAGCGGATCCTATAACAAGGACACTTCCGCCGGTTCCCGAACAATAAGCAAGGAACTCCCAGAAGTAGTGGCCGGTTGGATATTGTTCCAACGGGTACATTCCCTGGACGGCAGCAACCAGTGGCACATTGTCTACTACGGCAGACAACAAACCGATGCTTAACGTTATCACGGAGATATTACCAATTTTTTCACTCATTGCTGCAGCAAGGTTATTAAGCACACCCGTTGCCTGCAGTGCGCCAATGCTCAGCAAAATACCCAGGAAGAAAAGGATGCTTGGCGTGTCGATCTTACGCAATGCATGATTTACAGATAACAACCCCTTTTCTTCTTCGCTTCTTCCGCTGTGGATGAGTTCGGTGATCACCCACATCAACCCCAGCCCGAACAGGATGCCCATATATGGAGGAAGGTGTGTGATGGTTTTGAAGAGTGGAACAAAAAGCAGGCACCCAACCCCTACAAAAAATACCAGGTTCCGTTCGAATGCAGTATTGGTGAAGCTTATTGTCGTTTCTTCATTGCTGTTTGGCCTGGTAAGATTTCCTTTCATCCGGCTGCTGATGATCAGCGCCGGAACAAGCAGGCTTACAAGGCTGGGAAGTATGGTTTGGATGATGATGGATGAAGCTGTTATTTGCCCCCCGATCCACAGCATCGTTGTTGTTACATCCCCGATGGGCGACCAGGCGCCTCCGGCATTGGCGGCGATCACCACCAGGCCGGAAAACATCAGGCGGTCTTCCCTGCCGGCAATGATCTTTCGTAACAGCGAAACCAGCACGATGGTGGTTGTAAGGTTATCCAGTACAGCAGAAAGAAAAAAAGCAAACGCAGAAATGATCCATACCAGTTTCTTTTTACTGGTTGTATTTATACGGTTGGTGATGAGAAAAAAACCGTCGTGCACATCGATCAGTTCAACGATCGTCATGGCTCCCATCAGAAAAAACAAGATGCCTGACACTTCTCCAAGATGCCCCGTGAGGTGTTCTGAGACAAGGTGTGCATCACCGGACAACAATGCAAATACAGACCAGCATAATGCAGCGGTTACCAGTGCTGTTGCAGCCTTGTTGACCCTCAGCGGGTGTTCCAACGCTATGGCCGCATAGCCCATGATAAATATGATGCAGATGGCAATGACCATGAGTTCAAAATTAAGGTAAGTTATTCAGCTCTTTATTCATCTCTTCAAGCAAGCCGTTTTCTTTCAGGTCCTGTACCAATTCCCAGAACATAATACCGCCCAGTTTTTTCCGCCGGATGAATTTTGTCTTTGCCTTGACGGACCGCCTGTCGTCGAATGTCGCAAACAATTGCTGTGCTTTATTATATTGATAAGGCGCTTTGCCTTTTTTATCCCAGTAATACTCAAAACCGGATGTGTCGCTGAAATAAGTATCGAAGTCATGAAAAGCAACACCCCGTTTGAACCGGCCCGGTTGGTACAGGCCATGGTTACTGTCGGGCACGTTATCCCAAATACGGGCATACATGGCTGCTCCAACAATGATCTTACGGGATGGTACTTTTTTACCAAGCAGCCAGTTCACACACCTGCTCGCTGATTCCTGCCCCGTTCGGTAGTCGTATAATAATGTATGGTGGCCCGTTACTGTAGCATAACCGCCGACCAGGTCATAAGTCATCAGGTTTACCATGTCAACCAGCGGCACCACCTCATCCCAATCAACCGACTGTTCCATGTATTTCATGAATCCGCCTGCAGCAAAACTCAACAGGTAATTGTTTCCAAGCTCTTTTCTTAGCTCCCTTATCAATTCGGTAAAATTATTCTTATCTGCCGTGTCGTACTTATGGCCGGGATAACCTTCGATTGCCGGGTATTCCCAATCCAGGTCAATACCATCAATATTATATTGTTTGAAAAGAGCCGCTGTGGTTCTTGCAAAATTTTTCCGGTGCCAGGGTGAAGCAAACAGATCACTGCAGAAGGAGCAGCCGCTCCATCCTCCCACCGATACCATGATCTTCAGTTGGGGATATGTTTCTTTTAATGCCACCAGCTGGCGCACCGTATTCTCCTGTGTACTGTCGTGAAAAGTAAGGGTATCGTTCCGGATCTTTAAAAAACTATAAATGATATGTGTGAGTTTATCAAGAGGGTACTGCCCGATCGTTTCGGCCTTACCAGTCGCATATCCAATGATGTGGTATGTGTTTTTTCTCTGGGCGCTGCTGCCCAGGAAGAAAAGAAGAAAAAAAACAAGCAACCTGTTTTTCATTTGCCTGAAGATAATAAAATAAAAATGGGGCTTGCGCCCCTGTTCAAGAATTGAATATCCTTTTTACTTTAACTCACACCAACGATCTTTCCATCAACCACATCTATAAAGTTTGCCTGCGGTGTTTTCGGTAATCCCGGCATACGAACCATTTCCCCGCACACGGCAACAATGAAGCCGGCGCCTTTACTGATCACCAGGTCGTCCACATCAATTTTAAAATCACCGTCCAGCCCGCTGATGGCCGGGTTATGGGTAAAACTGTACTGCGTTTTTGCCATACAAACCGGCAGGTACTCAAGCCCGAGTGTTTTGATCTTCTTCAATGTTTCCTGTGCCTTCTTATACAGCACCACATCCTTGCCCCCGTAGATCGTTGTAACGATCTTGCGGATCTTTGTTTCAATATTATCTTCGAGGTCGTACGTATGCTGCAGGGGTGTTGATGGTTTTTCGCAGATATCCACCACCGCCTGCGCCATCTCAATGGCCCCTTCGCCGCCGCGTCCGAAGGATTCATTCACGGCAAAGCGCACTTCTCTTTCTGCACACCAGTCCCGCAGGTAACTGATCTCTTCAGCAGTATCGAAATGGTATTTATTCAACGAAACCAGTACACGCTGGCCAAATGATTTCAGGATACTGATATGTTTTTCCAGGTTCCGCAATCCTTTGTTCAATGTGTCTTTATCAGGAAGCATCATTGTTTTTTCCGTTGCGCCGCCGCTTAGTTTCAGCGCCTGCGAAGTGGCCACCAAAACACTCATAGCAGGCTGCAAACCTGCTTTGCGGCATTTGATATTGAAGAACTTCTCTGCACCCAGGTCGGATGCAAAACCTGCTTCTGTTACAACATAGTCGCCAAACTGCAGTGCTGTTTTGGTTGCCATCAGCGAATTGCAGCCGTGTGCAATATTGGCAAAGGGCCCTCCGTGTATGATGGCGGGAGTGCCTTCGAGGGTTTGTACCAGGTTAGGCTGAAGCGCATCCTTCAGCAAAGCGGTGATGGCGCCGGTAACGCCCAGGTCTTTGGTTGTAAACCCATTGCCGGCAAATGTGAACCCAAGCAGCACATCGTCGATCTTTTGCCGCAGCTCTTTCAAACCTTCCGATAAACAGAGCACTGCCATGATCTCACTAGCAGGCGTGATCACAAATCCTGTTTCAGAGGGGATGCCATTATTAGGTGTATCCAGCGCTGTTACGATCTTGCGCAATACCCGGTCGTTCACATCAAGGCATCGTTTAAAAAGAACCGTCTTTATTCCTTCCGGTTTACCCCGGTTATAGAACCGGTAATTATCGAGCAAAGCAGCCAGGGTGTTGTTTGCCGCGGTGATCGCATGAAAATCGCCGTTGAAGTGAAGGTTAATCTCTTCCATTGGGATCACCTGCGAATAGCCTCCCCCAGCCGCCCCTCCTTTCATTCCAAAGCATGGCCCAAGTGAAGGTTCACGCAAAGCAAGCACCACGTTTTTTTTCAGCTTCTTCAGGCCGTCGGCCAAGCCTACCGATGTGGTTGTTTTACCGATCCCCGCCTTGGTTGGCGTGATGGCCGTTACCAGGATCAGCTTTGATGCAGCAACTCTTTTCGCATCGAACTCACCAATACTGATCTTGGCTTTGTGATAGCCGTAAGGGATAAGCATATCGGCAGGCAGACCCATATCGGTGGCAATAGAAGTGATTGGCAGGATAGGCGCTTCCTGGGCAATTTCATAATCTGATTTCATAACAATGAATAGGCTGTTTTAAGAAATAAAAGCAATTACACAATTTGCTTAGTTAAAACCAGCCGCAGGCTGATCTTTTTCAGCCGTGATGGTGATCGATATCACGGCTACAGGCAAAGCAATCGTTTTGTTGTATTAAATGTAAAAAGAAAGCCTGAATCTCAAAAACCAGGGGATTAATCCGAATGCGCTATCTTCCCGTAATGGTTCGCCTCCTGTTGAAGATATACTGGAAACTATCGGGCTGGAAGGTCGTTGGATCCTTCCCCTACCAGAATAAAAAAATGGTGATAGCGGTGGCGCCACATACCAGCATGTTCGATGTAATGATCGGGTTTGGCGCACGCAATCACCTCAATATCACCCATGCGAAATTTTTGGGGAAGAAAGAATTGTTCAAAGGGCCTCTCGGCTGGTTATTGCGCAAACTGGGAGGCGCGCCGGTGGACAGGCAAAGCAAGCAAGGAGTGGTGGAACAGGCAGCCGCTCTATTCGAATCGAATGATGAATTCCTGCTGGCCCTGGCCCCGGAGGGCACCCGGACAAAGGTAGACACACTCCGCAGCGGGTTCTACCATATTGCCCGTACGGCACATGTGCCTATTCTCCCCGTCGGCCTTGATTTTAAAAATAAAGAACTGGTGATCGGGGAACTGCTCTATCCCGGTAATGACGAAGAGGCCGATTTCAGAAAGATCATCGCGTTCTTCTCCACCATTACCGGGAAGCACCCGGAGAAAGACCTCCGGCATCTGCAGAAAAAGTAAGCCTGCTTTTATTTACGTGTTGCTGCGACAGATGCGTCTGTTGTAACAATATTCGCCAGCAAACGCCCCTCAGGAACTTCCGAAGAGGAGTAATACAGTTTGAAAATAGCATTCCCGGTTTTTTGAAGATTGATGATATCCTGGCTGCTGCACAACATTTGCCCGGCGGCTGAAACGGCATCGTTATAACGCCACACTTTCATTACCCGGTCGTTCCCGTCTTTTATAGTAACCATACGGTTCTTACCAATGCGCCCGCAATGATAGTAACGGATGGTCAATTTATCCTGAGGCTGAAGCTTGCCGATCTGCAGGTTTTTAACGGTGTTCATGTCTTTGCCGAACTGCTGCAGCAACACTTTCCCATTCAGGTAAATTTCAAAGCCCTCGCCGCCAAAGTTGGAAGAGAAGGAAACAAGCGCTGCTGCAAAAGCAACCAGCATCATAGTTTTTCTTAAAACAGATTTCATGGCTGTATTTTTTTTGATTGAAGAATCGCTGGCCGCCCAGCATTGCAATACAAAGAAAATACGCCGGAGGCCTGTTTAAAAATGCATTTGACGATCTGCATTACGCACTTGACAAGATGCGGGGCCGGAAACAGCACAGGTTAAAAAATCAGTACCGGGGTCGCGGTGTACTTCAGGAAATACTTACAGCCTGCTAAGATAGGGTTCAAAACCGTGACGAGCCGCCGGGGTCTATGATTTTACATACTCCTCTCACATATACCCAACACAAGGTATTTCGTGCTCCTGTTTCTTCTCCTATTTTTATCATCAAATACATTCTGCATGAAAAAGATCGCGGCATTCATTTTTGGCCTTTTCTGTTGCCTGTCGCTTGCAGCACAGGATTATACATCGCTCAGCAGGAACGAAGATGGCCTTTCGGTTGCTTATAAATCCGTTCGTGTCGGGAGCGGCAGCAACGTAAAAAACGAAAACCGCTATGGCCTGCTTGACAGGAATAAAAAACTGGTATTGCAACTCATATATAAGAACATATTCACGTCGGGGGTGCCGAACATTTATTTGGTAAAAGATACGCTCGATAAGGCGGCTCTCTATCACTCTGCCGAGCAGCGTTTCATCACCCAACCAGAATACTACGAGATCGAACGTTTCAGTGACGGGCTGGCTGTTGTGAAAAAAAGAAATGGCAGTTACGATTTCCTATGGGGCGCCATCGATACAAAGGGAAATGTGGCAATCCCTATTGAATACGATTACCTGGGCCCGCTTCGAGAAGGCCTGATGAATTTCCGCAAGGAAGGAAAACTCGGATTCATGAACCGCAGTGGTTCAGTCGTTATCCAGCCTGCTTATTTCAATTTCGCTAGTTTCAGCGATGGACTGGCTGCGGCTTCGCCGGCAGAGGGCGGGAAATTCGGGTATATCGACAAACAGAACAACATGGTGATTCCCGTGAAATACGAAGATGCAAATCCTTTTTATAAAGGATATGCAGTTGTAGCCCGGAAAAAAAGAACCTCGGCCGGGGGCCCGGGCAAACCAACCATTACCATTCCCGGTGAATATATTGTCATTGACAAAACTGGTAAGGAAATAATTACCACACCTTATGAGTCGATCAGCAACAGGCAATCCGGGGGCCTGTTCATTGTGACGAACAAATCCAAAAGCGGGGCCATCGACAGTACCGGCAAGCTCATCCTCCCGGTAGAATACAAAGATGTGCTCAGTGATTACCAGGGCAACTTTATTGTTTGTACGATCGAGAATAAATACGGTATGATCAACAATAAAGGTGCATTTCTTCTGAAAACAGAGTATGATTATATCTCCGTTCTTCAAAACGATAAACGATCTGTAAAGCTAAACGGCCGCTATACGATTTTGGATAAAAACCAGAAAGTATTGATTCCGGCCGATTCAGCCGTTACGGTTTCCCTCGGAAAGGAACGCATTCTTTACATATTCAATACAAAAGTGAATGTATTCGACAACAGCGGAAAACTTGTTAAAACCATTTCGAAGAGAAACATATGGCCTTATTCATCGGGTTTTGCCTCCAATGAAGATTCGCTCCGGATCAGTCACGATGCAACCGTGGAGATCATCAACCCCACAACCGGTGCCATAATTGAATTGCCTGCGAAAGAAGCAGGCGATTTCAATGAAGAAGGCATTTTCATGGTGAAGAATAAAAGCAGCAAATATGACTTTTACCATGTTACCGGAAAAAAACTGAACAGCATGGATTATTCGGCAGCGGTAAATTTCAGCGAAGGTATCTGTGGACTTCAGGAGAGCAGTAACAGTACCGCATACCTGGCCGATAAAAATTTTAAAAAGATCAAAGACCTGGCCATCCGCTTCGTAGGTCCTTTCAGTGAGGGATTGGCTGCTTGCATCGACCAGGCCGCATACCGGGTGGTATATATCAACAAAAGCGGCGAAGAGGTTTTCCGTGTGTATGGCACCGAAGGGGGGCCCTGCACCAATGGGCGCATCTGGATCAAAGACTATACCGGGTATTTCTGGGTAGATGAAACGGGCAAGAAGATCGGTACCAAAACCTGGAATGCGGCAGGTGAGTACAGGGATGGGCTTGCAGCAGTTAAAGCAGGTGGCAAATGGGGCTTCATCGACACAACGGGAGCGCTGGTGATCGACACACAGTTCGACGAGGTTTCATTGTTCACAAAAGGATCGGCAGTAATAAAACAAAACGGCAAATACCAGCTTATCAATATAAAGGGGCAACCGATCGACAACAAACTGTATGATGCAGCGGGAACCCCGGGCAATGGAACATTCCCGCTTCAAAAGGAAAATAAGGTAGGGTTGGTAGACCAGAAAGGATCGGTGATCATCTCCTTCGTCTATGAAAATATCCTGCCGATGAGCGAAGGCCGTACCTGGGCAAGGAAAAATGGTAAATGGGGTTTATTGGATAACAAGGGTAAGGAACTAACGGGTTTTATATATGACAACGCAGGAGGCTTTGTAAATGGCTTTGCTAAGGTAAAGATTGGGGAAATGTTAGGTTTGGTGAACAGCAGCGGTAAGCTGGTACTGGAGGTGGCCTATGATAACCTTGGTGGCTTTTATAAGAATAGTATTGTGGGCATCCGTTCGTCCGGGGTAAAGATGTTCCCGCTGCGTTAAGCGCCTGCCTGGGCGGTGAGCATATTCACCAGGGCCGCTTCATACCCTTTCTGCATGAGATGGTCCTGTATCTTCCGTTTTCGGATAAACATGTTCTTCTCGCTCCGGAGCGAGCGGAGCTTTTCCTCAAATAGTTTCTGCAGAGTGCGTTGATACTCCGTTTCGGGAATGGAGGCCAATGCTTTTTTAATACAATACTCGCTCACCCGTTTCTGCCGCAAGGCGTATCTGATCTTTACCCGGCCCCATTGCTTCATCCTGAACTTACCGCCGGCATACTGGATGGCAAAGCGTTCTTCGTTCAGATAATTCTCTTCGATCAGGGTCGACAACAGCTCATCAACTTCTTTCCGGTTCAAGCCATAGCCATACAGCTTATCCTTTACCTCAATATGGCTCCGTTCCTGGTAAGCACAATACTGCCTGATCTTTTGCAAGGCCTGGTCGGGGGTAAGGGATTGTTTGTCCATGTTTGTAAAGTTAGATCATAGTTCATGGATCACGGTTGATGGTGGCTGGTTCATGGGTGATTGATCATGGCAGTCGTTTAAATCATGCTGCACATTTCATGAACTATTTCCCCCCTACATAAAAAATGATCGGCTCGCTTCGTCCTTCTCCGCTGCCGTCTGTTTGGGAAACAGGTTTATGGTCTTTGTCGAGCGACTGGATGGTCCAGATGAATTTTAAATTATTCCCGTCTTCATTAATAAATGAGAGTTGTGGCTGCCAGATAAATTGTGTTACGCCCAACAGTTCCCTGTCAAGCAGAGGCTGGTTGCTTCGCATAGCCTGCACGGGGCTTTGTTTCGCCAGCACTTCAAACACCTGGATGCGGTAAGTAACCGGGGACGTTTGTGCCGGTACCACCGGCGACCAGCGGAAGATAATCGCTGTTTGCGATTTCTTTTTATCCAGGACCTCTTCGTTGTATGGTTTCAGCAATATGGGAAGCTGGAGCGATGCCAGGTAAAAGGGTTTACACTGTTCGTCGCCTAACGGTGCATAATCGGCGGGCCGAACGGGTCTGGTACAAAGTATATAATTATCTGCCGGCAACTTACCGGTTCGCTGCAGGGTGGTTTTGTATTTGCCGGTGAAATTCATGTACTCCATCGGAACCACATCGTTGGCAAATAAGATAGTGGCCCCGCCTGCCTGGTTACCGGTCAACGTATTCGCCCTTGCCAGGTCGGTTGATCCAACAACAGTTCCGTCCGTTGTTTTTATCTCCGCCTTTATTTTGAACTGTGTTACGGGAACCCCTTGCCCGTTCAGGATCAGCGTAAGCACTTCCCTCCGGCTGCCCCATTCGGATAGTTGTGCCGGCGGTTTGGCCGCTAATATCAAATTGGATGTGATCTGAGCCGTTGCTGCAGTAAGAAGAAATGAGAGCAGTATGGAAAATGCTGTTCTGATCATTGTTTATTTTTTTGTATCGAAACTATACTGGAATCCCGTACGGCTCATGGTCTCGATATAGTTGGCCTCATTGGGAACGATCTCGTTGCCGTATTTGTAATAATTCGTGGTCAGGAATGTATTCCAGCTCAGCTTCTTTGTTATTTTAAAATCAATATTGCAGGAGGCGATCAGGTTGTTGTTGCTGCTATAAGCATTCAGCTTGCCGTTTGTATACTGCAATTGTCCACGCAACCGTATCTTCTTTTTTGCCAGATTGGTGCTCAGTGCGCTGCTTATAGTGAACAGTTTTATTTTGGCCAGTGGTACATCATTATAAAAATACAATATGCTGAAATCGGGCGAAAGGTCTTTGGTAAGATAGGTGGGCACATACGTAAGCAGTGCCGTGTGTGTATTGTTCGATGTGGTGAGGCCCGTCATGACATCACGCTCATCGTACTTGCTGTAGTTATAGCTCAGGCTTACCAGGTGCATGATCTTTGTTCCCGTCCAGGTAAACGTGGGGTTCACGCCGAAATCGTTGCTTACGTTTTTTATTCCGAAAGGGTTGGTGCCGCTGGCGGATTGAAACCCAAAATTGTTATAATTCACATTCAGGCTCCAGTGATCATCGAACTGCGTATACCAGTTCAGGTTGGCAATGAACTGGCTTGCTTTCAGTGCCGTGTTCTTTAAATTGTTCACCCGCCGGCCCGCACTCGCCACCACATTCATCTTATATCCTCCCGACTTGTTTTTCCAGGCGTTGAACCGTGTATTAAGTGTCATGTCGAATCGGTCGGGCTGCAGGTACGGATACCCCGTGGTTTGAAACCCGGAGCCGATGTATTTCATCATTAAACCGATATCGAAGTTGGCGGATTTTCTTCCTGCGTTCACCTGGCCGGCAAAATCGGTAAGTGAAGAGGTGTGTGGTTCAATGAATGGTTTTAATCCCCGCAGTATTGTAGTGGTCGGGGTTGTTACGTCTTTTGTAAAAGTGGATTGTGCCGCTTCGGCTTTGAAATAAATATTCTCCACGTAGGCTTCGCCAACAATGCTGATCACAACACCTTCCTGCGGCTTTATGGTTGCCGGAGGTGGTGCAGAAGAAGAGGGAACATCTTTACCCTTTGCCAGGTTCACGGCAAACAGGTATTGTCCTTCCTTTTCGTTACCGATCTGCACCATCCAGTTCTTCCGCTTGTAGGCCCCGGTAACAGTTGGGGGGCCGGCAAAATAATTTACGCCGTCCTGCGAAAGGCCGGTGAAGAACTTAAACCGCCATGTCTTGGGGCGAAGATCGAAACCAACGCCGAATATGCCGATATCGCCGGTGGAAAGATCGGAGTATTTCAAATATTGAGTACCCAGTTGCAGTTCGGCCCATTTGTATTTTGGATTGATTCCGAAGCTGTTCATCGGGTTGGTGATGAACTGCCCAAAGTTCTGGTTCTTAATGCCGGCATAAGGTCCGGCAAAATTGGTGGGTACGGCCGCAAAATTGAAGTTGAACGGTAAACTAAAATCCTTCCCGAACTTAAACGAAGGAGTGAAGTTAAACCGGACCTGGTTCCAGGGTTTGCGTGGCGTATAGCCGGTCCAGCCAGAGGGGCTGCGGCTCAACCCATATCCTTCATAAGTAACCCCTGCAGTTCCGCTTACAGAAAAGCCTGCTGGTTTTGTTTGTGCAGGAGAACTGCAGCAAATAAAACAAGCAAGTAAAAGCAGCACAGAGGTTTTTTTCTTCATACAGGTTTATTGAGGTATGATGACCGTTAACTGGCAATTACATGGTTTGCCTCCGCAGCTGCCCGACAGGTTATACGTATATGTCCCCGACAGCAGGAAGGTATAATTATAATTAGGCCCGGTTAGTATGGATGTAACCCCGGTGGTATTGTTGGTAATGGTAACCTGCAGCCCGGAGGGAGTGCATGTTTGCGATGATGGCACACAGTTGAAGTTCGGAGCAAGTGAAACAGGGATATTCCCTTTTATCAACGTTACCGACCCGCCACAGGCCACCGCCTTTTGCCCGCCCTCGTAATGGAACACAGGATCCCATGCACAATTGCATGGTTCGCCATTGTTTCCACCGCCACCGGTTTCTTTGCAATCTTTTCCATTGTATGTTTTATAGCAGATGGTGGTATCGCAGGTTACACATGCGGTATCGGTAAACGTATACCTCAGGCAATATTCGATCGTATCACAACAGCAGGCGATCGGGCTCCGGGGTGGCAACGGGATTGAAAAGCCGAGTGGAACACCATTCGCAAAACTATATCCCGAACTATCCTTCCAGGCAACCAGGTGTGAGAAAGGAACGCTGGGCGGAACAAGCCCGAAAGGCAGCGGGCTGGCAGGGTTGGTGATATTACCGAATGATCTCGGGTCTTTCACACACACATCACAATCTTTCGGATGCTTCACTTCGAAGTTCACCAGCGATACCGTGACCTTAGTTAGTTTATTCGGACCGGCAGTAAGCGTTGCATTTACCGTCAGTACATCGTTGCTCACGCTTTGCGTGGTCTGTATTTTCTTAAGCAGGTCTTTGCAACAGCCTCCCGGAGGGACTTCGGGTGTTACTACTTCAATACACACCGGTACAGACTCCACCGGGTTGATTGTATACCCTCCTGTTTGTGATTTGGCAATGAAGCCAACTGTGTTGCAATCGGTAAGTCCGTTACCGGTGCCTGCGGGTATTTTTGTCTGGAAGGTAAATGTATACGTTCCTCCCGGGGCCAATGTGAATGTTGGGTTGAACGTGAACTTAACACCACCGTTCGAAACAACGCCGGACCAGGTTCCCGTGTTGCAGGGCGTGCCCGTTGCGGGCCAGGTGGTACAGATGTTCTGTGTGGTTGTATAGGTTGCTGTATAATTAATATTGGTAGGTGCTGTCAGCATCTGCATATTGAACTGGTTGCTTACCGGCGATGAAGAGGGGCTGCCAAGTATGGTCAGGTTCCCGATGGCTGGTATACGGTCGATCACCACCAGGTTGTCTACGGCAATGGTGCCGGTATTCCTTACCGTGATCTCCCAGTCAACAGCGCTGTTAGGATTGCCTTGCGCACTATTGCCAAAGCTGCTGTTGAGGTTTCCTTTTACTTTCTTGTCTACCCCGATCGCTGCAAAAGCGCAAATGTTGAAAGAAGTATAACATACCCATTGCGGACTGATGAGGTTCCCTCCCGACATGATCGACCAGAATGCATTGGGTCCTCCAACAGCTCCCGGTTGCACTACGGCCTTGAAACAGATCTTATAGGTATTGGTTGCGCTGGGTGGAATGGTCGGCAGGTTGAACTTGATATTTGATGCCGGAACGATCGTTGGCAATGGCGAGAATCCGGTATACACCACACTTGAATAGACCGCCTGCAGCCAGGATGGCAATTGTATATTATACTGACCGCCGATGAGCGAAGCATCCCCCGTATTCTTGAACTCATAACAGAGGTCGATGGTGTCGCCCAGGTTCTTACAGCCGGAAAGATAATTGTTGTTCATGCAGATCATGTTCGGCTGCGGGTTGTAAATGATCACCGGGTTCTGTTGCCCGCCGGGTCCGCAGGGTATGCAGGAAGACGGCGTTGTTACGCAGTTGAAGGATATCGCCAGGCTGTCTTTGAACGGAGGGTTGCCTGCCGGGCCACTGCACGAAGATGTAAGGTCATAATATAAATACAGGCTCACGTTCTGTCCCGGCATCAGGTTGTTGATCACATGATCGAATTTGTTGGTATTGGTTGCCGGTGCATTATTATCTGTTGCCCCGTTGCCAACAAGCGGGTAGGCGGCGGTGGGCGTGAGTGAACAGTTATAATATTTGATGGTACAGTTCAACCCCGCCTGTGAAGTGTTCTGCAGAACCGAATTGGGAGAGTTCTTCAGGTGCACCAATGGTAAAAAGTTGGTGGCAGTTAAATTCAGCGGCACATTGCCGTTGTTGGTAATATAGTAATAGAAGTACCCTGAAGTGGATGACGTGGAGACCGATATGCTGGCAGTGGCAGCCGGCGATGCCGGAATGGTGAACGACGCGGCAAGAGGCCCTTTGATGGTGCTGTTGGGAATATTGCAGTTGGTTCCCTTCATGGTCACATTACTGGTGAGTGTTTGCCCTAGCCCGGTATTACAGGGCAGCTTGACAACATAGAAGAAACAGTCGGCAGCATATTGGTTCAATGCAGTGGTATTCGGTGTGATGGTTGTTCCTGAGAGTGTATATGTATATGAACCGCCATAGACCGACGTGATCGTTCCCAATGCAGGGGAAAGATTCACGGTAAAGCTCGGGTTCTTGATCTTAAAACAGTCGGGGTTATAAAAACAAACCCGGTATGTTACTTCGGCGGTAAGCTGGTTGAAGGCCCAGAAGATATGGCTCATCGAGACATTATTATTCAATATGCCGTTCGAAGAACAACTTGCTGTTTGGGTGGTGCTTAAATTATCGGTAAGCGTTCCGGTGAACGTGGTTGGCTTGTTTACACCTGTGCATGAATCCGGGCAGTTGAACCGGAAGCAAAGGTTGAAGCTGATGGCGCCGGTATTGGTACAGGACGAAAGGTTGCTGATGGTAACGGTAACAGAAGATCCGCTGCTGGTAACCACCATACAACCGGGCAGGCTTGCTGTGCAGCTTGCATCATAACTTACCAGGGCTGAATTGTAATTGATCACAACTGTGGCGCTGGTGGTGGTGGGTGTCCAGTTGAACGATACGTTTATAGGAAAGGTGGTTCCTAAATTATGTGCCGTCGGGAATGTGGGGTCCGAAAGCGTAAACCCGTTCACCTGTGCTTTTGTGTTGGCACAAAAGACCATTGCTGTTATTATTAATGCGGACCGGAAATATATTTTGATCTGTTTCATGATAATCATTTTAGGCTTTTAAAGGATCATTGAGCTTTTCTTTCTATTTCATAACATTTGATCACATCGCATGCATGACAACAGAAATCCCAGATGGTATATCGTATGCAGACCTTTATTTTATCGCCGCAGCATTTCAGGCTGCTGCCCGGCGGTACAGCAATGGGTAATGAAAACGTATTTGCTTTAGGTACCGGCGGTACAATGATGATGGGCCCGGTTCCGGCGATCTTCGCTGTTTTATCTCTTGGGTCGGGCGGGGGCGGTGGTGCTGCTCCTGTGTTGTTTCCGCAGGCGGCACAATCTTTATTTGCTCCCGGTAACCCTGTTCCGTTACCACCATGCCCGTCGCCGCCATTGCCATGGGTATCGCATTCTTTCTGCACGGTACTCAGCCAGGTCCATTCCCTGCCGAAGTTTAACCCATTAAGCACCGGTGTTCCGAATCCGGTGAATGCGGAGCTGGCCGGTTTGATGAAGTTGCCCCACTCTTTATTCTCGGCGCACTTCACGCAATTGCTGTCGCCGGTTTGTATGATATTGAAGTAGATCAGTTCGATCGTTACCTTTTTTACATTATTTGGATTCAGCCCGCTTAAGGTGCCTGTTAATAATATTTGTCCGCTGGTGCTGGCCGTATTGGTGAGCGTGTCTTTTGTTAATGTAACGCCGATGGTCCTGCAGGGGTCGCAGGCGCACCTGAGCGTGTCCCAGGCAGTTTCGTTATTTATGTTATCGGGGTCGCTCGGCCAGATGGCATCCACGATGAACTTGATCGTTTTCATACTATCGATACAATTGACCGAGCCGGTGAATGCCTGGGATGAACTGGCCGGAATGGTGAACGAAAGCCCCGGTGTGGTGGGAGAAAGGCTGGTAACAGGCCCGGTGCCGTTCACCCGGTACTTAATGGCGTTGATCTGTGCCGGGTTGGTGGTATGCAGGTTGCTGATCTTTATATATACATTCTGTTTACCGTTGATGCAGCAGCTTACATCCACGCTGTCGATCTTTATATTGATATTGTCATCGGCGATCTTAAATACAAAGGGTTCGCTGTTTCCATTGTTCCTTCCCACCGGCTTCCCTTCCTTGTTCAGCGCCTGTATACTCCAGATGAAATCGCAGAGGTAGGGTGGGCGGCAGGGTCCTGTGTATATGCTGTTGCCAGCTACTACGGCCTGTGTGATATTCTCCACGTCTTTGGTAACAATGGGCTGGTTCGCCTGCATGGCTTGTACACCGTTCTGGCCCTGCATGAGTTGCCATACGCGAAGGCGGTAGGTAACAGGATCCCTGGGTTTGGGTACCAGTGGGGTCCACCGGAAGGTGACCGGCTTCTGGATGTCTTTCTTTAGAAATTTATTTTCATTGGCAGGAACGATAAGGGTTGGCGGGGCAAAATCCGTTTCCTTAGGCGTCTCTACCCTGAACTCTTTGCAGACTTCCTGGCTGGCCTCTTTTCGTTCGCCGTTGAAGAACTGAGCGCAGATGGTATAAGTGCCATCTTTTAATTCCTTGCAGCTCGTGAGCGCCCCGGTCAGCTCCTGGACCGAAAAGGTCCGGGCCTGGAAATTGTCAACCAGCATTCCACCGGCAGAACTGTTGCCGCAGATGACCGCCCCGCCGGATTTGATCTGAACGACCAGCCTCAATCCCGGAATACGAACACCGGGCTGGGCTTGAGCCACCAGCAACATCGAACCGGGAATACTATTCCAGCTATCGATCGAGGCAGGCAGCTGGTTCTTGACAGTGAAGCTGACGATCTTGATTTGTTGGGGTTGTGCAAATACCGACAGGCAGAGAAATGCCGGCAACAGAAGCAACAGCAGTTTTTTCATACGTATTAATTTTGGACACAACGGCGATGAGCAATCGTTGATAGAAAACAATATAACCCGTTGAAATATTGTGTGCAAGCAAAACTTATAAAGGCTTGTGGATTACGGCGCATGGGTTTAGTGGTCCATCGGTTCAGACTTGCGTGGCTTTCAAACCCCTGTTCAAAAATTGCCCTTATTTTTACCTGCTTAACCAATATATTTGCCAACTAAAGACCAATTTATTATGAAGTTCATCGTTTCCTCTTCGGCCTTACTGAAACAGCTGCAGCAGATCAGCGGGGTGATCAATGCCAACACCGTTCTGCCCATCCTCGAAGATTTTTTGTTTGAAGTAGAAAAGAACAAGCTGACCGTTGTTGCCACCGACCTGGAGACCGTGATGAAGGTTCACCTGGACATCGAGGCCAAGGACAGCGGAAAATTCTGTATCCCGGCCAAGATCCTGATGGACTCCCTTAAAAACATTCCCGAACAGCCCCTCACATTTAATGTTGATAAAAACTTCGCTGTTGAGATCACCAGCGACAACGGTAAGTATAAAGTGATGGGTGAAACACCTGATAATTTCCCGAAAGAACCGGCTGCAGATGATGCCAACTCGTTTACCATGACGTCTTCTGCTCTTGTCACCGCCATCAACAAATCCATCTTTGCGGTTAGCAACGACGACCTGCGCCCGGCCATGACCGGTGTGTTCTTCGAACTGGATAAAAAAGGAATCACTTTTGTGGCTACCGACGCTCACCGTTTGGTGCGTTATACCCGCAGCGATGTCAGCTGTCCGAAGAAAGACTCTTTCATCGTTCCGAAAAAACCCTTGAACCTGCTTAAAAGCTCTTTACCAGATAACGACGACGAGCTGAAAGTTTCGTACAACAGCAACCACCTTTTTGTGGTGCATGGCGGAACCGAGCTGGTCTGCCGGTTGATCGACGCCCGCTTCCCCGATTACAAAGTGGTGATACCGGCCGATAATCCATACAAGATGACGGTAAACAAACACGATTTCCAGAATGCCCTGCGCCGCGTGAGTGTGTTCAGCAATAAGAGTACCAACCAGGTGGCGTTGAGCATCAGCGGAAGTGAGCTGCAACTGGCAGCACAGGACGTTGACTTCAGCTTCGAGGGTAACGAACGCATGGCCTGCTCGTACGACGGCGAAGACCTTCAGATCGCTTTCAACGCCAAATTCCTGATCGAAATGCTGAACGGCGCCGATACCAGTGATGTGGTGATGGAGCTCAGCACGCCCACCAAGGCCGGCTTGATCAAACCTTCCGAACAGGGCGAAGGCGAACAACTGCTGATGCTGGTAATGCCATTGATGCTGAATAATTAATCCCATCTCCTGAAGGGACGGGGACCGTAATACGTAAGAACCGGAGCGTTGCTCCGGTTTTTTCTGTTTAATAACTAACTTGCACAGACAATCCTGTTTTCTTTTGTTTGTCATCCTGAGTGGTAGCAAATGATCTCTCATATCTTTTGGCTCTAAAGCGATAAACCAATTCATGAACTTTAAACAAGTAGCTTCTTTCGACAACTACATGCTCGCCAACATGACCCTTGGGCTGTTACAGGAGAATGGCGTCAACTGCCACATCAAAGACGAACACATCGTTACGGTAGATCCGCTGCTTAACCCGGCCGTAGGCGGGATCAAGATACTGGTAGAAGAATCGGAGTTTGAAAAAGCTGAAGCGCTGCTGAAACAGGCCGAAGAAAATTACGTAAAAGAGATCGCCTGCCCGAATTGCCAGGTACATGCGCTCCGGGTGGAAGAGATCATCCATGCACCTACAGGTCTGTGGGGCAAAATAAAAAACAGGATTCTCTACGGACAAACATCCACCTACAAAAAACAATACCGCTGCACCCATTGCAAAAAAGTATTCGACGAACTTCCCTTATCTTTTTGATCATGAAAAGATTTTTTTTCTTGGCCATATGGCTTGCATGCAACCTTGCCGCCATCTCCCAACAATCCTGGTACGCCGCTGCCAAAGCCGGGCTCAGCCTGCGTGAACAGCCCTCCACCGGCGCCAAAGTGCTGGAAAAGATCCCGTATGGAGATAAGCTCACTACTGTTGCGGGAGATGTGAACCAGCCCACCATCAGCACTGAAGGTTTTACTGGTTTCTGGTGGAAGGTTTTGTACAACGGCAAAACAGGTTATATTGTCAGCAGTTATGTACTGCCCACCCCCTCACCCAAACAGGGAACAAAAACATTGAGCGAATATTTTGCCCAGGTAAGCGCTGCATATGGAAACCCGCTGCTGATAAAAAATTCCGACCCGGCCCTGAATGAAATGGGTGAATCCACCCTTACCAAACAATTGTATAAGAACGGTATGGAATGGCAGCGTTGGGAAGGTTATGAATCCAATTCTGAACTTTACCTGATTCCCGAATTTACAATCGAACAATGCTTTTTATTGTTACGCCTCATTGGCCAATACCCCGAACTACTGACTGATAAAGACCCTTTCCCTGTAAAAAATACAACCATAAAAAAAGATAACGGCAGTAAAACAGTCGAAGTGCAGCGGGAAATGTTCGACGGTAAGCCCGGCCCCATCAGCAAAATAAAGATCGGCACCGAACAGGGAGCTGTTTACGAACTGGAAATATTCCTGCTTCAATCGCAGGCAGTGATTTTTTATAGTTCGGGTGTTTGATTTATCGATTCCAGGTTACTCAGTCGTAAAATCAATGTAATCATATAAATCATAGTTTTGCCTGCATGAAGAAGATCGCCATGATACCGGCCCGCTATGCGGCCACCCGTTTCCCTGCCAAACTCATGCAGCTGCTCGGCAACAAGACCGTTATCCGCCATACCTACGACAATACCGTTGCCACCGGCCTCTTCGATGAAGTGGTGGTGGTAACCGACAGCGAGATCATCTTTTCCGAAATAACATCCCACGGCGGCAAGGCCCGGATGAGCATCAAAGAACACGAGAGCGGCAGCGACCGCATCGCCGAAGCCATCGCCGATATGGACATTGATATCGTATTGAACGTACAGGGCGATGAGCCCTTTGTTCAGAAAGAACCGCTCGAAAAACTGTTGAAGGTCTTTGATGATGCCAATGTACAGGTGGCGTCGCTGATGCAGGTACTGAAAGAAGAGAAGTACATCGCCGATCCTAATTATGTAAAGGTTGCAGTAGATAAGAACATGAACTCGCTGATGTTCAGCCGCAGTCCTATCCCGTATCACCGCGATAAAAACGTTACACCAACTTACTACGAACACGTAGGCGTTTATGCTTTCCGAAAGCAGGCCCTGCTCAACTTCAGCAGCTGGCCGATGACGCCGCTCGAAGCCGCTGAAAAGATCGAATGCCT